>PKEX01000027.1 GCA_002919235.1 Clostridia bacterium
GGCGCGCCTTCCCGGGCTTCCTCCCGGGCCGCGGTCGCGGCGCCCGGCGCCAGGGAGGCGGGCAGGCCCGCCCAATCGCTCTCTACGCCGGGCGGCGACAGGCCGGTGCCAGGATCCCAGGGGACGGCGGCGTCGAAGAACCGCTCTTGGAGCTGCTCTTGAGGCAGCGTTCCCCGCTCGTCCCGGGCCGCCGGCGGGGCGCTCCGGGAGTTCCACCCGTAGGCGAACCCGATGACCACCGCCGCCCCCGCCAAGAAGAGGGCCGCCGCCTCGACCGCCTTTTTCCCCTTGAGGCGCGCGGCCAGCGCCCGGGCCCCGTCCACTACCTTTTGCCCGTAGAAGCGGGAAAACCCGATGCGGCTTGCCCGCGCGCTGCCGCGGGCCGCCTGGCGGCCGCCGCGGGAAGAGCGCTCTTCGCCTTCCGCGGCCGTCTCGGCCCAGCCGGCCAGCGGCTCTGGGTACGTGGAGATGCCTCGCGACTTCATCACGCGTCACCGCCTCCTCTGCCTCTCACAAGATGGGCGTTTCCACCTCGACCCACTCGCCCTGCCCGTGGCGCCTCACCGTCACCGTGACGTTCACCGCCTGTCCCCCGATCGCGGTCCGTCCGGGAAGCTTTGGGGTCCATCCCGCCGCGACGTAGCGGTCGCCCGCCAGCTCCTGGTAGCGCACGGCCGCGCCCAGCTCCCCTAGGAGGCCGGCGGCCAGCTGCTCCCTGGGCTCGTCCCCGGCGGGCCTGCCCTGAAAGACCGCTTTCCCTTCCAACGGCGACGACGGGCCCGCCGCCCGCAGCACTGCCTGCTCCGTCCACCGCACGAGCCGCGCCAATCCTTCGGGCAGGCCGTAGAAGCGCCGCCGGACGGACGCCTCGACGCGCCCTGAGTCGCCGGTCCCCGGGATATAGCGGGCCGAGGCGACCCACCGGCCGCCCTCCGGTTCGGCGCCTTCCACGTAGACGGCGGCGTAGCCGCTTCCCGCGTCCGACCAGAGGCTCCGCTCCCCTGCCGGCATGCGGGCGGCCAGCTGCTCGGCGATGGCCTTCAGTTCCGAGAACGTGGGGGGCGGGCCCTCGCGCAGGCGGGCGGTGACCAGGATGTCGCTCTCGACCACCGAGATGCCCCGCGCCTTCAGGGCGACGCTCAGCGGATCCACCAGGAAGCGCCCCTCCTTGAAGAGGCCCGCCTGGTGCTGGAGCAGCGCCGCGGCCGCGGTCAGCACCGCAGCGGCCAGCGCCGCCCGGCCCACGAGGCGCAAGAATGACGGCGCGGCCCGGCCCGGGGCCGGCGCGTTCGCCCCCGTGCTCTCCATGCCACCGCCTCCCATTCCTTGGCTTCGCTTCCATGATTCCCAACCGGCTGCAGCCCTATGCGCCGCCGCTCCGGGCCCGCCGGGGACAACAAAAAAGCGGCCCTCCTTTCGGAGAGCCGCTTCACCGGTGCGCGAAGGCTCGCGCTCCGGAACGCATGGCGGATGTCCTATATGGCCCGCGCCGCCCGCAGCCGGTTGAGGGCCCGCTGGAGGGCCGCCTCGGCCCGGGCCCGGTCGATTTCGGGGCTGCCGCTGCGAAGCCGCTTTTCGGCCCGTTCCCGCGCCGCCTGCGCCCGGCCGACGTCGATCTCGGTGTCCAACTCCGCCGTGTCGGCCAAGACCGTAACCCGGTTGTCCGCCACTTCGACGAAGCCGCCCGTCACCGCGACCCGGCGCTTCTCCCCGCGCTCGGGGCCGAACTGGACGATGCCCACGGACATCCCGGCCACCAGCGGGGCGTGGTTCTTCAGAAAGCCGATGTAGCCGTCCACGCCCGGGACGATCACCGACTCGGCCTCGGTGGAGAGCACCCGCCGCTCGGGCGTCACCACTTCCAGGCGGAGCATCGCTTACGCAACCTCCTGGGCCATGCGCTTGGCCCTCTCCACCGCTTCGTCGATGGTGCCCACCATGTAGAAAGCGGCCTCGGGCAAGTCGTCGTGCTTGCCTTCGATGATCTCCTTAAAGCCGCGCACCGTCTCTTCCCGCGGGACGTACCTGCCCGGCTGGCCGGTGAACGGTTCCGCGACGAAGAAGGGCTGCGAAAGGAAGCGCTGGATGCGCCGGGCCCTGGCCACGATGATCTTGTCCTCGTCGGAGAGCTCGTCCATGCCCAGGATGGCGATGATGTCCTGGAGCTCCCGGTAGCGCTGGAGGATCTGCTGCACCGTCCGGGCCACCTGGTAGTGCTCCTCGCCGACGATCTCGGGCGTGAGGATCCGGGAGGTGGAAGCCAGCGGGTCCACCGCCGGGTAGATCCCCTGCTCCGCCAGGCGCCGCTCCAGGTTGGTGGTGGCGTCCAGGTGGGCGAAGGTCGTGGCCGGCGCCGGGTCGGTGTAGTCGTCGGCCGGCACGTAGATGGCCTGGATCGACGTGATGGAGCCCCGGCGGGTGGTGACGATCCGCTCCTGGAGCTGGCCCATCTCGGTGGCCAGCGTCGGCTGGTACCCCACCGCCGACGGCATGCGGCCGAGGAGCGCCGACACCTCCGACCCCGCCTGCACGAAGCGGAAGATGTTGTCGATGAAGAGGAGCACGTCCTGCCCTTCGGAGTCGCGGAAGTGCTCGGCGATGGTCAGGCCCGTCAGCGCCACCCGGAGGCGGGCGCCGGGCGGCTCGTTCATCTGGCCGAAGACCATCGCGGTCTTGTCGATGACGCCCGACTCCTGCATCTCTTTGTAAAGCTGCGTCCCCTCGCGGGTGCGCTCGCCCACGCCGGCGAAGACCGAAAAGCCGCCGTGCTCGTAGGCGATGTTGCGGATGAGCTCCATGATCAAGACGGTCTTGCCCACGCCCGCGCCGCCGAAGAGGCCGATCTTTCCGCCCCTGGGATACGGCGCCAAGAGGTCGACCACCTTGATGCCCGTCTCCAGGATTTCCGTCGACGGAAGCACTTCTTCCACGTTGGGCGCCGGGCGATGGATGGGAAGCCGCGGCGCGTCGGTGAGCTCCGGCCCCCCGTCGATGGTCTCGCCCAGCACGTTGAAGATGCGGCCCAACGCGGCGCGGCCCACGGGCACCGAGATGGGGCCGCCGGTGTCCACCGCGGGCATGCCCCGCTTGAGGCCGTCGGTGCTGGCCATGGCGATGCACCGCACCGTGTTGTTCCCCAGGTGCTGCGCGGCCTCCAGGGTCAGCCGGATGGTCCGGCCTTCCGACTCGGTGTTGATCACGATGGCGTTGAAAAGATCGGGCAGTTGGCCCGGGGGGAACTCCACGTCCACGACGGGACCCATCACCTGGACGACCCGGCCAACCCTCTCCGCCCTTTCGTTCATCTCGTCCTTACCTCCTCGCGTCACACTCGCGCGCCTATTCGGCCGCGATGGCTTCGGCGCCGCCGACGATCTCCGAGATCTCCTTGGTGATGCCGGCCTGCCGCGCCCGGTTGTAGTTCAGCGTTAGCTGATCGATCATTTCGGTCGCGTTGTCGGTGGCGTTGCGCATCGCCGTCATCCGCGCCCCGAGCTCGCTGGCCTTCGCCTCCATGAGCACCCCGTACACCTGCGTCTCCACAAAGCGGGGCAGCAGGATGTTGATGACGCTCGCGGGATCCGGCTCGTAGATGTACTCCAGCGCCGCCTCGTCGCTTTCGCCCTCCGGCTCCGCCACCGGCAGGAGCCGCTGCACCACCGGCCTCTGCGAGACGACACTGACGAACTCGGTATACACCATGTTGATCTCGTCGAACCGCCCGCTGGTGAAATCCTCCATCAGCTCGGCGGCGATGCTGCGCGCCACGGCGTATTCGATCTCGTCGCCCAGGTTCACGTACTCCCGCAGGGGCTCAATCCCCCGCTTGCGCAGGTAATCCCGGCCTTTGCGGCCGATGGCCACCACGGCCACCTCCCGGGTCTCCTCGTCCAAGAGCGACTGGAAGCGGCGGATGACGTTGACGTTGTACCCGCCGGCAAGGCCCCGGTCGGCGGTAATCAGGACGTAGAGGACGCGCGAGACCTCTTTCCGGACGTCCAGCAGCGGGTGGCTGACGCCTCCTTCCCCCTTGCGGGCGGCGCTCACCACCCGGGCCAGCACCTCCCGCAGCTTGTCGGTGAAAGGACGGCTCGAAAGCACCTGCGCCTGGGCGCGGCGGAGCTTGGCGGCAGCCACCATCTCCATGGCCTTGGTGATCTGCCGCATGTTCTTGACGCTGTTGATGCGCCGCTTGATGTCGCGCGCCGACTGTCCTGCCATGTCCGGTTACACCTCCCGGCCGGGCGCCTTAAGCCCGGCTCGCGGCGAACTGCTGCTTGAATGCCTCGATAGCGGCCTGCAGCTTCTTCACGGTCTCGTCGCCCAGGTCCTTGGTCTGCCGGATCTCGTCCAGGACGTCGGCGGCCTGCGTCCGCAGGTACCGCAGGAAGCCGGCCTCAAAGGCCCGGACTTGCTCCACTTCGATATCGTCCAGGTAGCCGTTGACGGCGGCGTAGATGACGGCCACTTGCTCCTCCACGGGCATGGGCTGGTGCAGGCCCTGCTTGAGGATCTCCGTCACCCGCTGGCCCCGGGCCAGGCGCGCCTGGGTGGCCTTGTCCAGGTCGGAGCCGAACTGGGCGAAGGCGGCCAGCTCCCGGTACTGCGAAAGGTCGAGACGGAGCGAGCCGGCCACCTTCTTCATCGCCCGGATCTGCGCGTCGCCGCCGACGCGGGAGACCGAAATCCCGGCGTTGATGGCCGGCCGGATCCCCGAGTAGAACAGGTCGCTCTCGAGGTAAATCTGGCCGTCCGTGATGGAGATGACGTTGGTGGGAATATACGCCGACACGTCGCCGGCCTGCGTCTCGATGATGGGCAGGGCCGTGAGCGAGCCGGCGCCCTTCTCGTCGCTGAGCTTGGCCGCCCGCTCCAAGAGCCGCGAGTGCAGGTAGAAGACGTCACCCGGGAACGCCTCGCGGCCCGGCGGCCGCCGCAAGAGCAGGCTGAGCTCGCGGTAGGCGGCCGCATGCTTGCTGAGGTCGTCGTAGACCACCAGCACGTGCTTGCCCTGGTACATAAACTCCTCGCCCATCGCGCACCCGGCGTAGGGCGCGATGTAGAGCAGCGGCGCCGGCTCCGACGCCGTGGCCGACACCACGATGGAGTACTCCATGGCCCCGTGCTTCTCCAGCACGTCCACCACGCCGGCCACCGTCGACGCCTTCTGCCCGATGGCCACGTAGATGCAGATGACGTCCTGGCCCTTCTGGTTGAGGATGGTGTCGATCGCGATGGTGGTCTTGCCGGTCTGCCGGTCGCCGATGATCAGCTCGCGCTGGCCGCGGCCGATGGGGATCATGCTGTCGATGGCCTTGATCCCCGTCTGCAGCGGCTCGTGGACGTTCTTCCGGTCGACGACGCCCGGCGCCGGGCTCTCGATGGGCCGGTACCGGTCGGTGACGATGGGGCCCTTGCCGTCCAGCGGCTGGCCCAAGGGGTTGACGACGCGACCGATCAGCGCCTCCCCGACCGGCACCTCCACGATGCGGCCCGTCCTCTTGACGCGGTCGCCCTCTTTGATGTCGTGGTACGGCCCCAGGATGACGCAGCCGATGTTGTCCTCTTCAAGATTGAGGGCCATGCCGTAGACGCCGTTCTCAAACTCCAGGAGCTCGCCCGCCATGGCGTCGTCCAGCCCGTAGATGCGGGCGATCCCGTCGCCCACCATGATGACGGTGCCGACGCTTTCGACCTTCACGTCGGCGTCGAACCGCTCGATTTGCTGCTTCAGAATGGCGCTGATCTCGTCAGGTCGAATCGCCACACGCGTTCACCCCGTTCGTCCTCAGTTGAGCTGCGCCCGGCGCAAGCTCTCGCCCAAGAGCTCAAGGCGCGTCCGGACGCTCCCGTCCATCACCAGGTCGCCGATGCGCGCGATGACGCCGCCCAAAATGGCTTCGTCGATCTGGGTCATGAGGCGCACCTTCTGGCCCGTCACGCGCGAAAGCTTCTCCGTCAACAGCTTCGCTTGCTCATCGGTGAGCGGGGCCGCGGCGGTGATCTCCACCTCGACGATGCCCCGCTTCTCGTTGGCGTAGGCCACGTAGGCGTCGATCATATCCAACAAGTAAGCCTCGCGCTGCTTCTTCACCACGAGGCGCAAAAAATTCAGCGCGTACCGGGAGAGGCGTTTGCCGAAAAGGCTCTGGATCAACTGGTCCTTGGCCTCGGCGGTCACGTTCTGGTCCTCGAGCACCCGCAGCAGCCGGGGCTCACTGGTCAGCGTCTCACGGACCAGCGCCAATTCCTCTTCGATCTGGTCGAGGAGGTTGTGTTCGCGCGCCAGTTCGCCCAGGGCTTCGCCGTAGCGGCGAGCCAGCCTGCGCCGCTTCAATTGCGCTCACCCGCTTTGCTGACGAAGTCGCGGATGAGCGCTTCGTGATCCTTCGGGTTGATCTCGCGGCCGATCACCTTGGTGGCGGCCATGACCGCCAGCACGGCCACTTCCTCGCGGATGGCGCTCAGCGCCTTCTCCCGCTCGGCCGCGATCTCCGCCTTCGCTCTCCTGAGAAGCTCCTCCGCCTCCCGCTCCGCCTCCTCCCGGCGGCTGCGGCTGTACTCCTCGGCGTCCCGTTCCGCCTTCTCGATGATCTGCTGGGCCTGGGCGTTCGCCTGCTTCAGCTGCTCTTGGTACTCGGCCAGCAGCCGGTCGGCCTCTTCCCTCGACTTGGCCGCGTGCGCGAGCTGGTTCTCCACGTACTCCTCGCGCTTTTGCATGATCCCCGCGACGGGCTTGAAAAGCATGAAGTAGAGGACGCCCATGACCACCAGCACGTTGAGGGACTGGAAAATCAGCGTCCAAAGGTCAAAAGTCACCGGATTGGCCGCCCCAGCCTCGGCTGCGGCGAATACCACGTTGACGAGCATCCCCCGTCACCTCTCCCAACGCGAGAAAAATAGAGAAGTCCCGGGCCCGGAAGCAGCCCGGACCCGGGGTGTGACGCTCCTTCGCCGCGCACGCGGTCAGACCTTGATCCACAGCAGGATCGCAATAACGAAGGAGAACAGCGTCAACGCTTCCATAAAGGCGAGGGCGATGAGAAGCGTCGTCCTCATGTCCCCGGCCGCCTCAGGTTGCCGGGACATGGCGTTCATCGCCGTCGACGTGGCCCAGCCCTGGCTGATGGCCGAGGCGATGGCCGGGAGCATAATCACCAACCCGACTGCGAGGAGATGCATGTTCGATGGTCCCTCCCTTCCGCTCCAGCTACCGCTTGCAGTTGATATCCAGGATCCCGCCTCGTCGCAAGGCGCGAAAGCCGGGTCCCGGCAAACACCCCGCTCGAGGAGGCGTCAGTGACCTTGGGTCGCCGACGCGAGGTAAGTGACGCTGAGCAGGGTAAAGATAAACGCCTGAATGAATCCCATGAGGATGCCCAGGGCCATGACAGGCGTCGGTGCGAACAGCGGGGCCAGGATAAAGAGGATGGTCACCACCATCTTTTCGCCGAACATGTTGCCGAAAAGACGGACGGCGAGCGAAAACGGCCGCACCACTTCCTCCAGGAGGTTCATGGGCAGCAGGATCGGCGTAGGCTCAGCGTAGTGCCGGAGATAGCCGCCCAGGCCTCTTTCGCGGATGCCCATCACGTGCACCACCGCCAAGGTGGTGATGCCCAGCGCCGCCGTGGTCATCAGGTCCGTGGTGGGCGGCACCATGTTGGGAATGAACCAGGAGAGGTTGAGCACGGCGATAAACGTGAAGAGCGAGCCGACGATGGGCAGGTACTTGCGGCCGGCTTTGCCCATCCCCGTGTCGATCAGCGAGTAGTAGAACTCGATGATCACTTCCAAGAGCGCCTGAGCCCCTTTGGGCTTCTCGTCCAGCCTGCGGGTGAGCAGGTAAACTGCAGCGAAGAGGACGGCCATGATGATCCAGGTGTTCACCACGGTGGTGGTGATCACCACGGGACCGATCCGGAACGCCTCATGGCGCACCAGATGGTCGATGACGTTGGCGAGCTGCTGCATTTTCGCTTCCATCCACGCCTCACCTCTGCCGCTTGAACAAGAGGGCCACGGCATCCGCCATGTACGTCACCGTCTCGGAGAGGATGCCGGCCAGCACGCCGATGACGAACTCGGGCCCGAAGCGGAGCGCCGCAAGCAGCGCCGCCATGGAGATGCCAAGGCGCGAGAGCGACCGCACCAGCAGCTTCACCTGCAGCTTGGCACGGTCAGCGCCCTCGTCTGCCCGGGCCACCGAATAGATCAAGTAGTAATTGACCAAACCGATCAAGGATCCTGCCAACGCGCCCAGCGCCGCGCGGTCAAACCCCAGGCCAAAGGCGACGGCGGCCATGACGGCGGCGACGGCGACGATCGACACCATCCGCCGGGCTGTGTAGATCTCCTTGGGCTGCGTCAATGTCTCGCGCTGGCTCCTTAACCGTAATCCGCTGCTACGTACCGGCCCGGCCCGGTCCCGAGTTGTTCCCGTTTTCACGATCCCGGGCGGGCCGTTCCCCCCGGCGTTTCCGTTCGTCCGCCTCTTGGGTGAGGGCCAGGATTTCGCTGATCAAGGCGCGAAACGAAAGCCCGATGGCGAGCACGATTCCCAGCAGCAAGAAGAGCGGGGAGCTTTCGAGCCGCTGGTCCAGGTACGTGCCCGCCTTGTAGCCCAGGTACAGGTAGATCGAGGTGGTGAGCACCCATGAAATGCCGATGCTGCCGTACCGGGCGAAGTCGAAAAACCCCTTGTCCACCGGGCCGCCTCCCCGCCGCGCCGGCGAACCGGCAGCGCCGCGCCGGGCGCCCGCCACCAGGGCCCCTTTCCGGGCTTGGCCGGGCCGCCCCGGCCTCACGCCGTACACACGGCATACATTATACTTAAAGGGCTATTCCTTTGCAACACTTGTCCCGAGGTACCCGGCCCGGAATTCCGCAGGCCGCGGCCCCAACGCCCGCCAGTGGAGGATGGCCTCCCGCACCCGCGCGGCCGCCCGGCCGTCCCCGTACGGGTTGACGGCCCGGGCCATGCGGGCGTAGGCCGCCGGATCGGTCAGGAGCCGGCTGGCCTCGGCCACGATCCGGGCAGGATCCGTGCCCACCTTGAGGCACGTCCCGGCCAGCACGCCCTCGGGCCGCTCCGTCGTCTCCCGCAGCACCAGCACCGGCTTGCCCAAAGCCGGCGCCTCCTCCTGGAGCCCGCCGGAATCGGTGAGCACCAGGTCCGCCGCCTTCAGCGCGTGCACCATGTCGGCGTAGCTCAAAGGCTCCACCAGCGCCGCCCGCGGGTGCCGCCCCAGCTCCCGGTAGGCCGGCTCCCGCACCACCGGATTCTTGTGCACCGGAAAGAGGATCACGACGTCCTCGTGGCGCTCCAGGAGCTCCCGGGCGGCGCGGAAAACCCGTTCCATGGGAGCGCCCCAGTTCTCCCGCCGGTGGGCGGTGAGCAGGACGAGGCGGCGGCCCGAGGCGACGGCCTCCTCCACTCGGGGATCTTCAAACCGGTAATCCTCCCGCAGCGCTGCGAAGAGCGCGTCGATGGCCGTATTCCCCGTCACGTAGATGCTCCCGGGGTCGACGTTCTCCTGGAGGAGGTTGCTGCGGGCCCACTCCGTGGGGGCAAAGTGGAGGGTGGACAAGACGCCGGCCAGCCGGCGGTCCATCTCTTCGGGAAAGGGATCGTAGCGGTCCTGGGTCCTCAGGCCCGCCTCCACGTGCCCCACGGGGATCTTGCAGAAAAAGGCGGCCAGCGCCGCGGCCGCGGTGGTCACCGTGTCGCCGTGGACGAGGACGATGTCGGGCCGTTCCCTTTCCAGGATGGGCGTGAGACCCTCCAGCACGCCCGCGACGATCTGGGGCGGGGTCTGGCCGTGGCGCATCAGGTCCAAGTCGTAATCGGGCACGATGGAGAAAAGCGCCAGGGCTTGGTCCAGCATCTCCCGGTGCTGCGCCGTCACCGCCACCTTCACCTCGAAGCGAGGGTCTTCCGCCAGGGCGCGGACCACCGGGGCCATCTTGATGGCCTCAGGCCGGGTCCCGAACACGGCCATGCTCCGGATCGCCGTCATTGGCCGATCCCCCTGCGGTCCGTGGGAAAGCCCCGCAGGCCCCCCAAGAACCGGGCGAAAAAGGCGGCCCCGGCCGCCACCGCCGCCAGGACGGCCAAGCTCTCGATCCGCCCGGCCCCGATGGCAAGGACCGCTCCGACCGCCATCACCGCGCTCAGGCCGTAGAGGATCAAGACCGCCTGGCGCTGGCTGAGCCCCAGCGCGAGCAGGCGGTGATGCAAATGATCCCGGTCCGCGGCGTACACCGGTCTCCCGCCGGCGATCCTCCGCGCGATGGAAAAAAGGGTGTCGAAGATGGGAAGCCCCAAGGCGAGCACCGGGACGACGAAGGTCAAGGCCGCTGCTCCTTTGAGGGCGCCTTCCACGCTGATGGCGCCCAGCGTGAAACCGAGAAACATCGCTCCTGAATCCCCCATGATGATCCGGGCGGGATTGAAATTGTGGGGCAAGAACCCCGCCGCGGCGCCTCCCAAAGCGACGGTCATCAGCGCCGCCTCCCAGCGGCCCAGCGAGGCCGCGATCAAAAAGAGCGGCACCGAGGCGATGGCCGATACACCGGCGGCCAGCCCGTCCAGGCCGTCGATGAGGTTGACCATGTTGGCCAGCGCCACCAGCCAGATGAGGGTGAGCGGGATTCCCCACCCGCCGATGTGGACGGTCTCGCCGGTGAGCGGGTGGGTGACGAATTCGATTCGCACGCCGCAGGAGACGGCGGCGGCCGCCGCCGCCGCTTGGCCTGCCAGCTTCACGTACCACTTCAGGTCGACGGCGTCGTCCACCAGTCCCACCAGCAAGACGAGGCCGCTGGCCAGCGCCAGCCCGGCCAGCTCGGGCTCGAACCCGAGGGCGGCCAGCACGGTGACCCAAAAGGCGGCGAAGAGCGCGACGCCCCCGCCTAGGGGGAGAGGCCGCTGGTGGATCCGCCGCTCGGATGGGAGTTCGACGAACCCCCACCGCACCGCCGCCCGGCGGACCAGCGGGGTCAGGCCCCAGGAGACGCCGAAGGCCAAGAGCAGCCATGGCAAGAACTCAAGATAGACGGCATGTCCCACCCAGCGCCCCTCCTCGCGATCGGGCCGGTGTGCTACTGCGTGCCGAAGAGGCGGTCGCCCGCGTCGCCCAAGCCGGGAATGATGTAGGCGTTCTCGTCCAGGTGGCTGTCGACGGCCGCCGTGTAAATGGGCACGTCAGGATGGGCTTTATGGACCGCTTCGATCCCCTCGGGCGCGGCGATCAAGCACATCAGCTTGATCTGCTTGACGTTCCTGGCCTTCAAGAAGCCGATGGCCGCGACGGCGCTCCCTCCGGTGGCCAGCATGGGATCGACGACGATAAACTCCCGCTCCGCGGCATCGGCCGGCAGCTTGCAGTAGTACTCGACGGGCTTGAGCGTCTTGGGGTCCCGGTAGACGCCCACGTGCCCCACTTTGGCCGCGGGGATCAGCTTCAAAATGCCGCCGACCATGCCCAGGCCCGCCCGCAGGATGGGGACGACCCCCAGCTTCTTGCCCTTGATCATCTTGGTGCGGGCCTTGGCCAGGGGGGTTTCCACCTCTACCTCCTCCAGCGGCAGGTCCCGCGTCACTTCGTACGCCATGAGCAGGGCGATCTCGTCGGTCAGCTCCCGGAACTCCTTGGGCCCCGTCTCCTTGCTTCGCAAGATGCTCAGTTTGTGCTGGATCAACGGATGGTCGACGACGTGAACCGAGGCCATGCCCGTCCTCCTCATTCCTCCCGGGGATTTCCGATGCGGTTCAGCTTGTCCACACGCACGCGGTGCCGGCCGCCTTCAAAGGAGGTGGTGAGCCACGCCTCCACGATGGCCTCGGCCAGCCCCGGCCCGATCACCCGGGCGCCCATGGCCAGCACGTTCGCGTCGTTGTGGGCCCGGCTCATGCGGGCGGAATAGACGTCGTGGCACAGGGCGGCCCGCACGCCCGGCACCTTGTTGGCGGCGATGGAGACGCCGATGCCCGTGCCGCAGATGACCACGCCCCGGTCCACTTCGCCGGATGCCACGGCGCGCCCGACCCGTTCGCCGAAGTCCGGGTAGTCCACCGACTCCAGGCTGTGGGTGCCGAAGTCCACCACCTCCGCGCCCAGCTTGCGGAGGGCGGCGATCACCGTCTCCTTGAGCGGGAACCCTGCATGGTCACATCCGACTGCCACTTTCATGACTCCGATTCGCCTCGCTTTGCCTCTTCTGCGCCGGCCAACTGCTCCTTGAGCCGGCCGGCCAGCGCCTCCACGGCGCGGCCGATCTCTTCCAGCGCCGAGCGGTATGCCTCATCCCCTTGCATGAAGGGATCGGCGATGTCGGACGGGCCGTCGAGCCGCGCGTACTCCTTCAGCGTGTACACTTTGGCGGCGGCTTCGGGGTAGGCCAAGAGAATCCTGGACTTGTGACTCTCCGTCATGGTGAGAATGAGGTCGTACTCCAGATGATCTACGCCAAAGCGGCGGGTCTGGTGCTCCTCCAGCCCGATGCCCCGGGATTTCAGCGCCCGGACCGCCCCTTCCGCCGCCGGCTCGCCTTCCCGCGCGTCGAGCCCGGCAGAGCCCACCTCCACGCCCAACGACCGCAGGTCAGGATCCCGGAGGATCCGGTCTTTCAGAAGGGCCTCGGCCATGGGGCTCCGGCAGGTGTTGCCGCTGCAGACGAAAAGGACGCGAAAGGCCAATGGCACACTCCTCCAGCCGCTGGTAGTCTCCTGCCTTCCCGCGCGACCCGCACCGCCATTCAGACTTCCACAGTAGTTTTCCCATCCCTGCCCTCTACCGGCGTCCCGCCCCGGCCAGGGCGGCGAGAGTCTTCAGCGCCACCAGGATGATGACTGCGCCGCCCACGGGCTGGGCGATGCGGCCCAGCCTCTCGCCGAACTTGCTCCCCGCTTCGAATCCCAGCTGGCAGAGGCCCCCGCCCACCAGCGCCGTCACGCCCAGCACGTGGGGCAGGAGGCCCCGGTCCAAAAGCCCCAGGCCCAGCCCGGTGGAGAAGGCGTCGATGTTCACCATCAGGCCCACCAGCGCCAGGCCCATCCGGCCCCGGAACAGCCGGATCTCGTCGCGGCGCCGCCCGCCGGACCCGTCCGTGATCAGCCCGATCCCCACCGCCACCAGCACCGTGGCGCCCAGCCCCGAGAGCACCCAGTGGACTTCCTGGTGCACGACGGCCGGGCGGCCGAGGAAGGGCAAGTGGCTCAAGAGCGCTCCCGCCAGGCCGGCCGCATCCAGCAGCCAGTGGAGCCCCACGGCCGCCAGGTGCCCCAGTCCCACCAAAGCCGCCTGCATCCCGCCGAACACGGCACTGACCAGCACGGTTCGCCGGGGCCCGCCCGGATCCATCGCCAGGCCCAGGCAGACGGAGAAGCAGTCCGCTCCGATGGCGAGCGCCAGCGCGACCACATCGGCCAAGCCCACGGGAGACTCCCCCCAGCGCCAAGGAGATGGAGCGGCGCACCGAACGCGCCTTGGCATGTATATTGAAGGAACCGGCGGCTCATGTGCCGGGGAGCTCGGGCAAAGGCTTATCCCGTTCCGCCCGTTGGGCATTCTCTAAGTTGAGCGTTCTCTCACTCGAAAGGAGGGGGAGCCGTGAGCGCGGCTTACCTGTGCCCTGTATGCCGGGCCAACCGGCAAGCCTTTGACTTGGTGTACAAGCTGGCGCAGGAGATCCGCAAGGACCCGGAGACGGGCAAGACGGTCTACCGCTCCGACGAGCTGGAGCTGATGCGCCGGGAGGACGGCCGGCCCGACATCGACGTGAAGTGCCGGCAGTGCGGGTACGCCGGGGCCGAACAGTCCTTCGTCCGCGCCGCCCGGAGGGACCAGCGCTCAGCCCTCCCGGCCTTCTAGACCCGCTCTTCCTGCAGGTCCAGGAGCATGACGGACCAGGCGCCGCCGGAGTCGTGCATGGTGCCCATGGCCTCAAAACCCAGGCTCTGGTAAACCCGGATGGCCGCCTCGTTCCACGGGCGCACCTCCAGGCGCACCTTGCCGACCCCGTGGGCTGCAAATCGGGCCAGGGCGTGGCGGATGAGCTGGGTGGCGATGCCCCTCCCCCGGTACCCGGGAGCCACCGCGACCGAGAGGATCCGGGCGTCGGCCGCGAGCTCGCCGGCCACCGCCGACCGGACGAACTGGAGCTTGTCGAGGAAGAGGAGGCGCAAGGGGGTCCAGCCCAGGCGGAGCCGCCCTCGGAGCCACCCGGCCAGCCACCGCAGGGCGTAGCGCCGGGAGACCGCGGCCCGCCACAGCCGCCGCAACGAGACCGGCGCGCACACGTAGCCCACCACCTTCCCCTCGGCCACCGCCACCATCAGCGCGCCCGGCTCCGCTTCGAAGCAGAGGCGGAACATCTCCTGGATCAAGCGGAGCGGCGGCGGTTCTTTGAAGAGATGGAGCAGGCTCTCCCGGAAACTTTCCGCGAAGATCGCGGCGCACGGCGCAAGATCCGCCGCCGTCGCGGCGGCGCAGACCACGCTGGGAGCGCCCTCCTGCTCCTGCCAGCCGGGCAGGTGGAGGAGGTGGTATCCCGACCGGTCGATCCCGATCCCCCGGGAGCGGGTCTCCACTGCCACGAACACCTTTCTCGGAAAACCGAGGAGCTCCGCGGGGATGGCCAGTTCCAGCCGGCGGCCCGCGGCCCGCGCCACGACCTCCCGCAGGAGCTCTGGGCGGGCCCCCGTCACCTCCATCACGCGGTGAGGCGGCTTGAGCCGCAGGACCAGTCGACGGGTGCGGGGGCAGTCCGAAAGGATCACCCGGTACTCGACGTCGCCTGCCACGCGCCCCGCCATTTCGAGCCGGAGAAAGAGGTGAGCGCGGCCGGCCTGCGCGTAGACGGCGGCGATGTCCCCGGCCCGCTCCACCTGCTTGGTCACGGAATCGCCCACCGCATCCAGGATCTGCGGCTTCTGCGGCCACGGCGCGGCCTCGCCTCCGATCAGCGGCTCCGGCTGCTCCCGGCTGCACGGGGGGACCTCCCCGTCCTTGCCGACGGCGAACACCTCGCTCCGCCGCACGAAGCTAGTCAAAAAGCGCCCCAGAGGGGGAATCTGGCTGCGGTACATCAGGATGGCCTGGTACTTGCGGCGAATCTCGGAGGTGGTGCCCACCACTTCCACCCAGCGCTGGCCCAGGCCTGCCAGCGCGGGGGGAGGCTCCAGGGCCTTCCGGGCGTTGGGACCCCGGGGACTGGGCCAGCCCCCCTTGTGCACCACGTAGTAAAGGCGCCGGCAGCCCTGCATCCAGGAGGCTTCGCCGGCCAGCGCCTCCAAGGCGTAGGTGACAAAGGCGGAGGCCACCGCGTGATCCCTGTGCGCGTCTTGGGGATGCGGGTAGACGCAGAGGGTGGGCCGCAGCCGGCGCAGCAGCGCGATGAGGTCGTCCGCCAGCGCTTCGCCGGCGTGCGGGGCCCGGGGCGTCAGGATCCCGTCGTAGGGCGACGCCTCCTGCAGGGTAAAGGGGGAACGGTACGGTTTCTCCCGGCTCCAGTGCTGCTCCCACAAGGCGGCCAAGCCCCGGTCGGGATAGCCCAGGAACGTCACGTGCGCCGGGTCGACGCCGATGTGGCCCAGCGCCCGCAGCGACTCCCGGCGCCGGGTGGCGCCCAGGCTCTCGGTCCGGCGGGTGGCCACCCTTTTCCCCACGGGCGTCGGCCCCGCGTAGCCGAACGCGTCTCCCAGCGTCAGCAGGACCACGTGAACGCGAGCGCCGGCGGCCAGCGCCTTTTGGATGATGAGCCCCGCCGCGATCAGCTCGTCGTCGGGATGGGGCGCCACCACCAGCAGCCGGTCTTCCTTGGAAAGCGCGAGCCGGGGCAGCGAGCGGGCCGTCACGGAGCCGTCTCCCCGCCTCCGCCGGCGGCTTCAAAGCCGCGCTGCGCCAAGGCGCCGGCGTCCATCTCCCTTCCTCCCGCGGCCCTCCGCATGCGGTCCATCAGCGCCCGGCCGATGCCGGCTTCGGGGTACGCTTCCATGACGATCAGCTCGACTCCGGGAAGGTCGACCTCCCGCAGCCCGCGGTACAGCCGGCGGGCCGCCTCTTCGGGCCGCTCCCGCCCGCCCAGGAGGAAAAGCCGCTCCGGCCGCCGCGCGAGCCGGGCCGCCGTCTCGTCCGAGAGGAGAAACGCAGCCCGGGACGGGCCGGCTCCCGTCTCGAGCACTTGGTTGATCGCCCGCGCGATCTCCCCGGGGCTGCCGCGGACCACCACCGCCCGGGCCCGGGGAGCGTAGTGCCGGTACTTGAGACCGGGCGAGCGAGGCGCTTCCCCGGCGGCGGGCACCGCCTCCCGCACCGGGCCGATGACCGCCTCCAGCTCCTCGCGGCTCACCCCGCCCGGCCGCAGGACCACGGGGGGCGTCACCGTCACGTCGATGACGGTCGACTCCACGCCCACCCCGGTCTCGCCGCCGTCCAGCACGCCGTCGATCCGGCCCTCGAGGTCTTCCAGCACGTGCTCCGCCCGGGTGGGGCTGGGTCTTCCCGACAGGTTGGCGCTGGGCGCGGCCACGGGAACGCCCGCCGCCTCCAGCAAGGCCAGGGCCACCGGATGGGCGGGGATCCGGACCGCAACCGTGGGCAGCCCGGCCGTGGTCTCCCGCGGCACCGCAGGGTCGGCCTCCACGACCAGGGTGAGTGGCCCGGGCCAGAACGCTTCCGCCAGGCGGACGGCCGCTTCGGGAAGCGCCCGTGCGAGGGCAAAGGCTTCCTCCGGGCAGCGGGTGTGGACGATGAGGGGGTTGTCGGCCGGGCGGCCCTTGGCGGCAAAGACGGCCCGCACCGCGGCGGGATCCAGGGCGTGGGCCCCCAGGCCGTACACCGTCTCGGTGGGAAATGCCAAGAGCCCGCCGCGGCGCAGCACCATGGCGGCCTCTTCGATGACACCGGGATCGGGACAGGCAGGATCCACCCGCAGGAGCCTCGTCCGGATCATGGCCGCCTACTCCTTCGCCATGACCGCGACCCGGTCGCGGCCGGCTAGATCCTGGACGAGCCACGCGGAGGCGTAGCCCCGGGCCCGGGCCAGCTCCAGCACGGCTTCGCCCTGGTCATGTCCGATCTCCAGCGCGAGAAAGCCCCGGGGGACCAGGCGCGGCCAGGCCTCCTGGATCAAGCGGCGGATGAGATCGAGGCCGTCGGCGCCGCCCAGCAGCGCTCCTCTGGGCTCGTAGAGCCGCACGTCCGGAGGGAGGTGCTCCCACTGGCTTTCCGCGATGTACGGCGGGTTGGAGAGGATGGCGTGGAAGAGGACCCCCTGCAGGGGTTCGAGCAAGTCGCCCCGGACCAGCTGGACCCTGCCGGAAAGGCCGAGGCGAGCCAGATTCTCCGCCGCGAGCTCCAGCGCCCCGGCGTCGATGTCGGTCGCCGTCACGCGGGCGCGCGGCTCGCCTTTGGCCACGCCCGCGGCGATGGCGCCCGATCCGGTGCCGATGTCCGCCACGTCAAGGCACGCCTCGCCCGCAAAGCGGCGGCCCAGCTCCGCCAAGGCGGTCTCCACCAGGTGCTCCGTCTCGGGCCGGGGGATGAGGCAGCGCCGGTCCACCTTCAGTTCCAACGAGTAGAACTCCCGCTTTCCGGTGATGTAGGCCACGGGCTCCCGCCGCGCCCTCCTGGCGATGCGCTGGCGGTACGCATCCACTTCCAGGCGGGTGAGCGGGCGGTCGTGCTGCACGTAGAGCTGGATCCGCTCGATGCCCAAAAGGTCTGCCAGCAGCACTTCCGCATCGAGGCGCGGGCTTTCCACGCCGCTGGCGTCCAGGTGGCCCGTCGCGAGCTGCAGGTAATCCATCACGGTCCGGGGAGACGCCACCGGCTTTACGCCTCCATTTCCCGGAGCTTTTCCGCCCGCTCGTGCTCGGCCAGGGCTTCGATCACCGGGTGGAGCTCACCGTCGAGCACTTGGTTCAGCTGGTGCCAGGTCATCCCGATGCGGTGGTCGGTCACCCGCCCCTGCGGGAAATTGTACGTCCGGATGCGCTCGCTGCGGTCGCCGGTTCCCACCTGCACCTTGCGCTGGGCCGCCAAGGCTTCCGCCTGCTCCCGCTGCATCTTGTCCAGGAGCCTGGCCCGCAGGATGCGCAAGGCCTTTTCTTTGTTCTTGTGCTGCGACTTCTCGTCCTGGCACGAGACCACCAGGCCGGTGGGAAGGTGGGTGATCCGCACCGCGGAGTCGGTGGTGTTGACGCTCTGCCCGCCCGGGCCGCTGGAACGGTACACGTCGATCCGCAGGTCCGCCGGGTCGATCTCCACTTCCACCTCTTCGGCTTCGGGCAGCACCGCCACGGTGGCCGTGGAGGTGTGGATCCGCCCGCCGGCCTCCGTCGCCGGCACCCGCTGGACCCGGTGGACGCCGCTCTCAAACTTCAGCTGGCTGTAGGCTCCCTGGCCGTGGACCATGAAGATCACTTCTTTAAACCCGCCCAGTTCGGTGGGGTGCGCGCTCAAGAGTTCGGTCTTCCAGCCCTGGCGCTCCGCGTACCGGTTGTACATGCGAAAGAGGTCGCCGGCGAACAGCGCGGCCTCCTCGCCGCCGGCGCCCGCCCGGATTTCGACGATGACGTTCTTCTCGTCGTTGGGGTCCTTGGGGATCAAGAGCTTGCGGATCTCCCGCTCCAGCGCATCTTTCCGGAGCTCCAGGCTCTCCCGCTCCTCCTCGGCCAGCGCCCGGAGCTCCGGGTCTTGGCTCTCCTTGATGAGCTCCTTCGCCGCCGCCAGATCTTGCACTACCCTCTTATATTCCCGGTACGTCTCCACGATGGCTGCAAGATCGGCGTGAGCCTTGGCGAGCCGCTGGAACTCCTGGGGATTGTTGATCACTTCCGGGCGGGCCAGCTCCTCGGCCAGCTTTTCGTAACGGACTTCCATCGCGTCGAGCTTTTCCAGGACGGTGGACATGCGCATCCCCCACCTCGCGCAAAAGTACGCCGCCCGGGCTCCCGGGGACGCCCCGGCGGCAGGGACCTTCCGCGCGATCGAAACCGGCGGATTCACTCACAACCACGGAAAGCTATGGAACGATCAGGCGCGACTCGGGCGCCGCCTTGCCGTCGGCCAGCAGGACGGCCCGCAGCGACTGGATGGCCACTTCGATCTGCTCGTCGTCGGGCTCGCGCGTCGTCAGCCTCTGGGTCCACATGCCCGGCCGCGAGAGGACGTCGATGATCCACGGGCTGTCCTTGCGGCCCGCGAGCCGGATCAGCTCGTACGAGATCCCCGCCACCACCGGCAGGAGGGCCAGGTGCAGGAGGACTCGCTGCAGAAACGGCGGCCTTCCGAAAAAGCTGAAGACGAAAATGCTCACCAGCAGGACAAAGATGATGAAGCTGGTGCCGCACCGCTTGTGGATCAGGCTGTGCGAACGGACCGCCTCCACGGTGAGCGGATCGCCCGCCTCATAGCAGTTGATGGCCTTGTGCTCCGCCCCGTGGTATTGAAAGACCCGGCGGATGTCCTTCATCAACGAGATGGCCGCGACGTACGCCAGGAAGAAGGCGATCTTGATCAGCCCTTCCACCGTGTTGAGCAGCACGTTGCTGGCGATGTACCCCTGGATCTGCCGGATGACGAACGCGGGCAGCACGATGAAGAGGCCCACGGTGAGCAGGAGCGAAAGAGCCAGGGTCAGCGCGATCTCTTTGGGGCCCAGCTGCTCCTCTTCTTCGCCGGCGAACTGGCTCGCCGAGTAGTTGAGCGCCCGGATGCCCAGCACCAGCGCCTCCACCAGCGCGACGCTGCCCCGGATCAGCGGCCGTTTCAAAATGGGAAAGCGCTCCGTCACGGACGAGATCTTCTCCTCTTTGGTCACGATCTCGCCGCTGGGCTTGCGCACGGCGATGGCAAGGCTCGTCTGCCCCCGCATCATCACGCCTTCGATGACGGCCTGGCCGCCGTAGTAGAAGCTCTCCGCCACCCTTTTCACCCCTCGAGCTGACCCTTTTATTTTATCACAAGCCCGTCAACTCCCGGAGGGCTTCTCCGAGGCCTCGTACGCCTGGATCCGCTGGGCCAGGCTCGCCCGCAGCTCCGCTTCGACCTCGATGCAATCGCCCTTGTACTCCTCCCGCAGCACTTTGCCGTGCCCGTGAATCCACGAGATCACGTGGGCGTCGCGATACGGCACGGCGTACACCCGCCGGACGCTGCTCTCGGGCAGCGCCTCGCCGATGATCTCGAGCAGCCGGTCGAGGCCTTCGCCCGTCAGGGCGGAGATGGCCACCGCGCGGGGCGTGCGGCTCACCGCGGAGCCCACCTCCACCGGATCCGCCCGGTCTGCCTTGTTGTACGCCGTCACCATGGGCTTATCCGCGGCCCCCAGCTCCTCCAGGGTCTGATAGACGGCCCGGGCCTGGTCGTACCAGTCGGGGCTGGAAATGTCCACCACGTGGACCAGGAGGTCAGCGAAGAGCACCTCCTCCAGCGTGGCCCGGAACGCCGCCACCAGCTGGTGCGGGAGCTTGCGGACAAACCCCACCGTGTCCACCAGCAGCACGCTGCCGCCTTCCGGGAGGGCCGCCTGGCGCACGGTGGGATCCAGGGTGGCAAAGAGCCGGTCGTCCGCGTACACCCCCGCGCCCGTGAGCCGGTTGAGGAGGGTCGACTTGCCGGCATTGGTGTAGCCCACCAGCGCGCAGACCGGGGCCAAGGCGGCCTCGCGCCCGCGCCGCTGCAGGGCCCGCTGCCGGCGCACTTCCTCCAGGTCCCGGCGGATTTCCGCCATCCGGGTGCGGATGCGGCGGCGGTCCACTTCCAGCTTGGTCTCGCCGGGGCCCCGGGTGCCGATCCCGCCGCCCAGCCGCGAGAGGCTGGTCCCGATCCCGGCCAGCCGGGGCAAGAGATACGCCAGCTGCGCCAGCTCCACCTGGAGCTTTCCTTCCTTGGTGCGGGCCCTCTGGGCGAAGATGTCGAGGATGAGCTGCGTGCGGTCGACCACCTTCACCTCCAGCGCCCGCTCCAGGTTGCGGGACTGGGCGGGAGACAGCTCGTCATCGAAGATCACCAGATCCGCCGAGCGTTCTTCGGCCAGCGCCTTCAGCTCCTCCACCTTTCCCGAGCCCAAGTACGTCGCGGGGTCGGGGCGCTTGAGGCTTTGGATGAGCCGTCCCACCACCACGGCTCCGGCGCTTTCCGCCAGCCGCTGGAGCTCGTCGAGGCTCTCCTCCAGGTTCCAAGGGCTTCCCGGAAGGTCGAGCCCCACCAGCACACAGCGCTCGGCGTCTTGCTCACGGCTGGCGACGAGGTCGACGTTCATCCCCATGCACCTCCTCACGAGGCAAACGGCGGCGCCAGGAGACGGCCGCCGGCCGGGCGAAGCTAGGATACACCTACATCACGGCACAGGTGAGTTGTTTCGATGGCTTCCGGCACGTTCCCGCGCACCGTCGTCCATGTCGACATGGACGCGTTCTTCGCCAGCGTCGAAACGCTCCTTCACCCGGAGTACCGGGGAAAACCGCTGGTGGTCGGGGCCGATCCGAAAATCGGCCGCGGCGTGGTCTCCACCTGCAATTACGAAGCGAGGAAATACGGCATCCACTCGGCCATGCCCATCCGGGAGGCGTACCGGCGGTGCCCCCACGCCATCTTTGTCCGGCCCGACTTTGCCAGCTACGAACGGTACTCCCGCATGGTGCGGGTCGTGCTCGACCGCTTTTCGCCGCGGGTAGAGCCCCTCTCCATCGACGAGGCGTTCCTCGACATGACCGGCTGCGAGCACTTCTACCCGTCGCTGCGCGCCATGGGGCTCGCGATCAAGGAGGCGATCCGCGAGGCCACCGGGCTCACCGCCTCCGTAGGAGTCGCTCCCAACAAGTTCCTGGCCAAGCTGGCCTCGGACTTCGACAAGCCCGACGGGCTGGTCGTCGTCGAACCCGGCCAGGTGCAGGCCTTCTTGGACCCCCTGCCGGTGGAGAAGGTCTGGGGCGTCGGGCAAAAGGGAGCCAGCCGCCTGAGAGCCCACGGCATCGCCACGGTGGCCGACCTTCGCCGCCGCTCCCTGGCCTGGCTGCGCCGGGAGTTCGGCCCCGCCTTCGGCGAACACCTCTACCAGCTGGCCCGGGGGATCGACCACCGCAGCGTCGAGCCCTACAGCGAGCCGCAGTCCATGAGCCGGGAGATCACTTTCGACGTCGACGTGGAGGATCCCTCACGCCTGAGGAGCGTCCTCGCGAGCCTGGTGGCCGACGTGGGCGCGCGCCTTCGGCGAGAAGGCCGCTGGGCCCGCACGGTGACGCTCAAGGTGCGCTACCCCGACTTCACCACCATCACCCGGCGCCGCACGGCGGACAGGGCCTTTCAGGACGACGACCGCATCTTCGCGCTGGCCTCGGCCCTCCTGGGCTCTGTCGACACCCGCCGTCCCGTGCGGCTCCTGGGCGTGGGCGTCAGCGACTTCGTCGAAACCCAACAGATCTCTCTCTTTGAGGACGACACCCGCAGCGAAGCGGTGAGCCGGGTGATGGACGCCATCAACCAGCGGGCGGGGCGGCGCCTGATCAAGCGGGGGCGGGAGCTCTACCGTCCCGGGCCTCCGCCTTCCAGCCCCTGAAACAAGTTGAGCCCCGGGCGGGCCGGGGCTCAAGCTCTCGAGCAGCGGTCCTCGGCTGGGGGCTCCTGCCGGACCCCGCGCGCTCTAGACGCGCCCCCGCGCGTACTCGCCGCCCTTGGCATACGGGTACCGCTGCCGGTTCAGTTCCTTTCGGATCTCGGGGTTTAGGATGCGCAGGTACGTCCCCTTCATCCCCAGCGAGCGGGACTCGATCACGTCGGCCGAAGCCAGCTTGCGCAGGGCGTTCACCACCACCGAGCGGGTGATCCCCGCCTCGTCGGCGATGCGGGACGCGACCAGCACGCCCTCGTCGCCCTCCAGCTCGTCGAAGATGTGCTGCATCGCCCGGATCTCCGAGTAGGAGAGGCTGTTAATGGCCGAGCGGGCCATGCGCTTGCCCTCCGCCTCGTCCTCCTCCTCCTCGTCCAGGGCCTGGGCGATCACCATGCCCACCGTGGTGGCGGCGTACTCCACCAAAACCCAGTCGTCCTCGTTGAACTCGCCCTCCGTGCGGGCCGCGAGCACCGTTCCCACCCGGCGGCCGCCGCCCACCGCCGGGGCGATCAACGACGGGCCAAACCCGATGACGCGCTCCGCCTCTACGCCCGTGGAGAGCGCCCCCACCTTGAGGAGCGCCGTGGCCGGCTCATCAGGCAGGTGGCCGGCCTCAAGCCAGTCAGGATCAAACCCGGTCGCGGGAAACCCGCCCTTCAAGGAGTGGCCCAGGATCTTGCCGGAGCGGCTGATGACGTAAATCTCCGCGCCGTCCAGCACCTCCGAAAGCACCTCGGCCAGCTCCGTAAAGGAAACCTGGCCCCCTTCCCGCTGGAGCAACTCTGTGATCTTGTTCACTTTCTTGAACAGCATCTGTACCGACCCATCCTTTCGCTTCCACCCGCGCATTGAAAGTTACTGCATCTACCGTGGACGCCGGGCGCGTCTTGGCACCCCAGACCACTCCGGCGATGCATGCCGTACCTTGCGGGCGCGGCCGGCAGGGCCGCGCCGGGTAAAATTGGCAAAAAAGTCAGGTTTCTCTGCCATTATCATACGTTAAGCTGCTCTCTGCGTCAACGGGCTATCCAAACAAATACAGTGCATTTCGACATCAGCTACCATTGTACCCCTCCTGTTGCAACGTTGCAAGTCTGCCTGCAAAATCAAGAACGGCTTGACAACCGGCGGCCGGGGTGTTACCATAAATGACGCCGCAGTTCCCTGCCGAAGTGGTGGAACTGGCAGACGCGCTGCGTTCAGGGCGCAGTGGGCAACCGCCCGTGTGGGTTCGAATCCCACCTTCGGCACCAGAGCGGCGCCTTGCCGAACCCCTCATCCTCTTGAGGGGTTCGGCGTTTTTTCTGTTTTCCTTCGACACGGATCGACGTTCACCGACATTTTACACTAATTTTACATCCGTGGGAAGGTTCCCTGGCGAGGATTGGCCGGTTTTCCATCGACTCCCACCGCGGGTATAATAGTTTCAAATCGTACGGCAAGGCGGGTGGTAGAGGTGGACCGGCCCCGGTATGCCCGGCGGGTGGCGCGCCAGACCGATTCCAGCCTCAAAGAAGTGCTCGAATCCTTTCCCGGAGTCATCTCCTTCGCCGGCGGCCTCCCCGACGAGCAGGTCTTCCCCGTAGAGCAGATCGCGGCCGTCGTCGACGAGATCGCTCACGCGCCGGTCGCCTGGCAGTACCTGCCCACCGAAGGGCACCCCGCCTTGCGGGAAGCCATCGCCGGCTACATGGCGGAGCTGGGCGTCGAGGCCGGCGTCGACAACGTCCTGATCACCCAGGGCTCCCAGCAGGCGCTGGACCTGGTGGCGAAAGCGCTGGTGGATCCGGGAGACCGGGTGCTGATGGAGGCCCCGGGGTACCTGGGCGCGATCGGGGCGGCCCAGAATTACGAGGCAGAGCTTTACGACGTGCCCGTGGGCGCCGGCGGCATCGACCTCGACCGCCTGGCGGACGCCCCGAAAGGCGCGAAGTACCTCTACACCGTCTCCACGTTCCACAACCCCGCGGGCTGCTCCATCCCCCGGGACCACCGCCCGCGGATCCTGGAGATCGCGGCGTCCAAGGAGATCTACGTGGTCGAGGACGGCGCGTACAGGGAGCTCTGCTACGACGGCCAGCCGGAGCCGCCCATCAAGAGCTTCGACCAGGAGGGCCGGGTGATATACCTCGGATCGTTCTCGAAAGCTCTAGTCCCGGGAGTGCGGGTGGGCTGGATCGTGGCCGACCGGGAGATCATCCGCACGCTCGCCCTGCTGAAGCAGGCCACCGATCTGGCCACCAACACCCTCGGCCAGCTTTTCGTGCTGCGCTGGCTCGAGCGGTACGGGCTCCGGCCTCCCGTCGACCTGTACCGCCAAAAGCGCGACCGGGCCCTTGCAGCGCTGGAGCAAGCCATGCCGCCCGGCGTTTCCTGGAACCGGCCGCGCGGTGGATTTTTCCTTTGGCTTGAGCTTCCCCGGGGGCTCGACGCCGGGGAGATGCTGCGGCACGCCCGCCGCAACGGGGTCACCTACGTGCCCGGCGCCGCCTTCCGGGGCCCCCGGAACGCGCTGCGCTTTTCCTTCAGCCAAGTGCCGCTGGAAGAGATCGAGCCGGGCGTCCAGCGGCTGGCCCGGACCATCCGCGAGCATCTGTAAGAGCCGGCACACCCGGACCTGCCCCGCCGTAGACTGTGACCGCAAGGCTCCCGGCCGCCCAAGAGGAAAACGGCCGGTGCATAGGGAACTTCCGTGTGGATAGGCCCGCTCGAAAAGGAGGGTAGGAAGATGAAGCTGATCCTCGCCGTGGTGGAGGACGACGACGCCGCGCGGCTGATGGACGCGCTGATCGAAAACGACTTTTCCGCCACCAAGCTGGCCAGCACCGGCGGGTTCTTGCTGCGCGGCAACACCACGCTGCTCATCGGCGTCCAGGACGATCAGGTCTCCCAAGTGCTCCAGATCGTCCGGCAGACCTGCGTCCGCCGGAAGCGCCTGATTCCCCAAGCGTCGACGGAAATCCCCGCGTCGGTCACGCTCCCCATCGAAGTCGAGTCGGGCGGCGCCACCGTCTTCGTCCTCTCGGTCGACGAGTTTCACAAGGTGTGACCCGCCGCCGGCCGATCAAGCCAGCCAATCCCCGGTGTCGCCGTACACCTCGATGCCCTGCTCGCCGCTCTTCTGCACGTCGTCGAGCCACTCCCGGACCGGCCTACCCTTGACCACCAGCGTCCCGTCGAGCTCGGCTAGGGGCGCCAGCACGAAGGCCCGCTGGTGCATGCGGGGATGGGGGATCACCAGCTCGGGGGTGTCCAGCTCCAGGCCGTCGTAGAGCAAGAGGTCGATGTCCAGGGTGCGAGGGCCCCAGCGGACCAGGCGCACCCTGCCGTTTTCGCGCTCCACCGCCTGGCACGCCTGGAGGAGCTGGTGTGGGCTGAGACCGGTCTCCACCTCGGCCACCAGGTTGAGGTAGAGGTCCTGGCCCGTGACGCCCACCGGCTCGGTCTCGTACACCCGGGAGAGCCGCGTCACCCTCACTCCGGGAGCCCGGTTCAGGCCCCCGACGCCCCGCTTCAGGTACTCCCAGCGATCGCCCTGGTTTGAGCCGAGGCTGAGATAGGCCCGGTTCACGGCGAGCGCCTCCCCCGCACCACCGCATCCGTCATGTCGCTCACCATCCGCATCACCCGTACGTCGTGCACCCGCACGCCGTCCGCGCCGTAGGCGATGGCCGCCGCCACGGTGGCGGCGGTCCCCTCCAGGCGCTGGGAGACAGGCACGCCCAGCACGTGCCCGATCACCGACTTGTTGGACGTGCCCACCAGGATGGGAAAGCCCAGCGTCCTGAGCTCCCGCAGCGAGCGGAGGAGCGTCAGGTTGTGCTCCACCGTCTTGCCGAAGCCGATCCCGGGGTCGATCCAGATCCGGTCTTCGGGGACGCCCGCCCGGATGGCCCGCTCGCAGCCCCGCTCCAGGTACTCCTTGACCTCCCGCACCACGTCCCGGTAGGTGGGATTCAGCTGCATCGTCCGGGGATCGCCCTTCGAGTGCATCACCACCACCGCCGCGCCGTACGCCGCGGCGACGGAGGCCATCTCCGGATCCTTTTGCAGCCCCGTCACGTCGTTGACGATGGCCGCCCCCGCCTTCAGCGCGGCCTCCGCGACGCGGGCCTTGTAGGTGTCGACGGAGATGGGCGTCTTCACCGACCCGGCCAGGCGCTGGATCACCGGGACGACCCGCCGGATCTCTTCTTCCGCCGGGACCGGCTCAGCGCCCGGGCGGGTGGACTCGCCTCCGACGTCGATGACGTCCGCACCCTCCTCGATCATCTCCAGCGCCCGGCGGCATGCGGCTTCGGGGTCGAAATACCGGCCGCCGTCGTAGAAGCTGTCCGGCGTCACGTTCAGCACGCCCATGACCACGGTGCGCTGGCCCACCGGCAGCGACGCCCCGCCCACCTCCATGGGCGTGCGGAGCCGGCAGCGAACCCCCAAAAGCCCGGCCAGGGCTTCTCCGAGGCGGGCGTGCTCCGCCGGCCAGCGGCTCAGCGCGGCGAAAAACGCCTCCTGCGGCCCGCTGGCCACGCCGTCGTGGACGGCCACGCCGTCCAGCCGGAAGAGGAGCTGGACCGGCTCGGGCCAGCCGCTGTCCGCGGCTACCGCCACCCAGCGGGGCCCGCCGTCAACGGCGCATTCGCCTACAAGGTGCACTGCTCCAGGCTGCTGATGGTGGATCCCACTCAACAAGGCTCACCACGTCTTCCGGCTCGTGCCCTGTCTCGCCGCCCCGCAGGGCGCGCCCGCCCGCTGCGCCGCGGCGACGGCCCTCACCCCACGGCCCGCTGCGCCCAGAACACCAGGATCGCCACGCCGGCGTTGGCCACCGCATGCGCGAGGATCGCCGACGCCAAGCTTCCGGTCCTCTCGTAGAGGCGGGCCAGGAGCACTCCGATGACGAAAATGGGCAAGAAGCCAATGATATAGAAATGGACTGCGGCGAACACCAGGGCGCTGGCCCAGAGGGCGCGGCGGCCCAGGTGCCGCTTGAACACCGGGTACGCGTACCCGCGAAAGAAGAGCTCCTCGACGAAGGGCGCGGTGCCCACCGCGATGAACACCGCCAGCCCGAGGTGCAGCGGCCCCGCGTCCTTGGACAGCAGTTCCCGCAGCACCCCCTGCTCCCGCGCGAGCCACTCGGCCAGCCGCTCCGGGCCGAGGAGAGCCAGGAACAGCAGCGCCGACGCCTGCGAGGCAGCGAGATTCACCAGCACCAGCCCGGCGCCGCCGGCCAGGCCCTGCAGGGCCACCTTGGCGTCGTCCACCAGCGCCCGGAGGGAAGCGAGCGAGACGCCGAGGCGACGCAGCCGCTGCACGGTGAGAAGGGCCAGCGCCGCCTGCTGGACCAGCGCCGCCCCGCTCTTCGCCAGGGGTGACTCCGAAGCGCCCGCAATCCCCGCCACCAGGCCCGCGGCGAAGGGCACCGCCACCATGCCCGCGAGGAGGATGAGAAAGACGGCCCTTGGGCTGTCGTCGATGGGCCGGACCCGCTCCGGCTCGGGCGCCATGCTCCCGCCTCCCCCGCCTCCCGTCAGATGGCGTAGTTGGGCGCCTCTTTGGTGATCTGCACGTCGTGGGGATGGTTCTCCCGGACGGTGGCGGGAGTGATGCGGATGAAGCGCGCCTTTTCCTGAAGCTCCCGGATGGTGCGGGCGCCGCAGTAGCCCATCCCGGCCCGCAACCCGCCCACCAGCTGGTAGACGGTCTCCGCCAGCGGGCCCTTGTAGGGCACCCGCCCTTCAATCCCCTCCGGCACCAGCTTCCGGGCGTCCTCCTGGAAGTAGCGGTCCTTGCTCCCGGCCCGCATGGCGCCGATGGAGCCCATGCCCCGGTACACTTTGTAGCTTCGCCCCTGGTAGATCTCGATTTCGCCCGGGGCTTCGTCGGTGCCGGCGAAGAGGCTCCCCAGCATCACCACGTCCGCCCCGGCGGCGATGGCCTTGGTGATGTCGCCGGAATAGCGGATGCCGCCGTCGCCGATGACGGGGACGCCGTACTCCCGGGCCGCCTGGGCCGCTTCCCAGATGGCCGTCACCTGGGGCATGCCGATGCCCGCCACCACCCGGGTGGTACAGATGCTGCCGGGCCCCAGCCCCACTTTCACGGCGTCGGCCCCGTGTTCGATCAGCGCCCGGGTGCCCTCGGCGGTCCCGACGTTTCCGGCGATGATCTGCACCTTGTCCCCGAACGCCGCCTTCAGCCGGTCCAGGGTTTCGAGGACCCGCTTGGAATGGCCGTGAGCCGTGTCCAGGACCAGGGCGTCCACGCCCGCTTCCACCAGCGCCGCCGCCCGCTCCATCGTCTCGGCGCCGGTTCCGACCGCGGCCGCCACCCGCAGCCGTCCCTTGTCGTCCTTGGCGGCGTTGGGGTACTTCCTCGCCTTCTCGATGTCCTTAATGGTGATGAGCCCTTTGAGACGGAACTCCTCGTCCACCAGGGGGAGCTTTTCGATGCGGTGCTCGTGGAGGATGCGCTTGGCCTCCTCCAGCGTGGTGCCCACCGGGGCCGTGATCAGGTTGTCCTTGGTCATCACTTCGTGGATGGGGCGGTCGTAATTTTCCTCGAAAACCAGGTCGCGGTTGGTGAGGATCCCCACCAGCTTCTGGTTTTCGTCGGTGATGGGCACGCCGGAGATGCGGTAGCGCTCCATGATGGCCAGCGCGTCCTTCACCCGGTGGTGCGGGCTCAAGAAAACGGGATCGACGATGATCCCGCTTTCCGAACGCTTCACCTTGTCCACTTCGCCGGCCTGCTCTTCGATGCTGAGGTTGCGGTGGATCACGCCGATGCCGCCCTCCCGCGCCAGGGCGATGGCGAGCCGCGCCTCGGTCACCGTGTCCATGGCGGCGCTCATCAGCGGGATGTTCAGGGTGATGGTCTTGGTGAGCCGTGTGGACGTGTCCACCTCGCTGGGCAGCACCTCGGAGTAGTCCGGCACCAGCAGCACGTCGTCAAACGTAAACCCTTCGCGGCCGAACTTCTCTTCGAACGTCACGGTCGGGCCCCCTCGGTGAAATGGCTAAGCCGCGCCCACGGCGTCCCGGACGCGGCCGGATGTTTCATGAAATCATATCAGACGGGATACAAGCCCGTCAACACCCGGAAAGAGCCCCGGACCAGCTTCGGACAGGCCTGCGGCGTCAGATCCCCGCGGGCCGCTCCAGGTCGTTCAGGACCAGGCCCGTGAGGAGCTTGGGATAGAAGTACGTGGACTTGTGAGGCATCACGTCCCCCGCCAGGGCCACGTCCAGGATGTGCTTGGGGGCCGGGGCGGGGACGTAGATGAGCGCTGCCGCGCCCTGGTCCACTTGCTCAAGGCCCTGGCCCGCGTCGCGCAGGTAGTCGATGGCCCCGCCCGCCGCCTGGGCCTCCTTTCCAATGCCGAAGGCCCGGGGCAGCACCAGCTCGTGCAGGGCCGTCACCGTCAGGGCCTTCACCGCCGGGGCCATGGCGCCGGGAATTTCGGCCACCAGGCCCTCCCTGTCCTTGGGCGTGAGCCACACCCACAGGTCCCGGCCCAGGTAGCAGCCGAGACGGCCCGACGCCTCATCGACGTGGGCCCGGGCGAAGGCCAGCGCCTCCGCCCTTCCCATCCGGCGCGCCTCCACCCGGTACCAGGCCCCCACCGCTTCCTCCAGCGCCCCGGGATCCGGCGGCTGGCCGGCCTTGATCAGCCGGTGCGTGGGCAGGACGGTCATGCCGCCCTCGTCCAGGTTGGCGGCGAACATCATCACGTGGGTCCAGCCGCCGGGCCGCGTCCCCTCGGCCTCCTCCCGCTCCTCTTTGTACGCCAGGGCGGTCTCGTACCGGTGGTGGCCGTCGGCGATGAAGAGCGGCCGGTCCGCGAAGACGGCGCGGATCTCCTCGATGGCCTCGCGCCCCGTGACCACCCAAAGGTCGTGCTCTTGCCCTTCGTCGTCCCTCACCGAGACGGCGGGCGGCCCCGCCAGGACCGGCTCCAAGATCCGGGAGACCCGCTTTTCGGGGTCGGAGTAAAAGGCGTAGATCTGGCTGATATTGGCGGCGGTGGCCCTCATGAGCTGCAGCCGGTCCTCTTTCGGCTTGGCGAAGGTGTGCTCGTGCGCCAGCACCTCGCCGTGGTCAAAGGGGCTGAGCCGGCAGCAGCCGATGAGGCCCACCAGCTCCTTGCGCTCGCCGCCCGGCAAGGTGTAACGCTGCCGCAGGGCGTAGTAGGCCGGCTGCGGCTCGTCCACCAGGATCCCCCGGGCCCGCCACTGGCGCAGGCGCTCGCCGGCCCGGCCGTGCCAATCCCCCTGCAGCCGCTCGCCGTCTTCCTCCAGTTTCCCAAGGTCGATGCGGATGATGTTGTACGGGCTCCTCCGGTAGAGCTCCCGTACTTCCTCGTCGCTCAAGATATCGTAAGGCGGGGCCACCACCCGCGAAGCCTCTCCCACCTTGGAGAGGTCATAGCGAATCCCGCGAAAAGGCAGGAACTCGGGCATGCCGCATCAACTCCACCGTCTCGTGGTCAATGACGCCGCCATGCATTCTCTTTCGGCCGGAAACTTCCTCCCCCTGGAAACCCGGGGCGCCGGCGGCGGGCCCCGGGAAAGGAGCGCCGCGGCCCGCCGCCCCTTTCCCGGGAGCGGCTCATATGGTAGACTGGAATCGGGATGAAACGCATCCCTCGGGGACGCGCTGCGTCCCGCGGCGGGGAGGGGGCGAAGGCCCGCAAGGAGCCGGCCGGCTCCCGGGCGACGACGCGCGACGAAAGGACGGATCGAAGGTGATTTGCCCGCTCAAAAACCGGAAGATCACGCCTAGCCGCTGCCTGCTCTGCCCCCACTTCGGCGGCCTGCGCAACCAGGGCGTCCTCTGCTACCGGGCGAACCGGTGGATCCCCTACGAGATCGTCCGGCGCGAGATCTGAGCCCCAGGGTTTCTGCGGGCCTTCCGCGAGTTGACGGGCCGAGCCTCGCCCACCTATAATGGGCCTGCACGCCGGGCTCCCGCGCCCCTGCGGGGAGCTTCCGGCGGGGGAAGGTGCGAGGACGGCACGAGGGCTTACGCTTTGGAGGTCACGCAATGGAGCCGACGGTGGGTTCGCAGGTGAGCATGGGATTGGCGTTTGCGGCGGGCCTTTTGTCGCTGGCCTCCCCGTGCGTGCTGGCCCTGGTCCCCGTGTATCTCGCCTACATGACGGGCGTCTCGGTGAACGCCGGCGCGCCCGGCGCCGGGGTCTCCCGGCGGGGACGCTCCGTGATGCTCCACGCCCTCTGCTTCATCGCCGGCTTCACCCTGGTGTTCGTCGCCCTGGGGGCCTCCGCCAGCCTCATCGGGCGGTTTCTCATCGCCAACCAGCAGCTCCTGGGCAAGATCGCCGGGGTGCTGGTCGCGGCCTTCGGCCTGCACACCATGGGCATCCTGCACATTCCCTGGCTCGACCGGGACACCCGCTGGACCTACCGGGGCGGCACCGGCAGCCCGCATCAATCGTTCCTCATCGGCATGGCTTTCGCCGCCGGCTGGACGCCCTGCGTCGGTCCCATCCTGGGCGGCATCCTCGCCATGGCCTCCGTCCACGCCACCCTGGTCGACGGCGTCATGCTCCTCTTGTGGTACGCCGCGGGAATGGGCCTGCCGTTCCTCCTCTTGGCGGCCACCCTGGGCCGCTCCACCGCCCTGCTCGACGCCCTCAAGCGGCGCAGCCGGCTGATCGAGGTGACCAGCGGCCTCCTGCTGGTGGCCATCGGCATCATGCTCTACACGGACTCGTTCTCGCTCATCGCCCGCTACGTCAACTACTACGGCATCCTCTGACCGTCCGGCGCGCCCGGAGGGATCCTGCTCTCGCCGGGCGTCCGGCTCAGCCGTTTAGGCGTTCGACGGCCCGCTCTACGTGCTCTCGCTCCCCGGCCAGCGTCAGCACATCGCCCAGCTCCAGCCGGGTCTCGCCCCGGGGAATCACGCTCTCCCTGCCGCGGCCGATGGACAGGATCAGCGCCCCGGCGGGAATCCCCAGGTCCCGCACCCGCACGCCCCGCAGCGCCGGGTTTCGCACGGTCACCTTGTGGATGGCCACGCTCTCGTCCTCCCGGTTCAGCAGGGCCAGGAGGTCCGGATAGCGCACCAGGTTCTCCATCATGGACAGGGTGGACCACGCCGGCGAGACGGTCTGGGCGCCCAGGCGCTCCATGCTGGCGGCGGCCTCCGGGTCCGCCGCGTGGGCGATCATCCGCTCCACTTCGTGGCCGGACTTGAGGATCTCGACCACCCGGAGGTTCACGTCGTCATCCTGGGTGGTGATGACCACCGTCGCCTGGACTCCCGGGGCGATCTCCTGCCACGCCGCCGGATCCTCCACGTCCGCGCACACCGCCTCGAACCCCCGGGCCCGCGCCGCCTCCACCTTGGCGGGGTCCTTGTCGATCAGGAGCAGGCGTTCTTTCAGATCCTGGAGCCGGGTAGCCAGGAGGAGCCCGCGCTCGTTGGCGCCCACGATGTACACTTTCTCCTTTTCCACCTCGGGCGGTTTCGGCCCCATCCGTTCAAAGACCACCGGCGACACCGCCGCCGTCAGGATGGCCAGGAGGATCACACCCGAGTGGGTGGAGGACGTGAGCAAGTCGAGGCGGTAGCCGATCTCGGCCGCGGCCACCGTCAGGCTCAAGCCGGGCGTCACCAGCACCCCCAGCGCCAGCGCGTCCTTAAGGCCGTACCGCCCGGCGAAGATGAGCGCCGGCAGGACCTTGGCGGCGTAGGCGGTCAGGAGGATGGCCAGGGCGAAGCCGAGGGACTCAGGGCGGGCCAGGAGCGCGGCGATGTCGAACTGGGCGCCCACCATGATGAAAAAGATCGGCACCAGGAATCCGAAGCCGATGGCATCCAGCTTGAGGTGGAGGGACGTCTCGTCCGACTGGGAGATGACGGAGACCACCGCGCCGGCCATGAACGCTCCCAGGATCACTTCGACGCCCAGCCGCTCCGCCAGGTACGCGAGGATGAAGATGAGCATGAACGCCCCCCGAACGCCGATCTGGGAGGTGGCGTGGGCCAGCTCGGACATGAGGGCGCTCTGCCGCATGCGCTTGCCGCCGGCGTACACCAGGAGCACCGCGGCGAACAAGACGCCGATCAAGGCCAGCTGCCGCGGGTCTCCCCCCGACACCAGCGTCACCATGACCGCCAGCAGCAGCATGGTGGCGAAATCCAGGAGCAAGGCGGTGACCAGGAGGGTCTGCCCGTACTCCGTCGCCGTGAGCTGCTTCTCCTTCACCATGGGCAGGACGACGCCCACGGAGACGGTGGTCAAGATCAAGGCGATGAGCCACGGATAGTCGATAAGGCCGGCGCGGTGCAGGAGAATCCCGGCGCCGCTGGCCAGCGCCAGGACCAGCGCGAAATAGAGCAGCGTGAGGCCGAAGACCCGCCGGCCGTCCTGCCTGCGGGCCAGCTTGCCCAGGAGGGCGAAGTCGATTTCGACGCCCGACAGGAACATGAGGTACGTGATGCCGAGCAGGGACAGGAACTCGAGCCACGGCTCGGGTTTGACGATGTCGAAACCGCTCTTTCCGATGGCGATGCCGACGAGGAGTTCCCCCACCACCACCGGCACCCGCAGGAAGCGGATGCGGCGCACGGCGATGGGAATCAAGAACGCGGACGTCGCGATGATGACCAGAGCAGCAAAGGAAATCGGTTGTCCTTCCAAACGAGCAACTCCTTTTGCGCCGTTTCCGGTAACCCCTAGCGAAACGCCTTCCTTCTTTGTTATGATAAATTTTACAAAAGCGAGGTGCGCACGTGCGTTTTTCGATTGACGACACGAAACTCCTTTGGCTGGCCCTCATCGTCGCGGCGGTCTGGTTTCGCCAGCCCCTGGCCGCCACGCTGCTCCCGTTCATCCTGGCTCTCGCCCTCGCCAGCCTGCTCGAGCCGGTGGTCGGATTTCTCCAAGGGCGCGCCCGCATGCCCCGGGCCGTCGCGGCCATCGTCAGCCTGGCCCTGGCCGTCATCGCCGGCGGCTACGTGCTGCTGATGATCTTCACCAAAGTCATCTCCGAGCTGGTGCAGATGGGCTCGCTGCTCCAGCGCTACCAGCGGGTGCCGGTGGAATTCGCCCGGTGGGTCATCGAGCGCCTCAACGAGCTGAACGAGCTTTTCGCCCAGCAAGGGCTGCCCCCGGCGGTGCAGCAGAACATCATCCAGACGGTGGAAAACCTGGCCAACGCGGCCGTCAGCCTGGCGACCCAGGCCATCAACGTGGCCGTCAACGCCATGTCGCAGGTGCCGTACCTGGTGGTGGTCCTGGTCGTCTCGCTGATCGCCACCTACTTCCTGGTCAAAGACCGCGACCGCTTGGTCGAGTCCGCCATCTCCCTTTCGCCCCCGGCCATGCGCGACCGGCTGCGGAACGCCTGGGCCCGCATCATCGCCGACATCGTGGGCTTCTTCAAGGCCACGCTGATCCTGGTGAGCATCACCACGGTCATGGTGGCCCTGGGGCTCATCATCATCGGGATCGACTACTGGATGACCCTGGCCATCATCGCCGGCGTCCTCGACCTCATTCCGGTCCTGGGGCCCGGCTTCCTCTTCGTGCCGTGGGCCATCGGCGCAGTCACCCTGGGCCACGTGGGCCTGGCCCTGCAGCTCCTCGGCCTGTACGCCGCCACCTTCTTGGTCCGCCAGCTTTTCCAGGCCAAGATCCTGGGCGACTCCATCGGGGTCCATCCCCTTTGGATGCTGGCGGCCCTTTACGGCGGCATCCAGTTCTTCGGCCTCTACGGCTTCATCGTCGCACCGGTGCTGATCATCATCGCCAAGGCTGCCTACGAAGTCTCGGCTAGCCTGCGCGCATGAGCGACAGCAGGGCGCTCCGGCTCAGCTTCAACCGGCCGCCTTCGATCCCGAACTGGAGCCGGATGGGCTCGCCGACGCCCAGGTCGTCCCCGAGCGCCAGGTCGAAGGTGGCGTCCGGCCGGTGCGCATCGCCGTACACCTTCAGCTGGCCGTCGACGGTCCCGTCGATCAAGAGCGCCGGCCAGGTGAGGCCGCCCTCCCGCAAGAGCCCGGAGAAGGAGGCCTCTTCCACCCGGATGTCCAGGTCCAGCCGGGGGCTTTCGGTCCGCCAGCCGGTCACCGTGCCGTTCAACGTGTACCTTCCCCCGCCCACGCTGGTGACGGAGACGCCGTTCAGTTCCAGGATCTCCGGGGTCAGCACCGCCGCCCCCACGGGGGCTGCGGCCGGCAGCCGGCCCAGCGCCAGCTGGCCGCCGAGAAACTGGCCCGAAAGCCTCGGCTCGTCCTGCGTGCCCTCGAGCCTTCCGGCATAGCTCACCCAGCCCGAGACGCCCGACGCCAAGGAGGCCAAGGGGCCGCTGCCCGCCTCCACCGGCCACCGGTCCAGCGCCACCGAGAGGTCCAGCCGGTCCGCCCGGAGGACGCCGTCCAGCGCGGCGGTGCCCTCGCCCAGCTCCGCCCGGACCCCTGCCAGGGCCAGCGCGCCGTCCTGCCACGAAAACCGGCCTTCCGCCCGGTCGAAGTAGCGCACCCCGCCGATGCGAACGCCCCGCACCGCCGCGTCGCCCTCCAGGCGCACCGCCCCGGCGGGCCCGTCCAGGTGTAGCCTGCCGTCGACTTCTCCCACGGCGTCCACGTCGAGGGAGAACGCTTTCAGCAGCTCGCTGAGGCTGCCCCGGGCGGCCCTGAGTTCGATGGCCAGATGGTACGGCGTGCGGTCCCAGCGGACCTCGCCGTCCAGGACGTACCTGGCCGTCCCCTGCTCCAGCACGGCCTCATCGAAACGGAACCCTTCCCGGCTCAGCGCGATGCTCCCTTGCCCCCGCGCGACCGGCCGGTGCCACACCGTCCCGTTCTCGAGGGAGAGCGTCCCCGAGAGCACCAGGCTGTCCAGAGACCCCGAAACGGTTCCCGAGAACCGGCCCCTGCCGCTCAAGCCGAACCGCTGGACCACGGGCAGATCCCGCGGCAGGTCGAGCCCTTCGGCGCTCACCGCCAGCTGAGCCTCCCAACTGCCGCCGGGGCCCGGGGCCATCTCCCCGCCTGCGCGCACCGCCGCGGCGCCCCGCTGGAGCGCGAGCGACGTGATGCGCCACACCCGCCCGTCGCTCTCGGCTTCCAGCACCAGGCGTTCAAACGCCGCTTGGTCGTCGCTTCGCTCGCCCCAAGCCAGGGTCCCGTCCCTCACCTCTGCCTCGATCCGGGCGCCCCGCAGCGCCGGACTCGCGGCGCTCCCCGAAACTTCCAGCTCGCCCCGGGCGACCAGCGACCCGGTGACCTGCCAGGCGTCCAGGCCCACCAGCGGCAAGAGGAATTCCGCCGGTCCCTTCGCTTCAAATTCGTAGGCCGAAGCCCGGCCGCCGCTCCGGCGCAAGGTGAGCTCGACGGTGCCTCCCACCTGCCGGAGCCGCAGCTCCTCGCCGGCGATGCTCCAGCCGTCGCCGGCCAGCTCCGCCCTGCCGTCCACTCGCCAGGCCCGCACGGTGCTGCCGCCCGGCGCCGCCTCCTCGACGGTGCCGTCGACCACCTCGACCCGCAGGGACCGTCCGGACCCGCCGGTCTGCTCGGGGCGGGAGGTCCCTGCCTCCCCGCGGCCGGCCGCCGCCCCCGCCGGGAGCGCCGCGAGGGCCAGGCGCCACGTCCCCTCCTCGACCACCAGGCGCGGGCGGACCAGCCGGACGGCGTGGACGGCCCCTTCGGTCCTGCCGGTCAAGACCTTCCAGGGGTCCACGGCGACGTCCACCGCCGGCAGGCGGATTTCGGCGCCGGCGCCCGGCGGACGGGCGGTCACCTCGGTCAGGCGAAGGTGCGACAGGCCGGAGAAGTGAGCGCCGCGCACGTCGATCCGCCAGCCGCTCTGCTCCTCGATGGCCCGGGCTACCCCCCGCGCGAGGCCCAGCGGGGCGCCGGTCAGGTTGAGGCCCGCCGCCAGCACCGCGAGGGCCAGCACCCCTCCGGCCAGCCAGAGCGCGGCCTTGCGCCAATTCTTCCGGAATGTTCGCATCGTCTCGCTCACCGCCGCAGCACGCTCCCCCGCAGCATCGTGGGTTCCTGGTCGCTTCCTGACCCCTCCTTTGGCGTCGTCCGGCCCCGGCCCTTCAGGGAATACCGGGCGCTTCCGGAAATCGCGCGACGCACTGGAACCTGCAGGAATCGGGCGGATCCGGCCTGAACTTCTGCCTTTAGGAACCGGTCATCGATGCGCATCGGAGGTCTGTCACCGTGAAAGCGACGACACGGCCCTGGCTTTGGCTGGCGCTGGCGTGCGCCGGCATGCTCCTGTGGGCGCAGGCCGCCTTGGCCCAGCCTGCTTATCACTTTCAGATCGAGGGGTACCGGCTGCAGGCGCTCACCTACCATTGGACGACCACGGGCACCCTGGAGGTCTCCACCGACGGCGCCACCACGGCGGCGGCTTCCTTTGAGATCTCGTCGCCGCTCACCCTCGCGTTTGATGAGGAGACGCCTTCGGGCGAGCTCCCCTTCGAGATCACGTTCAGCTCGCTGAGGGTGCGGGGCGTCCAATGGCTTGACAGGGCGGCCCAGGAGCCCGTCACGGTCCGCGGCCGCCTCGACTCCCGGGGCGCGCTGATCGACGTGGAGACGCCGGCCATCCTCTCCGAGCTGGGCCTCAACATGGCAGACCTCATGATCGGCCTCGTGGTCCCGGGGCCGGAGCAGGGCCGGAGGGCCGCCCCCGGCGTCGAATGGCAGAGCCTGTTCCCCCGGAGCGAGTCCAGCCGGGCCGCCCGCCGTCCCGACCTGCGGGCGACGTACTCCATCGGCCTCGAGGCTGACTGGGGAACCCGCGTCCTGCAAACCGTCACCGCCCGGATCCGGGGAAGCGCCACCGTCCGGGAAGGCGGGCTGCGCACCGACGTGCAGGAAATCGGGCACGGGCTCTTTTACCTGCAGCCTGCCACCGGCATTCCCGAGCTCTCTTCGGTCAGCATCGTCACGGAGATCGAAACGGGGCCGTCCGTCGCGCGCACGGTGACCAGCAGGACCAAGATCTCGTCCACCACCACACTCTCGCTGCAAGACGTCCGCCCGCGCGCCCCGGCCGCAGGGCGCCCGGCAGAGCCGCCGGCCCAGAGCCCGCCCGCGCCCACCGAGCCGGAGG
>PKEX01000025.1 GCA_002919235.1 Clostridia bacterium
TTGGGGGCCGTTCGACACGCCTTACACCGACCATGACGAGGGGTACTATTGGGAGAAGTACAACGGCTGGTACAACATTCGGGAGCTGGGACTGTCGGGCGGCGTGGGTCAGGTGGCCGTGAAACTCGACTACCTGCGCTACGATGACTTGATCAACATCCAAAAGAAGGTGAAAACCGAGGCGGCAGTCCCACTCGGCTCGAGCACGGTCTTCCGTCACAAGCTCGACTTTGACCAGGGCGCGAAGAAGCTCATCTCCAATGAGCTAATTCTCGAGGGTACGGCGAGCCTGCCCGGCCTGTTGCGCAACGTTGGATGGAGTGTCTTGTGGGACACCGTGGCCAAGACGGACTCCCTGGTGGTAAGCGCTTCCTATACCGCGCCGAACCGGATCACCTTTGAGCTCGAACACAAGAAGGACTCCGGTGCAAAGCTAACGATTTCCAGCCAGATGACGTTCTGACCTTCTTGAGGCAACGGTTTCCTTTGGGGGGAGAGGCATGAATGCGAGAGTTTTTCGGGTAGCAGCACTCATGGCTCTTGCGCTCATCCTGTCGGGCTGTACAGGGCTTTTCCGCCTAGGGGGCGAGGGATCCGTCTCGGGAGTCGTCACGGTAGACGGTCTGCCCCCGGGGCCGGTCAATGTGGAAGTCGTCGCCAGGGGCACGCGCTTTCGCACCGGAGCAGACGGCGCGACCGGCGTCTTCAAGCTGGACGGGCTCCCGCCGGGCCGCTACCAGATCGCCACTCAGGGACGGGGCGTTGCTGAGACTGTCGTCCCCGTGACGTTGCGGCGGGGTGCCCACATCAGCGGGATCGAGCTTCACACGTACTACTTGCCGCCGCTGCCCGTCACGTTCACTTTTGACGACCCTGCCGACGCGCGGCTCTTGGAGCCGTTCCACGGCGCCCCGTTCCAGCTCATGCAAGATCCCGACGGCAACTGGGCGTACTACCTCGATGGCGGAGAAATTACGATACCTGAAGGGGCCGCAGGAGCGTACCGTTACGCGCTGCTCAAGTACCCCAACCTCGATACATTTGCCTTAGAGGTGGACGTGCGCGGCGGTCTCACGAGCAGCCAGGCAAAGAACGTGGCGCTGATCTTTGGGTGGGTGGACCCAGAGAACTACTACTATGTCTTCCTTTCCGACACCAGCGCGACACGGGTCGCACGCGTGCGTGACGGCAGCGCGGGAAGCGCCCAATACCTGAATCAGCCGGGCGTTACGAATCTGTGGCTCAGCGACCGCGATCGCTATCAGACGATCCGCCTGGAGGTGACCCGCTTCGGTGCCACAGTCAACGTCAAGGTGTACGTCAACGGCGTGCACCTTGACGTGCTGGACACCGAGATTCCTGCGAACGAGTACAAAGCTGGGCGCATCGGGATAGGCACGTACAACAGCCATGTCCAATCTGCGTTTTTCGACAACGTCTATATCGTAGAGCTCTAATCGCCGTCCGGATGCATGGCAGGGCGCTTCCCGCCTGGCACGGCTCCTTTCGGGGGGTTCGCTCCGACGGGCCGCCCGGAAGGAGCCGTGTTACTTGACGTCTGTAGCATACTTCCCTGGCCGCAAGAGAATAACGTAAACAGGAAGTGAGCGGCAATAGAAGAAGTTGCTGCCTATCAGCGGATCTGCGGGAAATGGAGTGTATGCCGGTGCTAGACGTGACGGAGCGAGCCACTCTCCTGCGCAACCTCCCCGTACCCGCTCTGGTCGAGCGGGCGGTGGCCGGCGGCGAGGGGCTGCTGGTCCCATCCGGAGCCCTGGCGGTGTGGACGGGCAAGTACACCGGGCGCTCGCCGAAGGACAAGTTTTTCGTCCGGGGTGGGAAAAGCGAGGCCGAGATCGCCTGGGGCGCAGTGAACCAGCCCGTCGAGAGCCACGTGTTCGACAAGCTGTACCAGCGGGTCGCCTCGTACCTCGCGGAACGGGAGACCTGCTACGTGGTGGACGGCTACGCCGGTGCGGACCCCCGGTACCGGCTGCGGGTACGGGTGGTGACGGAGTACGCCTGGCACAGCCTCTTCATCAGCCAGCTCCTGATCAAGCCGGGCAAGGATGAGCTCGAGGGCTTCGAGCCGGACTTCAAGATCCTGGTCGCCCCCGGGGTGCAGGCCGACCCGTCCGCCGACGGCACCCGTTCGGAGTGCTTTATCATGGTGGATCTCGAGCGGATGCTGGGCGTCGTCGGCGGCACCCAGTACGCCGGCGAGATGAAAAAGATGATCTTCACCGTGATGAACTACCTCTTGCCCGCGCGGGGCGTGCTGCCGATGCACTGCTCGGCCACGGTGGGACCCAAGGGCGACGTCGCGCTCTACTTCGGCTTGTCGGGGACGGGCAAGACCACGCTTTCGGCCGACCCGGAGCGCCGCTTGATCGGCGACGATGAGCACGGCTGGTCAGACCAGGGCGTGTTCAACATCGAGGGCGGCTGCTACGCCAAGACCATCGGCCTGGACCGGGAAAAGGAGCCCCAAATATGGGACGCCATCCGTTTCGGCGCGGTCTTGGAAAACGTCGACGTCGATCCAGCCACCCGGGAGGTGGATTTCGCCAGCTCCCGGCATACCGAGAACACCCGGGCCGCCTATCCGCTGGAACACATCCCCGGCGCCGTGCTGGAGGGGACCGCGGGCCATCCCCGCACCCTCTTCTTCCTGACGGCCGACGCCTCGGGCGTCCTGCCGCCCATCGCGGAGCTGGACGAGGCGCAGGCCATGTACCATTTTCTCACCGGGTACACCAGCAAGCTGGCCGGCACCGAGCGCGGCGTGACGGCGCCGGAGCCCACGTTTTCCACCTGCTTCGGCGCCCCGTTCCTGCCCAGGCCGCCGGCGGTCTACGCCCGCCTCCTGGGCGAGCGGCTGAAGGAACACGGCGCCCGCGTGTACCTGGTGAACACCGGGTGGCAGGGGGGCGCGAGCGGCCAGGGAAAGCGGATTGACCTGGCCCTCACCCGCGCGATGGTGCGCGCGGCGTTGAACGGGGAACTGGCCGGTGTGCCGTACCGCGTCGACCCGGTCTTCGGCTTCCGCGTGCCGGAGCGCTGCCCGGGCGTCCCCGATGCGGTCCTAGATCCCAAGAGCGCCTGGAGTGACCCGGAAGCGTACGACCAGGCCGCGCGCGCCCTGGCTCAGGCGTTCCGGGAGAACATGGAGAAGCTCCCGGGCGTGCCCGCGAGCATCCGCGCCGCAGGTCCCTAAAGCGCACCGGCGCGGCCGCCCCAGCGGCCTATGCCGGGGAGGCTCTGCGCCGCACGGCACACCGGGACGGCGGGAGGCTCAATTCGAGAAAAAGCGCCGGTTCCGGGAGGGACTTCCCCGGGACCGGCGCGTCTGTGCACACACGGGTATGAGCCTTCCAAAGACCCGGAGCGGTCCTGGACCGTTCCGGAGCGCTACTCGGCGTAGAGAGCCGCCTCTCGCTGCGCCTTCTTTTCCTCGTACGCCTTGATGGCCTCTTCGTGCTTCAGCGTGAGGCCGATGTCGTCCAGCCCTTCCAGCAGCCGGTAACGGCGGTGTTCGTCCACGGAGAACGGGATGACCCACCCGTCGTCGTCCCGGATCTCGCACTTCTCCAGGTCTACCGTGAGGGAGTAGCCGGGTTTCGCCTCCACCTTCTCAAAGAGCTCCTGCACGGTGGCGGCGTCCAGGACGACGGGCAGGATGCCGTTCTTGAAGCAGTTGTTGTAAAAGATGTCGGCGAACGACGGCGCGATGATCACCCGGAAGCCGTAGTCCATCAGCGCCCACGGGGCGTGCTCCCGGGACGAGCCACAGCCGAAGTTGTCCCGGGTGAGCAGGATCGAGGCGCCCTGATACCGCTCGGCGTTGAGCTCGAAATCGGGGTTGGGCTGGCCGTCGTTGAGGTAGCGCCAGTCATAGAAAAGGAACTGGCCGAAGCCCGTCCGCTCCACCCGCTTCAAGAACTGCTTCGGGATGATCTGGTCGGTGTCCACGTTCAGCCGGTCCAGCGGGGCCACCAGACCGCGATGGACTCGAAACGGCTCCATAGGCGAATAACCTCCTCCACGGTTCTCCGGCGGCGGCGTTCGGCAGGGAATCCATCAAGGCCGCCCGTCACGAGACGCCGGCGAGAACCTCCGCGTCCAGCGTGCGGATGTCGACGAAGTGGCCGAAGATCGCAGCGGCGGCCGCCATCTGCGGGCTGACCAGGTGCGTCCGGCCGCCCTTGCCCTGCCGCCCTTCGAAGTTGCGGTTGGAGGTGGAAGCGCACCGCTCCCCGGGCATGAGGACGTCCGCGTTCATGGCCAGGCACATGCTGCAGCCCGACTCGCGCCACTCGAAGCCCGCGTCCTTGAAGATCTTGTCCAGGCCCTCGGCCTCCGCCTGCGCCTTCACCTGCTGGGAGCCGGGGACCACCATGGCCCGCACGTGGGGGGCCACCTTCTTGCCCCGCACGATGGCGGCGGCGGCCCGCAGATCCTCGATGCGGCCGTTGGTGCACGAGCCGATGAACACCCGGTCGATCTTGATGTCGGTGATGTGCGTGCCCGGCTCGAGGCCCATGTACTCCAGGGCCCGCTCCGCGGCTTTCCGGTCCACCTCGTCTTCGAAGTCGTTGGGATCCGGCACCCGGCCGTCGACGCTGACCACCTGGCCGGGGCTGGTCCCCCACGTCACCTGCGGCGCGAGGGTGCTGGCGTCGATCACCACCCGGCGGTCGAAGACAGCCCCCTCGTCGGTGGCCAGGCTCTCCCACTCGGCCACCGCCCGTTCAAACGCTTTCCCCTTGGGTGCGAACTTGCGGCCCTCCAGGTACTTGAAGGTGGTGGCGTCCGGGGCCACCATCCCGGCCCGGGCGCCCGCCTCGATGGCCATGTTGCAGATGGTGAGCCGTCCTTCCATCGAGAGGGCGCGGATCACGGGGCCGGTGTACTCGATCACGTGGCCCGTGGCGCCCGCCGTGCCGATCCGGCCGATGATGCCCAGGATCAGGTCCTTGGCGGTGACGCCCCGCCCCAGCTCGCCGGTGACGTGGATCTCAAAGGTCTTGGAGCGGGACTGCCACAGGCACTGGGTGGCCAGGACGTGCTCCACCTCGCTGGTGCCGATGCCGAAGGCCAAAGCGCCGAAGGCCCCATGCGTCGACGTGTGGCTGTCGCCGCAGACGATGGTCATGCCCGGCTGGGTGAGGCCCTGCTCCGGGCCGATGACGTGCGCGATGCCCTGGTAGGGGCTGTGCAGGTCGTAAAAGGTAATGCCAAACTCCTGGCAGTTGCGGGCGAGGGTTTCCATCTGCTTCGCGGAGATAGGATCCGCGACGGGCAGCGACCGGTCCGTGGTGGGGACGTTGTGGTCTACGGTCGCCACCGTCAGGTCGGGCCGGCGCACCCTGCGCCCGGCCAGCCGCAGCCCCTCGAAGGCTTGGGGCGACGTCACCTCGTGGAGGAGGTGAAGGTCGATGTAAAGCAGGGAGGGACCGCCCGGCTCCTCCACCACGACGTGGCGCTCCCAGATCTTCTCGTACATCGTTTTCGGTTGCATGGGGCTCACCTCGGAGGTTTCACAAGACTGCTACCGAAGAGCTATATCTATAGCTATAACTATGCCAGTTTTAACTCGAAGAAGCAAGCCCTAATGAGAACGCCGGGCGCGAGGCCGCCCGGGAGCGGGCGGGACGGCGGGCTTCGGGACAAGCATGGAGGTGCCCGCGATGCGGCCCTTTCCCGGCGCATACCTTCGCTTTATCCAGCTCTTCAACGCCGGAAAGTACTGGGAGAGCCACGAGGTCTTGGAAAGCCCGTGGCGGGAGAACCGCAGCCGGTTTTACCGGGGCATCATCATCTACGCGAGCGCGTTTGTCCACGCCCAGAGGGGAAATCCCCGGGGCGTGAGAAAGCAGCTGCTCAAGGCCCGGCGCTACCTGGAGGCGTACCGTCCTCACTACCTGGGCATCGACGTCGACCGCCTCCTGGCTCACGCGGCCCGCTGCCTGGAGGTGGTCTCGGGGGATGCGCCGCCGGAAGGGCCCGCGCTGGCGCGAGCCATCCCGTTTGACCGCTTGACCCTGGATGCCCGGCTGGTCCGGGGCGATGAACCGGAGCTCGCGGACGGCCCGTGACGCCCGCTGCGCAGGGAGGAGGGAAAGCCATGACGGCCACGGCCGGCACCACCAAGGCGAGGAAGGTGACGGGCCCTGTCATCGGCCCGGTGCAGCTGGAGAGTCCCGTGGTCCTGGCGCCGATGGCCGGCGTGTGCAACCTGGCCTTTCGCCTGCTCTGCAAGGAGCAGGGCGCCGCTCTCGTCTGCTCGGAGTTCGTCAGCGCCAAGGCGCTGGTCCACGGCAACCAGAAGAGCTTTGAGATGCTGGCGGTATCCGAGAAGGAGCGGCCGGTCAGCATCCAGATTTTCGGGAGCACTCCGGAGGACGCCGCGTTTGCCGCCCGGGCGGTGGAGGAGGCGGGGGCGGACATCGTCGACTTCAACATGGGCTGCCCGGTCCCCAAGGTGCTGAAGGCGGAGGCGGGCGCCGCCTTGATGCGGGTCCCCGACAAGGCGCAGGCCATCTTGAAGGCCATGGTGGACGCGGTGAGCATCCCGGTGACGGTGAAGGTGCGAACGGGGTGGGACGACCGGTCCATCAACGTGGTCGACCTGGCCAAGCGCTTTGAGGACGTGGGCGTGGCAGCCATCGCGGTGCACGGGCGCACCACGAGCCAGGGGCGGAGCGGCCGGGCCAACTGGGAGATCATCGGCGAGGTGAAGCAGGCGGTCCGCATCCCGGTGATCGGCAACGGGGACGTCTTCACCCCGCAGGACGCCGAGGCCATGCTGGAGATGACCGGCTGCGACGGGGTGATGATCGGCCGGGGCGCCCTGGGAAACCCCTGGATCTTCAAGCGCACCCGCCACTACCTGGAGACGGGCGAGCTCCTTCCCGAGCCCACTGCTTCCCAGCGGGTGGAGATGGCCCGCCGGCACCTGCGGCTGCTGGCCGAACTCAAGGGGGAGTACGTCGCCGTTCGGGAGATGCGCCAGCACGCGCCCGCGTACATCAAGGGCTTTCCCGGCGCGGCGGCCTTCCGGGCCCGGCTGGTGCGGTGCGACAGCATCGCCGCGTACGACGACGTCTTCGCCGAGTTCCTCGCCGGCGTCGAGGCCTCTGGCGGCTAAGGAGAAGGCCAAAACAAAGGAGCGGCCCGCCGCGGACCGCTCCTTCTGTCTCCCGTCGCTGCGCCCGGACCGGGACGCCTCAGCTCTTGGCCGCGCGGTAGCGAGCGGCCACCTCGTCCCAGTTGACCACGTTCCACCAGGCGGCGATGTAGTCGGGACGCCGGTTCTGGTACTTGAGGTAGTAGGCGTGCTCCCAGACGTCGAGGCCCAGGATGGGGGTGTCGCCGTCCATCACCGGGGTGTCCTGGTTGGGCGTGCTGGTCACGGCCAGCTTGCCGTCCTTGGTGACCACGAGCCAGGCCCAGCCGCTGCCGAAGCGCCCCGCAGCTGCCTTGGAGAAGGCGTCCTTGAAGGCCTCGAAGCTGCCGAACGCCTCGTTGATTGCGCTGGCCAGCTCGCCCGTGGGCTCCTTGGCACCGCCGGGCTTCATGATCTCCCAGAACAGCGTGTGGTTGTAGTGGCCGCCCCCGTTGTTGCGTACGGCCGTGCGGATGGCCTCCGGCACGCTGTCGAGGTTTTGGAGGAGCTCGACCAGATCTTTGCCGGCCAGGTCAGGATGGCCCTCCAGCGCGGCGTTCAGGTTGTTGACGTACGCCGCGTGGTGTTTATCGTGATGGATCCGCATCGTCTGCTCGTCGATGTGGGGTTCCAGAGCGTCGTACGGGTAAGGAAGCGGCGGCAGCTGATGTGCCATGGAATCATTCCCTCCTTGGGTGATAAGGTAGCTGAGCTTTGCGTCCTATCTCTTCAGCAAGGCGCGCCCATTATCCTGCGAAGAAATCTCCCCCGGGGCGCGCCGCTTGATGCGGGCGGGTAAGGAGGGGGAAGCACCCGTGAACTACCGGCTTCAACTGGTGGCGGGCGAAGAGGCGGAGTTTTTCCTGGAGGATTGGCCGGCCGGCGGCGTCGCGATCAGCCCTCACGTGGTAGGGCTGTTCGACGCGCACCGGCCCCCGGACGGCCGGCGCGTGGACGAGGCTCTGGCCGATTACGGGCTGCGCCGTGTCGCCTTTGGCCTCAAGGAGCTGGTGAAGATCGGCTTTTCGGATCGCTGGACGTGGACCGGCATTCGCTGGCTGGACCCGCGGTCCCAGCGCCACCCCGGGCCGTGGCAGCGAGTGAGCCAGAGCTTGGGCCCCGGGTTTCTCGCGGACCGGGAGCGCCAGATCCGCCTGCTCAAAGAGGTGCAGGCCGCGGCCAAGCGCCTCGGTCCCCCGGATCTGATCGAAGGGATCATCGAGCGGCCGGGGGGCCGCACGGAGCCCGTGTGGGTCTACGCCACGGGCGTCGTCGCGTACGATCGGACGCCCCATCCCCTCCCGTTCCTGAAAGCGCTGGCCGAGGCGGCGGGCCTGTGAGCCGGCTCCCGCCTACTCCCGCCGCTCCGGGTTGACCTGCCGGAGCGTGGCAAGCCCCAGCACCATGGCGCCGAAGCGGGTGGAGACTCCCGATTCGATCAGGGCGTCTCTAAGCCGCTGGTTGGCTTCGAGCGCCGCCCGGAGCTCCGGCGGCACGGCTTCCGACGGGCTGCGGTCCCAAGCCGGGTCTCGCTCCAAGGTCACGACCTCCTTCCCGCTCATAGTCTTTCCCGTGCCCGGCGCGCGGCGGCCGGCCGATGCGTCCCGCCTGTCCCAGTTCGCGGCAGGGCGCGGGGCCGCCAGCGCGGGCGCGCCGGCCGCGCCGGGCCGCCGCGGCGCGTCATTCCGGTGAAAGTGGCGCAGAAAGACCTGCTCCTCTACGGGCTACCAGGGTGGAGCCGGGCTGGCCCGGGGAGGTTAGGGGAGAAGGGAGGGGCCTTTGATGCTGGAGCGAAACGAGATACCTCCGGCTCTCGTCGAGGCGCTGATGGCGCTCTGCGGCAGCGAGGACATCCCCGAAGGGACCGTGGTCTTCATCAACCGGCCCGATCCCCGCGAGCGGCTGATTCAGGCGTTCGAGCGGGGACTGGCCGAAGGTCACCGGTTCTTTGATGTGCTGGGAGTGCGGCTCGCCTCGGCGGAGCAGATCCTCGAGGCCCTGAAGAACGACGGCCGGGTCGAAGTGCGGCAGACGGTGGAGCTCGATCCGGAGCTGGCACCGTACGTCTAAGGCCGTGCGCCGGCCCGCGCCCCCGGGCGGCGGCGCCTGCCGCCGCCCCCTTATTGCCGCTCAGGTGTCCTCGCCGGGCAACGCCTCGCCGACCAGGCTCTCGATAAACTGGCGGGCCGTGCGCGCCGAGCGGCCGTTCTGCCAGGCGGCCCACTGGAGGGCCATCTGGGCCAGGCGCTGGCGGTCGATCTCCAGGCCGTACTGGGCCGCCAGGGAGTCGACGATTTCCAGGTACTCTTTCTGCGACGGCGTGGGAAAGATGATGGTGACGGCGAAGCGGTCGGCCAGCGACAGCTTTTCCTGGAGCGTGTCTTGGCTGCGAACGTCGTCGGCCGCGGTCCCCCACGCGCCGCCCCGGCGGTCGGAGAACTCTTCCTTAATGAGATGGCGGCGGTTGGACGTGGCGTACACCCGCACGTTGGGGGCTTGAGCCCGGACAGTGCCCTCCAGAAGCGCTTTGAGCTCCTTGTAGTCGGTTTCGCCGGCTTCGAACGAGAGGTCGTCGATGAATATGACGAACGCGAGCCCTCGCTGGCCCAGCCGCTCCACCACACGGTCCAGCTCTTCCAGGGCGCTCTTGGGCACTTCCACGAGGCGCAAGCCGTCGTCGGCAAAGCGGTGGGCCAGCGCCTTGACGGTGGCGCTCTTTCCCGTGCCGCGGTCGCCGTAGAGCAGCAGGTGGTGGGCGGGAAGCCCCTGGACCAGGCGGCGGGTGTTGGCGATGACCTGCTCCCGTTCGCTCTGGTAGCCGGTGAGGTGTTCGAGGCGGACGGGATCGGGATTCAGGACGGGCGCAAGGCCCTGCTCGTCCCACAGGAAGGTGTACGCGCCGTTGAAGGGGCCGGCCCCGGCGCTTCTCAAGTAGCGGGCGAGGTCCCCCGCAAGGGCGCTCCAGTCGCGCCCGCGGACAAGGGCCCGGACCACGGCTTCTCGTTCAGAGCGGCGGGGGATTGAAGGCTCGTCCGCCGGCAGCGCCCAGCTCCCGGCGGGCGCCGGCCCCAGCCCCGCGGCTTGCCGCACCGCCGCCAGCGCGCCCCGGGCCCTCGCGAGGAGGTCCAAATCGCGAGCGGCCGATTCGGCCAGCACGGGACCGGGGTCCTGGCCCTTCTCCGCGCTGAGGGTCCACAGGTTTTCGTCCCCCAGCACGGCGTCGATGAGCCACGCCTCCCAGGGATCCGCCGCCTGCCGCAGGATGGGGCAGGTCCAAAGGCGCTGTTCCCGGGAAAGAAGGTAGAGCCATTCCCCGTAGAGATCGGCCGGGTCCGCTCCCGCCTCCGCCCGGGAGAGGAGCCGGACGAGAAGCGGGCGAGCCAGGAGCCCGCGGAAAAGAACGAGCCGGCGCAGGTCGAGGATGGGGCTTTGCCACGAAGAAGCGTCGCTCACGCGGTGTCACCCTCTTCTGAAGTGGAAAACGGGCCAAAGGAAGTCGCCTTTGGCCCGGTTCGCCCAGGTGGAAGGATTGGCGGATCCGCCGTCACCCGGCGTACGAGAACGAGGAGGCCAGGCGCGGGTTTCGCACCGCGGCGGCCCGGTTCCCCTTGACGATGATGGCGTTCTTGGCGCACACCTCTTCGCACATCGCGCAGCCCACACACGCCTTGGGGTCGACGAGGCGCGCGATGCCGCCGAACGCCCGGTCGTCCAGCTCCAGGCAGTCGAAGGGGCAGATGTCCACGCAGAAATTGCAGCCGGTGCAAAGCTCTTCGATGACTTCGGGCTTGGGCCAGTCGGTGCGCTTCTTAATCCGCTCCGGCCGCACCCCTTGCGGGTTTTCGATGCACTCCTCGGGGCAGACGTACGTGCACGCGCCGCAGTCGATGCACAGGGCAGGGTTGATGTGGTGGAGCTCCTTGTTGACGCCCGTGATCGCGTCGACGGGGCAAACCTTGACGCAGGCCGTGCACCCGATGCAGTCCGCCGTAATGGTATGCGCCATAGTGAGCACCGCCTTCTTTCGCCGGCGAGCCGCCGCCGGCGGGGATCGTCACCATATTACATAGATAGCCGCAAGCGCGCTTCAAAACATTTTCCGCGCACAGGGGTGAAGATCCTTTATGCTTAGGACCTAAGACCTATTTTACACAAGGTTTATGTAAGTTGCGGTTTGTTTCAAAGGAGATCTTGGGAACAAGTCGAAGGCATTCCACAAACCAGGGGACAGAATACAGAGAGATATCATAATAAACCCTAAACAGCGAAAACTCTAACCTTTTGCCGCACACTTCCGGGTCCGCCGCGATGGGGGGCGATGGAGATCGAAGCGCTGGCCAACAAGCTGGCCGCGGCCTTGGCAAGAGAGCTTTCCCTCTCGGAAGACGATCGCGACATCGCCGCATACGCGCTCCACGGAATCTTCTCCGTCTCGTTTTACCTGTCGACGCTTCTCATCTCCGCCTGGTTGCTCGGCCAATGGAAATACACGCTCATCGTCGCCGGCACCGTCGCCGTGCTGCGGACGTTCATGGGCGGGGCCCACGCGAGCACGGCGTGGCGCTGCGGCCTCATCGGCGCCGCCATGATGAACGGGGGCGGCGCGCTGGCACGGGTGCTGGAGGCCGCCGTCTCCTGGGAACACCCCGGGCTGCCTCAAGCCGCCGCGGCCGCGTCGGCGCTGGCAGCGCTGGCGGCCATCGCCGCCTACTGTCCAGCCGACGTGCCGCAAAAGCCCATCACCGATCCCCGGCAGCGCCGCTGGCTGCGGTGGATCAGTGCGGCACTGGTGGCAGGCGCCTGGCTGCCCCTCACCCTGGCGGCGGCGCAAAGAGGGTGGGAGACCGTCTACTTCAGCGCCCAAGCGGGGCTCTGGATTCAACTCCTTTTGGTGACGCCGGTCGGGTTTGGGTGGAGCGGACGAGTCGATGCGTACCTCACTAAACTACTGCGAAAGGAGGAGTGAATTGCGATGAAACGAATTATTCTCTCGGCCATCATGGCGCTTCTCGGTGCGCTTGCCATGGCGAACGTCGCTTCGGCCTGCTGGCTCGGGTACCACCAGCCGGAGCTGCCCAAGGCGCTGCGCAAGTAAAGCCTGAGGGCACCCTCGAACTTTCCACCCAAACCACCGGGCCAGAAAGCCTTCGGCCGACCGGCGTCGCCGAAAGGAGTTGAATCGCGTCCGTGGAGGCCCTAACCACCCTCTTTCTCCATCATATCCCTGAAGCCTGCTTTTTTGCCCTTGCCGGTCTCGGCCTGGTCGGTTTCAAGACAGCGGCCCGCCAGTGGTTTCCCTTCGTATTGGCGTTTGGCATCGTGGTTCACGTGGCGCGACTCCAGTTCTTCCCCTGGCACGTCCCCGTGCTGGCCGCCCTGCAGGCGGTGGCGCAGCGCTATTATTTCCGGATTTCGTGGGTGACCAGCATCGGCGCCGTATTCGTCAGCCTGATCCTCCTCAATCTGGGCGAGGCGATGATCGCCCTCGCGGTCTTCCCGATCCTATCTCTTTCGGCACAGCAAGTGCTTCACGACCCCGGCCTCTATGTCGCCATCGGGTGGGGGACCCAGATCCCGCTTGTGGTCGCGACGCTGGGAGTGTACCGCTGGGGCTGGGTGATTCTTCCCCTTCATGGCGACGGCGGCGGAGCAGGGGTGGAGCGTTCCGCAACCGGAGAGAAAAGGTGAGCCGACTTGAGCAAGATCCCCATGGGCGGCCCGGAGCAGCAGGAGCAGCTGCTCCGCCGCCACGAAGATGCTCGATCCGCAGCAGAGCGCAAGGCGGAGTGGGCGTTCGCCGCCGCGATCATCCTCCTCGGCCTCACCACGCTCCTTTTCACCAGCATCAATCTCCGGTACTTCCTGGATGAACGGCCCCGGACCTCCAGCGAGGCGCAGCTGTCGTTAGTCTTGATGGCCATCGCCATCCTCATCGCCATCGGCGTGGTGGTGGTCACGTCCTACGTGGTGCGGCTGATGAAGGCGGAGGCCCGGATCCGCCTGGAGATGGAGCGCCTGCAGAGCAAGGCCGAGCTGGCTGATTCCTTGCGGGAGCTGCGGCACGACTACGACAACCAGCTGACGGTGATCCTGGCCCTGCTCCAGCTGGGGCGAGTGGAGCGGGCCGTCGACTACCTGCAGGGGATCGTGGGGCGCAGGCCCCACCTGATGGACGCTGAAGCCTCTTCCGCCGTCTTCGCCTTCTTGGGCGAGAAGGGCCTGGAGGCCGTCGAAAACCGGGTGGCCGTCCGGTATGAGCTCGAGCCCTGTCCCTTCCCCGAGGTTCCGGTGGACGTCATCACCCGGATCGTCGGCAACTTGTTCGACAACGCCGTCGAGGCGGCGGTGCAGGCGGAGGAAAGGGGCGAGGTCCGGGCCCGGGTCTTCGTGCGGGACGGCCGCTGGTGGTTTGAGATCTGGAACAACGGCGCCTCGATTCCCCCCGGAATGCTCCAGCGGATTTTCGAATCCGGCGTCACCACCAAGCGCGAGGCCGAAGGGCACGGGCTGGGCCTTGTCGTGGTACGCCGCCTCGTAGACACCCACCAAGGGCAGATCACCGTAGAGAGCCACCCCGAGCGCGGCACCACGTTCACCGTCTCGTTCGAGCTGGCGCCGGTCTATTCCAGCAGCTCTCACGACCGGTAATCATCGTCACTTTTGCCATGCCGCACCCGCATGGTACAATGAGTGGCAGCGGTGGGGGAAACCGGTTCGAGATGGGAGGAAAGGCCGATGCGCGGCAGGCACCGGCGCGGGTTTCGCCTCTACGACCTTTCCGTGGTCCTGCTCTTGCTCCTCATCGCGGCGGCCGGATGGCTTTACGGAGGCCCGCCGGAAGAGGCGCAGCGGCGCCGCCAGGCGCTGGTGACCGGCATCGACAATTTCCTGGGAAATATGGGGACGCCCGAGGTCATCGCGCAGTACGGCGGCGTCGATGACGACCCGGCCATCAACGCCCGGGTGCAAGCGGTCTTCGCCAAGGTAGCTCCCGCCGCCCGGGAAATGCGGGGCGAACTCCGCTACGAGATCTCGGTCCTGAAATCGGAGATTCCCAACGCCTTTTCCCTGCCGGGAGGCCGGACGTTCATCACCCGCGGGCTGATCGAGCTCTTGGACGACGACGACGAGATCGCCGGGGTGATCGGGCACGAGCTGGCCCACACGGTGCTGAGCCACGGTTCCAAAGCCTTCGGCAGGGACCTGGGCATGATCTTGTTTCTTGACTTCCTGGTCGACAAGGTCGAGCCCCATCAGCGGAAAGACGCGGCGGAGCTGGCCAGCCTCAGCTACGCTCTGGTGAGCACCGGCTACAGCCGGCAAGCGGAGAACGAGGCGGACGAGCTGGGCTTTCTCTTTGCCGCCCGCGCCGGGTACGATCCGGTGGGCCTGGCGGACGCCTTGGAGAAGATCGAGGCGTGGCAGCGACAGCAGCCCAAAACGGGCGGGAGCCGGGAGGTTCCGGAGTTTTTCCGCACGCATCCTTTGACGGAAAACCGCGTCCGCCGGATCCGAAGCCTGGCCCAGGAAATGGGGTACGACGTCTACGTCCCCGGCGATGCCGTCACGGAGGCGCTGCGCCGCTACCATCAAGAGCTGTTGGAAGCGGACGGCCAGGAGTGACCGCGCCGCAAAGCGCTGCGGCAGGCGGAGAAAGAGCAGCAAGAACGAAACACGGGCGAACGCCGCATCCCGGCTCTGGGCCGCGGCGTTCGCCCGGCTTGTTATCCAGCGCTCGCGAGTGGGCGCCTATTGGAGGGCCGCTTCAAGCCGGCGGACCAGGGTGTCCTTGGACTGCAGGCCCACCATGGTGTCCACCAGCTCGCCGTTCTTGAAGATCAGCAGCGTGGGAATACCCATGATCCCGTATTCCATGGGCGTCTTCTGGTTCTCGTCCACGTTCATTTTGAGGATCTTGGCCCGGCCCTCATACTCCTGGGCCAGCTCCTCCACGATCGGGCCGATGCGGCGGCAGGGGCCGCACCAGGGGGCCCAAAAGTCCACCAGCGCCACGCCCTGGTGCTGGAGGACCTCCTCCGCAAAAGTCTGGTCGGTTACTTCCTTGGCCACAAGGCACGCCTCCTTGACAGTTCTCGAACCCCAGCATATCGAGAGTTTTCGATTAAACCCTACCGTTTCGCGCTCTGTTTGTCAAGGCGGTTCCAGCCCGGCGGCCAGCGTTTCCGGGGCGACGGAGAGGACGGTGAGGGCGGGCCAAAGGAGCAGCGTGGAGGCGGCCACCACCCCCGAATCGTTCACCGCCAGGGCGACCAGGGCGGAAGCCACCGAGGCCTTGGTCATGTCCATGAGGCCGGGAAACCGCCGGCCCAGCACCCGGCTGAACCGGTTGGGGACGAACGCCGCAGCGGCCAGCAGCGCAAAGGCCAGGAACACCACCCGGCTCCAGACGGTGAGGCGGATGAGCCGCCAGTTCATAGCCAGCTTCCGGCCGAACAGCTCCCAAAGGGGATCGGCGCCCGCGCTGGCGGCCTGCTGCATCACTTGCCCGAGGTGGGACGCTTCGGGGCCCGAAAGGCGGGAGTCCAGGTAGGCGAAGGCCGCGAGGACTGCTGCCGCCGCGGCGGTGAACGCGAGAATCCTCCCGGGACCCAACCGGCGGCCGGCCGCGAAGGTCCAGCCGAAGAAGGCGGCCGCGCCGGCGCTGATCGCGCCTCCGACGTTGATGCCGAGGCGGGGATGGAGCATGAGAAAGGCTGCGCCGGCCAGCAGGGCCGCCGGGATGCGGGCCGCCCGCGCCCGGGGCATCCGGTCGCGGGCAGCGTCCAGGAGCCAGGCGCAGCACATGAGCGAAGCGCCCAGGAGAACGCCCATGTATTCGTTGCCGATGCCGTAGTACCGGGAGCCCGCCACGGGATCGTAGCCCAGCAGGCTCCTCTGCATAAGCGGCGCCTGAAGCGCCGTGTCGGCGGCGATGAGGAGCGCGGTCGCGCCCCCGAGGAGGCCTGCGGTCCGCAGGGCTTTCCCCCGGCCGAGGAGGCCGCAGCCGAGCGCCAGGACCAGGGAGAGGCCGGCCGCAAGGAGCCAGGTCGCGGTCAGGGGCGCAGGGGGAAAGAGGGGCAACAGGAGCAGGGCCGCGGGCCCCGCGAGAAACCCGGCGTAGATCCCCCGCCACAAGGCCGTCCACCGGCCTCTCGCGGGCACGATGCCGGCCCGCATCCCCGCGCTGGCGAGCCCACCCGCCCCCAGCAGGCCCAGGACGGCGAAAAAGTACGGCTGGATCACCGGCAGCCGCTGGAGGTGGACCCGCTTGATCTCGGCGTACCGCTCCAGGAGCGCTTCAAGGGGAGCAGGGTGAGCGACGGGCCGCCACGGCCGCCCGCCGCGGGCGGGCGCGGCCTCAAGGCCGAGGTCGGCGAGGACCGCGGGCAGGAAGTCGACGTTGGCGACCAGCCCCGGCCGGCGGGTGGTGGCCGAGGTGAGGAGTCCCGGGCCCGTTCCCGCCGTCCCGGATCCCGGCGCCAGCTCCCAGCGGAACACCGGGGTGAGCAGGATGCCCTGCCGCCCCGGCGCCGCCGACGGGGAGGGCGAGACGAGGTAGACCAGCCGGGGCCGGGGCGGCGGGAGCTCCAAGAGCTCGCGGACAAAGCGGGCGATCCGCTCGAGGCTGGCGCGGCGAAGCGCGCGCGCCCGCGCCGGCGAGAGCTGCGCTCCGTAAGCTTCCAGCCGCGCCAGGTCGCCCAGGTCCACGGCGACCACGTCCGCGATCTCGAGGATCTCCGCGAGCCGCTGGCGGAGGCGGCCGTAGTCGGTGCGCGCCCCGCCCGGAAAGCGGGGGTCCCGCAGGAGCAGCGGCCCGCCGGCATCGCCCAGGAGGACGCTGCCCGCGTCGTCCATCACCAGCAGCGCCCCGTAGCGCTGCCGCTCCGAAGCGACATCGCCGTCGCCCAAGAGCGCGGCGGTGAGACCCGCTTCCTTGAGAAGACCGCCCAGCAGCCCGGCGCGGGGGGCTCCGGGCTGCACGAGCCCGGCCTGGTACAGTTCGCCGATGCCCAGGTGAAGGAGGCTTCCCCGGGGCGGCAGGCCGGTGAGGCTCTCGTAGAGCGAGGCCGCCGGAAGCCCCTGGTGGGTCTCGCCGGGCGCAAGGGCAAGGCCTGCCCACGGTCCCACGGCCGCCCGGGCGCCCGCCGCCAGGGACGCGTACCCGTTGGCCGAGGTCGCGCCGGCGGCGGTCCGGACGTTCATCATGCCGGCGGCTCCGCCCGTGGAGAGCCGCTCAGCGAGGGGCTCCAAGGCCGCGGGGAACTCCTGGAAGTCCTCTACGGCCAGCTTGTCCGCGATGACGATCACCGCCTGGGGACGGGCCGGCGCGGCGCCCGCGGCGCCGCAGGGGAACGCAACCGCCGCGGCCAGGGCCGCGGCCACGATGAGCAGCGGTGCCAAGGGAGGGAGGCGGCGCCCGTGGTGCCTCACGGCGACGATCCCAGGCTCCTGGCCGCGGCCGCCTTCCCCCGGATGGAGGTGACCTTGCTGGGCCTCCACGAGCCGGCAGGGACCACCACGTTCAAGGCGCGCTGCTGGACGGTGAACGTGGCGGGCAAGCCGCCGATCACTTGCCCGTCCGCCTGGATCCGGACGGAGCTGGGCCCGTCCACGCGGACGATATGGGCTTTCCCGTAGTGGAACTTGCGCTGCCGGATGTGGGTGCCGCGAAAGACGCGCGCCAGCGCGAGGAGCGCTTCGGCCCGGCTGAGATCGCCCGCGAGGCAGACGTCGAGCAGGCCGTCGTCGTAGTCGGCTGAAGGGCAGATCTTGAGGCCCCCGGCGTAGTAGCGGCCGTTGCCGACCGCGAGGAGAAAGACGTTCCCCTCGCTTCGCCGCCCGTCGACGTCCACCACCAGGCGCTGCGGGCGGTACCACGCCAGGGTCTTCACGGCGGCGGCCAGGTACGGCAGGGAACCCTGGCCCGGCGCCCGCTCCGCCCGCTCCGCCACGTGGGCGTCAAAGCCGATCCCGGCCACGTTGAGAAACGGGCGCCCGTTCACCGCGGGGAGGTCGAAGGGGCGCACCTCGCCGTGGAGGAGCTGCTCCAGCGCGGCGCGCGGGGCGAAGGAGATGCGGGCGCTGCGCGCGAAGTCGTTGCCCCTGCCGGCGGGAATGACGCCCAGGGTGCGCCCGGGCGGAAGGCCGGCCAGCATCTGGCTCAGCGTGCCGTCGCCCCCCACGGCGACGGCGATCACGCCTTCGGGGATGCGGGCCGCGATCTCCTCTGCGTCGCCGGGCCGGCGGGTGACGGACCACTCGAACTCCACCCGCCGCGCCGCAAGGCGCTCCTTGATCTCCGCCCATACCCGGGCGCCCTTGCCGCCGCCGGCCGCCGGGTTGATGACGAAGTGATACGCAGGTTTCACCTGGTCATCGCTCCTCACCCTCGCGAGGGTAAGGCTACCCGGCGGGTGGCGGCCGCATGCGGCCGCCTGCCGCTGCGCCGCGGAGATGAAAAAGCCGGCGCCGCAGCCCGGCGCCGGACGTCCAAAGCGGTTTAGTACTTGTCCTCCAAGAGCTCGACCTCGTAGCCGTCGGGGTCGGTGAGAAACGCCATCTTGTTTCCCTGGGCGAAGGCTTCCCGCCAGTTGTCCGGCCAGATCTCAAGCCCCTTCTTCTCCAGCTCCTCGCAGAAGGCCGCAAGATCCGGCACGCTGATGGCGATGTGCATCAGGTCCTCGGGGACCTTGAGGTCGTAATCCGGAGAGTAGCAGAGCTCGATGGCGTGGTCGTTCCCGGGAAGCTCGAGAAAGGCCAGCTGGTTTCCGGCCGGCGAGCGGTCGGTCCTGCGGGTCACCTGAAAGCCCAGGTTGTCACAGTACCAGCGGATGGAGCGCTCGAGGTCGCTCACCCGAAAGCGGGTATGAAGCAGTTTCGCCATGAAACTCCCTCCGTCTCGAGACGAGTTTTCCCCCAGTCACGCTCACCTTTCCACGCCGCGGCGGCTCTCCCTCCTCCGGCGCCGCCCGCCGCACCGCGCCCCGCCGGCGAGGCCCTAATACACGCCCAGGTACTGTTCGATCTCCCACGGGTGCACCTGGCTGCGGTAGACGTCCCATTCGATCCGCTTGCCGCTGATGAAGTGGGTGCAGACGTGAGGGCCGAGCGCTTCCTTTATCACCTCGTCGGCCTCGAGCGCGTCCAGAGCCTCCGCCAGGCTTCCCGGGAGCGAAGGAATTCCCCGGGCCGCCCGCTCTTCGGGAGAGAGCGCGTAGATGTTGAACGTGACCGAGGGGCCCGGGTCGATCTTGTTCTTGATGCCGTCGACGCCGGCGGCGATCATGGCGGCGAAAGCCAGGTAGGGGTTGCACGAGGGATCGGGGGAGCGCAGCTCGATGCGGGTCCCCTGCTGGCGGCTGGCGGGGACCCGCACCAGGGCGCTGCGGTTGTGCGCCGACCAGGCGATGTACACCGGCGCCTCATACCCCGGCACCAGCCGCTTGTACGAATTCACCAGCGGGTTGGCCACCGCCGTGATGGCCGGGGCGTGCTTGAGAAGCCCTCCGATGAAATAGCGAGCCACGTCGCTCAGCTGGTGCTCGCCGTGGGGATCGTAGAAGGCGTTCTGCCCGTCCTTGAAAAGGCTGATGTGGGTGTGCATCCCCGAGCCGTTGATGCCGAAGATGGGCTTCGGCATAAAGGTGGCGTGGAGCCCGTGGCGCTTGGCGATGGCCCGGGTGACCACCTTGAACGTCGCGACCCGGTCTGCCTGGGTCAGGGCGTCGCCGTACTTAAAATCGATCTCGTGCTGGCCGGGAGCCACCTCGTGGTGGGACGCCTCCACCTCGAAGCCCATGGCCTCCAGGGCCAGCACGATATCCCGCCGGGCGTCCTCGCCCCGGTCGACGGGGCCCAGGTCGAAGTAGCCGGCCTTGTCGTGGGTTTCGAGCAGCGGGGCGCCGTCGGGATCGGCCTTGAACAGAAAGAACTCGCACTCCGGCCCGAGGTTGACCGTATATCCCAGCTCCTCTATCTGGGCCACCGCCCGCTTGAGGACGTAGCGGGGGTCGCCTTCAAAGGGCTTGCCGTCGATCTTGTAGACGTCGCAGATCAAGCGGGCCACCGGTTTGTCCTCGCGCCAGGGAAAGAGGGTGAAGGTGTTCGGGTCGGGGCGGAGGTTCATGTCGGACTCTTCGATCCGGGTAAACCCCTGGATGGAGGAGCCGTCGAACATGATCTGGTTGTCCAGCGCCCGCTCCAGCTGGCTGCGGGGGATGGCCACGTTCTTGATGATCCCCATGATGTCGCTGAACTGCAGGCGAACGAAGCGGACACCCCACTCGTCTGCTTTCCGGAGGATCTCCTCTTTGGTCATGGCATCGCCCGTCCTCCCGGCGCCCGCAGGGCGGCCCCGCCGCGGCGCCCTGCGCCCGGCGAACTCCCCGGCGGGCCTTCCAGAGAATGCTTTATGGGTCAATTATAGGGACGACGGGACCGTGATTCAAGAGATTCGTGTAAGAAAAGCTGACATATCCCTGACATAAGGCGGGCGGCTTCCGGATTCAACGGCGGGAGCGGCGGATCCCGTTCACCACGAAGACCGCCTGGGCGACGACGATGAGGATGAAGAGGACGAGGCGGGGCACCGGGGGGATGGGAAACGCGTTGAGCACCAGCACGGCCGCAAGGAGCAGCAGAAAGATGATGAAATCGCGATCGGTGAGCATGGCCCGCACCTCCGTACGGAATGAGAGCATTCTCGGCCGCCGGCCGGACACCTCCTGTCCCGCTGGGGTATACTGGAGGCAATGACGCGCCGGACCACCCCGGCGAGGGAGGGCATGCCCGTGCACCACCAAGAGCGCAAGCCCAACCGCTTGATCCACGAGACCAGCCCGTACCTGCTCCAGCACGCCTACAATCCGGTGGACTGGTACCCGTGGGGCGACGAAGCCCTGGAGCGGGCGAGGACCGAGGACAAGCCGATTCTCCTTTCCATCGGATATTCCGCGTGCCACTGGTGCCACGTGATGGAGCGGGAGTCGTTTGAGAATCCAGAGATCGCCGCGCTGATGAACCAGCATTTCGTCAACATCAAGGTCGACCGGGAGGAGCGGCCCGACCTGGACGAGATCTACCAGACCGCCGCCCAGCTCCTGACCGGTCAGGGCGGCTGGCCGCTCACCGTCTTTCTCACCCCGGACCAGCGGCCGTTTTTCGCCGGCACCTACTTCCCGCCGGAAGACCGCTACGGCCGCCCGGGATTTGCCAGGGTCCTCAAGACGCTGAGCGAGGCGTACCAGCAAGAGCGGGCGCGCATCGACCGCATCGCGGCGGAGCTGGTGCGGGCCATCCAGCAGGTGGACCGCCGCGACGTGGACCGGAGGGCCCCGATCCGGCCCGAGACGGGCGAGGCGCTCCTGGCCAAGGCCGTCGAATGGCTGGCCCGGGCCTTTGACCGGGAATACGGCGGCTTCGGGGACGCCCCCAAGTTTCCCAACGCGCCCCTCCTGGAGCTCTTCATCCGGCACGCCGCCCGCACGGGCCAGCGGGAATACCTCGAGATGGCCTGCACTGCCCTGGCGGCCATGGCCCGCGGGGGCATCTACGACCACCTGGGCGGGGGGTTTCACCGCTACGCCACCGACCGGCGCTGGCTCATCCCCCACTTTGAAAAGATGCTGTACGACAATGCGCTGCTTCCCTGTGTGTACCTTCAGGCCTGGCAGCTGACGGGCGATCCCCTTTTCGAGCGGGTGGTCCGGGAGACCCTGGCCTACGTGGAGCGGGAGATGTCCCACCCGGAAGGGGGTTTTTACAGCTCCCAGGACGCCGACGCGGAAGGTGAAGAGGGAAAGTTCTTTGTCTGGCGGCGGGACGAGGTGCTGGAGCTCTTGGGCCGGGAGCTGGGAGCGCTCTTCTGCGACGCCTACGGCGTGACGCCCCGGGGCAACTTCGAAAAGGGCGCGTCGGTGCTGCACGCGGCCGTGCCGCCGGAAGCGTGCGCCCAAAGGCACGGCCTTTCGCCGGAGGAGGCCGAGGCCCGGCTGGCGGAGGCCCGGGCGCGCCTTTTCGAAGCCCGCGAGCGGCGCGTGAAGCCCGGCCGGGACGAAAAGGCCATCGCCGCGTGGAACGCGCTGATGATCTCTGCTTTTGCCCGGGCAGGCCGCGCGCTGGGGGAGAGGGCGTTCATCGAAAGGGCCCGCCGGGCCGCGGCCTTCGTCGAAGCCCGCCTCATCCGGGGCGGCAGGCTCGTGCGGAGCTTTAAGGAGAAGCCTTCGCCGGTCCCCGGTTTTCTCGAGGACTACGCGTGCTGGGCGCAGGCCTTGATCGACCTCTACGAGGCGACGCTGGAGCGGGCCTACCTGGAGAAAGCCGCCGGGGTCGTGGACGCGGTCCTTGAGCTCTTCTGGGACGACCAAGCCCCCGGGTTCTTCCTCACCCCCCGGGGCCACGAGGAGCTGGTCCACCGGCCGAAGGACTGGCGCGACCAGAGCATCCCTTCCGGCACGGGCGTCGCCGTGCAAGCGCTCCTCCGCCTGGACGCCGCCTTCGACCGGCGGGGCTACCGGGCGCGGGCGGAGCAGGTCCTGGAGACGTACGCGCGGCAGATGGACCAGAATCCCTGGGGGACCGCCTCTCTCCTCCTGGCCTACGACGGCCTGGTGCGAGGCGCCACCGAGGTGGTGCTGGTGGCCGGAGAAAGCCCCGGGGAGCTCGAGCCCTTCCAGCGGGTCATCGGGCGCCGCTACCTCCCGCACGGCGTGGTGCATGCCATCGGCGAGGCCGAGGCGCGGGAGGAAGGCGCGCCGCTCCTGTGGCGAGGAAAGGGCCGGCAGGACGGAAAGCCCACGGCCTACGTCTGCCGGGGCGAGGCCTGCTCCGCCCCGGTGACCGATCCCGCGGCGCTCGACGGCCTGCTGGCCGCGTGCGTGGCTCACGCCGCCGGCCCCGGGGAGCGGTGAGGCAAGAGGCGCTGAGGAGTTCCCCGGGCTCGTGCGGCACCAGTCCCGGATCGAAGGCGTCCGCCCCTTGCGGCGGAGGGTTGCGCCCGGTCAAAGCGAAGTTAGGCGTGGATTTCAAACCACCGGACGGGGAGGTCTGTGGTCCATGACCCGACGCGTGAAGTTTCGCTTTCTCCGGGCAGCTGCCGCTCTCTCGGGCCTGGCGCTGGCGTGGGTTTGTGTGCTGGCCGGCCCGGCGCTGGCAGCGCCCGCGGCCGAGGGGAATGCCAGCGGCCGGGCGCCGGTCGCCGACGGCGTGGCGCGGCGGGCGCTGGAGGAGGCGCTCCGCTTCGCCGACGTGATCTACCAGTGGGAGGGCCGTGCGGAGCAGGGCGTCGCCTACCTTTGGGGCGGGCGCATGAGCGTCGATGAATACTTGCAGGCGGTGGCGGAAGGGAAGCGCCCGGGCGTGGAGGCCGGGGTGGACGCTTCCGGCCTGGTCGTGCAGGCGTACCGCGCCGCGGATCCCGCCATCCGTTTCGTGGTGGAAAGCGGCGGCGGCGAGCAGCGGGTGCGGGACGTGAGCAGCGGGGCTCTCTATCGCTGGAACGTGCGGACCGTGCCCGTGGACGAGCTGCGGCCCGGCGATCTCATCTTCTTCCAGAACAGCAGCGGGCAGGTCTCCGGGGTGGCCATCTTCGAGCGGCGGGAAGGTCCCAACGTCCATTTCGTGGTGGCGTCCGCCAACTCGGGCAAGGTGATCCGGACCTTCCTGAATGTAAATAACGAGTACTGGAAGACGCGGGTGCTGGGGGCAGGACAGCTGCTCGAGGCGTCCCCGTGATCCCCTGGCTCAACCGGGGCAAGTGGGAACGGCCCTCCGACGCCATGGCGGTCTACACCGAGATCGAGCCGGGCAAGCGGTGGGGCATCCGCGTCACGCTCATCGGCGATTTTGCCCGGGTCGAGGCTATTGACGGCGAAAAGTGTTCGTGGTATAAACCTGGTCCAGAACTTTCAAAAGACGTGAAGGCGCCGAACCTGCTGGAGCGCTTGCGGGGAATCAGCTTCGAAGACAAGTTGAAGGCCGAAGTGGAGGCCAAGCGCAAGGTGGCAGCGGCGCGCAACGGCGTCTCTTGATCCCCTTCCGGATCGCATCCGGAGCGAAACGGGTGAGAGGATGGACCAGGAACGGACGGAGAACCCCGCAGGCAGGGTGAGTGTGGCCGTCGCCGCTGAACAGGACCGAGCGCCGCTTTTCGACGGCTTGCGGGAGTACGCCCGGAAGAACCGGATCCCCTTTCACATCCCCGGCCACAAGCGGGGAAGAGGGATGGATCCCGAGTTCCGGGCGTTTCTCGGTGAGAACGCCCTTTCCATCGATCTGGTCAACATCGCGCCCGTCGACGACCTGCACCTGCCCAGGGGGATGATCAAGGAGGCCCAGGAGCTGGCCGCCCAGGCCTTCGGCGCGGAGCGCACCTTCTTTTCGGTGCAGGGGACCAGCGGGGCCATCATGGCCATGGTGCTGGCAGCGGTGGGACCGGGCGACAAGATCCTGATCCCCCGCAACGCGCACAAATCGGTGTGGACCGCCGTGGTCCTCTCCGGGGCCCAGCCGGTGTTTATGGAGCCCGAAATCGACCCGGTCCGCGGCGTCGCGCACGGCGTCTGCCTGGCCACGGTCGAGCGCACGCTCGAGGAGCACCCCGACGCCAAGGCGGTCCTGGTGGTGAACCCCACGTACTTCGGCGTCTGCGCCGACTTGCGGGGCATCGCCGAGGTGGTTCACCGCCGCGGCATTCCCCTGCTGGTGGACGAAGCCCACGGCGCACATCTCTATTTTCATCCGGCGCTCCCCTGCTCCGCGATGGCAGCGGGGGCAGACGCCGCCGCGACCAGCATGCACAAGCTGGGAGGCTCGCTCATCCAGAGCTCCATCTTGAACCTCCAGGGCGGGCGCCTCTCCAGCGACCGGGTGCAGGCTGTCCTGAGCATGCTGACCACCACGTCCACCTCGTACATCCTCCTGGCCTCGCTGGATGCCGCCCGCCGGTACCTGGCCACGTGGGGCGAAGAGCTCCTCACGCGCGCCATCGCCCTGGCCCAAAGGGCGCGGCGGGAGATCGGCGCCATCCCGGGCCTGGAGTGCCTGGGGCCGGAGGTCATCGGCGACCGCAGCTCCTCGTACGACTTGGACCCCACCAAGCTGTGCGTCACGGTGACGGGTCTGGGCCTTTCGGGCATCGAGGTGGAGGTGCTGCTCAGGGAGGAGCACGGGATCGAGGTCGAGCTTTCGGACCTCTACAACATCCTCTGCCTCATCACGCCCGGCGACGGCGAGGAGAGCGTCTGCCGGCTGGTGGAGGCGCTGCGGGCCATCTCCAGGGAGCACTACCGGAAGCGGCCGGCCACGCCGGTGGTGGTGAAGACACCCGAGGTGCCGCCCTTGGCCATGTCGCCGCGGGACGCGTTTTATGCCCCGGCGGAGCCTGTCCCGCTCTTTGAGAGCGAGGGGCGGATCATGGCGGAGTTCATCATGGTCTACCCGCCCGGGATTCCCCTCCTGCTCCCCGGCGAGCGGATCACCCGGGGGGCGCTGGACTACATCCAGGAGCACCTGGAGGCAGGTCTTCCCGTCCAGGGCCCGGAAGATCCCACTCTGCAGACCATCCGGGTGGTCGCCCGCGCCTAGCGTCCCCCGCGGTCCCAATGCTGGCAAAAGGGCGAAGCGTCTCCTTTTCCGCGCCTTTCACATGTGTTAGACTAAAGGCGTTGCAAATTTCAAGAGGCTGTCACCGACGGCCGGGGATAGCTGCCCAACACTCTCTGGAGGGAGCGACCGACGTGGCCAGGCAGTTGCGCATCGGGATCATCGGAGTGGGAGGCATTGCACAGTACGCGCACATTCCCGGCTACAAGGAGCTGGGAGACGAAGTCGAACTCGTGGCATGCGCGGATGTCAACGTGGAGCGGGCCAGGCAGGTGGCCGCGACCTACGGCATCGCCCGGGCGTACGAAGAGTACCGCGAGATGCTGGAACGGGAAGAGCTGGATGCGGTGAGCATCTGCACTCCCAACAAGTTCCACGCGCCGGCCACCATCGCCGCCCTGGAGGCGGGCTGCCACGTCCTGTGCGAAAAGCCGCCGGCGCTCTCCGTGGCGGAAGCGCGCGCGATGGTGGAGGCCGCGGCCCGGGCCGGCAAGGTGCTCACCTTTGGCCTGCACTACCGCTTCACCACCGAGGTGCAGGCGGCCAAGCGGGCCATCGACGGCGGCGAGATCGGCCACGTCTATGCGGCCCGGGTGGACGCCATCCGCCGGCGCGGCATCCCCGGCTGGGGGGTCTTCACCAACAAGGAGCTTCAGGGCGGGGGGCCGGTCATCGACATCGGCGTGCACATGCTGGACACCTGCCTCTACTTGATGGGCTATCCCAAGCCGGTCCAGGTGCTGGCCAAGACGTACCAGGAGATCGGGACGCGCCCCGGCGTCGGCGCGCTGGGCCAGTGGGATTGGGAAAATTTCCAAGTGGAAGATCTGGCCATGGCCATGATCAAGCTGGAGAATGGCGCGACGATCCTGCTGGAGACCAGTTTCGCCCAGAACATCGACGTGATGGAGCGGATGAACGTCCGGCTCAGCGGCCGCGAGGGAGGCGTTAACGTCTTCCCGCTGAAAATCTCCAAGGAGATGCACGGCGGCCTGTACGACATCACGCCGGCCTGGCTTCCCAAGGTAGAGCACCCGCACCGGGAGGAAGTGAAGCACTTCGTCGCCGCATGCCGCGGCGAGCACGAGCCCATGGTGACGGCCGAGGAGGCCGTCCGGCTGCAGCAGGTGCTCGATGCCATTTACCAGTCGGCGGAGAAGGACGACATCGTCTACCTCGACTAGAGCGGCTTCGGTGTTTGGGCGTCAGGAGCGGATGAGGAGACGGCAGGCGGCCTAGGGAGAAGGCCGCCTGCCGCGTTTGAACGGGGGTTTTCTACCATGTGCCGTGAACGCCGTCCGGGCGTGCTGTCCCGCCTTCGCCAGTGGGCGCCGCTGGCCGTGGCGCTTTGGCTGGGAGCGCTCATGGCGCCGGTTCCAGCCCTGGCCCGCGTGAGCGGGGCGCTTCCGCTCTCCCATCCCGCGTGGCACAATCCGTGGGCGCGGGACCCGGCAGTGGCCGGTCCCGATCCCGGCCGCTGGGCCGAAGTGACCGCTCTCTACCTCGGCGGAGACCTCCAGGGCGCGGCGCGGGCCCTGGAGGAGATGTTGGCCGCGGGCTTCGACGAAGCGGCGGTCCGGCGCAGCCTGGCCGCGGTCTACAAGGACCTCGGAGAGTACGGCAGGGCGGCCGCGGAGTACCAGCGGCTCTTGGAGCTCGAACCTGACGATCCGGAGCTCCTGGTGGACCTGGGCTTTGCCCTGCTGGGGGCGGGGGATCCGGAGGCAGCCGCGGCCCGCTTCGGCGACGCGCGGGCGCAGGGTGCTGGGGAGCCTCTGGCCTCGTTCGGCCTGGGGCTGGCCCGCTACGTGGTGGGCCGGCTGGAGGAGGCCGCGGCGGCACTGGAGGAGGCGGTGCGGCGCGACGAGCGGCTGGCGGCCGCGCACGACCTCCTGGGAAGGATCCGCTTTGAGCAGGGGGATTACGCCGCAGCCGCCGCGGCGCTGGAGAGGGCCGTGCGGCTCGACTCGAGCTTTACCCCCAGCTACTACCTGCTGGCCAAAAGCTATGAGGCCCTGGGCGACTTACGGCGCGCCTGGACCCAGTACGACCGCTCCCGGAGAGTCCTCCCGGGGCGGCCCGAGGTGGCGGCGGACGTCGCGCGCTTTCTCGAGCATCACGGGTCGCTCATCGCCGCGTGGGAGGAGGAGCGGGCAGCGGCCCGCCGGCGGGCGCAGCACCGGAGGGTGGAGCCCTTGGACGTGCCGCCCGGAACCCCGGCAGTGCGGGTGGGGCTCCTAGAAGGAGCGGAAGGCGTCACGTTTTCCGCGGGCGCCCCGTTCCGCCTGGAGCCGGCCGCCGGCGGGGCTGCGGACGGCGGCGCCGGCGCCGGAGGGGAGCTTTCCGCCGGCGTGTGGGAGGTGCGCCTTGAAGAAGGCCACGTGGTGCTGGAGGGGCCGGAAGGGGAACTGCTTCGCCTCCAAGGCAGCGTGCGGCTGACCCCGGTCGACCCGGCGGCCACCATGATCCTCTACGATTTGGAAGTGGATCGCGGGTACTTTTGGGCCACCCGGGAGGACCTCCAGGTCCGGGGAAGCCTTGAACTCCTGGTGCGCGAGCGGGGCATCACCGTGGTCAACGTGCTGGACATCGAGTCGTACCTCTTGGCCGTGGTCCCGTCCGAGATGTACCCGTCCATGCCGCTCGAGGCTTTGAAGGCGCAGGCCATCGCCGCCCGCACCTACGTCCTGCGCGCCTTGGGCCGCTACGCCTCCCGGGGCTTCGACGTCCTGGGCTCCGTCGCCTCCACCGCGTACCGGGGCGTCGCGCGGGAGCAGGCCTCCACGACCCGGGCGGTGCTGGAGACGCGCGGCCAGGTGCTCACCTACCAGGGCCGGCTGGCCAACGCCGTCTACACCTCCAGCGCCGGCGGGTACACCGCCTCCGCGGCAGAGGCGTGGGGCGGCGGGGAACCGTTCCTAAAGGCCGTTCCCGAATGGGGACCGCAGGAGGGCGGGCCCGAATTTCCCCTGGCTCCCGCGGCGCTGGAGCGCTGGCTGAAAGGGATCCCGGACGTCTACTCCAGCCGTCCCCGGGAGGCCGTGTTGAGCACGTTCCGCTGGGTGCGGCTGGTGGAGGCGGACGAGATCGCGCGGCGGCTCGGCAGGCCCGTGGGGGAGATCCACGCCATCGTCCCGGGCCCGCGCGGGCTCGGGGGGTACGTGAGGAGCGTCACGGTGGTGGGAAGCCAGGGCCGGCACGAGGTGCGGGGCGATGCCATCCGCAGCGCCCTGGGGGGCCTCAAGTCCAACGCCTTCAAGGTGGAGCCGGTGCGGGGTCCGGACGGGCGCACCCGCGCGTTTCTCTTCTTCGGAGCGGGATTTGGCCACGGGGTGGGAATGTCGCAGTTCGGCGCCGCCGGCATGGCGGAGGAGGGATGGCGGGCCGAGGAGATCCTGGCACACTACTACCCCGGCACCGAGATCCGGCCCGGCTACAACCGCTGAGCCCCGGCGCCTCCGCGTCGCAGCGCCCGGCGATGGCCTCGACGCAGCGGGGATGGAAGCGGCATCCGGCCGGGGGATGCAAGAGGCTGGGCGGCTCGCCCGGCGGCACGTCCTTGAACCGGCGCGCGTTCTGCGCGTCCGGGTCGGAGATGGCGGCAAGGAGCGCCCGGGTGTAGGGGTGCTTGGGGTTCTTGACCAGCTCGTTGGCCTCTCCCTGCTCGACCACGGTCCCGCCGTACATGACGAAGATGCGCTGGGAGAAGTAGCGCACCGTCGACACGTCGTGGGTGATGTAGATGATCCCCAGGTTGTACTCCCGCTGGATGCGGCCCAAGAGCTGGAGGATCTCGATGCGGACCGAAGCGTCCAGCATGGAGACGGGCTCATTCGCCACGATCATCTGCGGCTCGAGAATGATGGCCCGCGCGATGACCAGCCGCTGCTGCTGGCCGCCGCTGAGCTGGTGCGGGAACTTGTTCAAGAAGTCCTCCACCGGGAAGAGCTTCACGTCCTCCAGCAGGTCCTTGACGTGCAGCAGCGCTTCGTCAGCCATGGTATCCCTCTTCGTACAGCCAGCACTTGACGTATTGGCCGGGTTCCACTTCCACGGTGGGCGGCTCCGCCTGGCACCGGTCAAAGCGCAAGGGGCAGCGGTCGGCGAAGCGGCAGCCCTTGGGCGGGTCGATGAGCGAGGGAGGCTGCCCCGGGATGAACTCCAGCTCCTTGTCCTCCCTCAGCGTGGGTGATCAAGATGAAGGTCGTCCCGTACTCCTGCTTGATCCGCTTCAGCAGGTTCATGAGGTTGGCCTGGGTGAGCACGTCCAAGGCGGAGGTGGGCTCGTCCAGGACCACGAGATCCGGTTCCGCTGCCAGGGCCATGGCGATGGTGACCCGCTGCCGCATCCCGCCGCTCAGCTCGAACGGGTAGCGTTCCAGGAAGTCGGCGGGGATTCCCACTGTCCGTGCGGCTTGGTGCGCGCGCTGGTACGCTTCGCTCTTCTTGATGCCCTTCTGGTGGACCATCAGCGGTTCGGCGATCTGTTCCACCACTTTGAGCACGGGATTTAGCGCGTTCTGGGCCGCCTGCGGCACTTCTCTCTCCACTGCCGCTCCGCTTTGACTTACGGCCGGGCCGGCGGCCCGGCAGGATGCGGCCGGAACTTCCCGCGGGTTCTCGAGCGCACCGAGAACACCGCGGAGCGGCCGCCGCATCGCCTCCAATTCAAAATCACCCGCAGAGTGACAATAAACACGGTGAATAGGACGATTATGAAAAATGTGGTTACTGTTTTTCGACAGGCCGAGCTAGGCTCGAACCGGAAGGAGGGAGGGGACGCCGGCGGGGGTCACGGGTGAAACCGGAGGCCCACCCCAAGCCGCGCCAGCGTCTCGAAAAAGCCGGGGAACGTCTTGGAGACGCAGCCGGGATCGAGGATCCGCACGCCGGGCACCGCCGTGCCGGCCAGGGCAAAGGCCATGGCGTTGCGGTGGTCGTCGTAGGTGTGGATCACGGCGCCGTGGAGCGGCGCAGGGTATACCGTGAACGAGTCCTCCCGCTCGTCGACACGGGCCCCCATGCGGGAGAGATTCTCCCGGAGCGCCGCGATCCGGTCGGACTCGTGCTTGCGGATGTGGCCCACGTTGGTGACGGTGACGGGCCCGTCGCAGAACGCGGCCAGGACGCCGAGGGTGAGCGCCTGGTCGGACATGGGCTTCATGTCCACCGTGAGGTCCCCTTTGAGCTTGGCGGATCCGGGAGCCCGCTCGGTCTCGAGGGAGTGGGCGCTCCGCCGGACGGTGACCCCGAGGGTCTCCAGCACGTCGACGAAGCGGGCGTCCGGCTGGAGCGACGCCGTGCCCACGTTGGTCACCCGCACCCGCCCCGGAGCCAGCGCGGGCAGGGCCAGGAAGTAGCAGGCGCTGGACGCGTCCGCCTCCAGGGTGATCTCCCGGCCCTGGTACGGGCCGGGATGGACGTGGATCTCCCGGTAGCCGGGGGCGTGTTCCACCCGGGCCCCGAAGGCCCGCATCAGCTGGATGGTGATGCCGACGTACGCGGGCTGCACCAGGTCGTCCTCGAGCTGGACGGTGACGGGGCCGTCGGCGTAAGGTGCAGCGATGAGCAGCCCGCTCACGTATTGGCTGGAGACTCTTCCCGAAATGCGCACCCGGCCGCCCGAGAGCCCGCCTCCCTGCACCTGCACGGGCAGGCTGTCGTCGCCGTGGAGCGGCTCGATCCGGCCGCCCAGCTCGCGCAGGGCCTGGAGCAGCGGCGCGATGGGACGGCCTCGCAGTTGGTCGGAACCGTCGACGATCCAGGCGCCCCGCGGCGCCGCGGCCAGCGCCCCGGGGAGGAAGCGGGCGGACGTGCCCGCCGAGCCGACGAAGAGCTCTGCGGAGGGATTGGGCCATGTGCCTTCGCACCCTTGGATCTCCGCGGTCTCGCCGTCCAGCCGGATGTCGATGCCCAGCCGGCGCAGGGAGTCGATCATCCAGTACGAATCGTCGCTTTTCAGGATGCCTTTGACGATGGAGCGCCCTCGGGCCATGGCGGCGATGAGGAGCGCCCGGTTGGTAAAGCTCTTGGAGCCCGGGACGGTGATGTCCGCGTCGTACGGCCGGGAAGGCGGAATGATCTCGACGGCGGCGGCCGCCGGCCCGCTCCAGGGCGAGCGCGACGAGCGCACGGCGCTGCTCACGGCACGACCACGCTCCCGTGAATCCTCTCATGCGCAGGCGTGTACACGCACTCCCCCACCATTCGCCTCGTGGTCCCGGGCTCCCTCTTCCGGGCGAGAGTTCCGCTTCGAACGGCCTCGAGAACGAGCCGGGGGACCCGGAAGAGGAAGCCGCGCGTCGTGACGGCTGCGCCGGCCTCAAAGTAAAAGCGGGACGGCCCGCAGGCCGCCCCGCCGCATTCGTTCGAGCATTCGCCCGCTACTTCTGGATCTTGCGGTCGCGCGGGCCGACGTACGCCGCGCGCGGCCGGATGAGCCGGTTCTCCCGGTACTGCTCGAGGAAGTTGGCCGTCCACCCCGACATGCGGCTCGCGGCGAAGATGGGCGTGTAGAGCTCGGGGGGGATGCCCAGAGCGTAGTAGGCCGACGCGGAGTAGAAGTCGACGTTGGGCAGGAGCCCCTTCTCCTCCTGCATGATCTTTTCGATGCGCTCGGAGATCTCCACCCAGTGGTACGTCCCCTTCTCCCGGTTGAGCTCCTGGGAAAGGCGCTTGAGATGCTTCACCCGGGGATCGCCGTTCTTGTACACCCGGTGGCCGATGCCCATGATCCGCTCCTTGCGGGCCAGCTTTTCCCGGACGTAGCTTTCCGCCCGGTCCGGGGTGCCGATCTCAAGCAGCATCTTCATGACCGCCTCGTTGGCGCCGCCGTGGAGCGGGCCCTTCAGGGTGCCTACAGCCGAAGTGGCCGCGGAGTAGATGTCCGAAAGGGTGGAGACCGTCACCCGGCCGGCGAAGGTCGAGGCGTTGAGGCCGTGCTCCGCGTGGAGGATCAGCGCGGTGTCCAGCGTCTTGACGGCCACCTCCGAGCCTTCTTCGCCGTTGAGCATGTAGATGAAGTTGGCCGCGATGCTCAGCCCGTCCTTGGGCGGGATCGGCTCCTTGCCTTGGATGATCCGGCCGATGGCCGCCACCAGCACCGGCGCCTGCGCCGTCAAGCGGATGGCCTTGCGGAAGTTGGCCTCCAGCGAGTTGTCTTCGGCTTCAGGATCGTAATGGGCGAGGGCGGAGACTGCTGTCCTCAGCATCGCCATCGGCGCCGCGCCCTTGGGCAGCGAACGGAGGAGCGCGATGACGGGCTCCGGCACCTGCTGCTCCCGGGCGAGGGTCCGCTTGAACTCCGCCAGCTCCGCTTCGGAGGGCAGATCGCCGTTAAAGAGCAGATAGACGACCTCTTCGTAGGTCGCGTGCTCCACGAGGTCGTCGATGTGGTACCCTCTGTAATACAAATTGGCCGTGGCACCCTCCACCAGGGAGAGCTCCGTTTCGAGGGCGATGACGCCTTCGAGTCCAAAAGCGACTTTTTCGGCGTTGGACACAGTCGTACTCCCCTTCCGTAAACGTGACTCAGAACCAAAGGCGTGATGAAAAGCGTTGCGCCGCAGGCCGGCGCGGGGGTGGGCCGTTCGCGAACGTCGGTGGAAGCGTCCTATCTTTTTTCTCTTTGACAGGATCTCACAAATCCCTTTTATCGGAAGCGCCGCCGATCTCGATCACCAGCGCGCCCAGCGGGTGGACCCGGCAGAGATCCCCCGGCGGGACCACCGCCGTGGCGTGGGGTTCGACGATCACCGCCGGGCCAGGAATTTCAGCACCGGCCCCTAGCTGGTCTCTCCGAAAGACCGGCGTCTGCAGCACGCCCGCGGCGAAGCGGGCCTTGAGAGCCTGGACCGGCCGGGGGGTGCCCTGCTGCAGCGCCAGCGGCCTGGTGGGCCGCGGGCCCGTCCGCCCTTCGGCCCGGAGGCGGACGGCCACCACCTCGATGGGCTGGTCGGGGCTGGTGTACCCGTAGGCCCGCACGTGTTCCCGGTGAAAGCCTGCGGCCAGGTCATCCAGAAGCCGGGGCGGTTCCGCCTCCAGGAGCCCGGGAGCGGGGATGGAGAGCTCGAACGACTGGCGGCCGAAGCGAAGGTCCACCCAGAGGTGAAAGGCGCGGTCAGCGGCGGGGATGCCTTCCTGGTCCAGGTCGGCCTGGGCCCGCCGGACCAGTTCGGCCGCGGCCTTTTGGAGGGCGGCGGCCCGCCTTTCGTCCAGGGGGCCGAGAAGCCCTTGGACGTAGGTCTTCACGATGTCGGAGACGGCCATGCCCAGCGCGGAGAGGACGCCGGGATGGGCCGGCACCAGCACGCGCGGGATCGAGAGGGCGCGGGCCAGCTCGCAGGCGTGCAGCGCTCCCGCGCCGCCGAACGCGACCAGCGCGAACTCGCGCGGGTCAAAGCCTCGCTCGACGGAGATCTTCTTGATCGCCCGCTCCATGTTGGACGCCACCACTTGGAGGGTGCTGTAGGCCGCGTCCTCCACGGTCGCGCCGAGAGCGCCCGCGAGCCTGCGGCCGGCCTCCCAGGCCGCCGCCACGTCCAGCTTCATCCGGCCGCCCAGGAACCACTCCGCCGGGAGCCGCCCGAGGAGGAGGTTGGCGTCGGTCACGGTGAGCTCGCGCCCGCCCCGGCCGTAGCAGGCGGGCCCGGGCCGTGCCCCGGCGCTCCGCGGTCCCACCCGGAGCGCTCCGCCGGCGTCGATCCAGGCGATGGAGCCGCCGCCCGCGCCCACCGTGTGGATGTCCAGCACCGGCACGCGCACCGGGTACCCTTCGATTTCGCTCTCCGTGGTCACCTTGAGCTCGCCCGGAAGCAGCGAGACGTCGGTGGAGGTGCCGCCCATGTCCAGCGTGATGATGTATGCGAAACCGGCTTCCCGCGCCGCCTGGAGCGCCCCCACCACGCCTCCCGCCGGGCCGGACAGGATGGTGTGCACGGCCCACCGGCCTGCGGCCGAGGCGTCGGTGACACCGCCGCTGGACTGCATCACCCGCAGGGACCCCAGCCCGCGGGCGGCCGCCGCGGCGCTGAGGCGCCGAAGGTAGCGCTGCATGACCGGGGAGACGTAGGCGTTGAGCGCGGTGGTGCTGGCTCTTTCGTATTCCCGGTGTTCGGGCAGGACCTCGTGGGAGGCCGAGACGAAAAAGCCCCGCTCCCTGAGGAGCTCCGCCGCTCGCTGCTCATGGCCGGGGGAGGCGTAGCTGTGCAAGAAGACCACGGCCACCGATTCGACCCCGGCCTTTGCGAACGCGCCGGCCGCCCGCTGGACGGAAGCTTCGTCCAAGGGCACCACCACCTCGCCCCCGGCGCCGGTCCTCTCCACCGCCTCCAGGGAGAGCTCCCGGGGGATCAGCGGTTCGGGCGCCGCCGGCGTGAGGTCATAGAGCGCCCGGCGGTCCTGCCTGCCGATCAGGAGGAGATCGCGGAAGCCTTCGGTGACCAAGAGGCCGGTTTTAGCCCCCTTGCGCTCCAGGACGGCGTTGGTGGCCACGGTGGAGCCGTGCACCAGGCGGACCGGCCCGGACTTGCCCGCGGCGGGCTCGATGCCCAGCATTTCCAGAAGCTCGTCAAGGCCTTCGAGGACGGACTGGGCGGGATCTTCGGGCGTCGACAGCCGCTTGTGGGCGACGAGCCGGCCGTCCGGCAGGATCGCCATGAAGTCGGTGAACGTGCCGCCGGTGTCGACTCCGATCACCAGCGCCGGGCGGCGGGTCATGGGCGCTCCGCGGCCCTGCCGTAGCCGCCCCCGCCCGGAGTGCGGATTTCGAGGATGTCGCCTGGATTCAACTCCACCTCAACCTTTCCCGGAAGGGAGATGGGCGCCTGCGCGCCGGCGGGCCACAGGAGGTTTTCACCGGGCGTACCCGGCTCCCCGCCGGCCAGGCCGTAGGGCCGGGTGATCCGCCGCTCGGTGAGCAGCGCCGCCTTGCACGGGACCAGCGCCTCCAGCGCGCGCACCAGCCCGTCGCCGCCGGAATACGCGCCCCGGCCGCCGCTGCCCGTGCGGATGCAGTACCGGCGCACCCGCAGGGGATAGGCGTGCTCCAGCGCCTCGACGGGCGTGTTCTTGGTGTTGGTCATATGCGTCTGCACGGCGGAGAGCCCGGGGCCGCGGGCGTGCGCTCCCATCCCTCCGCCCAGCGTTTCATAGTACGTGAAGGCGCTGCCGCGGCGCGGGTCGTACCCGCCGACCACCACGTTGTTCATGGTGCCGCAGCTGGCCGCGGGGATCCTGCCGGGCGCGGCCTGCGCCAGGGCTCCCAGGACCACGTCCACCACCCGCTGGGACGTCTCGACGTTGCCCCCGGCGACGGGCGCGGGAGGCCGCGCGTGGAGGAGAGTCCCCTCGGGGACCACCACCTCGAAAGCCCGGAAGGCGCCGGCGTTGGCGGGCGTCTCGGGATCGGTCAGGCAGCGGAAGACGTAGGCCACCGCCGAGACCGTCACCGCCTTGGGGCAGTTCAGGGGGCCCGCCGTCTGCGGGGCGGTGCCGGTGAAGTCGACGACGGCGCGGTCGCCGAGGAGGTCCACCCGCACCCGGATGGGGAGAGGACCGCTGCCCAGGCCGTCGTCTTCAATGCAGTCGGCGAAGGTGTAGCTGCCCCGGGGAAGCGACGCGATGAGCGCCCGGGTCATGCGCTCGGTGTAGTCCAGGAGCTCCCGCATCCAGGCCTCCGCCGTCTCCGGGCCGTACTTCGCCGCCAGCTCGGCCAGGCGGGCGGCGCCCCGGCGGTTGGCCGCCACCTGGGCCTCCAGGTCGCCCCGGCGTTCCTCCGGCACCCGCACGTTGGCCAAGAGGAGCTCCATGACGTCCCGCTGCAGCGCCCCCCGGCGGTAAAGGCGGACGGGCGGGATCCTGATCCCTTCCTGGAACACGTCGCGGGCAAGGCCCATGGAACCGGGGAAGGCGCCCCCCACGTCGGCGTGGTGCGCCCGGTTGGCCACGTAGCCGACGAGCCGGCCCTGGAAATACGCGGGCGTGACGGCGGTGATGTCGGGCAGGTGGGTGCCGCCCCGGTAGGGGTCGTTGAGGAGGACGACGTCGCCTTCCTCAAGCTCTGGAAAGCTGTCCGCAGCCGCTTTCACCGCGGCGGGCATCGAACCCAGGTGGACGGGGATGTGGGCCGCCTGGGCCACCAGCTCTCCGGACGGGTCGAACAGCGCGCAGGAGAAGTCGAGGCGCTCCTTGATGTTGGGGGAGTAGGCGGAGCGCTGCAGGACGACCCCCATCTCCTCGGCGATGGAACGGAAGAGGTTCTTGAAGATCTCAAGCTGGGCTTGGGGAAGCAACGGGCCACCCACCTCGGTCCCGGCGAAATCTCTACCTACCATACTCAATCTACGAACCGACTCCTTCCCGGGGCACCGGCGGAGCACTCCTAAGACCGGAA
>PKEX01000004.1 GCA_002919235.1 Clostridia bacterium
GCCGTCCCGCGGCCGGACCTGCCGGTGGTGGCTCCGGGGACGAAGGGGCGGCGCCCGTGCCCCTCCGGGTCGTCGCCGTGCTGGACGGCCCGGCGGAAACGTACCGGAAGAGCTTGGAAGCGCTGATCGACGAAAGCGCGGCCCGGGGCGGCAAGGTGACCGCGGCCGCAAGGGGAGGCGAATGGGCTCCGGTCCTGGACGAGCTGGGACTTTCCTACGTGACGGGGTGGGATTCCCCTCCGGGACTCTTGAGCCTGATCCTCCTGCTGGCATCGGGTGAAGCAGGACGCTACCGCTGGGAGGACGAGGGCTCGTGGCCCAGGCACCTCCTGCTGGCGCCGGCGGCAGGGGAAGCGGGGGGCGGGGGGCCGTGAGCGTGTGGGCCGTCGTTCCGGCGTACAACGAAGAGGAACGGGTCGGTCTCACCGTGGAGGCGCTGTACCGGAGCGTGGGCTGCCGCCGGGTGATCGTGGTGGACGACGGCTCGACGGACGGCACCGCGGAGCGGGCGTCGAGGGCCGGTGCCACCGTCCTCCGGCAGGGCCGCAACAGGGGAAAGGGGCAGGCGCTCCGCCGCGGGATCGAGGAGGTGGTCGCCGGGGAGGACCGGGCGCTGGAAGCCGTCCTCCTGGCGGACGCGGACCTCGGCCCGTCGGCGGGAGGCCTTGGCCCGCTGGTGGAGGCGGTCCGAGGCGGCGCCGACCTGGCCGTCGCCTCCTTTTCGCCGGCGGGAGGTTTCGGGATCGCCAAGCGCCTGGCCGCCGGGGGCATCCGGGCCCTTACCGGCAGGGCGCTTGAAAGCCCGCTCTCGGGCCAGCGGGCCCTTTCGCCGCGGGCGCTTTCCCTCGCGGCCGGTCTCCCCCGGGGCTGGGGCGTGGAAGTGGCCATGACCGTCCGGGCGCTGGCTGAGGGACTCACGGTGGTGGAGGTGCCGCTGGCGCTGGAGCACCGCCGGACCGGCCGGGATCTCGCGGGCTTCGTCCACCGGGGAAAGCAGTGCGGCGCTGTCGCGGCCACGCTCCTCGGCCTGGCCCTGGAGCGGCTCCTGCCCCGGCGCGCGGGGTGGGCCCGGTGATGCTGGCCGCCGGGGCGACGGCGGCCGCCGCGTTCCTCATCGCGCGGGCGCTGGCGCCTGCGGTGCACGCTCTCTTGCAGCGGGGCGGGATGGTGCGGCGCAACTACCGGGGCGAGGAGGTCGCCGTGGGCATCGGGATCGTCGTTCCCTTGGCCGCGCTGGCGCCCTGGACCGGGCTTCTGGTGGCCGGATTCCCGGTGGAGGCGGTCGCCGCGGCCGTGTCCCTGGCGACGGGCATGGCGCTTCTCGGGTTTTTCGACGACGCGCTGGGGGACCGCACGGCGTCGGGCTTTCGGGGCCACCTGGGCGCGCTGCTGGCCGGGAGGCCGACGACGGGAAGCCTGAAAGCGGTTTTCGGCGGGCTCCTCGCGCTCTTCGGCGGGCTCGCGCTGCACGGTCTTTCGTGGAAAGCGCTTCTGGCCGCGGCCCTCATCGCCGGGGCCGCCAACGGGGTGAACCTCCTGGACGTCCGGCCCGGAAGGGCGCTGAAGGCCTTCGTCTTCTTGTGGATCATCGCCGGCCTCGCGGCCGGGATCAGCGGCGGGCCGGCGGCGGTCAGGGTGCTGGCGGCGGCCGCGGCGCCGCTGGGCGGCGCCCTCGCCCTCTGGCGGGGCGATCACAAGGGGCGCTGGATGCTGGGGGACGCCGGGGCCAACGCGCTGGGCGCCAGCGCGGGGCTGGCGCTGGCGCTCTCGCCCCTCCCGTGGCAGATCCCGCTGCTGGCCGCTCTGACCGCCCTTCACCTTTACTCCGAGCGGGCCTCCCTTTCGAAGCTCATCGACGCCGTGCCGCTCCTTTCTCGCCTGGATCGCTGGGGCCGCTGAGACGCCGTCCCGGAAGGGGAGGCGCCCCGGCGAGGCGAAGCGTAGGCGGGCAGGCGATGGAAGAGGCGGAAGGAGCGGCCATGGAGGAGCGGCAGGCCGTCAGCAGGCTGGAGATGGAGGCGTATTTCGGTCCGGGAGGCCGGCTTTCAGAGTGCCTTCCCGGCTTTGAGCACCGGCGCGAGCAGGTGGAGCTCGCCCGCGAGGTGATGCGGGCGCTGGCGCGCGGCGACGCGGGGCTCTTCGAGGCCGGCACCGGGACGGGCAAGTCGCTGGCGTACCTGATCCCGGCGGCGCTTTACGCCCTGGAGAGCAGGACGCCCGTGGTCATCTCCACGTACACCATCTCCCTCCAGGAACAGCTGCTCCACAAGGATATCCCCATCGTCCAGAAGATCTTCCCCGAACTCCGGGCCGTGCTGGTGAAAGGCTGGCGCAACTACGTGTGCTACCACCGGCTGGAAGCCGCTCTGGAGGCTCCGGGCGAGCTCCTCGATCCGGAGCACGACGAGGAGCTGCTCAAAGTGGCTGCCTGGGCCCGGGAAAGCGAAGACGGAACCCTCTCCGACCTCCCGTTCGCGCCGTCTGCCGACGTCTGGGACGAGGTCTGCGCGGAGAGCGACAGCTGCCTGAGGAGCCGCTGCCCCTACGTGGAGCGCTGCCCCCTTTTTCGCGACCGGGCGGCGATGGCCAAAGCGCACTTGGTGGTGGTCAACCACCACCTCCTCATGAGCGACGTCGCGGTCCGCAAGGAGCTGGACTGGCAGGCCGACGCCGCCGTGCTCCCCGCGTACGAGGCGGTGATCGTCGACGAAGCGCACCACTTGGAGGACGTCGCCACCCACCACCTGGGGATGTCGCTCTCGTCCCGGGGCGCGGCGCAGCTCTTCGGGCGGCTGTACCGAACCCGGGGCTCAAGAGCGCGGGGCGTCGTGGCGAGCCTGCGCAGGCTCCTGGTGGAACGGGACCGGCAGGAGGAGCTCGCGCTCCTCGAGGGGCAGCTGGTCCCCGGCATCGCCCGCGCCCAGCAGGCGCTGGAAGCGGTATTCTCCACCGCCCGCCGCTGGCCCGGCCAAAGGATCGGCGACGCGGAGGCGGCCGGATGGGAGCAGGCGATGGCGCTGCCCTGCCGCGATGCCCTGCACGAGCTGGAGCAGCTGGCCTCCCTCCTGCAGACCGTGCGCGCGCGGCTCGATCCGGAGCAGGAGGAAAGCCCGGCCGCCCAGGCGGCCCTGGCGCAGGCGGACGCCGCGGCCCGGAGGCTGAAAGGGCTGGCCGCGGGCCTGCGGCACTTCTCGTCCCTCGACACCGGAGAGCACGTCTACTGGCTGGAACGGGAGGGAAAGGCCGGGGAGCACGTGCGGCTCGTCCGCGCGCCCGTCGAGGTGGGGCCCCATCTCGCCGAGTGGATCGGCGCCTCGTGCCGGAGCCTGGTCCTGGTTTCCGCCACGCTCTCCGTCGGCGGCTCGTTCCGCTACTTCCGGGAGCGGGTGGGCCTCTTAGAACACCCGGACGGGATGGAGGTGCGGCAGCGGCTGATCGCCTCGCCTTTCGACTACGCCTCCCAGGCGGTCCTCGGCGTCGTCCTGGACCTGCCCGAGCCGGGCGAACCGGCATACGCCCGGGAGCTTCCCCGGGCCATCGAGGCGCTGGTGACGGCCAGCGACGGCAGGGCGCTGGTCCTTTTCACCTCCTTCGCGATGCTGGAGGAGGCCAAGCGGGCGCTGGTCCCCCGGCTCCGGGAGGCCGGCATCGACCTGCTGGCCCAGGGGGAGGGCCCGCCGTCCCGCCTGCTCCAAGCCTTCAGGGACGGCGGCCGCCCGGCGGTGCTCTTTGGGACCGACAGCTTCTGGGAGGGCGTCGACGTCCCCGGCGAGGCGCTGTCGTTGGTGGTGCTCACTCGCCTCCCGTTCGACGTCCCCACGGAGCCCGTGGCCGCCGCGCGGGCGGAGCGCATCGAAGCCGCCGGACGGTCGGCGTTTGCCGAGTACTCGCTCCCGCGCGCCGTCCTCAAGCTAAAACAGGGGTTCGGCCGCCTCATCCGGACCCAGTCGGACCGGGGCGCGGTGGTCCTCTGCGACCGGCGGGTCGCCTCCCGGCGGTACGGCCGGGTGTTCCTGGACTCGCTGCCCCCGGCGGCCCGCGTCCAGGGCAGTGCGGAGGAGGTGGCCGCCGCCGTCCGCCGGTTCCTTCAGGGAGAGCGCCTTTCTTCATAGCCCCGCGCCCGTCCACATACCCATGTAGGGAACGGGTCACGCGCGGGAGGTGACGGGGCTCATGCTCATCGTCATCCGGGCAAGCCGCCTCCTTCTGGCCCTCCTGCTCCTCTCGGCCGCGGTGCTGGTGGCAGTATGGCTTTCGCCCTGGGTGGTCAGCGTCGCGTCCGTGGTGCGCGAGCGGCGGGTCCCCATCTACAAAGTGGAGCGAAACGACCGCAAGATGTCCATCTCCTTCGACGCCACCTGGGGGGCGGACCAGACCGACGAGCTTCTCGACATCCTGGACGAGCACGGGGTGAAGACCACCTTCTTCCTTGCGGGCTACTGGGCGGAGCGCTATCCGGAATACGTGAAAAAGATCGCCGCCCGCGGCCACGAGATCGGGAACCACTCGTACGAGCATCCCCATTTCAACCGGCTGCCCAAGGAGAAGATCGTCGAAGACCTCCGGAGAAACCACCAGCTCCTCACCGAGCTGACGGGGACCGAGCCCATCCTCTTTAGACCTCCTTTCGGCGAGTACAGCGACAAGGTGATCGAAGCGGCGGAGTCGCTGGGATACTACACCATCCAGTGGTCCATCGATTCGCTGGACTGGAAGGACGTGAGCGCCGGCTTCATGGTGGAGCGGGTGCTGGAGCGGGCAGGCCCGGGCGAGATCGTGCTCTTTCACAACGCGGGGCGTCACACCCCGGAGGCGGTGCGCACCCTCCTCCCCAAGCTCAAGGCGGCCGGGTACGAAGTGGTGCCCATCTCCCAGCTGATCTACAGGGAAAATTACATCATTGAAAGCCACTCGGGCGTGCAGAAGCAGCTTCCCGGCGCGGCGCCTCCCGGGGGCGGGGAGGCGGGACCGTGAGCGGCCGGCGGGGTTTGCGTGTGTTCGTGGTCACCCGGAGGGAGCTGCTGGCGGCGGTGCTCGCCGCGGCGTTCCTCACCGGCCTGTGCCTCGGCGCCTTGGGGACGCCGGCGCGGCGGGTCTCTGCGCCGCCCCACAGCGGCCCCGGCTACGGGATTCCCCGCGACCAGCCGGTGCGGGAAGTGCCGTCGGCGGGGAAGGCCGTGGCGCTCACCGTCAACGTCGACTGGGGAAACGAAGAACTCGTGCAGATGCTGGATGTGTTGGACCAGCACGGGGTGAAGGCCACCTTCTTCCTGACGGGAAGGTGGGCGAAGCTCTTTCCGGAGCTGGCCAGGGAGATCGCGGCGCGCGGCCATGAGATCGGAAACCACGGGCTCTCCCATGCCCATCCGACCCAGCTGGGCCGCGACGCGCTGGTGGAGCTGATCCAAGGGAATGTGCCGGTGCTGCGGGAAGCGGCGGGCGTCGAGCCGGTCCCGCTGTTCGCCCCGCCTTACGGGGAGCAGGACGCCCGGGTGGTCCGGACCGCCGCGGAGCTGGGCCACTGGACCACGCTGTGGACCCTGGACACTATCGACTGGCAGGAGCCGCCGCCGGAGACCATCGTGGAGCGGGTGGTCCCCCGCGCCCGGGACGGCGCCATCGTCCTGATGCACCCCAAGCCCCAGACGGTGGCGGCGCTCCCGCGCATCATCGCCGGCCTGCGGGAGAAGGGATACCGCCTGGTCCCCCTTTGGCAGATGATGCAGAGCGGTCCGGCGTGATACCCTGTCAGCGCAGCTGCTCGCGGATGACCGTCCAGATTCCGGGATCCTCTTGTCCCAGGCGCCAGATGGAGATCCCGGCCAGGCCGTACTTCTTCACCAGCTCAAGCTTGTGCGAAAGGCTTGAGCGGTCCTCGAACCAGACTTCCCTCCCCGCTCCGTAGCGGTAATAGGGCACCTTGGCGGTGTCGTCCCATTGGACCCTCACCCCGTGGCGGCTGGCCGTCTCGATGGCCTGGGAGTAGGTGACCGCCCGGCCCCGCCCGCTCTGGGGCCAGTCGTAACCGTAGGCGGGAACGCCCAGGATGATCTTGCTGGCCGGCACGCCCGCGGAGAGCGCGTACCGGATCACCCGCTCCACCCAGCCGATGGAGGCCACCGGTCCCGGCGGCCCGCCCCGCCAGTGCTCGTCGTAGGTCATGATCATCATCGCGTCGACGTAGCGGGCCAGCGCGGCGTAGTCGTACGCTCCGGAGAACGAGTTGACGTAGCTCTCCTGGGTCTTGGCCGGCACCGCGATGGTCACCTCGAAGCCCGCCGGGTGCAGCCGCTCGTAGAGTTCCTTGACGAACTGGGTGAGGTTCTGCCGGTCGCTGGGCTGCACCATCTCAAAGTCGATGTGGACCCCGCTGAGACCCCAGTTGACCAGAGCCCGGTAGATCGCCTCGACGGTGCGGGCGCGGGTCGCCGGATCGGCCAGCACCTGGTGGATCAGGCTGCCGCTGAAGTTGACGGCGCCGGCCTGCGTCGCCCCCACGTTGTGGATGAGGGCCTGGGACTTGATCCCGTGCTGCCCGGCGAGCTGCAGCGCCTGCGCCACTTCCCGGGAATTGAAGTCGGTCTCGGCCAGGCCGCTGGGAGAGACCTGCCACATCCACGGGATCACGGTGGTGATCACGTCCAGGTTCTGCTGGAGGGAGGGCAAGGAGGGCAAGCGGCTGTCCGTGAGGTAATAACCGATCACTTGGAATTTGCCTGCTGTCCGGCGGACGCTGGAGGGGGACGAGCTGGCCACGGCGAACGTGTTGACGTATCCGATCTGCCCGTTCGCCAAGCGCACACGGTACCAGCCGTCCGCTTCGCCGAGGATGGCCACACGGTCGCCCCGCACCAGGTGGGCGATGACCTCGCGGCTCTTGGGCGCCTCGTGCACGGCCACGGTGTTCGCCCGGATCACCCCGTAGGTTTCGGCGGCCGTCTCTTGGCGGGACGGCACGCGCGCTCCGCTCGGCTGGGGCTTGGCGCCGCCGAAGAAGCCGCCGGTGTAGAGAAGTATCGCGATGAGCGTGATGAGGGCGGTCTTCGACACAGCGGTTCCTCCTACGTCGGGGTGGGCGGCGGGCGGCTAGGACCAGCGCATCCCGGCGCAGCCTTATCACGGCTGACGGCGATGGGGTTGGCTTCTACAGGGGGAAAGGCCATCCTTTAGGCAAAAAGCGCTGGCAGAGCCACCCGCCGGCAGCAGCGGCAGCTCCTGGGTGCACCGGCGAGCGCCGGCCGCCTTATACTGCTGTGCGCCGCGCCCGGCGCGGCCGGCGAATCCGTGACACCGGAGGTCCTTGCGCTTGTACCAGCGAACCGTGCTCCCGAACGGCATCCGCATCGTCACCGAGGCGATCCCGCACGTCCGGTCGGTCGCGATCGGGTTTTGGTACCGCGCGGGCTCGCGCGACGAGATGCCGTCCAAGAACGGGATCTCGCATTTCATCGAGCACTTGATGTTCAAGGGGACGAAGACCCGCTCGGCCCGGGACATCGCGGAGGCCATCGACGCCGCGGGCGGGCAGATGAACGCCTACACCAGCAAGGAGCACACCTGCTACTACGCCCGGGTGCTCGACCGCCACGTCGACCTGGCCGTGGAGATCCTCGCGGACATGCTCCGCCACTCGGTGTTCGCACCGGCGGAGATGGAGAAAGAGAAGGGCGTCATCCTGGAAGAGATCAAGATGTACGACGATTCCCCGGACGAGCTGGTGCACGACCTCCTGGCCGAAGCCGCCTTCTTCCAGCACCCGCTGGGCCAGGGCGTCCTGGGGCGGGACGAGACGGTGCGGTCCTTGAAGCGGGACGACGTCCTGGAGTACCTCGGCCAGCGGTACGTGGGCCGCAACCTGGTGGTCGCGGCCGCGGGCAATCTGGTGCACGACGAAGTGGTGGAACTGGTGGCCCGCTGGTTTGCGGACCTTCCCGAAGGCCCGGCGGGCGACGCTCCGGTGCCGCTTACGGATCCCGTGCGCCAGAAGGTCCTGGTGAAAGAGACGGAGCAGATCCACCTCTGCGTGGGATCCAGGGGGTTTCACCGCAATCACGAGGACCGCTACGCCGTGCTGCTGCTGGACGTGGCCCTGGGGGGCGGGATGAGCTCCCGGTTCTTCCAGGACCTGCGGGAGGAGCGGGGACTGGTCTACTCCACCTACACCTATCACACGGCGTTCCAGGAGACAGGGCTCTTCTCCGTGTACGCGGGCACCAGCCCCGAAAACGCCCGGGAGGTGCTGAAGCTGATCGAAGAGGGGCTGGCCCGGGCCGCCGCGGAGGGCCTGCGCCCCGATGAGCTTTCCCGGGCGAAGGAGCAGCTCAAAGGCAGCCTCATGCTGGGCCTCGAGAACACGGCCAACCGCATGAGCCGGATCGCCCGGGCCGAGCTGTTTCAAGAGGAGCTGCTCACCCCGGACCGGCTGATCCAGGTGATCGACCAGGTGAGCCCGGACGACGTCCACCGGGTCGCCCGGACCCTCTACGAAAACGGTCTAATCGTGGCTGCGGTGGGACCGGTGGACGACGGGCTGGCCCGGGACCTTGCCGTCGCGGGACGGTAAGAAAGGAAGGTGGGCTTTGAAGATCCAGGTGAAGGTGAAGGCGGTCTCGCCGCTGATCGGAAAGAGCATTCCGCTTCCCCGGTACGCCACCGAAGGGGCGGCAGGCCTCGACCTTGCCGCCTGCCTTGAGGAGCCGATGGTGCTCATGCCGGGAGAGCGGGCGCTGATCCCCACGGGGATCGCCGTCCAGCTGCCGGGGCCCCACGTAGGGGCTTTTCTCTTTGCCCGGAGCGGGCTGGCCGCAAAGCACGGCATCCACCTGGCCAACGGCGTCGGCGTGGTCGACAGCGACTACACCGGCGAGGTCCTCTGCGCGGTGGTGAACGGGGGCAGCGAGCCATTCACCATCAGGCCGGGGGATCGCATCGCCCAGATGGTCTTTCTGCCCGTGGCCGCGGCCGAGCTGGTCCTCGTGGACGAGCTGGAGCCGACGGAGCGGGGCGCCGGGGGATTCGGCCACACCGGGGTGTAGCACGGGCATCGCCGCGGTCATGACGGCAGGCGGCGCGGCATATACCCTCTTGGGGAGGATGGCCGCTTGCGCTACAGCGACCTTGCCGGCAAAGAGATCATCGACATCGACGAAGGCGCCCGGGTCGGCGTCATCAGTGAGTCCGATCTGGTGATCGACTGCGAGCGGGGGAAGGTGCACTCGGTGATCATCCCGACCCGGGGCCGCTTTTGGGGAAGGCGGGAGCTCGTCATCCCCTGGTCGGGGATCAAGAAGATCGGCGTCGACCTGATCATCGTCTCAATGGGCCGGGCGGGCACGTCCGGCCGGGGCTACTGGGACCCCGAATAGGGAGCGGGGACCAGGGCCAGACTACAGGACGACCCGGGCGAGCGGGTCTTCATTCCTGTAGCGAAGGGGCGATGGTCACGGTGGCAACCGTTGTCGGAGTCTTCTCCAGCAAGAAGAACGCGGAGGAAGCGGTCCGGGCTCTGCGGGACCGGGGATTTCACAAGGAGATCAGCATCGCCGCCAAGGACGAGGAAGGGCGGCACCGAGGGGGACAGGGCCGTTCCGACATGGAGGCGGGCGGCATGGACATGAGCGAAGCCCGTGAAGGCGCCGCGTGGGGCGGCACGCTGGGAGGCCTCACGGGGCTTCTCGCGGGGGCCGGGGCGCTGGCGATCCCGGGAATCGGGCCCATCGTGGCCGCGGGCCCGCTGGCGGCGGCCCTCACCGGCGCCGTGGCGGGGGGCGTGGCCGGCGGCCTGCTGGATATGGGCATCCCCGAAGAGGAAGGCAAGCGCTACGAAGAAGACGTGAAACAGGGGAAAGTGCTGGCTATCGTCGAGACCGACCAGGGGCGGGCGTCCGACGCCGAGGAAATCCTGCGGTCCCAGGGCGCTGACGAGGTGACCAGCTACAGCTGACGGGTTGACAAGCCCTCTCTCAGGTGGCAGAATAAGAGCGACTGCGAGGGCCATAGAGGCGCGGGTGACATGAGTACCTTCCGGGAGGCCGGGGCAGCCAGGGACCGGGAGGGAAAGGGGATCTCGCCGAAGTTCGCATCCGGAGCCCCCCGGTGCGAGCTGGGCCGGAGGTTAAGAGCCTCCGGACTGCCGCCGGCCGCTGGGACGGCGGAGCGCTATGCCCGCTGCATGGAGTTTTAGGTCGCTCTTTCGACCGGTGGAGCGGAGCAGGCGGTTGGCTTTCGACAGCCAGCCGCTTCTTTTTTCACGGCAGGAGGGGATCCGTCCATGGCGATCCGGGTCATCGTCAGCGGCGCCGGCGGGAAAATGGGGCGGGAGGTGGTGCGCGCGGTGCGCGGCGCGGCCGACATGGAGCTGGTGGCGGCCGTCGACCCCTCGTACGCCGGCCGGGATGCGGGGGAACTGGCGGGGCTGGGCTTCACCGGCGTCCCGGTCTCGGGCTCGCTGGCAGAGGCGCTGGCCCGGGACGGGGCCCACGGCGCGTGCCTGGTGGATTTCACTGCGCCGGACGCGGTGTACGCCAACGTGATGCAGGCGCTGGAGGCGGGGCTGCGGGTGGTGTTCGGCACCACCGGCCTCTCCGACCAAGAGCTGGGCCAGATCGACCGCGCGGCGCGAGAGCGCGGGCTGGGAGTGATCCACGCGCCCAACTTCGCCATCGGCGCGGTGCTGATGATGCGGTTCGCCGCGGAGGCGGCCCGCTTCTTCGACGAAGTGGAGATCATCGAGCTCCACCACGATCAAAAGAAGGACGCACCTTCGGGGACGGCCGTCAAGACGGCGGAGATGATCCGGGAAGCCCGGGGAAGGCGCTCTCGCCGTCTCGACGCGGAGACCGAAGTGCTCCCCGGCGCGAGGGGAGGCGAGCTCGACGGCGTCCGCATCCACAGCGTCCGCCTGCCCGGTCTCGTCGCCCACCAGGAGGTGATTTTGGGGCTTCCCGGACAGACCCTCACCATCCGCCACGACTCGCTGGACCGCGCGTCGTTTATGCCGGGAGTGCTGCTGGCCATCCGCAAGGTGGGAGAGGTCACGGGGCTGGTCTACGGCCTCGAACGGCTTCTCTTCGAGGCGTAAGCGGAGGCGGAACGCCCCGGGGCACGCACCCGGTCCGGGGCCGGAACATACTGTGACTACCGTACATGGCTGAAGGCCGCATCAGGCCCAAGCCGGCGGTGGAGGAGGCGGGGCCTTGTCGGAGCTCAGCGCGGTGCATGTGGCAGTCCTGGGGGGCGACGAGCGCGAGCTCGTCCTCGTCCGGGAGCTCCTCAAGCGAGGGGCCCGCGTCAGCGCGGCGGGCTACCCGCCCCTGGACGCCATCGCCGGGGCCCGGCGGGTCGGGAGCGTGGCCGAAGCGGTGGCGGGAGCCGACGCCGTGGTGGCGCCCATGAGCAACACCGACGAGTCCGGGAGGATCCGGGCGTGCCTCGATCCCCACTGCCGGCTGGTGCTGGACGAGGCCGCGTTCCGGGCCATGAGGCCCGGCATCACCCTCTACATCGGCGTCGCAAAACCGGTGGTGGCCGAGCTGGCCAGCCGGTACAGGGTCAGGGTGGTGGAGACGGCGGAGCTGGACGAGATCGCGATCCTCAACTCCATCCCCACCGCCGAAGGGGCGATCCAGCGGGCGATGGAAGAACTCCCGGTGACGCTCCACGGCAGCCCGGTGGTGGTGGTGGGCTTCGGCCGCTGCGGCATGACGCTGGCGCGGATGCTGGGCGGCATCGGGGCGCGGGTGTGCGTGGTGGCCAGGGGCGCCGGGCAGCGGGCCCGAGCCTACGAAATGGGGTTTGAAGCCGAGGGAATCGACGGGTTGAAGGAACGCGTGCGCGCGGCGCGGGCCGTCTTCAACACCGTCCCCGCACGGCTCCTCACCCGCGAGGTGCTCCAGGCCATGCGGCGCGACGCCGTGGTGATCGACATCGCCCAAACCCCCGGCGGCACGGATTTCGACGCCGCGAGGGAGCTGGGGATCAAGGCCTTCCTGGAACTGGGCATCCCGGGCAAGGTGGCCCCGCAGACCGCGGGAGAGATCCTGGCGCGCGTCCTCCCCGGACTCATCTTTGAGGACGTGGCCCGCTCCCGCATTTAGGCGCGGACCTGGGCCGGCGGCTTTCCCCATGTACCCCACTTTCGGCCTAAAGAGGGGTGCGGAAGGAGTGCGGTTCCAGGGAAAGACCATCGGGTGGGGAGTGTGCGGGTCGCACTGCAGTTATGAGGAAGTGATTCCCCAGGTGGAGGCGGTCATCCGGGAGGGGGCCAAGGTGGTGCCAGTCCTGTCGCACGCGGCAGCCACCACCGAAACCCGTTTCGGCGCCCCCGAAAGTTTGGCCAGGAGGCTGGAAGAGCTCACCGGGACGCCGCCCATCACCCGCATTGTGGAGGCGGAGCCCACGGGCCAGCAAGAGCTTTTTGACTGCTTCGTCATCGCGCCGTGCACCGGAAACACCCTGGCCAAACTGGCCCTCGCGCTGACGGACGGGCCCGTGCTGATGGCGGCCAAGGGGACGCTCCGAAACCTCCGTCCCGTGGTGCTCGCCATCTCCACCAACGACGCTTTGGGCAACAATGCCAAGAACATCGGGGTGCTGCTCAACACCCGCAACATCTACTTCGTCCCGTTCGGCCAGGACAATCCCGAAGTCAAGCCCAACTCCTGCGTGGCGGACTTTGACCTCATCGCCGACACCGTGGCCGAGGCCCTGGCCGGAAGGCAGCTGCAGCCGGTCCTGATCCAGCGGGCCAAGCGGGCGGTGCGGTAGGCAGGGAAAGCGACCGGGCGGGAGACGCGAGAGGAGAGCGTGCAGTGAGGAAGTACAACGTCGCGATCTTGGGCGCTACCGGGGCCGTGGGCGCCGAGTTCATCCGGCTCCTTGAGGAGCGGGAGTTTCCCGTCAACACCCTGCGGCTCCTGGCGTCGCCCCGGAGCGCGGGGCGGCGCATCGCCTTCCGGGGCGAGGAGCTGGTGGTCGAAGCGGTGAACGAGAATTCGTTTCGCGGCATCGACATCGCGCTCTTCTGCGCCGGGGCCGGCACCAGCCGGGAGTGGGCGCCCAAGGCGGTGGAATCCGGCGCCGTGGTCATCGACAACAGCAGCGCCTTCCGCCTGGACGAGGGAGTCCCTTTGGTGGTCCCCGAGGTGAACCGGGAGGCCATCGGAGAGCACCGGGGCATCATCGCCAATCCCAACTGCTCGACCATCATCATGGTGGTGGCCCTGGCTCCCCTGCACCGGGCCGCCGGGATCCGGCGCATCGTGGTCTCGACCTACCAAGCGGTCTCGGGCGCGGGCGCGGCGGCCATCGCGGAACTGGACGAACAGGTGCGGGCGTACGCGCGCGGCGAGGAGGCGCCGGCGCAGGTGCTGCCCGTGGCGTCCTTGGACACGCACTATCCCATCGCGTTCAACCTCATCCCGCAGATCGACCGCTTCGACGAGCTGGGCTACACCAAGGAAGAGTGGAAGATGGTCTATGAGACCCGCAAAATCCTGGGCGAGCCCGAACTCCGCATCTCCGCGACCACCGTGCGGGTGCCGGTGTTCCGCTCGCATTCGGAGTCGATCAATATCGAGACCGAAAAGAGCCTCTCGCCCGAAGAGGCCCGGGAGATCCTGCGGGCGGCGGAGGGCGTGGTCGTGGTGGACGATCCCGAGGCGATGCAGTATCCCATGCCGCTGTACGCCGCCGGCAAGGACCCCGTCTACGTCGGGAGGATCCGGAAGGACCCGTCGGTTCCCAGCGGCCTCAACCTCTGGGTGGTGGGCGACCAGATCCGCAAAGGAGCGGCGCTGAACGCGGTCCAGATCGCGGAAGAGGTGTGCGCCCGGGGGCTGTTGTAAGAACGGGGTAGACGGTCCAGCCGGAAACGCAGCACGGGAGGAGCCATGGAGCGCATCATCGTTCAGAAGTTCGGCGGCACGTCGGTGGCGACGGAGAGCCTGCGGGAGTGCGTCATCCGCCATATCGAGAGGGCGATGGCCGACGGGTACCGCCCCGTGGTGGTGGTGAGCGCCATGGGCCGGGCGGGAGACCCGTACGCGACGGATACCCTGCTCGAGCTCGTGGGCGCCGGCCAGGAGACCGGCGAGCGCGACGTCGACCTGCTGCTGGCGTGCGGCGAGGTGATCTCCACCGTCGTCCTCTCCCGGGAGCTCAAAGCCAGGGGGCACGCGGCCCGGGCGCTCACCGGGGCGCAGGCGGGGATCATCACCGACGGCCGGTTCGGCGACGCCCGGATTCTGAGGGTAGAGCCCAAGCGGGTCCTGGCGGCGCTGGCCCGGGGGGAGATCCCGGTGATCGCCGGATTTCAAGGGGAATCCCAGGACGGCGAGGTGACGACCCTCGGGCGGGGAGGCAGCGACACGTCGGCGGCCGCCATCGCGGTCGCGCTGGGGGCGGAGCTCCTTGAGGTGTTCACGGATGTGGACGGCGTGAAGACCGCCGACCCGCGCCTTGCGCCGCAGGCGGTCACGCTGGAGGTAGCCACCTACCAGGAGATCGCGGAACTGGCCCACTTCGGAGCGAAGGTGATCCATCCCCGGGCCGTCGAGATCGCGATGAAGGGGAACGTCCCCATCAAGATCCGGCAGACCACCTCCGATGCGCCGGGGACGCTCATCTGCGACGGGGCCTGGAGCGGCGGCATCGAGCGGCCCGCCGCCGACCGCCCGGTGACGGGGATCGCCCACGTGTCCGGGGTCTGCCAGGCGGTGGTGAGCCCGCCCGCCGGAGAGCCCGCGGCGGTGCGTCTCTTCACCCGGTTGGGGGAGGCCGGGATCAGCGCCGACATGATCCACGTCACCCCCGAGCGCATCGCCTTTATCGTCGACGGGAAGCTCGAAAAGCGGCTCAAGGGGATCCTGGAGGATCTGGGCTGGCCCTTCGAGGTGACGGCGGGCCTCGCCAAGGTGTCCGCGGTCGGTGCCGGGATGCACGGGGTGCCCGGCGTGATGGCCCGGGTCGCGTCGGCGCTCTACCGGGCGGGCGTGGAGATCCTTCAGACCACCGACTCCCATGTGAACATTTCGTGCCTGGTGCACGCGGCGAAGGTGAAGGACGCCGTCCTCGCGCTTCACCAGGAGTTTGGCCTGGAGCAGCAGTGACCTCTACCCGATGGGAGGAGAAAATCGTGGCTCCCTTTGGAGAAGTGCTCACCGCGATGGTGACGCCGATGCGCCCCGACGGCGCGGTCGACTACGAAAAGGCCAAGAGACTGGCCCAATATCTCGTCGACCACGGCTCGGACGGGCTGGTGGTGGCCGGCACCACCGGCGAATCCCCGACGCTCACCGCCGACGAGAAGGTCGCGCTGTTCGAGGCGGTGGCCGAAGCGGTGGCGGGCCGGGCCAAGGTGATCGCCGGGACCGGCTCGTACGACACGAGGGAGAGCATCGAACTGACCCGGCGGGCCGAACGGACCGGGGTCGACGGCGTGATGCTGGTGGTGCCCTACTACAACCGCCCGCCGCAGGAAGGGCTTTACCGGCACTTCAAGGCCGTCGCCGAAGCGACGCACCTCGCGGTGATGCTCTACAACGTGCCCTCCCGCACCGGCCGCAACCTGGAGCCGGAGACGGTGGCCCGCTTGGCGGAGCTTCCCAACGTGGTCGCTTTGAAGGAAGCCGCGGGCGACATGGAGCAGGTGACGCGCATCCGCCGGGCCGTTCCCGACGGCTTCACCATCTACAGCGGGGAGGACAGCCTGACTCTGCCCATGTTGACCCTGGGGGCGGCGGGCGTGGTCAGCGTCGCCTCGCACCTCATCGGCGACGACATCAAGGCCATGATCCGGGCGCACCGCGAGGGTGACCTGGCCAAGGCGGCCGAGCTCCACCAGCGGATGCTGCCGGTCTTCAAGGCGATGTTCGTCACCACCAACCCCATCCCCGTCAAGTGGGCGATGAGCTTGATCGGCATGGAGATGGGACCGCCCCGGCTGCCCCTGGTAGAGCCGTCCGCCGCGGAAAAAGCCCGCATCGAAGCGGCCCTGCGAGAGTACGGCCTGCTGAGCGCCGGCTGAGCGGGATCCGGCAGGCCCGCTTTGTTTCATTTCGTCAGAGAGTCAAGTATAATGGTGAACAGTGTGTGATGGTTCGGACTGTTCATCTCGGACTGTCTTAGCAGCAGGCGGCGACAGGGACCCAGGCCGCCGGGGCTCCCGGCGCCGCCTCGGAGGTGTTTTCACCGCATCATGGCAAGATCTTCATCAGCGGTCTCTCTCATCCCCCTGGGAGGCGTCGGCGAGATCGGCAAGAACATGTGGGTCGTCGAACAGGGGGATGAGATCCTCGTCCTCGACTGCGGCGTCATGTTCCCGGACGAGGAGATGCTGGGCGTCGACTTGGTCATCCCCGACATCGCCTATCTGAAAGAGCGGCGCGACCGCGTCAAAGCCATCCTGCTCAGCCACGGCCACGAGGACCACATCGGAGCTCTTCCCTACGTCCTGAGACAGCTGAACGTGCCCGTCTACGGTACCCGGCTCACCTTGGGCCTGGTCGAAGCGAAGCTGGAGGAGCACGGCCTGGCCGGGGACGTGAGGCTTCACGAGGTGAAGGCGGGCGATGTCATCAGGCTGGGCTCGTTCACCGTGGAGTTCATCCACGTCAACCACTCCCTGGCCGACGTGGTGGCCATGGCCATCACGACCCGGGCCGGCGTGATCCTCTACGCCACCGACTTCAAGTTTGACCACACGCCCATCGACGGCAAGGTGACCGACATCCACCGCCTGGCGGAGCTGGGCCGCAGCGGGCTCCTCTGCCTGATGTCGGACAGCACCAACGCCGAGCGCCCGGGCTACACGCTGTCGGAGCGGACGGTAGGGGACACGCTGATCGAGGTGTTCCGGGAGGCCGAGGGGCGCATCGTCGTCGCCGCCTTCGCGTCCCACATCCACCGGATCCAGCAGATCCTCGACGCGGCCCAGCGTTTCGGCCGCAAAGTGTGCGTCGTGGGCCGGAGCATGGTAAAGAACGTGGACATCGCCGCGCGCCTGGGCTACCTGCACGTCCCGGACGGCATCATGATCGACACCGACCAATTGGACAAGTACCCGCCCGACGAGGTGGTGGTCATCACCACCGGGAGCCAGGGCGAGCCCATGGCGGCGCTGACCCGGATGGCCATGAACGAGCACAAGCAAGTGGCCATCGAACGGGGCGACACGGTGATCATCTCGGCCACGCCCATCCCCGGCAACGAGAAGTCCATCGGCAAGACCATCAACCACCTTTTCAAGCTGGGCGCCCGGGTGATCTACCACGCGGTGAGCGGCGTCCACGTCTCGGGCCACGCGAGCCAGGAGGAGCTCAAGTGGATGCTCAACCTCACCCGGCCCAAGTTCTTCATCCCCATCCACGGCGAGTACCGGATGCTGGCCACCCACGGCGAGCTCGCACGGCAGGTGGGCATCCCCGCGGAGAACATCGTCCTTCCCGAGATCGGCGACCGCATCGAGCTCACGCCCAACGGGATCCGAAAAGGGACGCCCGTCGAGTCCGGCCGCGTGCTGGTGGACGGCCTCGGCGTGGGCGACGTGGGCAACATCGTCCTTCGGGACCGCCAGCAGCTTTCGCAGGACGGCATCCTCATTGTGGTGGTCAGCCTGAACAAGCAGACCGGAGAAGTGCTGGCAGGGCCCGATATCATCTCCCGGGGCTTCGTCTACATGAGGGAGTCCGAAGGGCTCATCGAAGAAGCCCGGGAGATGGTGAAGAACGCCCTGGCGCCTCTGGCGTCCCAGGGGATCACCGAGTGGGGCACCATCAAGAGCGAGGTGCGGGACGTCCTCCAGCGCTACCTTTACGAAAAGACCAAGCGCCGGCCGGTGATCCTGCCCATCATCATGGAAGTGTGACCCACATGCTCCCGCCGGGAAGGGGCATACTAAGGCCGCAAAGAGCCAGAGGGGCGCGGCCCGTCCCGGGGGAGAAGGGTGAACTCCGTGAGCGATCGCTGGTTTGCGGCGCACGACGGCCAGGCGGGGGCGCCGGCGGCTGCCCAGGCGCCCCGCCTGCAGGCCATTCAAGAGCTGGGACAACCGGCGCTGCCCCCCAAGATCGAGGGGGGCGTCCACTGCCTTTCCATCATCGGGCAGATCGAAGGGCACATGGTGCTCCCGCCGAAGACCAAGACCACCAAGTACGAGCACGTCATTCCCCAGCTGGTCGCGGTGGAGCAGAACCCCGCAGTCAAAGGGCTGCTGGTCGTCCTCAACACGGTAGGCGGCGACATCGAGGCGGGGCTGGCCATCGCGGAGATGATCAAGAGCCTCTCCAAACCCACGGTCTCGCTCATCCTCGGGGGAGGCCACTCCATCGGCGCCCCGATCGCCGTGGCGGCGCAGCGCTCGTTCATCGCCAGCACCGCGACGATGACCATTCATCCCATCCGCCTGAGCGGCCTGGTCATCGGTGTTCCCCAGACGTACGAGTACCTGGACAAGATGCAGGACCGGGTGATCCGCTTTATCGTGGAAAACTCCCGCATTCCTGAAGGAGCCTTGCGGGAGTTGATGTTCCGCACCGGTGAACTGGTGCGGGACGTGGGCACCGTCCTGATCGGCGCCGAGGCCGTGCAGGCGGGCCTCATCGACCAGGTGGGCGGCTTGGCCGACGCCCTCCAATGCCTGCGGGCCATGATCGACGCGGGGAGCGCCGGAGTTTCCCGCCCGTTCCCGCCTTTTGCCGGCGGGGCGGCCCCCCTGTCCCCGGCCGCTGGGCCCGGTTTCGCCGCCGGTGGGCCGCGCCTTTAGGGAGGCGAAAGGATGCTCCTTTACACGGTGGTGCCGCCCGAAGAGATCTTCTTCGGCGACGACGAGGCCCCGGAGCCTGTGGCCGCCGCGGTGGCGGGCGTGCCGGTGCTGGTCACTCCCGCCGGCGGCGGGTGGGCCCGGATCGAGCGGCTCCTTTCCACCGACCCCGACCACTTCCTCGATCCCCGCTTCCAACCGGGCGCGCTGGTCTCGCTGAAACCGTAAGAGGGCAGCCCGCGCCCCGGGTGATGCCCGTCTCCCCGGCGCACCGCGCGGCCCCGCCGCGCATAGCCTGGCAGGAGAAGGTGACTCCTGCAGGAGAAAGGGGAGTGGGCAGAGGTGGATCGCGTCGAAGTGGTGGTCGCCGCCGGCAAGGACCACAAGATCTGCTACGGGTGAGCGAACGGGCGATCTCTGGAAGAGATCACGGACTCCTTGCGAAAACGCCTGGAGCGGAACTTCGGCGAGGCCGTCACCTGCCGCTTCGTCGACGTGGAGAGCGCCGAGCTCCAGCGGTACCCCGAGATCGCGGAGCGGCTCCGCCGGCGGGGCAAGGCGGCGCTGCCCATCGTTGCCTTCAACGGGAAGGTCCGCTACAGCGGCATCTTCTCGCCCACGTTTATCCAGCGGGACCTCCGGGAACTGCTGGGCGAGAAAGCCGGCACCGGCACGAGAAGGCCCGGCCCTCGCTCCTTCGATCTCCGGGGGGCCGGGACCGCGGGCTGGGGCAGCGCCAGGGTGGCCGGCCGCGGGCCCGGGGCCGTCTCTTCCCACCGCACCTTCCGCTAGCTCACTGCTGGATGGGGGGCGGGAAAGGCCGCCACTCCAGGGGCGGCTTCTTCGCTTGCTCCGGAGGGGCGGCCGGCCCCGGGCCTTGGGCCTCGCGGGACCCGCGCGTCCCGGGAGGGCCGGCCGCCTCCTCCGCTGGCCTTCCTTCCTCGTGAGACGGCACGGGGCCGGGCTCGTCTGCCGGGCGGCTCTCCAGGGGGGAGGGGCCCGCCCGCACCTGCGAGATGCGGGTCTCTCCCGCCGCCGCGCCGCCCAGCGCCTCGCCCGCCGGCTCCCGGAGGGAGACGCTCCGTTCCTCCCTGGCGTCTCGTGGCCGAAGGGAGAGGACGAAGCGGATCCGGTGGCGGAATTCCGTGGTCACCGGATCGTAGTCGTAGTCGGACTGGAGCTCCTCCACGTGGACCGCGAGCTCCCGGCCGGCCAGGCCGGGAGCCTCCACGGTGCGGGCGAACGGGATCGAGAGCCCTTCTCCTTGAATCTCCCGGCTTCCCGAGCGCAGGAAGTACATGTACGAGTGGATCTCGCCCCGGACCGCGACGGTCCGTTCGTCCACGGCCTTCCACTCGATCTGCTTCGGTTCCAGCTTCACGTCGAGCACTTGCGAAACGCCGGCCAGGCGGCCGCCCCCCTGCAGGGTGACGCTGGCGCGCACGGTCCCGGCGGTCCTCTCCTCGTCCATCGTCGGATCACTCCCCAGTGTATGGGTATTCGGACCGCACGGGGACCATGACGCGAAGACTGCCGGCGCCGCCGCAAATTGACAAGAGGCGCGCCGCACGTTCCCAGGGAAGCTCCCCCCGGAAGACCGGCCCGCGTTCACACGGCGGGCCGGCCGTAAGGAGGCTTCCCCATGGAGTTCGCAACGCGTCCCTTGACGCCGCCGGCAAGATCCCGCCGGCGCCGGGCGCTGGCGCTGGTCGCCGCGCTCCTCGCGTCGCTGGCCCCCGCGGCGGCCGTCCCCAGCCGCGCGGCGGCCGCGCCCTTTGAAAGCCGGGACGAAGCAGGCCAGCTGTTCTCTTGGATCAACCAAGCCCGGCTGGAGCACGGGAGGGATCCGCTGGTGCGGGATGAGCGCCTCGACGCGCTGGCGCTCAAGAAGGCCTGGGACATGGCGGAAAACGGCTACTTTGACCACGTGTCGCCGGCGTACGGGACGGTCTTTGACATGCTGCAGGCGGCGGGGATCAGCTATAAGTGGGCGGGGGAGAACATCGCGCGCGCCGGCGGCGCGGAGCAGGCGCACGCGGCGCTGATGCAGAGCCCCGACCACCGGGCCAACATCCTCAGCGCGGGGTACACCCACGTAGGCGTCGGCGCGGTGCGGGTGGGCCGGCGGCTCTACATCGCTCAGGTGTTCGCGAGGCCCCGGGATCCTGCAGCCGCCGCCCGGGGCGGCGCCGAGCAGGCTTCCTGGTAGACGGCCAGCGTGCGGCGGGCCATCTCCCGCGCGTCCCAGCGCGCCTTCGCCAGCCGGGCGCCGAAGGCTTTGAGCTCAAGGAGCCGGCGAGGGTTTTGAGCCAGCTCGCGGATGGCGGGGGCCATGCGCTCCGCCGTGGGGCGCTGGCGGCTTTCCCTCCCGCTGAAATTGAACCATTCCAAGCGGTCGACGTTCTCCGGCGTCACCGGTCCGTCCCAGTAGCTGCCCAGCACCAGCGCCGCGCAGCCGCACGCCATGGCCTCCCGCACGCCCCTGCCGGTGGCCAGGACCGCGTCGGCCCGCCGCAGTTGGTCCTCGACGGCCGTCGCGGGCCGGGCCTTCCCGTCGGGGGCCCAGTCGGAGACGTAGCGGAGCTCCACGTCCCGGCGGAAGGCCACCGCCCGGTGGAGCTCCCGCAGGCCTTCCACCTTGGCCGGGCTCACCCGGCCGAGGTAGACCAGGCGGAGGCGGGGCTTTGAGCGCGGCTTGGGGGCGGGATCCGGGTGAAAGCGGCGCAGGTCGACGCCGTTTTCGATGCGGGCGTGCGCGAGCCCCTGGCGCGCGAGGATGTCCGAGATCTCCCCGCTCACGGCGATGAGAGCGGCCGCGCGGCCCGGCCCGGGCAGGCGTTGGCCGGGGCTGTGCAGCGTCACCACCGCCGGGACGCCGGTGCGCCTCATGATCTCACCCGCGGCCAGAGAAGCCCGGAAGGAGTGCGCGTGGAGGACGTCGATGCGGTCGCGGGACGCCAGCTGCCGGAGTCGCTCGGGGTCGGCCGCTTCCAACACCGCCCCGTGCTGGACCGCGTCGGCGAAGAGCTCCGTCTGGACGATGCGGGGAAAGCACAGGCGCACCTGGTGCCCCAGGAGGACCAGCTCCTTGGCCAGCGTCGCCATGTGCGTCTCGATGCCGCCGTAGGAGGCGGGCCGGTCGGCGTACAGCGCGATGCGCATGGGAACCCCTCCCCGGGCCATGGGCCTTTTCGCGCGCCGCGGGCCTCGCCGGTGACGAGGCCCGCGGCGTGATCTTCCTCGCTTTGAGTGGGGCCCGTTCGCCGCCGCGTTCACCGGATGGGAAACGGCGGCCAAAACTCGCCGCGCTCGCACATGTCCGCCCACTCGGGGCAGCCGATGGGAGAGACCTGCACGCACTCGGGCGGCTGGGGGCAAAACCGGGCTTCCCGCACCTCGAGCTGGACCGTGTAGGTGACTTTCACCACGATGAAGAGTCCCACTTCACACTCGATGGTGTCTGCCACCCCTTCGGTCTCCCGGATGCGGGCGTTGAGGCACCGCACCAGGTGGAAGAAGCGCAGGTCCATCTCGGGACGGGCGCCTTGCAGCCGGGCGCGCTTTCGAAAGCGGAACGTCTTGGTGACCGTGTGGTCGTACCCGTCCGAGTCGGCGAACGTCACCGTCTGGTCCCACTCGACGGTGAACTCCACCTCGCCGTCCCGGGGGATCCCGGCGTCGATCACCCGTACGTTGGCGACGTCACATGCGATGACGTTGGCGGGTTCGGGGATCAGATCGGTGAAGCGGAACGTGGGGCATTCGCAGACGGTGCACTCGTCGTACACCTTGTCGACGATGATGCACTCGGGGCCGTATTCGTCGCCTCCTCCAGCGCCGACGATGGGGGCAAGACGCTGCTCCGCCTTCGGCTGCCAGTAGCTCAGCTGCAGGCTCTGGCTCTTGGCCATAGGTACCTTTTCCCTCCTTTATCTGACCTGGCCCACCCCCCTTGCCGGATCTTCGAGGGGCACGGGCTCGCCGCAAGTCATTACACACTATGAGAGCCTAGGGGGATTGGTGAGTGCTGGCGATTCCCACGGGGCGTAAGCCCGCTCGCCGCGGGGGAGAATAGGCAGGGCTGCACATGTGAGCTTTGGGTTCCAGCGGAGGGATGCGGGATGAGACGAAGGGTCCCGGTGGCCCTGGCGGTGGCCGCAGCGCTGGTGCTGGCGTCGGCGCTGGGCCCCTCCTGGTTTCAAGCATACCGGGCGGAGGCGCAGAGTGTGCCGGTACTCCGGTGGGGTTCGACGGGGCAAGCCGTGAGCACGCTCCAGTGGAGGCTCCAGCAGTGGGGCTACTACCACGGCAGGATCGACGGGGTCTACGGAGCCGAGACCTACCGGGCGGTGGTCAACTTCCAGCGCAAGAACGGCGTGTGGCCGGCCGACGGCGTCGTGGGGGAAAAGACCTGGCGAGCCCTGGGGCTGTACCACGCCGTGGCCGGCACGGCGGCGCCCGCCGTCCCGGCAGGGACGTCTGCCGCCGCCCGCAGCGACGAATTGGAACTCCTCGCCCGCGTCGTGGCAGCGGAGGCCCAAGGGGAACCCTTTGAAGGCCAGGTGGCGGTGGCGGCGGTGATCCTCAACCGGGTGAGGGACCCGCGCTTTCCCAACACGCTGAGCGGCGTCATCTACCAGCCGCACGCGTTTGAGTCCGTCACCAACGGCCTGATCTGGCGGCGGACGCCCACCGACGAGGCCTACCGGGCGGCCCGGGCGGCGCTGAACGGCTGGGACCCCACCTACGGCGCCATCTTCTTTTGGAATCCCTCGAAGCCGGTGTCTCCCTGGATCTGGACGCGGCAGATCGTCGCCCGGATCGGGAACCACGTCTTCGCGGTGTGAGCGCAAGGAGGGATCGACGTGAGGGATCGCTGGCGCACGGCCGCGCTCCTTCTCGCCGTGGTGGTGGCCGCCGCCGCGCTCTGGGGACGGGGCCAGATGCAGCAGAGACGAACGCTGGAAAACGAGCTCTTGGCCAGATACCAGCAGGCCTTTTTCGACGCGGTCAGCCACGTGGAGAGCGTAGAGGTGCTCCTGTCCAAAGGGCTGGCCGCCTCGACGCCGGAACGGCTCGCGGACGTGTTCTCGGACGTGAGGCTGCGGGCGCTGGCCGCGCAGGCCAGCTTTTCCAGTCTCCCGCTGCCCGCCGGCACCCTGGCTGAGACCAGCAAGTTCCTGGTTCAGGTGGGGGACTTCGCTTTCTCCCTGGCCAAGAAGGCGGCGAAAGGCGCGCCGCCGAGCCAGGAGGAGATCGACCTCGCCCACCGCCTCCGCCAGGAAGCGGCCCGGATCGGCGCCGCCCTCCACGAGATGCAGCTGGAGGCCGCAAAGGGACGGGCCCCGTGGGGCGCCCTGCCGGTGGGGATGAGGGCCCGGGCGCGGGCCGCCGGGGATGCCGGCGGCGCCGCCCGGTTCCGGGCCATCGAGGAACAGGTGCAGAAGATCCCGGTGATCCAGTACGACGGCCCCTTCTCCGACCACGTCCTCTCCCGCAAGCCCCGGGGCCTTTCGGGAGACGACATCGACGAAGCGCGGGCGGAGGCGATCGCACTGGAGTTTCTCCCCGAAGAGAGGCGGCAAGGCTACCGGGCCGAAGCCCGGCGCCGCGTCGAGGGGAAGATCCGCGCGTACGGCATTACGGCCAGCCCCCGGGAGGGAGACGGCCCCGAAGTGGTGCTCGACGTCAGCGTCACCGGCGGGCACGTGGTGTGGATGCTGACCAAGCGGGATGTCGCCGCCTCCCGCATCTCCCTGGAAGAGGCGGTGGAACGGGCCCGCCGCTTCCTGGAGGAGCGGGGTTTTGGCGAAATGGAGCCCACGTACGCCGGCGCGGCGGAAAACGTCGCCGTCATCCCCTTCGTCCGGATTCAGGACGGCGTCCGCATCTATCCCGACCAGGTAAAAGTGAGCGTCGCCCTGGACGACGGCGAAGTGGTGGGATTTGAAGCCCTGGGATACCTGATGGCGCACACCGAGCGCCGGCTGCCCTCGCCCGCGATCCGCGGGGAGGAGGCGGCCCGGCGGGTGGCGGCCGGCCTGGAAGTGGACGGCGCCGTGCGCCTCGCTCTGATCCCGGCGCCGGCCGGCGATGAAGTGCTGACGTGGGAGGTACCCGCCCGTATGGGCGACGCCCGCTTCCTGGTGTACATCAACGCCCTCACCGGCGAAGAGGAGAACATCCTCCGGCTGGTCGAGACGGGCGAGGGCGCGATGACACTCTAGCGTTCTGCGGGACTCCCCTTCACCGTAGGAGTTGGTGAAAGGGGTGTCCTGTGACGTTCGCGCAGCCGCTCCTCGGCGCCGCACTGGCGCTCGCCATCTTCTTCTCCTCGCTCCAGCTCCTAAAGCGCGCCCTGGTGGTGCTGCACCCGTGGGCGCGTCCCTTCCTATCCCGCGCGGTGGGCTCCCCGCTCAGGGGGGCCGCCGCCGGCCTCTTGGTGACCGCGGCCATCCAGAGCTCCAGCGCGACCAACTCGGTGGCGGTGGGCCTAGTGGCCGCGGGGGCGCTGAGGCTCGAGGAAGCCCTCGCCGTCATCCTGGGGGCCAACGTCGGCACTACCCTCACCGGTCAACTGGTGGCGTACGGCTCCAGCGACCTGGGCGCACCGCTGATCGCCTTGGGCCTCCTCCTTTGGGCGCTGCGGCGGCCGGCGGCCCGCGCGGCCGGCGAGGCCGCCGCTGCGGTGGGCGGGCTGTTCTTTGCCCTGGGAGCGCTGGGCCAGGCGCTCTCCCTTCTCGGAGACGGCGCCGCCTCCCGGTGGCTGGCCGCCGCGCTGGAGAGCGACCTCAAAGCGGCGGCGGCGGGCCTGGGCCTCACCGCGGTGCTGCAGAGCAGCTCGGCGGTGACCGGGCTCTTGATCGGCCTGGCCGAGGCCGGCGCCGTGCCGCCCCGGGCGGCCATCGCCGCCTGTCTGGGCAGCAACGTCGGCACCGTCACCACCACGCTGCTGGCGGGCCTTCCGGGAGGGCCTCTGGCCCGCAGAGCGGCCCTGTACGACCTGGCTTTCAACGCGCTGGGCGCCGCGCTGCTCCTTCCCTTTGTCTCACATCTGGCCGCCGGGACCGCGGCCATTGCCGCGTCCGCCGGCAGGCAGGTAGCCCACGCCCACACGCTTTTCAACGCGGCGACGGTTCTCCTCGCCTTGCCGTTCGTCCGCCCCGTGGGACGGTGGCTCGAGGCCGGCGCGGGCAAAGCCGGCCGGTGAGAAGGGGAAGGGTCCGGCCTCTATTTCCCGCGCCGGGGAGCAGGAGAGGCGGCGCGCGCAGGGAATCGTGCCTACGTCGCGGCGGGGCGCGGGGCGCCCGCGCCGCGTGTTCTCCAGTGAGGAGGGTACGCTTTTGTCCATTTGGGAAGCGGTCTTGCTCGGCCTCGTACAGGGGCTCACGGAGTTTCTGCCCGTCAGCAGCTCGGGCCACTTGGTCATCGCCCAAGCCTTGCTGGGCGTCGACCAGCCGGGCCTCACCTTTGAAGTGGTGGTTCACTTTGCCACGCTCCTCGCCGTGCTGGTCGCGCTCAAGGACGATTGGTATCCCATTTTCCTGGGTCTCTTGGGCCATCCCGAGCACAAGGAGGAGGGCCGGCGCCGCTTCGCGGCGCTGGTGGCCGGCAGCCTCCCGGTGGCGCTTGCGGGGCTGCTGGCGCGGGAGCCGATCGCGGCGCTGTTCGCCTCTCCCAGAGTGGCGGCGGCGATGCTCCTGGTCACCGGCGCGATCTTGTGGGCCAGCGAGGTGGTGGCAAGAAAGGAGCCGCGCGCGCTGGAACGGCTGCGCCTCGCCGACGCGGTGCTGATCGGGTGCGGCCAGGCGCTCGCGGTGATCCCGGGGATTTCCCGGTCCGGCTCTACTCTGGCGGCTGGGCTCGCCGTGGGGCTCGAGCGGCAGAGCGCGGCCCGCTTCGCCTTCTTGCTGGCGATCCCCGCGATCCTGGGGGCGGCGGCGCTCGAAGTCCCGGAGCTGGTTCAGGCGGGCGGGGTCGACTGGGCCCCGCTGGCCGCGGGCGCGCTGTCCGCCGGCGTCTCGGGGTACGCGGCCATCGCGCTGTTCCTGCGGTTCTTGCGGAGCGGCTCCCTAAAAGGGTTTGCCGTGTACACCTGGGCCGCGGGGCTCGTGGCCCTGGCGCTGGTCTAGAGCTGCGGGCCCGCCTTCACGAGGTGGCTCCCGCCGGTGAGCGGGCGCCGGCCGTGGGCGGGCGGTGGGAGCCGCGCCGCCCTGGCGCGGCGCTTCGGTGGAGGAGTGTGGGGAAGCGGTGGCGGCACCCGGCCGCACGGAAAAGGCAGGGACGGGGCGCGGTCGCCTCTGGGGCGCCGCGGTGCTCGCGCTCCTCGTTGTCGGGTACGCCGCGGGGAAGGTGGAGCGCGCCCTGTTTCGCCTTGGCCTTCGCACCGAGCCGGCCGTGTACGGGGCGGTGGAGACTCGCTACGAGGGGAAGGCCGTGCTCCTCCGGCGGGAGACGGTGGTCCCGGCGCCGGCGGCAGGCCGGGTGACCCTCCTGGTCGGTGAAGGGAGGCACGTCCGCGCCGGGGATCTCATCGTCGAGCTGGGCGATGCCGGGGCGGCGGGGCGGGCCGCGCAGGCGCTGGAGGAGATCGACCGGCGCCTCGCCAGCCTCGAAGCGGCCTACAGGGGCGAAGAGCAGCAGGTGCGGGCGGCCCGGCGCGAGCTCGAGCAGCGCCTCGCCAAAGAGGAGCAGCAGCTCAGCGAAGCACTGGCCAAGGCCGACCGGGAGGCGGCCCTGGCCGCCGAGGCCCGGCGCGACCAGGCGGCGCACGAGCTCGCGCGGCTGGAAGCCACTCTCTTAGAGTTCTCCCGGGCTTACGAAGCGGAGAGAGAACGGCTCTTGGAGCAGCGGCGCGCGGCCGTGCCGCCGCGGCCGGAGGGCGCGGTGCTGGTCCGGGCTCCGGAAGCGGGCGTGGTCAGCTTTTCGCTGGACGGCTACGAGGCGGACTTGGTGCCCGGTGCCGAGCTGGCGGCCGTCTTTGAGCGAGGTCCGGCCAGCGAGCGCCGGATCCAGGACGGGCTGGTGGTGGCGGGAGGAGAGCCGCTCTTTCGCGTGGTCGAAACGCACGAGGTGGAAGTGGCGGTCCGGCTCAGGGGACCCGGCTTGGAAAAGGGGAGCAAAGTGACGCTGGAATTCCGGGGAATCCCGGAGCGCAAGTTTACGGGAACGCTGGTGGAAAGCCGCCCCGCGGGAAACGAACTCTGGGGGCGGGTCCGGCTGGACGGCTTTGACTCCAGCCTGGTCTACCGCCGCGAGATGGACGTGGTCCTCACCACCGGGAGGAAGCAGGGGGTGGTGGTGCCGGCGGCGGCCGTCGTGGAGGCGGAGGGCCGCCAGGGCGTCTACGTGGTGCTGGGCGATCAGATCCTGTTCCGGCCGGTGAGGGTCCTGGGCGGCGACGGGCGCCGGGCGGTCCTGGACGGGGTGCCCGAGGGCGCCCGGGTGGTGCTGAATCCGGGCCGGCTGGCCCGGCGGTGAGGAACGGCCTCCCGCCGGCGTGAAGGAGCGGTGGTGGGCTTGCCGAATACGGTCTGAAGAACGTCTTGGAGGCATCGACGTGGAGCGCGAGCTGAAGGAGCGGCTGGACGCGGTGAGGGAGCGGCTCGGCCGCGCCTTGGAGCGTGCGGGGCGAAAGCCGGACGAAGTGACGTTGATCGCCGTGACCAAGGGCGTGCCCTTGTCGCGGGTGCTGGCCGCCGTGGAGCTGGGCGTAGCGCACGTGGGCGAGAACCGGGTGCAGGAGGCGCGGGAAAAGCTTCCCCAGCTTCCTCCGGGGGTCACCCGGCACCTGGTCGGCACGCTGCAGACCAACAAGGCTCGGTACGTGCCCGGGCTCTTCGATTGGGTGCATTCACTGGACCGCCTGGAGCTCGCGGCAGAGCTGGGCAAGCGGGCGGTCAAGGCAGGCAAGATCCTCAACTGCCTCATCCAGGTGAACGTGTCGGGCGAGCCCACCAAGCGGGGCGTCCCTCCCGGCGAGGCGCTGGCGCTGGCCGCCGCAGCGTCGCAGGTGGAAGGAGTAAGGGTGCGGGGATTGATGACCATCGGTCCCCTCACCGGCGACGCGGACGCCGTCCGGAGAGCCTTTGCGGAGCTGCGGGAACTGGCCGGGAAGATCGCCCGTGAGGGGTTGCCGGGCGTGACGATGGAACATCTTTCCATGGGGATGAGCGGCGATTTCGAGGCCGCCGTGGAAGAGGGGGCCACGATGATCCGGGTGGGCAGCGCGATCTTTGGGCCGCGGCAGTGAGGTGCCGGGGCCGCGGCGGCTGCCCGGCCCGGGGACGGGAGGAACTGCCGGCCCGGAGGAGGGCGCGAAATGGCGGAGCAGCGCAGCTTCTTGGAGAAGATCCTCCAGTTCATGGGCATCCAGGAAGAAGTGACCGAAGAGCCCGAACGACCCCCGCTGGAGCTGCGGGAGGCGGCGAAGAGCACCGCGGCCGCGGCAGAGCCGCCGAAGAAGGACCGGGGCCGGCTGGTGAGCCTTCCCGGGACCTCCCGGGCGGCGGGGCAGCTCAAGGTGTCGGTGGCCCGGCCTCGCTCTTACGACGAGGTGCAGCAGATCGCCGACCACCTCAAGGAACGGCAGCCGGTCATCATCTCCCTCGAAGGGGTGGACAAGGCGCTGAGCCGCAGGATTCTCGACTTCATGAGCGGCACCGCCTACGCCCTGGACGGCAAGATCCACCGCATCGGGGAAGAGATCTTTCTCTTCGCGCCGGTGAACGTCGCCATCGACGCGGACGAAGTCTGGTCCTGGCACGAGGAGGAGATGCTCCCGTGAAGGGGATCACGGTGGGCTTTATCGGGGCCGGGATGATGGCGGAGGCCCTGATCGGGGGCGCTCTCAAGATGGAGCTCCTCCCGGCAGGGAAGATCGTCGCGTCCGATGTGAATCCGGCCAGGCGGTCGCACCTGGCCCAGAAGTACGGCGTGCGGGTGACCGGGAACAACCGGGACGTGGTGGCCTGGGCCGACCTGGTGGTGCTGGCGGTGAAGCCCCAGCACGCGTCCGGGGTCCTTGCGGAGATCGGGCCGGCGCTGGCGCCCGAAAAGACCGTTCTCTCCATCATGGCCGGCGTTTCCACCGCGGCGATCGAGTCGTATCTTTCCCCGGGAGTGCCCGTGGTGCGGGCGATGCCCAACACCCCGTGTCTGGTGGGCGCGGGGGTCTCGGCCGTGGCCCGGGGACGCTGGGCCGGGGACGAGCACGCGGAGCTGGCCGCCGCCCTCCTCAAGGCTACGGGCCACGTGGTCCGCGTCGACGAGGGGCAGATGGACGCGGTGACGGGCCTTTCGGGCAGCGGGCCTGCATACGTTTTCACCGTCATCGAGGCCCTGGCCGACGGGGGCGTGGCGGAGGGGCTGCCGCGCCCCGTGGCGCTGGAGCTGGCGGCCCACACCGTGCTGGGCGCGGCCAAGCTCCTGCTGGAGAGCGGCGACCACCCCGCCGTGCTCCGGGAGCGGGTGACGTCGCCGGCGGGGACCACGGCCGAGGGGCTCTTGGTCTTGGAGGACCGGGGCGTCCGCAGCGCGTTCGCCCGGGCGGTGCGGGAGGCGGCCCGCCGCTCAAAAGCCTTGGGAGAGGGGACCGCGTAACGTGCACCTTTCGGCGCTGGTCAGGGGATTGGTGGAGCTCTATTCGTGGATGATCTTCGCCCGCCTGGTCTTGTCGTGGCTTCGCCTGGACTTGGATCATCCGGTGATCACGTTTCTTTACCGGGCCACCGAGCCGGCGCTCAGGCCGGCCCGGCAGTTGATCCCGCCCGCGGGCGGGCTGGATTTTTCGCCCATCATCGTGTTCATCGTCTTGAGGGTGATGGGGGACGTGCTGCAATGGCTTCTGAGGTCGATCGGGCTGTGACGGCCGTGGACCGCGAGCGGCTTCTCAGTCACCTGCAGAGTGCGGACGAACGCCGGGCCGGCGCGAGGGTGTTGGACCTGGTCGAGCAGGCTCTCCGGTACGACAAAGCGGTGGCGACGGACTTCTTGGACCCTCACGAGAGGCAGGTGGCCGTGTCGGTCCTGGGCTCCATCCCGGAGGTCTCGTTTCGCGCCTACGGCGGATACCCGAAGGCGGAGCGCCAGCGGCTCTTGATCTTCCCCGAGTACGAAAGCGGCGAGGAGCTGGAAGAGCCCGTCGCGGCCTTGGAGATCGCCGTCCGCTCGGGACCGGGGGAGGTGGGGCACCGGGACTGCCTGGGCGCCCTTTTAGGCACCGGGATCGACCGGGCCAAAGTCGGGGACATCCTGGTCACGCCCCGCGGCTTTCAGGCGGTGGTCGCCTTGGAAGTGGCCGATTTTCTCGCTGGCCAGCTCACCCGGGTGGGGCGGGCGGACGCGGCGGTCCAGCGGATCGATCTCGACCAGCTGGACGTGGAACCGGAGCGGGTGAAAGAAGTGCGGACGACGGTGGCATCGCTCCGCCTGGACGCGGTGGCCGCCGCGGGCTACGGGGTCTCCCGCACCCGGATGGCCAGGGAGATCAAGGCGGAACGGGTGAAGCTCAACTGGCGGCCCGTGCGGGATCCTGCGCGGGAGGTGGGGCCCGGCGACGTGGTGTCGATCCGGGGCCGGGGCCGGGTGGTCGTGGAGGCGGTGGAAGGGACCACGAGGAAAGGCAGGATCAGCGTGGTCTTGAAGCGGTACATGTGAGGGGGTTCGCCTGTGCTGACGCCGCGAGACATTCATGAAGCCGAGTTCAAGCGGGTGTGGAAAGGGTACGATCCCGACGAGGTCGACGCGTTCTTGCAGCGAGTCCTCTCCGAGTACGAGAGCGTCTACAAGGAGAACGAGCGCCTGCGCCAGCGGATCCAGGAGCTCGAAGCGGAGCTGGCCGAGTACTCCCGCACGGAGGCGCAGATCGACGAGCTCCTCGCCCTCGCGAAGCAGACGGCCGCCGACGTCAAGGAAGCCGCCCAGCACGAGGCCGAATCGCTGCTCAAGGAGGCCAAGCTCAAGGCCCGGGAGATCGTCGCCGCGGCCGAGGCGAAGGCCCGCGCCGACGGCGCGCTCTTGGAACGGCTCCGCTTTGAGGGGCGGCAGTACCGCGCCGCGGTGGAGCGGGCGGCGGAGGACTTCCTGAGCCGCCTCGACGAGCTCCTGGCCTCCGTCGAACGGTGGCGGGAGGCGCCGGCAGTCCAAGAAGCCGCCAGCGCCTGGGACGACGGCGACGCGGGGGAACGGGACGGCGGGGATGCGGCGCCGTTTTCGTAAGACCCAAGACCCCACGCCCGGCCGGCAATAAAAGAAGACCGTGAGATAGGCGGCGCCTGCCTCACGGCCTTCTCGATGCGTTTCGATCCCGTCTCGTACGGTGCCGGCGATGCGGCGAGAAGAGCGTTTACGGGGTCATCAAGGCCTCTTTCTTCCCTTCCGCCGCCCAGCGAAACCCTCGCCGCATGATCTCGAGGGTCTCCGGCATCTCCACGATGTTCGCCTGGTGGCCCAGGGAGCAGTAAAAGACCCGCCCTTTGCCCCAGTACTTGATCCAGACCACCGGCATGTCCACGGGCCCGTTGGGGACGTGAGGGCCGTCCACCACCGGAAAGCGAGTGGTGGCCAGCACTTTGACCGCGGGGTCCACGTGCATGTAGTACTGCTCGCTCTTCACCTTGAAGTCCTCGAGCCCCTCGACGATGGGGTGCGAGCCTTTGACGATGTTCACGGTGTACTCGACGCCGTCGTTGCCGGGATGGGCGACCCACTGGCCCCCGGTCATGAACTGCCACTCGACGCACGTGCGAAAGGCGTCGCACATGCCGCCGTGGCATCCCGCAAGGCCGACGCCGGCGGCTACCGCTTCGGTGACCGCCTTCACTTGCGGCGGCGTGATCTCGCCCATGGTCCAGATGGGGATGATCAGGTCGTAAGCCAGCAGGTCCTTTTCGACGAAGACGTCCAGCGTGTGATAGACCTCCGCCTCGCCGCCCATCGCGACGATCTCTCTCCTGAAAATCTCGGCCACCAGGTCGGGCTGGTGCCCGTCCCAGCCGCCCCAGACGATCAAAGCCTTCAACGCGAGCCCTCCTTTTCGCCACAGCATACATTCGGCCTCAAGCGGCGCGTACCTCCAAGGCAGGCAGCGGTCGCCCGGGAACATTCCGGCGGCCCGGCAGGAAAAAGACCGCCCACCGGGGGCGGTCTTGTCGCAAGTCGTTGAGCGCCGGCGGGCCGTCAGACCCTGGCGGAGGCCAGGAGCTTGCGGAGCACGGTCTGCAGGATCCCGCCGTTCCGGTAGTACTCCACCTCGACGGGGCTGTTGAGCCGCACGATGGCCTGGAACTCCACGGCGCTGCCATCCTCCCGCACCGCCCGGACGGTCACTTCCTGGTTCGGGACCAACTGGTCCGAAAGCCCCAGGATGTCGATGCGCTCCGAGCCGGAGAGCCCCAGGGTCTTGCGGTTCTCGCCGGGCCTGAAGACCAGCGGCAGGACGCCCATGCCCACCAGATTGCTCCGGTGGATCCGTTCGAAGCTCTCGGCGATCACCGCCTTCACACCCAAGAGGTAGGTGCCTTTGGCGGCCCAGTCGCGCGAGCTTCCGGTGCCGTACTCCTTGCCGGCGATGACCACCAGCGGCACGCCTTCCTCCTTGTACCTCATGGCCGCGTCGTAGATCGGCAGCTGCTCGCCGCTGGGGAAGTGAATGGTGTAGCCGCCTTCGACGCCCGGCACCATCTCGTTCCGGATGCGGATGTTGGCGAAGGTGCCCCGCATCATCACCTCGTGGTTGCCCCGGCGGGAGCCGTAGGTGTTGAAGTCGACGGGCTCGACGCCCTGCTCCCGCAGGTAGCGGCCGGCCGGGCCGTCCTTGGCGATCGCGCCGGCGGGGGAGATGTGGTCGGTGGTCACGTTGTCGCCCAGCACCGCCAAGATCCGGGCCCCGCGGATCTCCTGGATCGAGCCGGGTTCCTTGGGCATTCCCTTGAAGAAGGGCGGCTCCTGGATGTACGTGGACTTGGGATCCCACTCGTACAGGTCGCCCTCGGGGACGGGTAGGCGCTCCCAGCGCTCGTCCCCTTGGAAGATCTCGGCGTACTGCTGTTCAAACAGGCTGGCGTCCAGCGACCGCTCGATGGTCTCGCGGATCTCCTCCTGCGACGGCCAGATGTCCCGGAGGTAGACCGGCTCTCCCTGCGGGTCGTAGCCCAAGGGCTCGGTCTCGAAGTCGATGTCGACCGTTCCGGCCAAGGCGTAGGCCACCACCAGCGGCGGCGACGCGAGGAAGTTGGCCTTCACCAGCGGGTTGATCCGGCCTTCGAAGTTCCGGTTGCCGCTGAGGACCGCGGCCACCACCAGGTCGCCTTCGTCGACCCGGCGCGCCACCTCTTCCTGCAGGAGGCCGCTGTTTCCGATGCATGTGGTGCAGCCGTAGCCCACCACGTGGAACCGCAGCGCCTCGAGGTAGGCCAGGAGCCCCGAGTTTTTCAGGTACTCCGTCACCACCCGGGAGCCCGGCGCGAGGCTGGTCTTCACGTGCGGCTTCACCGTCAGGCCGCGCTCCACCGCCTTCTTGGCCAGGAGCCCGGCGCCCACCATCACCGACGGGTTGGAGGTGTTGGTGCAGCTGGTGATCGCAGCGATCACCACCGACCCGTGGCCCAGCTCGTCCGGCTTGGACGGGGGTTCGTCCTTCTTGTAGGTCTCGGCCAGCGCCCGGCGGAAAGTGGCCTTCACGTCGGTCAGGACGATGCGGTCCTGGGGCAGCCGGGGGCCGGCGACGCTGGGCTTCACGGTGCTCATGTCCAGGTGCAGGGTGTCGGAGTACTCGGGATCGGGCGTGTCGTCGGTCCGGAAGAGCTGCTGCTCCTTGGCGTACCGCTCCACCAGATCGATGAGGGCCTCGTCCCGGCCGGTGCCCCGCAGGTAGTTCAAGGTTTCCTCGTCCACCGGGAAGAAGCCCATGGTCGCCCCGTACTCGGGCGCCATGTTGGCGATGGTGGCCCGGTCGGCCAGGCTCAGCTTGCTGAGGCCCGGGCCGTAGAACTCGACGAACTTGTCCACGACGCCCTTTTGGCGCAGCATCTGCGTGACGGTAAGGACCAGGTCCGTCGCGGTGGCTCCTTCAGGCAGCTCGCCGGTGAGCTTGAAGCCCACCACCTGGGGCAGGCCCATGTAATAGGGCTGTCCCAGCATCACGGCCTCCGCTTCGATGCCGCCTACGCCCCAGCCGAACACCCCGAGGCCGTTCACCATGGTGGTGTGCGAGTCGGTTCCCACCAGGGAGTCGGGGAACGCCACCTTCTCGCCGTTCACTTCCCGGAGCTGGACCACTTTGGCCAGGTACTCCAGGTTCACCTGGTGGACGATGCCCCGGCCCGGCGGCACCACCCGGAAGTTGCGGAACGCTTTCTGGGCCCACTTCAAGAACATGTAGCGCTCTTCGTTCCGCTCGAACTCCCGCTCCACGTTGCGCAGGAACGCTTCGGCGCTGCCGAAGAAGTCCACTTGCACCGAGTGGTCGATGACCAGATCGGAGGGGATCAGCGGGTTGATCTCGGCCGGGTCGCCGCCCTGCTCCTTCATGGCCGCCCGCATGGCGGCCAGGTCCGCCACCGCCGGCACGCCGGTGAAATCCTGCAGGATGACCCGGGAGGGCATAAACGGGATCTCTTGGCCCCCGGGCGAGTCCTTGCTCCATCCCGCCACCGTGCGCACGTGGTCTTCGGTGACGAGATAGCCGTCGCAGTTGCGAAGGACGTTTTCCAAGAGGACGCGAATGGAAAAGGGAAGCTTCGAAATGGTAGTCAGCCCGGCCTTTTCCAAAGCGTCGAGGCGGTAGATCACCGCTTTGCCCATCTTCGAATCCAAAGTCGAGCGGGCGTCGAGAAATCCTTTGCCAGCGTTGCCCATCCGTCTGCCTCCTTAACAGCCTCTACGCTCCCACGCATACCATTATACACTATACATCTCGGCGTCGCCTTTCGGCGTCCCGGGGGAGCGGGGCCGTACGGGGGCGGGCACGGGGTCCGGCGCGCCGCCCTGAGCCGGGAGGCTCACCCTTCCAGCAGCTGGCGGGGGCGCACCAGGAGGAGGACGGCTGCGAGCGCTGCGGCGGCCACGGCGGCTCCGGACAGGAACATGAGGAGGCGGCCGGCCCCCTGCACCAGGCCGAAGGCGGGGGGGCCCAGAGCGACCCCGAAGAACCGGACGGTGCCGTAGAGGGCGGTGACCAGCCCCCGTTCGCTGGCGTCCGTGGCGCCGGTGATGAGCGTGTTGAGGGCCGGAAGCTTCACGCCCACGCCCAGCCCGACCAGGGAGGACCAGGCGAGGAGCGCCCACAGCCCGCCCGAGAACGCCAGCGCCACGAGGCCCGCCGCAGCGGCTCCAAGGCCCACCGCCGCGGCCGGGAGCAGCCAGCCCTTGTTCCGCTGGAGCAGGATGCCGCTGGTGTACGACGTGAGGGCCATGACGCCTACGGGGATCGCCAATGCCAGACCCTTGACGACCCCGGACAGGCCGAAGGCTGCCTCCAGCTCGTCCGAGACGAAGCTCAAGAGGCCGAAGAGGAGAAAAAGGCCCGCAGTCCCCGCAAGGTACACCGCGGCCAGCGGTCCCACCTTTTCCCGCAGCGTGGATCCGAGAGCCCGCAGGTACTCCCGGGCGCTCCTCCGGGAGCGGCCGGGCCGGGACTCGGGGACGAAGAGCCAGACGAGGCCGGCGATGGGAAGCGCGAGGAGGCCGTACGCGAAAAACGGCGCGTGCCAGGCCACGAGGCCCAGCGCCGCGCCGGCGATGGGACTGAGCAGCTTCCCGAAGCCGTTGGCGGCCTCCAGGATCCCCACTGCCTTGGGCAGTTCCCCGCCGGAAAACCAGTCGCCGGCCAGCGCCAGGGCGATCTGGTAGGTGCCGCCGGCGCCGACTCCCTGCACGATGCGGCCGGCCAGGATCCAGGCGAAGGGACGCTCAGCCCACAGGGAGGCAAAGCCTGCGAGAAGCCCTCCGGCGCCGTAGAGGAGGAGAGCGGGGAAGATGATGCGCTTTCGCCCGATGTGGTCCGACAAGGCGCCGGCGAAGGGGATGACCAAGCCTGCGGGAACGGAGAACGCCGTGACGAGGAGCCCCACCTGGAACTGGCTGAGCGAGAGCTCCCGTTCCAGCAGGGGAAAGACCGGGATGAGCATGGAGTT
>PKEX01000002.1 GCA_002919235.1 Clostridia bacterium
AGGAGTCGCGTAGCTGGCCTAGCGCACACGACTGGAAATCGTGCCACCCCAAAAGGGTGACGTGGGTTCGAATCCCACCTCCTCCGCCACACGCCATGAGCGAAGCGCCGGGTTGACCCGGCCGCTTCGTTTTTTTGTTGCGGCAGGCGACACGTTCACGCTGAAGGGGGAATGCCGCGTGGGCCGCTTCCAGGACCAGGTGGCTCTCGTCACCGGCGGTGGCCAGGGCATCGGCCGGGCCATCAGCTTCGCCTTCGCCCGGGAGGGAGCCCGGGTGGTCGTAGCCGACCTCGACGAGGAAGCGGGGAACGAGTGCGTCGACGAGATCCAAGCCCAGGGCGGAAAGGCGCGGTTCGTCCCGGTGGACGTGGCGGACGAGGCCGCCGTCCAGCGCATGATGGGGCAGGTGGAAGCGGAGTTCGGGGTCCTGCACCACCTCTGCAACAACGCCGGGATCGGCTACACCGCGCCCCTGGACCAGCTGCCCATGGAGGCGTTCGACCGCGTCATCGCCGTCAACCTCAAGGGCCCTCTCCTCTGCGTCAAGTACGGCCTTCCGCTCCTCAAGGCCGCCCGGGGCGCCAGCGTCGTCAACATCGTCTCCACGCGGGCCCTCATGTCTGAACCGGACACGGAGAGCTATTCGGCGTCCAAAGGGGGTTTGTTGGCCCTCACTCACGCCCTGGCGGTGAGCCTGGGCCCGCACAAGATCCGCGTCAACGCCATCAGCCCCGGCTGGATCGAGACGTCTTCGTGGCAGAAGCGGTCCGCCCGCCGGGAGGTGGTCCTCACCGAACGGGACCACCTCCAGCACCCGGCAGGCCGGGTGGGCCGGCCCGAGGACATCGCCCGGGCCGTCCTCTTCCTTTCCGACCCGGAAGCGGACTTCATCACCGGGATCAACCTGGTGGTGGACGGCGGGATGACCATCAAGATGATCTACGAACCGTAAAAAACCAGCGGGCGCAGGCAGCCCGGACTCGCCGGGAGCCTGCGCCCGGAGACGCTCCGAACGGGGCGGGGCCTCATTCCCCGCCGCCCGGGACCAGCAGGTACTCCACCACCACGTTGGCCTGCACCGTGGCGGGCGACGGCGCCATCGAACCCGAACCGTCCCAGGTCAGAGGACCGCCGTAATAGGCGTTGACCTGGTGCTCCAGCGCGATGGACTGGATGCTTCCCACGCGCTTTCCCACTGCGGCGGCCGCCGCCTCCGCCTGCTCTCTCGCGTCGGAAAGGGCTTGTTCGATCGCGGCCCGGCGGGCTTCCGACTCGTCTTTCAGCCCGTAACTGATGCCGTGGATCTCGTTGACGCCCGCGTCCAGAAGGAGCTGCACGATCTCCCCTACCCGGTCGACCTCCTCGAGGCTGACCGCGATCTGCCGCCGGGCTTCGAAACCGCTTTGCACCGCCCTCTCGCCCCGGTACTCCCAGCGGGGGTAAATGGTGAAGTGGCCGACCGTCAGCGCTGCGCCCCGCTCCTCCAAGAGTGCGCTCAAGGCTTCAATCCGCTGCCGCACCTGGCTCTCCGCTTCGGCCGCGCGCTCTGCGATCGCGTCCACCGCCGCATTGACCACCGCCAGCGTGGGTTCCACCTGCACTGTCCGGGTGGCCGTGACGGTGAGGGCCGTGAACGGGTAGTGCCTGGCCAGCTCCTCCCAAAATGCCGCAGCCCGCTCCGCCAGCGGGGGAGCCAGATTCCGGGAAGAAGGCGCCTGGGCGGCGCTGATTCCCGCCGCGGCGCCCACCAGGCACGCCGCGACGAAGAACCGGAGCACCCGCTGAAACCAAGAGTGGCTTTTCACTGGAATCCGCCCTCCTTCGGTCGTTTCCGGCCGGCGCGGCGCTCACGCCCCGGGGGCCTGCTCCCGGCGGACCAGGGTGTAGACGGCTCCGGGCACCGTCTCAAAGGTGAGGCGGCCGCGCTGCACCTCTGCGGGAGAGATTCCCCCTTGGAGTTCCAGCTCCTCTGCGCCTTCGGCCCGGATCCGGCAGAGGCCCCCCTTCGTCGCCCGGACGCGCACGCGGCGAACGGCGCCGTCTCGCCACTCAAAGTCGACGACGAAACCGCCGCGCGCCCTGAGCCCCCTGACGCGGCCGTTCTTCCAGGCGCGCGGCAGGGCCGGCAAGAGGTGCACCTCCCCCCGGTGCGATTGGAGGAGCATTTCGGCGACTCCCGCGGTGAACCCAAAGTTGCCGTCGATCTGGAACGGGGGATGCGCGCCCAGCAGGTTGGGATAGATGCCGCCGTGAGACGGCCTCGCCGGGTCGACGAGCCGGAACACCTTTTCCACCAGGGAGTAGGCCCGTTCGCCGTCGCCCAGCCTCGCCCAGAGGCAGATCTTCCACGCGAGGCTCCAGCCCGTGCCCTCATCGCCCCGGGCGTCCAGCGACCGGCGGGCCGCGTCCAGCAGGCGGTCGGCCTCCTCCCGATCGGTGTAGACGTGGAAGAGCGATCCCGGATAGAGACCCACCAAATGCGAGAGGTGCCGGTGGTGACGGTCTTCCTCGGGGAGGTCGCAAGCCCATTCCTTCAGGCGGCCCTCTTCGTCCACCGTGAAGGGGTGAAGCCGCCGCCGGGCGCTTTCCAGTTCCCCCCGGAGCTCCTCGTCCACTCCCAGAAGGCGCGACGCCTCGATCACGATGGCAAAGAGCTCCGAAATTAAGGCGAGGTCCATGGTGGCGGCTTTGGTCACCGCGGCCAGCCGCCCGTCGTCCAGCCGGAACTTGTGCTCCGGCGACGTGGACGGGGCGGTCACCAGGTACCCTCGGTCATCCGGCACCAGCCAGTCGAGGCAGAAGAGCGCCGCCTCTTTCATCAGAGGATACGCCCTCCGGCGCAGGAAATCGAGATCCCCGCCGAAGAGGAAGTGCTCCCACAAGTGCTGGCTCAACCATGCCCCCGCCATGGGCCAGATGGTCCACACCGGATCCCCGTGGCCGAAATCGCCCGCCGGGGCCGTCTGCCGCCAGAGGTCGGTGTTGTGGTGAGCGGTCCACCCGCGGCAGCCGTAGTGAATCTCCGCCGTGCGCCGCCCGTTCTCGGCCAGCTCCTCGATGAGATCGAACAGAGGTTGGTGGCATTCGGGAAGGTGGCACACCTCGGCGGGCCAGTAGTTCATCTGCGTGTTGATGTTCAGCGTGTAGTTGCTGCTCCAAGGAGGACGGGTCCGCTCGTTCCAGATCCCTTGCAAGTTCGCCGCCTGGGTTCCCGGACGGGAGGACGCGATCATCAAGTAGCGGCCGTATTGAAACAGGAGCTCCACCAGGCCCGGATCGGCCGCGCCGCTCCGGCGCACCCGTTCGTCGGTGGGAAGGGGCCGGCCCTCCTCTGGGGCGGCGCCGTCGCCCAAGCGCAGCTCCACCCTGTTGAACAGCCGCGAGTGGTCCGCGACGTGGGCGGACCGCAGCTCGACGTAACCCTTCTTCAGGGCCGCTTCGAGCGTGCGGGCGGCCTCCTCGGCGGGGGCGGCGCTGCGGTAGCCGGTGGCCGCCGCCACCGCCAGGGTGACGGCGCGGGCGCCGCGCACGTGAATCCCGTCGTGGTCCACCCACACCTCTCCCCCCTCGACGGCGGCGCCGGTCCGCGCCGCGAACGCCATCCCTTCCCGGCCGTCCTCGCGACGGTAGATGACGGGGTTCGACCGGTGGTAGTAGTCGGGGTCGACATGGACAGGCGCCCGGCCTTCGAGAAGGAACGTCTCTCCCTCGGGCCGGGTGCGGTGGACCAGGCGGCTGCCCAAGCGAGCGGTGAAATCAAGCTCGCAGTCGCTCACCGCCTCGAGCCTGACCACGATCACCTGGTCGGGATGGGAAGCGAAGGCCTCCCGCCGGAGGACCGAGCCGCCGATGGCGTACTCCACTTGGGCGATGCCCGTGGCAAGATCCAGCGTCCGCCGGTACCGGCTGAACGCGTCGCCGTGCCGGAACGTGATCAAGAGGTCTCCCAGGGGCAAAAAGCTCTGCGTGTAGGGGCCCATCATCTGTTTGGCCAGTGCGTCTGCCTCGGCGTACCGCTCTTGAAACACCAGTTCCCGCACCTTCGGGAGAACCCGGGCTGCCCCGGGATTGTCCCAGCTTTCGGGGGGCCCCGACCACAAAGTGTCCTCGTTGAGAGCCAGCCGCTCCACTTCCACGCCGCCGAAGACCATGGCCCCGAGGCGCCCGTTGCCGATGGGAAGCGCTTCGAGCCAGTTCGAAGCCGGCCTTTCGTAGTACAGGACCGGCGCCATCCGCTCCACCTCCTGTGAACCGGTCTTCAGGCCGTCGCCGTCGGCTCCCGCCCGGGAAGCCGGCCTGCCATGTACTCCTCGATCCCGGCGGGCGAAAGGCGCACCCCCACCCAGAACGGGCCGAAAAGACCGTACTTCGCGCTGGCTTCGTCAAAGCGCATTTCGTAGACCAGTTTCTTGAACGGGAGCGGGTCGTCGGCAAAAAGCGTCACGCCCCACTCCCAGTCGTCGAGGCCCACGGAGCCTGTCACCATCTGGGTCACCTGGCCCTTGTACCCCCGGCCGATCATGCCGTGGCTGTACATGAGCTCCCGGCGCTTCTCCATGGGCAGGGTGTACCAGTTGTCAATCTCTCCCCGCTTCTTGCTCATCGGGTAAAAGCAGGCGTAGCGGACCGCCGGGATGGCGGGCTTGAGCCTGCGGACCAAGGCGGCTTCCCGCTCCGGGGGCGGCGCCTCTCCCGGCTCCTCGGGGTTGTAGCGGCTGAGTTCGATGACGGAAGTGTACGAGGAGACCCGTTCCGTAAAGTCCGCCAAACGGGTCTGGTGGAAGGCCAGCTCCACCTGGACCAGGTGGTCCAGGCTGGGCCGGAGATGGAGGAACATGAGATCCGCCTTGTGGCCGGCTACGGCGTAGAACGCCGAGCCGCCCTCCGGGGCGTCCGCCGCCCGTTCGCACCGGGCCAAGAACCCGGCCGCCTCCTGGAGAGCGGCGCGACGCTCCGCTTCGTCCAGCCGCTTCCACGCCCGCCAGTCGATCCGCCTCATGTCGTGCAAGGCGTACCAGCCTTCGATGGTCTGGGGAGCAGCGCTCACTGCCGGCGTCACCTCGTCGCGCACGTCTTTGCCGGCCGCCCCGCTGGCCCCGCGCCGCAGCGTTCGCGCGCCGGCGGGAGGAGGCGGCCCCGACCTCGAAGGTTTGGCGGGCAGGCCGCGGTTTCCTTCCCCGCTGCGCCGGCGGCGCCCCGCCGGCGGCTCAGCGGAAGAGAGGGATCACGAACTGGGCGAGGAAGTATAGGACCGCGAAGACGATGACGACGATAGCGCTCCACTTGATGGCTTCACTGCCGGCGGTTTTCGCCCCGCCGCGCTCTTCGCCCGGGTCGCGCTCTGCCACGGTGCGATGCCCCCTTGCCCTAGGCTTTTCGTCTCGCTCTTAGGTAGTTAGTATGGCCCGGGCACATCGCGGCATGCGGCGCGGCTCGCTCCAGGCTAAAAGGGGCCCCATTTAGGTACACTAGTCCCGCCGATTTTCCCCTTCAGGCCTGCAGGAAATCGCCGCGGCGGCACCTAATACCAAGATGGTGCCTGTTGCCATCGGCACCGCACAAGAAGTGGAGGGATCGACGGTGGCATTTGTGATTACGGAACCATGCATTGGGACCAAAGACACGGCGTGTGTCGAGGTGTGCCCCGTAGAATGCATCCACCCGACGCGGGACGAAGAGGATTTTGAAACCTCCGAGCAGCTTTACATCGATCCGGACGAGTGCATCGACTGCGGCGCTTGCGAGCCCGAGTGCCCGGTGGAGGCTATCTTCCCCGAGGACGAAGTTCCCGAGCAGTGGCAGTCGTACATCCAGAAGAACCGGGATTATTACAACAAGTAATCCCGGCACCTGCGGTTTCGATCATTGGGCCGGCGGGCGGATCATCCGCCCGCCTTTTTGTGTCTCGCCGCGGCGATCCGCTCCAGGAGAGCCTCAGCCATCGTCTCGTCCAGCGGCCTTCCCAGCGCGCCGATACCCAGCCGGATCTCGGGCTTGTTGGCCCCGTGGAAGTCGCTCCCTCCCGTGGCCAGGAGCCCCCGCTGCCGCGCGAACCGCTCGAAGCGGGCCACGTCCTCGGCGGTATGCTGGCTGTAGTACACCTCAATGCCGGCGAGGCCGGCGTCCATGAGCCGGTCCAGCAGCGCGCGGAACTGGTCGTCGTCCAGCTTCAGGTACCGGGGATGGGCCAGCACCGCCACGCCGCCCGCGCCGGTGATGAGCTCGATGGCCTCTTCCGGCGTGAAGTTCTCCTTGGGAACGTACCCCGGCCTTCCCCGGCCCAGATAGTGGTCGAAGGCCTCCGCCACGCTGGAGACGACGCCGCGGCGCACCAGGGCCTGGGCCACATGGGGCCGCCCCACCACGCCGCCCGCCGCGAGCTGGATCACTTCGTCCTCCTCCAGCTCGATGCCGGCAGAGCGGAGCCCTCGCAGCATCTCGCCCAGCCGATCGGCCCGGCGGCGCACCATGTCGGCCAGGGCGGCCGACAGCGCCGGGTCGTCAGGGTCGATGCCGTACCCCAAGAGGTCCATGGGCCGCCCCTGATACGTCGCGCTCATCTCGACGCCGGGGATCAAGACGATGTCCCGGCTCCCGCACGCCCTCGCCGCCTCTTTGACGCCGCCGGTGCTGTCGTGGTCCGTGATGGCAAGGTGCGTGATCCCCAGCGAGGCGGCCAGCTCCACCAGTTCCCCCGGCGTCAGCGTGCCGTCTGAGACCGTAGTGTGGCAGTGGAGCTCGATCACTCAGCTGACTCCTTTGAGAAAGTAAATCGTGTCAAGCCTCGTCCTCGCCGCCGCCTCGACGACGGCCTCCCGGGTGACCCGGGCCACCTTGACCAGGCTTTCTTCGATGGTTTCGGGGCAGCCTTCGAGCTCCCCGCCCAGATGGTGCAAGATCCGGCCGTCCACCGTGTCGAGGCGCATCCGGTACTGCGTCTGAAAGCCCTTCCGCGTCGCATCCAGCTCTTCGTCGCTGAAGCGGCCCCGGGCGGTATCCTCGATCTGGCGCAGGATGATGTCGAGCGCCTCCTGGTACTTGTTGACATCGATCCCTGCGTACGCGAGGATCAGCCCTTTATTGGCATTGTACGACGAAAACGCCGTGTAAGCCAGACTGGCCTTTTCCCGCACGTTGACGAAGAGCTTGGAGTGGACGAAGCCCCCCAAGATGCCGTTGAACACCTGGAGGCCGTAGCGCAGCGGGTCCGCGCGGGTGATGTCGGTGCGAAGACCCAGGACCAGCCAGCCTTGCTTCATAGGCTCTTCCTGAGTCACCCTGCGGACGTCTCCCGCGCCGGCACTCACCTCGGTGGGCGAGAGCGCCTGGACCTGTTCTCTCCTGCCGGCCAAGGCCTGCGCCAGCTCGTCCCGGACTCGCTCCGGCTCCACGTCGCCCACCACGTAGATGTCGATAGGCCGGCTCTCCAAGAGCTCCCGGTGATGCCGGGCCAGGGCCGCGGGGCTCGCCGCCTCGATAGCCTCCTCGGTCCCCAGCTCGTAAAGGGCGAAGGGCTGGCCCCGAAACATCTCCTCCACGCAGCGGAAGTTGGCGTAGCGGATCTTGTCGTTGACCAGCGCCCGCACCCGCCCGATTTGAAACCGTTTTTCCTGTTCCACGTAATCCGGGCGGAACGCCCCGTCCACCTGCACCGGCTCGTAGATCATCTCCCGCAAGAGCTCGAGCCCCTGGCGGAAGACGGGCTCGCCCACGTACCGGTCGGCGGGCACGTCCAACGAGTACGAAAGGGTCTGGCGGTCGCCGAACTTGTGCACGCCGCCCAGCAGCTCGGCGTCGTACAGCCTCCCGGCCGCCCGCTCCAGCGCCTCTCCCGTCGGGTAGGACCGGGTGCCTCGCTTTTGCACGAAGGGGAGGAGTGCGCCCAAGGCTACCCGCTGCGGCGCGAGGTGGTCATGCACAAAGAAGCTGACCCGGGTCCGCTTGAACTTGGCGGTCGGCGCGACGTAAAGATCCACGTCGGGCGCCAGCACCTCATGGTGAAACACGGTCTCGTCTCTCACGGCTCCTGCCACTCCCTGGTCCGGTTGGTTGTGCTCACTTGAGCGGCGTCACCCGGGAGACTGTCCGCTGCCCTTCTTGGACGAATTCCTGCAGGAACTCGCGCCCCAGCTCGGGATCGACCTCGTCCAGCAGCTCGCGCCGCTCGAAGAGATCGAGTCCCTGGAACAGGTGGGTGACATAGAGGTTGACCAGCCAGTCGGGATCGTCCAGGGCAGTGAGGAGCTGGCCTACCTCCCGCCGCCTGGCCTCTTCGAACAGCTCGTCATCGACGCCCCCGTCCCGGGCAGCCGCCAGCGCCTGCGTGATCTCGTCCCGGAAAGCGCCCGCGTCCTCGCTCTCCGCCGCGGCGTAGAAGTACGCCGCGCCGTCGTAGACCGACAGGCCGTAGCCGTACCGGCTCGCGATGACGCCCCGCTCATAAAGGTCCCAGTAGAGCCGCGTCGACTTGCCGAGGACCGCCTGGAGCGCCAGCTCTGCCCCGATCAGGCGCCGGTGGTACTCGCGGGCCGTCTCCCCTTCCCGCCGGTCGAGCCGTCCCTTGAAGCCCACCAGGACGTAAGGGCGGGAGACGCGCATGCCCGTTTCGACCTCTTCCTCCAGCACGCGCCGGGGTTCCTCGGGAATCGGCCGCACGATGGGACCCCGAGGCCGGTAGCCCCGGGGCGCCATGTCGGCGGCGACGATCTCCAGCACTTCGTCGAAGGAGACGTCGCCCGCCACGGTCACCACCATGTTGCTGGGGTGGTAGAACGTGTCGTGGCAGAGGTAAAGGAGTTCCTTGGTGATGCGGCGGATCGACTCCACGGTGCCGATCACCCGGATGCGGGCGGGATGGCGGTGAAAGAGGCCTTCAATCAGGTTGTAATAGGCGGCCCGCTGGGGATTGTCCAGGCCCATCTGGATCTCCTGCTCGATGATGCCCTGCTCTTTGGCGACGTTTTCGTCCGTGAAGTACGGGCGCTGCACGTAGTCGAGCAGCAGGTCCAGCCCTCGGCGGAATTCATCCACCAGCGAACACAGGTACACCGTGTAGTACTGGCCGGTGTAGGCGTTGGGGCTCGCTCCCATCTTTGAGTAGACGTCCAGGACGTTGGTGCCGTCGGGCTCCTCGAACAACTTGTGCTCCAGGAAGTGGGCGATCCCGTCGGGAACCGTGGTGGGCTCGCTCTCGCCCGGACGGATGAAGACCGAGTCCATCCCGCCGTAGTGCGTGGAGAACGTGATGTACTTCCGCTGGAATCCGGGCTTTTTCAGCAGGACCACTCTCAGCCCGTTGTCCAGCACCGCCTCGTGCACTTCCTGCCCGAGGGCGGGGTAGCTCTTGACTGCCGGCTTCGTCACCGCGCGCCCCTCCTTGGCTCCCGTCTGTCGTCACCCGGGCCCGTCGCGCCCCATGCCCGGCTGGCCGGAGCGTTCGCCCCGCGCCCGGGGATTCCTTTCTGCACCCGCTGCTGGAGGATTTGCACCGCCGGATTCGAAAGTAGCATACCCGATCACCACACGCCGACGACAGGGGGCTCAGCCGTTGCTCCTCGCCTTGGACATCGGAAATACCAACACCACCGTCGGCCTGTTCGACGGCGATACCCTCAAGGGCTCCTGGCGGATCCAGAGTGACCGGGAGAAGACCGCCGACGAGTACGGCATCCTCCTGAACCAGCTTCTCGCCTACCGGGGGATCGACCCCCACGGGATAACCGCCGTCGCCATCGCCTGCGTCCTGCCGCCGGTGTTGCCGGCCTGGGAGCGGGTGGCCCAAAGCTATTTCGGCGTGAAGCCCCTGATCATCTCGTACGAGCTGGACACGGGCCTGGCCATCCGCTACCAGCCCCCGAGGGACGTCGGCGCGGACCGTATCGCCAACGCGGCAGCGGCCAAGGCCAAGTACCCGCTCCCCGCCATCGTGGTCGACTTGGGAACCGCGACCACCTTTGACTGCATCTCCAAAGACGGGGAGTACCTGGGCGGCGCCATTTGCCCGGGCGTCGGCATCTCCCTGGAAGCCCTGTTTGCGCGCGCCTCCAAGCTTCCCCGGGTGAGCCTGGAGGACCCCGGCACGCCCATCGGCACCAATACGGTGCAAAGCATCCAGGCGGGCATCATCTACGGCACTGCCGGTGAAGTGGACGCCATTGTCCGGGCCATCAAGAAAGAGATGGAAGGCGATCCCATCGTCATCGCCACCGGCGGGATGAGCCGGCCCATCGCGGCGCACTGCGCCACGGTGGACGTCATCGACGAGCTGCTCACCCTGGAAGGCGTCAGGATCCTCTACGAGCGGAACAAAGACCGCTAGCCGGGCGCCCGCGGTCCTAACGCCCTGCCCCCTTCCCCTCCTCGAGGAGCCCGGCGATCCGGCGGACCAGCTCCTGTGCCACCTGTTCCTTGCTCATCTTGGGCAGCGGTTCTTCCCGCCCGTCCTTGTAAAGGAGCGTCACCTGGTTGTCGTCGGCGTCGAACCCGATCCCCTCGCGGCTGACGTCGTTGGCCACCACCAGGTCGGCGTTCTTGGCCTTGAGTTTGGCCGCGGCGTTCTCCAGCAGGCGCTCCGTCTCCGCGGCGAAGGCCACGAGGATCTGCCCCGGCCTCTTTTGGGCACCCACTTCCCCGGCGATGTCCGGGTTTGGAACAAGGGTGACGGTCCAGCGGTCCTTGTCACCCTTTTTCACCTTTTCTCCCTGGACCTGCTCAGCCCGGAAGTCAGAGACGGCCGCCGCCATCACCACCGCGTCGCACTCCGCAGCCCGGGAGATCACCTCCCGGTGCATCTCCAGAGCCGTCTCGACCTTGACGACCTCGCAGCCCCCGGGCGGCACGAGCCAGGTCGGAGCCGTGATCAGCACCACGTCCGCCCCGGCGGCCGCCGCCGCCCTGGCGATGGCGTACCCCATCTTCCCCGAGGAACGGTTCCCGATATAGCGCACGGGATCCAGGGGCTCCCGGGTCCCTCCCGCCGTCACCAGCACCCGCCGCCCCGCGAGGAGTTTTGCCAGTTCCCGCTGGGCGAGGATGGTCTCCGCGGCGCGGAAGATCTCCTCCGGATCGGCCAGGCGGCCCGGGCCTACGTTCCGGCGGGCCAGCTCACCGGAGACGGGCCCTACCACGTGGACACCCCGGGACTTCAGCAGCTCCACGTTGGCCTGGGTGGCAGGGTGGCGCCACATGTCGCTGTCCATGGCGGGCGCGACCAGCACCGGCGCCGTGACGGACAAGAGCGCCGTCAGCAGAGCGTTGTCCGCGATGCCGTGCGCCAGCTTGGCCAGGACATTGGCCGTGGCCGGAGCCACGATGGCCAGCTGGGCTGCTTCCGCGGGCTCGAGATGCGGCATCACGCGGCCGGTGCCCCGGCCGCTCGCCTCGTCGAAGAGGTCCACCAGGACCGGCCGGCCCGAGAGCGCCCGGAACGTCTCGACTCCCACGAAGCGGGTGGCGTTGGGCGTCATCGCCACGTCCACCACGGCGCCCGCTTTCGTCAAGAGACGCAAGAGTTCTACTGCCTTGTATGCCGAGATTCCGCCGCTTACGCCGAGCAATATCCGCTTCCCCGCGAGCGTCACCGATGGCCACTCCCCGCTCGTGGTTTTGTACCCAAACCGTATATACGCTGTGCGCTTCGCCGCCCCCTCTCCCGGGCTGCGGGCGGAGGGCGCGGTGCAGGGATTTCGCCTGCCCGGTGGAATTCTCTCCGGGGTCCGCGAGTGTAGTCATTTTGTCCACATATTGTCCACATTTTGTGGATAACTTGTCTATGTCGTAAAGGTGTGAGCGCGGTGCGGGTGGAGATCCGGGGTGCGGAACGGTTGAGTTTTCGAGAACGCCAGGTGGTGGCTCTGCGGGAGAGCGGCTACAGCAATGCGCAAACCGCAGCGCGGCTGGGCATCTCCGCCGGCACGGTGGCCACGCTCTTCAACCGCGCCAAGCGCAAGGGGTATCAAGTGGTGATCGTCCTGGAGGGCGACCCGCTGGCGCTGTTCGAGCCCGACGCCGAGGAGGGCGCGGGCGGCGCTCCCGGCGGCGGACCCGACGGCGAGCAGGAGCCGGAGGAAGATGACGCCGAATTCTAAAGGGCGCGACAGGCGGCCGGAAGGAGGCGGGCGGTGTGATTGAAGTGCGCGTCAAGCTGGTCGGCCTCGACCCCCGGGGCGAGCAGCGAGTGGTGGTCCTCGAGGAAGTGGACGGGGACCGGTACCTTTCGCTTCCCGTGGGGCCCGCCGAGGCGGAGGCCATCGCCGCCTGGCTCGAAGGCGAACGGGACCCCGGCCGGCCGCTGGCGCACGACCTCCTCCACTCGGTGATCCAGAAGTTTGGAGGAAGGCTCCGGCGAGTGGTCATCACGGAGCTTCGCCACGATGCCCTCTACGCCGAGCTGGAGCTGGAGGGGCCAGGCGGGCCCGAATCCCTCCCGTGCCGACCCAGCGACGGCGTGGCGCTGGCGATCCGGGCCGGAGCCCCGGTTTTGGTCACCCAGCAGGTGGCCGGCCAGGCCATGCGGCGCATCTCGCGGCATCCCCGGCCTCCCGATCACCCTCCCGCCGCGGGCTGAAGCCGCCTGCCGCCGGGGCGCGGGTCAGCTTCCGGGCGAGCGGTGTTCGTCCGCCGCCTGCCGGCGGGCCTCAAACTCCTCCGCTGCTTTGCGGTAGGCCGCCAGCGTCTGCTCAATCCGGTCTCCGGGCGCCTCGGCCGTCTCGTACAGCCCCATCTGGTGCATGAGGCTAAAGATGGCCGCCTGCTGCTCCACCCGGTCGATCATGATGTCTTGGAGCGTGTCCCGCACGTGGTCGTGGTCGGCTTCGAAGGCCGCCTCCTGGTAGCGCTCGGCTACGTGCTTGATCGATTCGAGGCAGTCCGTGAGGATCGACTTTTCCTGCATCTTCATCCCGTATGCACCTCGGCTTTCCCTCGGTCAACGCGAACGGCGGTCGCTCGGGGTTCCGGTCCACTGGCGGGCGCCTCAGTGGATCCGGGCGTCCGGCTGCTCCAAGCAGGCCAGCAGCGCGTTCAAGTGCTCGCGGCTCCTGTCGCCCAGCTGCTGGCAGAGTTTTCTCGTCGCGTCCTCCGCTGCATGGGCCGCGTAGTGGTGGAACTTCTCGTACAGGGCGCTCTCGAGGCGCAGGAGCTCCTCGATGCATCCCAGCTCCTTTTCGGTCACCCGGGCCATGGCCTCACCTCCTCCGCCGGGGATAAGATTCCCTCGGGCCGCGGGGAACATGTAGGCGGCTGCAGGACATCTCCGCGCCAGCGTTGAACCTGTCATCCTGTGCTTTCGCCCCGTGAGCGCGGGCAGGGGCCGCCCCGTGCGCGCGGATTCGGCGCCCGTTACATAGCATGAAGAGACGGTGGGCAGACCAAGGTCGCGCGCGATCCCTTTTCCGCAGGAGATGGGCACAGTTGAACCGCGACGGAGAGACGTACGGCGAGGTCAAACAAGTGGTTTCATACCGTGACGATGTCTTCGTCTGGGTCTACCTGGATCAGGTCGACAAGGTGATCCGCTACGAGGCATACGTCATCGGCTACGACGACCGGGGGGAGCCCTCGACGCTGGACTTCGTCCTGGAGGAGGGGGTCCTCGACAACGTCCACGAGGTCCCGCTCTTCTGGAACTTGCTCCAGCGCTACTGCGAAAGGGAGGCGGTCTCCGCGCCCGGCGGCTCTGTGCCCTTCGCCGACGGCAAGCTGGTGACGGCCCCGACGCTTTTCCACTTCTACCGCAGCCTCAGCGCCGACGAGCTCGAAGAGGTGCACGCCTATTTCGCCGACCAGGAGGCGTACCTCAAGGAGAAGCGCCGCTCCCGCTGGGTGCGGATGCTGCGCGCCTTGGGCTACGACGTGATCGAATCCCTCTAGCGTGCGCCCGCCCCTTTGCCCTCCTGCGCCGCCGCCTCCGGGTCCAGCTCCCGCCCGAAGGTCCGCCGCACCAGCTCGTCCCAGGGCACACGGGCCCCGTGGAGAAACCACTTGTCGATGAGCAGGTAGCCCGCGGCTGCGCTGCTCACCAGCGCTTCCTCACCCAGCTCTTCCTCGACCGCCTTGGCCAGCATCGCCGCGGCCGTCATCCCCATGAGCCAGGCATGAGGCCGGAAGGAGGCCGTCCCGGCATCGAAGGCGCACGCCCAGCCCGGGGCCGCGCCGGCCGCCGTGTCGCCCAGGAAGTCCCGGAGGAGCCGCCGCCACAGGCCGTGGAGGCTCCCGCGCGAGTCGCGGTAAAATGCCTGTTCAAAGGAGGCGAGGACAAGGCGCCACCGCACGCCCGCGGCCCAGGCCGTACGGGCAAAGGAGCGGATTTCGGTCACCTCGGCCCGGAGGCCTTGCGGCGGGCTCGTCCAGTGGGCCAGCCAGCGCGCGTCGAAGAGAAGCCGCTCAAAAAGGAGCGCCGCCGCAGCCTCCACCATGGGATGGGGCGGCACGCGGAGCGCGGGCGGCAGCTCGGGGGCGAGGTTGAGGTGGTAGACCGCCCGCCCCAAGAGGTGAAAGAGCGTGCGCGCCCCGGTGAAATCCGGCGGGATCCGGCCGTAAAGGCGTACCTCTCCTCCCCTGCCCACGGCGATGCACCAAGCGCCGGCGCTCGCTCCCGGGGCGTCGCCCAGCTGGCCGTGGGCGAGAGCGGGTTCCACCGAAAGCCCGATGGCGTCAAAGTACGCTCGCGCCGCGGGGAGGGGATCCCGGCCGGCAAAGAGCGCCTCGAGAGCCGGGGACGCGCGGGAGGCTTCCCCGAAGCGGGGCACCTCGGTCTCCGTGGCCCGGGCGAGGCCCGCCAGCAGCGCCTTGAGCTGTCCCTCCTCCACGCCCTCCAGCGCCAGCGACATGGTGTAATAGTCCGGGAACCCGGCCGCCCGGGCGGCCTGATTGCGGAGCGCCGCGAGCTCCAGGAGGAGCGCAGCCGCCGCCTCTTCTAGCCGGTCTTCCCCCGCCTCTTGCGTCCGCCGCCAGCCCGCCGGGCCGGGCGACGGTCCCTGGCGGGCGTGGATCTCCTCGATCTCCACTTCCAGTGCGGCGAGGCGACCGTTCACTTCCCGGGGCCCCTGGCACGAGAGCACGTCGCGCCGGAGCACCTCGATGCGGCGCCGCCCCCAAGGCGACGCGGCCCCGGCCATCCGGGCCGCCTCGTCCAGCTCCCGGAGCAGCTCCTCCCGGGAGAGAAGGGCCCGCCTTTCCTGCTTGGCCTGGAGATAGCGGGCTTTCGCGCCGCCGTCGAGGCTCTTCAGCCACTGCCAGCGGGCGAGCGCCTCCCGGGCTTCCGCCGCTTCCAGTTCCCGCTCTAGCCGTTCCACCCGCTCCAGCACGCGGTCGCCTGCCACCTGCCTGCCGCCTCCTCGGGGCCCGCCGGCGCCAGCGCCGCCGGGCCGCGCGATCTTCCCGGTCGTCGGCTCTCCCATGTTCGAGCTCAGCTAGGCTTTGGCCTCCCGGCGGTCCGCCGCCAGAAGCGGCGGCAGACGCCATAGACGAGCCGGGCCCTGAGGCCTGCCCGGGAGAGCAGCGCCCGCGCGGGAGCCTCCAGGCCTTGCTGTCTCACCTTGGGGTTGGACAGGTAGAGGCCGAGCAGCCCTTCGACGACGGCGAGGTGGAAGGGCGAGGCCGAAAGGCCCCGGGCTTCGGCCAGCGCCCGCCGCAGAATCCAGTCCAGCCGCGCATCCCTCTGCGCCGCGTTCTCGTAGAAGCTCACGAAGTTCAGATCGTTCTCGCGCCGGTCCTCCTCCTGGTCGATGAAGTAGTCCAGCAAGATGTGAAGGGCGGCGATCCACGGGAAGTACGCCGCTTCCAGGCGTTCCGCCGCCTCGTAGGGGGCGCGGCGCGCCGCTTCCGCCGCCAGGGCGAAGATGCCCAGCGTCGAGCCGGTGGCGGCGGCAAACTCCCACCAGAAGAGCTCGGTGCGCCCTCCCGTGTTCCGGAGAAACCATTCCGTCAGTGCGGGCACGCGGCGCTCCGGCTCGATGTGCTTGTAGCACTGGAGATCGACGTAAAGGCGGACAAGGCGGGTGATTCGCGCACGGTAGGCCTCGTACCGGGGCAGCGCCGCCAGCGCTTCCCGGCAGGCGGCCACCAGGGATTCCAGGTACCCGCCGTCCTCTTTGTGGGGATGGTGGGCGTAATACCGGCTTCCGGGACGGGAAACCAGTCCCACCGCGTCCAGCATGGACTGGTGGAGCCGGCGGAAGTCCACGAGATTCAGGCTTTCCGTCCGGTCACACAGGTTGTCCAGGTAGTCGCTGATGGTCTGGAAGGCGACGATGAACCGCACCAGTTCCAGGGACACCCGCTCTTCCAGCGACCACGCCGCGAACACGGCGCCTCCTTCGCAGTGGAACCGCTTGTGCGCCAGGCTGGCTTCGGCCTGCGACCGGAGGGCCGGTTCCGGAATGGCCCGGGCCCTCTCCTGCCACCGCTCCAGCTCCCGGGCGACGACGGGGAGCACCCGGGTGAGGTGGCGCCGGGTAATGAGAAGCGGCGCCGCCGCCGCCACTACCGAGTGTGCGAGACCGGCTGCCAGGGAAGGCTCCCTCCTCTCCTGGATACCATTCCCGCGCCGGGCGGCGCGAAAAACAGAAAAGCGGCCTTGCGGCCGCTCTCTGACCGGTCTTGAAGGCGCGGCCCGGGAAGGCGCGGCACCCCCTCCGCCTCGTCCCCGGGGATGCCCTGCCTCTACCGGAACTGCGCCACCAGCTCCTCGAACTCCTCCTCCGAGAGCCGCCAGTCGCCGGAGACGATGGGCTCCTCCCGAAAGCCGGGGACTTGCGCCTCGAAGGAGGGCTCGTCGCTCTTGAAGATCAACCCGGTCACCAGCTCGTTGTGCTCGATCACGGTCCGAATGGCCAGGCTCCGGTCGGTGGGATCGTACCCCGGCATCTCGTCCAGGTTGACCAGGTTTTCACGGTAGAAATCGTAGGTGTTCACCCGGTTGAAGGTGACGCAAGGGCTGATCGCGTTGATCAGCGCGAACCCCTTGTGCTTGATCCCCTCTTCGATCAGCCGGGTGAGCTGCTTCACATCGCTGGAAAACCCTTGCGCGACGAAAGTGGCTCCGGCGGCCAGCGCGAGCTGGAGGGGCTTGACCGGCCTTTCGATGTTCTTCTGCGGCGACGCCTTCGTGGAAAAGCCCAGGTCGCTGGTGGGCGAAATCTGTCCCTTGGTCAGCCCGTACACGTGGTTGTCCATGACGATGTACGTGATGTCCGGGTTGCGCCGTACCGTGTGCAGGAAGTGCCCCATGCCGATGGCGTAGCCGTCGCCGTCTCCGCCCGCCGCGATGACGGTGAGCGAGCGGTTGGCCAGCTTGATGCCGGTCGCGGTGGGCAGGGCCCGGCCGTGCACCACGTGCAGGTTGTAGCAGTTGATGTAGTTGCCGATCTTGCCCGAGCAGCCGATGCCGGCCACGATGGCCACGTCGTGTGGTTTGATCTCCAGGTTGAACAGGGCCCGCTGCAGCGCCGCCAGCACGCCGAAGTCGCCGCAGCCCGGGCACCACCACGACTTCTCATTGGTCTTGTAATCAGCCAGCTTGAGTGGCATGGAACATGACCTCCTGAACCTTGCTCACGATCTCGCGCGGCAGGAACGGCCGGCCGTCGTACTTGAGCAGGCTCTCCATCCTGACCAACGGGTCGCTGAGAGGCTTGCCGCCCAGGGCGGCGGCTTCGGCGCGAACGACGTCGCCGACGTGCAGCTTGATCAGCTTTGCCAGCTGCCCCGTGGCGTTGTTTTCGACTACCAGGGTCATCCTGGCCCGCTTCATCAGGGCCGCCAGTTCTTCGGCCGGGAACGGAGCCAGCACCCGGACGTGGGCGTGGCCGCAGGCAAGGCCCGCTTCTTCCAGCGCCTTGCGGGCCGCGGCGATGGGGCCTGCCGACGAGCCGAAGCCCACCAGCAGCACGTCCAGCTCCTGGAGTTCCGCGGGACCCTGGTAGCGGAGGCCGTCCAGCTTGAGCCCTTTCACTTTCCGCAGCCGCTTATCCATCATGGCGACCCGGTTCTTCGGGTCCTCCGAAACCTTGCCGAACTCATTGTGCTCGACGCCCGTCGCGAGGAACTGCCCATAGGGCTGTCCCGGCAGCGAGCGGGGCGAGATGCCCGACTCCGTCACCTTGTAGCGGCGGAAGCCCTCGTCCTTGCTGGCGGCCAGCATTTCCTCGTCGGCGATGAGGCCGCGGTCGATGGTCACCTTGGACAGATCGAGCTCTTCAACGGTCTGCTTGTTGAGGCTGAGCGAGAGGTCCATCATGACGAAGACCGGGCACTGGTACCGGTCCGCCAGGTTGAACGCCAGAACGGTGTCGTAGAAGGCCTCTTGGGCCGAACTGGGCGCCAGCGCGATCCGGGGCGAGTCGCCGTGCGTGCCGAAGAGCGCCGCCATCACGTCGCTCTGCTCATGCTTGGTGGGCATCCCCGTGCTGGGCCCGCCCCGCTGGCAGTCGACGATCACCACCGGGATCTCCGCCGCATGGGCCAGGCCGATGGCCTCTTGCATCAACGACAGCCCCGGGCCCGCCGTGGCCGTCATGGCCCGGGCCCCCGCCGCCCCGGCGCCGATAGCGGTCGTGATGGCCGAGATCTCGTCCTCGCACTGGAGCACCACGCCGCCGAAGCGGGGGAAATGGCGCTGCAGCCACTCCATGATCTCCGAGGCCGGCGTGATCGGGTAGGCCGACATCACCCGGCAACCCGCGGCCAATGCGCCCAGCGCCACCGCTTCGTTGCCCATCATGACCAGCTTGGGCTTGCCGTCGGAGGGTGCGAGCTTCCAAGGCGTCTCGAGCACGTGCTCCAGGGCGTAGGCGTATCCCCGCTGGAGTGCGGCCTCGTTCTGCCTGACGACTTCTTCACCGTGGCGGCCGTAGGTCTTGGCCAGGAGGTCGACGAAAGGTTCCACCGGAAGTCCGAAAAGGTAGGCGGTGACACCCAGGGCCACCACGTTTTTCACCCGGGTGTTGCCCACCTCGGCGGCGATGTCGGTCATGGGCACTTCCAAAAGGCGCGCCCGGTGCCCCTCGGGGAGTTTGGCCCCGATGGCCGAGTCGGCGATGACGAAGCCGCCCGGCACCAGCTCGTGGTGGTTGCGGTCGATGGTCTCCTGGTCGATGGCTACCAGCACGTGGAGATCGTCCGACGTGGAAGCCACCGGTTCCGTCCCGACGCGAATCTTATAATTGCTGTGCCCGCCCTTGATCCGGGAGCTGAACTCCCGGTATCCGTACACGTAATACCCCAAACGGTTGCAGACGGTGGCGAAGAGATCGCCGCTGCTTTCGATCCCCTGCCCCTGCTCCCCGCCGATCTTCCACGAAATGAGGTTTTGCAATGGAGACAACCCCTTCTCGCCTGCTTCCCCTGCGCCTTCATTCTAACACCGGACTGTGTTATAATGCAAATCAATAAACCGAATCTCTTCGATGCCCCTGAAGAATATCCCCAGCTAGGAGGCGTATCCGTGCTGTACCAGTACTTCGAGACCTTTTGCCGCGTCGTCGACGAGGGCAGCTTCACCAGCGCCGCCGAGAGCTTGGGGCTCAGCCAGCCGACGGTCACCAAGCACGTGCACGCCCTGGAGAAGAGGATGGGCGCCACGCTGCTTCACCGGGGCCAGCGCCGCCTGGAACTGACGCCGGCGGGGGAAATTGTCTACAATTACGCCCGGCGCATCCTGCGGGCGGTGCATGACTGCCAGTCGGCCATCCAGGCGCTGAGCGAGCCGGGCCACGGCGAGCTCTCCATCGGAGCGGTCTTCACCATCGCCCTGTTTACGCTCCCGCCCGTCCTGGAGGTGTACCGTCAGGAGCGCCCCCAAGTGACGCTGCGAGTCCGCACCGGGACGAACCAGCACATCCTTTCTCTGGTCCTGCACCACGAGGTGGATGTGGGCCTCACCACGGTGCCGCTCTCTCATCCTCAAATATCGACCATTCCGCTTTTCAATGATAGGGTCTTGCTGGTGGCCAGCCCCAACAGCCAGTGGGCATCGAAAAAGGCGGTCACCCCCGGGGAGCTTTCTCAGCTGCCCATGATCTCCTACCAGCGCCACTCGCAGTTTCAAAGCTTTGTCCAAGCCAACTTCGAAGGCGCGGGCATCACGCCCCGAGTGGTCATGGAATTCGACAGCCACGAGGCGGTGAAGACCATGGTGCAGCTGGGGCTTGGCGTCGCGATGGTCCCTGAAAGCGCGGTAAGAGACGACCTCGCATCGGGTCGCCTCGTCGAGCTTACCATTAAGGATTTTCCATCGCTGGCCAGGACGACGTCGCTCATCACGCGGCAAGACCGGCACGAAACGCCGGCCATCGCGTCCTTTCGCGCGCTGTTGATCCGCCTGCTCCAAGAACCTCGCTTCCGGAACGTGCGCATCCGGCTCACAGAACCTGACTGACGATAATCAGGCCCAGGACGACCAGCGTCACCAGACCGGCGGCCGCCTTCGTCCAGTCTTCCGCCGAGACGGGGCGCGCCTCGCCGAAAAATTCAACGCTGGCCGCGCGGGCGTTCTCTCGCGCCAGCTGGCCGAGATCCGCATCGTGAGGATCGACTCTCTCACCCGTGCGAACGGCTTCTTCCAACCGCGTGCACCCTCCTGCGCCGCTGAAGTCCGCCTTCTTTGTATCATATCCGGCGTCTCTGCGGCAACATTCGACACGGCGGCGCGGCAACCCTCTTCCCGGCCAGCGAGAGAAAAAGAAGCCCCCCACACGATGTGGGGGGCAAGAGGCCTTGCGCGTGTTAGACGTCCTTGGGTTGCAGCTGTTGCTGCTGCGGCTGGAAGGTCTGGCTGATCGCCTGGCGGAAGCCCTGCTGCACGTTCTGGGCCGCTTGGCCGATCAGGGACTGCTCCGCCGCCGCGATCATCCTGCGCACCATATGTCCACCCACAGCGCCCCAGAGCCTCGACGGGATGTCACCGCCGTAGCCTCCGGTCTGTCCCGTGTACCACTGCTGCAAGAGCTGCGCCTGAGCGTCGCCCGACGTGCTCGCGACCTCCTGAGCCACCTCGTACTTGAAGCGCTCAAGAGCCTGCGCAGCTTGAGGCAGGAGAGGCTGATTTCTCTGCTGTCCGGCAGCCACGTCTCGCACCTCCCTTCAGGCGATAGTGTGCCACGCGCTTTTCGCAGCATGATGGCAGTGTATGCCGCCCTAAGAGGTGCGCCGCCGGCGCGGCGCAGGGAGTCAGCCGCTCCGGCTGGCCTCGACCGGCCCGAACCGGCGCTGGACGTAGTCGTCGAGGATCCGGATGAACTCCTCGACGATGCCTTCTCCTCTCAACGTGGTCACCAGCTTCCCGTCGATGAAGACCGGCGCCTTGGGCTCTTCGAACGTGCCGGGCAGCGAAATGCCTATGTCGGCGTGCTTGCTCTCGCCCGGCCCGTTCACCACGCAGCCCATCACCGCCACCTTCAGCTCTTCCACCCCGGGGAAGCGGCGGCGCCACTCGGGCATCCGCTGGTGGATGTGGTTTTGGACCTTCTCCGCCATCTGCTGGAAAAAGGTGCTGGTGGTCCGGCCGCAGCCGGGGCAAGACGTGACTTCCGGGGCGAACTTGCGCAGGCCCAGCGACTGGAGGATCTGCTGTGCGACCCGCACCTCTTCGGCCCGGTCCCCGCCCGGCGAAGGCGTGAGCGAGACCCGGATGGTGTCGCCGATCCCCTCCTCCAACAGGATCGCGAGGGCCGCCGTGCTGGCGACGATCCCCTTCATCCCCATGCCGGCCTCCGTGAGCCCTAGGTGCAGCGGGTAGTCGCAGGCCGCCGCCAGGGTGCGGTAGACCCGGATCAAGTCGTTCACCTGCGAGAGCTTGGCGCTGATGACGATCTTGTCGTGGGCCAGCCCGAACCGCTCCGCCATGGCCGCGGAACGCAGCGCGCTCTCCACCATCGCGTCCAGCATCACCGACTTGGCGTCTTTGGGGTCGGGGCGCTTCGCGTTTTCGTCCATCATCTCGGTGAGGAGCCGCTGGTCCAGGGAGCCCCAGTTCACGCCGATCCGCACCGGCTTGTCGTGGATGATCGCCTGCTCGATGATGGCCCGGAAGTTCTCGTCGTGGTACTGCCGGGCGCCGACGTTTCCCGGATTGATCCGGTACTTGGCCAGCGCTGCGGCGCACTCGGGGTACTTGGTCAGCAGGATGTGGCCGTTGTAGTGGAAATCTCCGATGAGGGGCGTGCGGACCCCCATCGCGTCCAAGCGCTCCACGATGCGGGGGACGGCCCGGGCCGCGTCTTCGTTGTTCACCGTCACCCGGACCAGCTCGCTGCCGGCCTCGGCCAGCCTCGCCACCTGGTCCGCGGTCTTGACCACATCGGCCGTGTCGGTGTTGGTCATCGACTGGACGACCACCGGATGGCCTCCGCCGATCCACACATGGCCGACCTTCACGGCCACCGACCGGCGTCGAACGATCGACATGCGCTCCACCTGCCCCGTGCGCCCGGCGGGGCCCCTTGCCTCACCGGCGTCTTTCACCTCCCCTAATTATAACGGATGAACCCGTCCGGATGCAGCCGGCCCGCTATCCCCCGCTCTCGCCGCCGCCCGGAGTCACGCTTGCCGGCGCCGCGCCGGCGCTTCCCTCCTGCCCGGCCCTTTTCTCCTCTTCCCCCGCCTGCTGGACCAGGACATGCTCGAAGTAGCGGTCCGCCACCCGCGGGAAGTTGCCCGGATCGAACCCGTTCCAGTTGATCCGGGCGAACGTCTCCCCCGAAAGCGCGACCCGGAAGACGGGCACGTCCTCGAGGCGGTGGCCCCACACGTCCCTGAGCGAGTCGGTCCGGGCCTCAAACGAGGTTTCGAGGACCGGCAGGCCCGTGCGCGCCAGCTCCCGGAAGAACCGCTGGGCCGCCTCTTGCAGCGTCTTGGGACTCAGGGACGAGGTCTTCTGCTGCACCCGGACGACCCACCCGCCCGGCTCCCGCCGCGCTTCGACCAGCTTGACGGCGGAGGCCGCCACCTTGAGTTCCCTCAGTTCCCGCTCTTCCGGGGTGAGGCTGGGCAGCCGCACCTTGGCAGGCTCGTCCCCGCCCCCCAGCGCGCCGGCGAGGAGCGTGCCGCCGCCGATGGCCACCGCTGCCAGCACCGCCAGGACCCAGCTCCACCTCTTCACCCGTGCCGCTCCCCCCTTTCGCGGGCGCCGCCGTCTTGCGCGGTACCGTTCTCCCGGTAGCATGGCCCGCCGGGCGGTCCGCTAGCCCCGCCGGCGCCGCGGCAGGGCGTCCGCCATATGATGAAGGCCGCGAACGAGAGGAGGCGAGACCCATGGAGAGGCGGGCGGCCTACCACCGCGAGCGGGCGGTGGCCTACGCCCTGCGGCACTGGAACGACCCCAACCCGCGGTTTGCCAACATGGACGCGTCCGGCGCGGGCGGCGACTGCACCAACTTCACCTCGCAGGCGCTCCTGGCCGGCGGCTGGCCGATGGATTTCAGGGGGACGGGCTACGACCGGGAGTGGTGGTACCGCCGGCGCGGCGACGACCCTTTCGACGCGGCGGCCGACGACTGGTGGTCGTGCACGTGGTCGCTGCCCGAAAACCAGTTCCAGTACCTGAGCCTGAACCACGCGGAGACGGTGGACCTGCGCCGAAGCCCCGAGCAGGCCCGGCGGCTTCGCCTGGGCGACCTCGTCTTTTACGATTGGGACGGAGACGGCCGCCTCGACCACGGCAGCATCGTCACGGCCTTCGACCGCTTCGGGCGGCCCCTGGTGACCTACCGGACCCTAAGCCCCCGGCCGCCGGTGCGCAACGCCCACTGGGAACTGCCCTTCCGCGGCCCGGCCCGGCGCATCGTCGCCGCGCTCCTTCCCGACGCACCGCGCGTGTTCCCGGCGGCGCCCGACTGGTCCAGGCTGATCCCGTGCGAAAGCCGCCGGCGCGGCCGCTGACACAGATTCGTCACAGGTTCTCGCTAAAATGGCGGCGGAAGGGAGGCGAGGACCCCGCGCCCCGCGCCGGCCGCGCGTTTCGCCGCGCGGCTAGGTTTTGCGGCGGCCGGGTAGAAACTGTTTGACGGCAGAGTCCGGCGAAGGAGGAGACCAAAGGTGGAGACTCCCAGCGGCAGCGGTGACCGGGGGACCATCCTGGTGGTCGACGACGATCCCAACGTCTGTGAACTGGTGGCGCTCTACCTCGCCCAGGAGGGCTTTCGGGTCGAGTGCATCCACGACGGCGCCGAGGCCCTGGCGAGAGCCCGCTCGCATCCGCCGGACCTCATCATCCTCGACTTGATGCTCCCCTCTCTGGACGGGCTCGAAGTCTGCCGGGAACTGCGCAAAGAACACCAGACGCCCATCATCATGCTCACGGCGCGGGGCGATGACGTCGACCGGATCCTGGGTCTTGAGATGGGTGCCGACGACTACGTGCCCAAGCCCTTCAACCCCCGGGAGCTTACGGCGCGGGTCAAGGCGGTGCTGCGGCGGACCCGGGCCAGCGAGGGCCAGCAGGCCCAGGAGCGGGAGACCCTCCGCTTTCCGGGCCTCGTCATCGACCAGACGGGCAGGGTGGTCCACGTGGGCGGCCGGGAAGTGCAGCTGACGCCGAAGGAGTTTGACCTCCTCTGGCACCTGGCCTCCCACGAGGAGCGGACCTTCACCCGGCCGCAGCTGCTCGAGTACGTCTGGGGCTTTGAGTATTTCGGCGACGACCGCACCGTAGACGTCCACATCAAGCGGCTGCGCCGCAAGATCGAGCCCGACGGCCACCCTTACCGGTACATCCAGACCGTGTGGGGCGTGGGGTACAAGTTCAAGGTCGAAGAGGTTTGACCGCCCGTGAACACGCTGTTCGCCCGGCTCCTCCGCTCGTACGTCGTGGTGCTGTTCACCGCGATCCTGGTCATCGGCGCGGCGCTGGCCTACATGTACACCGAAAGCCTCTTCCGGGCGCGGGAGCAAGAACTGATCGCCAACGGCCGGAGGATCGCCCAGATCTTCCAGGACAGCCTCCTGCTCTTTCAGCCCTCGATCCTGGTCAGGACGCGCATCGAGGCCATCGCCAGCACCTTGGGCGCGGAGATCACCGTCGCCAACCGGGAGGGCTTGATCCTCACCACCCTCGACGAGTCCCGGGCCCAGCGGCTGCGCCTCTCCACCAGCGACGTCCGCACCGTCCTGCAGGAAGGGACCGTCGTCACCCGCAGGGGGTACGAGGAATCCGTGCAGGAGCAGGTGGTCACCGCGCTGGTGCCGATCCGCGCCGGCCAGAACGTGGTGGGCGCCGTCATCCTGCACGCTCCCATCCGGGGGACGGTGGCGGCCATCCGGGCGGCCTCCAGGCTCTTGGTGGTGGCGGCCCTCCTCGCGGCCGGCGCCGGCGTCGCGGTGAGCTACGTCCTCTCCCGCCGGATCGTGGCCCCCATCCGGGAGATGACCGTCGCGGCCGCGGAGATGGCCCAAGGGAACTTCCAGCGGCGGGTGGAGAACCTGGGAAAGGGTGAGGTGGCGGCCCTGGGCACGGCCTTTAACGAGCTGGCGTCGCGCCTTGGGGAGACCATCGCCGCCCTCACCAGCGAAAAGCAAAAGACGGAATCGATCCTCTCCGGGATGAGCGAAGGCGTCATCGCCGTCGACGCCGCGGGCAGGGTGATCCTGGCCAACCCGGCCACCTCCGAGATCTTCGGCGGGCCTCGCGAGTGGCTGGATGTCTCCATGGCCGAGGACCCGCAGCTCTCCCAGCTCTGGCCGCATTTCCAGCGGGTGCTGGCCAGCGGCGAAAGCACCGCCGCCGAGCTGCACCTGGACGGCCGCATCCTCTCCGTCAACGTCGCACCCCTGGCGGATCCCGGCGGCACCCCCAGCGGCGCCGTGGGGATCCTGCACGACATCAGCGAGCGGTACAAGCTTGAGAAGATGCGGCGGGACTTCCTGGCCAACGTCTCCCATGAGCTCCGGACGCCGCTCACGTCGATCCGGGGCTTCGCCCAGGCGATCCTCGAAGGGGTCGTCGCCCGTCCCGAACAGGTCCGCCGCTACCTGCAGGTGATCATGGACGAGAGCCTGCGCCTCTCCCGGCTGGTCAACACCCTCCTCGATCTCTCCCGGCTGGAATCCAACGCGGTCTCCTTCGCCTACGAAGACGTGGACCTGTCCGCTTCTCTCGCGAGCGCGGTGGAGCGCCTCGACCCGCTGGCCAGCGAGCGAGACGTGGAAGTCTGCCTTTCCCTGGCGCCCCTGCCTCCGGTGAAAGCGGATCGCGACTGGCTGGCGCAGGTCTGGCTGAACCTCTTGGAAAACGCGATCCGGCACTCCCCGCCCGGCAGCCAGGTGCACGTGCGGCTGGAGCGAGCCGGGGAGCCGCCGGCGGAAAAGGCGGTCATCGACATCGAGGACGAGGGGCCGGGGATCCCCGAGGAAGAGATCCCCTTCATCTGGGAACGCTTTTACAAAGTGGACAAGTCCCGCCGCTACGCCCGGGGCGTCGGCACGGGCCTCGGGCTGGTCATCGTCAAGGAGCTGGTCGAGCGGCACGGCGGGCAAGTGCGCGCGGAGAACCGCCCGGAGGGCGGGGCCCGTTTCCGCGTCGAGCTGCCGCTGTCCCGTCCTGCCGGCCAGTAACCGGGCCTTCCCCGCAGCTTAGCGCGCCGGCCCTCCGCCGCCCGCCTTCCGCCCGCCGGCGATAGCCTTGCGGCTGGGGTGCTTCCAGACCAGGAGAAAGGCGTCCACCTGGTCCCAGAAGGCCTTCTCTCCCATCTCGTCTTCCCGGGAGTCGTACGTGTTGGGATAGCCGATCCCGCCGCCGCCCACCGTGATCAGGCCGCCGTCCCGCATCGCCGCGGTCAGCGAGTGCACGTGCCGGGGCAGGACGTGCAGGCCTGTCCGCTCCGAGAGCCACGCGGCGATGGTCTCGGCGGTCGCCGCCAGTTCCCGCTTGCCGGCCAGCTTTCGCTCGTGGATCAGCTCGATCATGGCCAGCACCAGCCGCTCGGTGACCGGATCGGGTTCAGGATGCAACCGGACCGCCGCCTTTCACTAGGACTTGCGGTAGATGTGGGTCGCCATGCCGTAAAAGGCCTCGGCGGCCTCCATCACGGTTTCGGAGAGCGTGGGGTGGGGGTGAACGGTGAGCCGCAGGTCCTCCGCGGTGGCGCCCATCTCGACCGCCAGCGCGCCTTCGGCGATCAGCTCCGAAGCGCCGCTGCCTACGATGCCCACTCCCAGCACCACCTCGCTGTCCGCGTCGACGATGAGCTTGGTCATGCCTTCCGAAAGGCCGCTGGCCGCGGCCCTCCCGGACGCGGCCCAGGGGAAGCGGACCACTTTGACGTTTCGCCCCTCCGCCTTGGCCTGTTCCTCGCTGAGCCCGCAGGCTGCGATCTCGGGGTCGGTGTACACCACGGCGGGAATCGCCCGCGCGTCGAAGGCGACGCTCCGTCCCGCCAGCACTTCCGCCACCAGCTTCCCTTCGTGGGCCGCTTTGTGGGCCAGCATGGGAGGCCCTGCCACGTCGCCCACCGCGAAAACGGCAGGGTCCGCGGTGCGGCGCTGGGCGTCCACCTGGATGAAGCCGGCGGGGTCCACCCGGACGCCGGTGTTCTCCAGTCCCAATCCTTCGGTGTTGGGCCGCCGGCCCACCGCGACCAGCACCCGGTCGAACACCTCTTCATCCTGGGGCGCGTGCTCTCCCGCGAAGCGGACGCGCACCGCCTCCCCGTCGTCCTCGACGGACGTCACGCGCGTTTTGAGCAGCACCTGGTGAAGCTCCCGCTTGAGCCTGGCCATGAGCGGCCGAACCAGGTCGCGGTCAAAACCGGGCAGCAGGGTGTCGGCCATCTCGACCACGCTGACGCGGCTTCCCAGCGCGGCGTAGACCGTGGCCAGCTCCAGGCCGATGTAGCCCCCGCCTACTACCAGGAGCCTCTTGGGAACCTCTTCCAGCGCCAGCGCCCTCGTGGAGTCCATCACCCGGGGGGAGCCGGCGGGAACCTCCACAAGCTCGGCGGGCCGGGACCCTGTGGCGACGACGGCCTCCTGGAAGCGGAGGAGCTCTCGCTCCCCTCCGGGTCGCAGGATCTCCAGTTCCCGGCTGTTTGTGAAACGGGCCCGGCCGTGGACCACCTCGACGCCCCTTTGCGCGGCCAGGTGCGACAGGCCGCCTGCCATCCGGGAGACCACCTGGCCTACGTGCGCCCGCAGGGCCGCGAGGTCCACGGAAGGCTCGGAAAACGTCACCCCGAAGGTGCGGGCCTGGCGGGCGTCCCGGATCACCTTGGCCACGTGGAGCAGGGCCTTGGACGGGATGCAGCCCCGGTTGAGGCAGGTGCCGCCCAGCGGCGGCTCGTCGCTGACCAGGACCACGTCAAGGCCGAGATCGGCCGCGGCAAACGCCGCAGCGTATCCTCCGGGACCGCCGCCGATGACGGCGACCCGGGCGGTACGGACATTCGACATTTTCTCACTCCTCCTCATCCGAGGCGAAGGGGACGCCTCGGCCCATCATTTTGAGATCGACCCGCTCCTCCCTTCCCCGCCCGTTCGGAGGCCCGGTCCGGATGTGCTATACTGGAACCGCGAAAGGAGTGGAGAGCATGGCCGAGACCGACGCGCACCAGCCGGAGGTCGCCGCCCCCGTGGAAGAGAGCGCACCGGCGGAGGCCCCGGCGGGCGAAGACCGCGACGGATCCCGGTTCCGGCCGGGCGACACCGTCGTCATCAGCGAGGCTTTCCATTCCTCCTACTTCCGGGGCCTCACCGGCGTCGTCGACGGGGAGAGCATCCGAGGGGCCACCGGCCAGACCCTCTGGCCTTTGAAAATCGACGTCCCTCCGTACCGCACGCTGATCCCTGCCGAGTACTTGAGGCCCCAAGAGGCAACGGGAGCCGCCGCGCGCCGGGGCTTTTGGGCAAGGCTCTTCTCCGGGCGCAGGCAATGATCCCGCCCGGGCTCGCTCGGCGAGCCCGGGCACACGCTGGTTCTTTCCGGCATACCTTGGGTAGGCCCTCGCGAGCTTGAGCCGAAGGAGGCCGCCCATGACGCAGTCACGCCGTAGCCGCCGGTTGTTCGCCGGGAGCAACACCCCGAGGGGATTCGTCTCGTTTTTCGACCAAATCGTGCCCCGCCGCGACGCCCGGCGCTTCATCATTCTCAAGGGGGGACCGGGCACCGGGAAGTCCACCCTCATGCGGCGCCTGGCGGAAGAGGGCGAGGCCTTGGGCCTTGAGGTCGAGCGCTTCCACTGCTCCTCCGACCCGGACTCCCTCGACGCCGTCTTTTTTCCCCGCGCGGGCTTTGCCGTGGTCGACGGCACCAGTCCCCACGTCATCGACCCTGAGTTTCCGGGCGCGGTGGATGAGATTGTCCACCTCGGCCTTCATTGGGACGAGGCGGGCCTTCGCGCCCACCGGGAGGAGATCGCCGCGCTCCGGGACGAGATCCGCCGGGCTTACCGGCGGGCCTACCGGTACCTGGCCGCCGCCCGGACGGTGCAGGACGAGATCGAGGCGGTGTACGGCGAGCTCTTGGACTGGGGCCGGGTGAACGCCATGGCCGAAGAGCTGGCCGCCGCGGCCTTGCCGCAGAGGCCGCCCGCGGCGGCGCCGGGGCGGATCCGCCGGCTGTTCGCCGGCGCCGTCACGCCTAAGGGCCCCCTCCACTTCCTCTCGGACGCCGCCGGCGGCGCCCGGCGCGTCCTGCTGATCACTGGGCCCCCGGGACCGGCCCGGGCCTCCTTGGTAGAATCCCTGGTCCGCCTGGCGGCGGTGCGGGGATGGGACGTGGAATGCTTCCACTGCCCGTTCGCTCCCGACCGGGTAGAGCACGCCGTGATCCCCGGCTTGGGCCTGGCCGTGGTCACCTCGGCCCCGCCCCACGCCTGGCCGGGCCGGGCGGAGCGCGTCTTCGACGCCGGCCGCGCCCTGGACGCCGGCGGCCTGGGCTCTCGCCGGAGGGAGCTCAAAGAGGCGGAAGACGAACGCTCCCGCCTCTTTTCGCTGGCCGTCGCCGCGCTCAGCGAGGCCCGGGCCTGCCACGCGCGGCTCGAGCGGTATTACGTCCCCCACATGGATTTCGCCGCCGTCGACGGGGTGGCCGCCCTCCTGCGGGAAAAGCTCTTCTCCAGCCTTCCGGGCGTCTCTTGAAAGGCGCGATTACCGCGCCGGCGGTGTGTAGACGACGCTGCTGTTGTACGGGATGATCAGCCGCTCGGGACCCCCGTCGCCGAACGCCGCATCCCATTCCGCCGGATCGTAAGTCCTCTTCACGAAGCACTGGTAGTGCGAAGGAACCGCGGTGAGCAGGCCGATCTTCCGGGCCATGGCCACCGACCCGTCGAAGAAGGGAAACTCGCCTTCGGTGGGGTGGGTGGTCAGCATCCCGATGTGCGGCTTCAGCGCCGCCACGGGCTGGATCAGGTCCTCCCGCTCCGCGAAGGTGTGGATGGGATCCCCGGAGATGTAGACGCGCACGCCGGCCACATCGACCACGTAGCCCAGATGTGTCACGTCGGGCGGGGCGATGCCCTTTTCAGGATGGCCTTCGGGGGGCTTCGCGTACACCGCGTGGGCGACGGCGTCGCTGCCCAGGCGGACCTGCTCTCCCGCCTGGACGGTGATGGTGCGCTCCTCGGGGATCCTCGCGCCCACCATGGCCTGGACGCTTTCCACCGGCCCCACGAAGCGGGCCTCGGGCCAGGCGTCGCGGATGCGCAGGAGCGATTCGATGCAGGTGTGGTCAATGTGGTTGTGGGTCAGGAGGACCCAGTCCGTCTTCACGTCCGCCTCATCCACGGGCGGTTCGGGATGGATGAACTTCTCCGGCGGCCTCACCCGGGGAAAGTACGGGTCCACCAGGATGACGGTGCCCGCCGGGCTCTTCAGCGCAAACGAGCTCTGCCCGAACCAGTGAATGCCGACGGAGCCCTGCTCCACCTTGAGGTCGTTGAAGGGGTGCACTGCCATCTCCTCCTTCACTCGAAGTCTGGCCCGGCGGCCGCCGAGTGGGGCTCCACCCGCTACCGCCCGGGCGCCCGCGGCAGCGTGATCTCGTCGATGGCCTCCAGCTCTTCCCGGGTGAAGCTGAGGTTTTCGAGAGCCTTGACGTTCTCCTCAATCTGCTCCACCCGGGACGCTCCCACCAGGACGCTGGTCACCTGCGGGAGCCTGAGGATCCAGGCGATGGCCATCTGGGCCAAGGTCTGGCCGCGGGCCTTGGCGATCTCGTTCAGCCTCCGGACTTTTTCCAGGGTGTCTGCGGAAAGCCTCCTCTTGGCCTCCTCCTCACCCCAGCGGAGAGCCGCGCGCGACTCCCCGGGGATGCCGCCGAGGTACTTGTCCGTCAGGATCCCTTGGGCCAGGGGCGAGTAGACGATCACGCCCGTGCCGGACCGCTCGGCGTGGTCCAGGAGATCCCACTCCATCGTCCGGTTCAGGAGGTTGTAGCCCGGCTGGTGCAGGGTGATCGGCACAAGGCCCCGCTCCCGGGTGATGCGGACGGCTTCCGCAAAGCGCGCGCCGGCGAAGTTGCTCACCCCGACGTACAGCGCTTTCCCCTGGCGCACGATGAGATCCAGCGCCTCCATGGTCTCCTCCAGGGGCGTTTCGGGATCGGGCCGGTGGGCGTAGAAAATATCGACGTAGTCCAGGTCCAGCCGCTTCAGCGACTGGTCCAAGCTGGCCACGAGATACTTCTTGGACAGGCCGTCGCCGTAGGGTCCGGGCCACATGCGAAAGCCCGCCTTGGTGGAGATGATCAGCTCGTCCCGGGGCATTTCTCTCAGGATCCGCCCTACCACCCGCTCCGCGTTGCCCGGTGGCTGGCCGTAGTTATTGGCCAGGTCGAAGTGGGTGATGCCCAGGTCGAACGCGCGAAAGAGGCACGCCCGCGCCACGTCCTCGCCCCGGTATCCGCCGAACGTCTCCCAAGCGCCCAGCGAAATGGCGGGCAGCAGCAGCCCCGACCGGCCGGCGCGCCGGTAGATCATCCGGTCGTAGCGGTCCGGGGAAAACGCCTGCACGTTCTCGCGGTCCATCGATGCTCCCTCCTGCTCGCTAGAAGGTTTCAGCCGCCTCTTGCCAAAACCTTGCGCACGCCTCCCGGGCCGTCCTGAAGGTCTCCAGGGAGAAAAACTCATTGGGAGCGTGCGCGTTGCAGCCGGGATCGGCGAAGCCCATGAGGACCATGGGCGCGCCGGTGAGGCGGTCCAGCGTCTCGACGATGGGGATCGACCCACCGGACGGCGCGAGGGCCGGCCTCCTCCCGTAGGTCGCCTCCAGCGCCCGGATGGCCGCCTGCGTCGACGGGTGCTCCAGCGACGCTTTCCACGGGCGCGCCCCTGCCCCCCGCTGCAGCTCCACCCGGGCGTACGGCGGGCAGAGCCGCCGGAGGTGATCGGCCAGGAGCTCCAAGATCTCCTCGGGATCCTGGTCAGGGACGAGCCGGCAGGTGATCTTGGCCCGCGCCTCCTGGGGAATCACGGTCTTGGACCCTTCTCCGGTGAACCCGCCCCACATCCCGTTCACCTCGAAAGTGGGACGGATCGTGGTCCGCTCGAACGCGGTATATTCCGCCTCGCCCGCCAGGGCGGGAAGGCCCAGGCTTTTCATGAGCTGCTGTTCGTCAAAGGGCAGCGCCGCGTATGCCGCCCTCTCCTGCGGGGTAGGCTCCACCACCCGGTCGTAGAAGCCGGGGATGCGGATCTTCCCGTCGCTCCCCTTGCAGGCGGCGATCAGCTCGCATAGGACCTGGACGGCGTTGGGCGCGGCGCCCCCGAAAAGCCCCGAGTGAAGATCGCTGGCCGCGGTGGTGACATGGGCTTCGGCCACCGCGATGCCCCGCAGTCCCGTGCAGAGGGTGGGCAGCCCCTCGGCGAACATGGTGGTGTCGGAGATGACGATGAAATCCGCCCGGAGCAGTTCAGGATGGGCCCTGAGCAGCGGCTCCAGGCTGGGCGAGCCAATCTCCTCCTCCCCTTCGATGAGGACGCGGACGTTGATGGGAAGCCGCCCCTCGGCTGCCAGCCACGCGCCCAGAGCGGCCAGGTGGACCATCACCTGCCCCTTGTCGTCGCTGGCGCCCCTGGCGTAAAGGCGCCCCTCCCTCGTATCAGGCTCGAACGGGGGCGTCTCCCACAGCTCGAGCGGGTCTGCCGGCTGCACGTCGTAATGCCCGTAGAGCAGGGCAGTGGGCTTCTCCGGATCGTCGATCCACTCGGCGTAGACGACCGGATGCCCGGCGGTGGGCAGGGTGCGGGCGTGGTTCATCCCGATGCGCCTCAGGTACTCCTCCAGCCACCGGGCGGCCCGGGCCACGTCGTCCCTGTGCTGGCTCTGGGCGCTGACGCTCGGGATCCGCAAGAACGCGATCAAGTCGTTCAGGTCGTCCTCATAGCGGGCCGAAAGGCGCTCCAACACGGAGGTCATGGCTCACCCTCGCTTTCGCTTGAGTCGTTGCCCGCCGCGGCGCTGCGGGCCGGGAACGTCCGGGCGGCGGGCTGCCTGCCCGGCCCCTTCTTCCCCCGGCATCAGGAGGGGAGCGGCGCTGCGGCGTGTAATGTCTGGAATGGCAGGGGACGATCGCTTTCGGGAAAGGACTTGACTGCGATGCCCTACAAGGCCTTGGTCTTTGACTACGACGGCACCATCGTCGACACCGAACGGGCTGTCTTCATCTCGTGGCAGGAGTTATTTCGTGAACACGGCCTCGAACTTCCTCTATCCGATTGGGATGACGCCGTGGGGGCCGCGGCGGACGCGGTCGATCCCTACGCCATGCTGGCCCAGCGCCTCGGCCAACCCGTCGATCGCCTGGCCTTGGAAGTGCGCCGCCGGGCTCATGAGAAGAAGCTCCTGGGAAACGAGCCCCTGCGGCCGGGCGTCGCCGCCCTGATCCAGGATGCCAAGGCGCAAGGGCTGCTGCTGGGCATGGCGTCCAACTCATCGTACCGGTGGATCGAGGAAGGCCTGGCTCCTTACGGCCTCCTGGAACAGTTCGACACGGTGTGCACTCCGGACGACGGCGTGCCGCCCAAGCCTGATCCCGCCCTATACCGGCTGGCCGTGGAGCGGCTGGGCGTCGCCCCCTCCGAGGCCGTCGCCATCGAGGATTCCCCGCACGGGGCAGCGGCCGCGCGGGCCGCGGGACTGGCGTGCGTGGTCGTGCCCAGCGCGCTGACCAAGGGGCGCGCCTTCCCGGAGGGCTGCATCGTCATCGACACCTTGGAAGGGATGAGCGCCCGCCGGCTCATCGCCGCGGTGTCCGGCCATCTGAAGGAGGATTTGTCCTGAAATGAAGATCTCGGTCATCCGCGAAAGCATCACCGCCGTCGAAGCAGACGCCGTCATCGTCAACCTCTTCCAGGGGGTAGAGAGCCCGGGAGGAGCCACGGGCGCCGCGGACCGGGCCACGGGCGGCCTCATCTCCCGCCTGATTCAAAGCGGCGAGTTTCGCGGAAAGCTGAACGAGACCGCAACGCTCCACTTCCCGCCGGGACTTCCCCAGCGCAAGCTGGTCCTGGTGGGCCTGGGCCCCGCGAGCGAGTTCAGCCTGGAGCGGGTTCGGGAGGTGTCCGCTGCGGCGCTCAAAGAGGCCGCCCGCGGCGGGGCGCGGCGGATCGCCACCATCGTCCACGGCGCTGGCATCGGCGGGCTGGACCCCGGCGAAGCCGCCGCGGCCCTGGCCGAAGGCGCGCTGCTGGGATCGTACACGTACGCCCGCTTTAAGAGCGATCCCGGGGCGCCGGCCCCCGGCGAGCTCGTCGTGGCCGAAATGGACGAGAAGAAGCTGGGCGCGATCGAGGAAGGGGTCCGCCGGGGCGCCGTGCTCGCGGAGAGCGTCAACTTCGCCCGGGACCTGGTCAACGCTCCCGGCAATCACCTGACGCCCGCCGCCCTGGCTGAAGCCGCCCGGGAGCTGGCTCGCGAGATCGGCGTCGAGTGCACGGTGCTCGAGCGGGAGGAGATGGAGCGCCTGGGCATGGGCGCCCTGCTGGGCGTGGCCAAGGGCAGCGCGGAGCCGCCCAAGCTCATCGTGCTGCGCTATGCCCGCGACGCCTCCCGCCCGCTGGTGGCCTTGGTCGGCAAAGGGGTGACCTTCGACACCGGCGGCATCTCTCTCAAGCCCGCCAAGGGGATGTCCGAGATGAAGGGCGATATGGCCGGAGCCGCCGCGGTGCTGGGGGCCGTGCGGGCCCTGGCCCTGCTGGGCGCGGAGGTGAACCTCATGGCCGTCGTCCCCGCGGTGGAGAACATGCCGTCGGGGACGGCGATGAAGCCGGGAGACGTCGTCAAGGCCATGAACGGCAAGACCGTGGAGGTGGACAACACCGACGCCGAAGGCCGCCTGATCCTGGCCGACGCCGTCGCCTACGCCGTCACCCAGGGAGCGCAGCGGGTGGTGGATGTGGCCACCCTCACGGGGGCGTGCGTCGTGGCGCTGGGCCGGCTCTACTCGGGCCTGGTGGCCACCGACGACCGCTTGGCCGAAGAACTCTTGAAAGCCGCCGCGGCGGCCGGGGAGAAGGTGTGGCGCCTTCCTTCCGACCCTGCCTACAGGGAGCAGTACAAAAGCGACGTGGCCGACTTGAAGAACACCGGCGGCCGGGATGCCGGAGCCATCACCGGCGCCCTCTTCATCAGCGAGTTTGCGGGCGATGCCGCCTGGGCCCACCTGGACATCGCGGGAACCGCCTTCGCCGAGAAGGAGAAGGCGTACACGCCCCGGGGCGGCACCGGCGTCGCCGTCCGCACCCTGGTCCGCTGGCTCATGTCGTGACCGCCCTTGCCGGCGCGCCGCGGGAGGAGCACGGGCCGGCGCTGCGAATCATTTGGACATCTCCAAAACTTCGGCGCCAGCGCCGGTCGTCGGAGGGCTTTAGAGCGTGCGCGCACTGTGGCTTGCGGTACCCATCGCCGTCGCCGTCTCCATCGTCTTCCCCGCGTTCGTCGGTGGCGCGTACAGTCCCACCCGGCGCCGGGTGGTCCGCAAGATGGTGGAGTACGCGCGGCTCGGCCCCGGCGACGTCCTGGTGGACCTAGGCGCCGGGGACGGGCGGATCCTCCTTGAGGCGGGCCGCCGCTACCCCGTGCGCGTCGTCGGCATCGAAATCGACCCGCTGCGCTGGGCCTACTGCCGCCTGCGGCTGTGGCTGAGCCCGGTGCGGCGCCGGGCGGCGGTGCGCCTGGCCAACTTCTTTGACGTCGACCTCTCCTTCGCGACGGTGGTCACGTTTTACCTGTCCCAAGCGGCGGCGGACCGGCTGCGAGCCAAGTTCGAGGCCGAGCTCCCCGACGGCGCCCGGGTGGTCTCCTACCGCAGGCCGGTCCGGGGCTGGCAGCCCACATACCACGACGAGGAGGACGACGTGTACGTGTACG
>PKEX01000045.1 GCA_002919235.1 Clostridia bacterium
CTGCCGCGCCCCGCTGGCCCGCCCGGGCCTCCCGCAGGTCCTCGATGAGCGACGCCGGCACTTCTTCCACGAAGCGGGACACATTGCCGAAGTTGCTCTGGCCGTAGAGCGTCCGGAACTGGGCGCACGTGAAGTAAAGCAGCTTCATCGCCCGGGTCATCCCCACGTAGCAGAGGCGCCGCTCCTCCTCCAGCTCGCCCGGTTCCCACAGGGCCCGGGCGTGGGGGAAGACACCGTCCTCCATCCCCACCAGGAACACCACGGGAAACTCAAGGCCCTTCGCCGAATGCAGGGTCATCATGGTGACCGCGTCGACGCCTTCCTCGTAGGCGTCCACGTCCGAGACCAGGGCGACGTGGTCCAAAAAGGCGTCGAGACTCGACTCCACCTGCGTCTCAAACTCTTTCGTCACCGACAGGAACTCCTGGAGGTTCTCAATGCGGGCCTCCGCCTCGACGCTCTTCTCCGCCTGGAGCTCGGCGATGTAGCCGGTGTCCCGCAGGAGCTTGTCCACCAGGCCGGTGAGGGACATTCCCTCCGCCGCCTGCCGCAGGTCGAGGATGAGCTGGGTAAACTCCGTTACCCGGCGGGCATAAGCGGCCGAGACGTCCTCGATCTCCTCCACCCGGCGCATGGCTTCGAAGAGGCTGATCCCTTCCTGATCCGCAAACTGCTGGATCCGGCCCACCGTGGTATCGCCGATTCCCCTCTTGGGCACGTTGATGATCCGCCGCAGGCTGAACTCGTCGTCGGGATTGGCAATCACCCGCAGGTAGGCCAGGAGGTCCTTGATCTCCTTCCGCTCGTAGAAGCGGACGCCCGAGACGATGCGGTACGGCGTGCCCCGGCGGATGAACTCCTCTTCAAAGGTACGGGACTGGGCGTGGGTCCGGTAAAGGATGGTGATGTCCTGGTAGGCCAGGCCCTCCTCCCGGCGCAGCCGCTCGATCTCCTGGGCGACGAAGGCCGCTTCGCCCCGCTCGTCGTCGGCCCTGTAGAACCGGATCCGCTCGCCCTCGGGGTTTTCCGTAAAGAGCCGCTTCTCAGGGCGGTCGACGTTGTTTTCGATGACGGCGTTGGCCGCCTCCAGGATGCGCTTGGTGGAGCGGTAGTTCTGCTCCAGCTTCACCACTTTTGCGTCGGGGTAGTCCCGCTCGAAATCGAGAATGTTGCGGATGTCGGCCCCCCGGAAGCGGTAGATGCTCTGGTCGGCGTCGCCTACGACGCAGAGGTTGCGGTGGCGGGCGCAGATCAGGTTGACCAGGACGTACTGCGCCCGGTTGGTGTCCTGGTACTCGTCGATCAGGACGTACCGGAACCGCTCCTGGTACTCCTCGAGGACGTCGGGGTGCTGCTGGAACAGGCGGACCGTCTGGCCCAGGAGGTCGTCGAAATCCATCGCGTGGTTCCGTTCCAGCTTCTTTTGGTAGTGCTCGTAAAAGCGGCCGACGTTCCGCTCCCAAAAGCCGCTGGCCCGCTCCTGGAACTGCTTCCAGTCGACGAGTTCGTTCTTGGCGGCGCTGATGGTCCCCAGGACCGCCCGGGGCTCAAAGTTCTTCTGGTCGACGTTGAGCTCTTTCAGCGTCTCCTTCATCGCCGCGAGCTGGTCGGAGGTGTCAAAGATCACAAACTGGCGCTTATAGCCGATGCGGTCCGCGTGCCGCCGGAGGATCTGGACGCACGTGGCATGAAACGTCCCCACCCAGAGCGACTCGGCGACCGGGCCGACGATGGCGCGCAGCCGCTCCTTCATCTCGGCGGCCGCCTTGTTGGTAAAGGTCACCGCCAGGATCTGGGACGGCAGCGCTTTACCCGCCTGCAAGAGGTAGGCGATGCGGTACGTGAGCACGCGCGTCTTGCCGGAGCCGGCCCCGGCGATGACCAAAAGCGGGCCGTCCGTGTGGGTGACGGCCTCGCGCTGGCGATCGTTGAGCTGTTCGAGCCACTGCATGTCCAAATGAGGCAACCTCCCGCCCGACATCTTTGACACCGCCCGCGGCCTCCCTACCCCGGTTCACCGGGGAATCCAGATCTCGGACCCTATCTCCAGCCTGTCGGGATCTTCCAGACGGTTGTAAAGGCGGATAGCGGAGACCGGCACGCCGAAACGGCGCGCCAGCCCGGAGAGGGTATCGCCCTGGGCCACCACGTAGCGGGCCCGCTCCAGGTCCGGCGCCTCGCGCAACGCGCTGTAGTGCAAGAAACCGTAGTCCAGCAGGCTGGCCGCGTCCAGCCAGCGTTCCCGGGCGCTGGGCGCGCCGAGGATCACCGCCAGGAGGCGCACCCCGTCCCGCTCGGCCAGGGCCGCCAGCGAATAGCCGCCGGCCGGAGTGTATGAGCTCATCACGCCCGCTGCTCCAGGATAGCGCCAGAGGAAGGAGTTGGCGTTGCGGACGTCTCTCAAGCGCCCCCGCCACGGAAGCTCCGCCCGGCGAGCCGCGACTACCCTGGCGAACTCGGGAAACTCCAGCGCCGCCGCGGTCAAGAGCGCGAGGTCATACGCCGTCGAGACGTGGCCCGGCTCGTCGAAGCCGTGGGGATTTTTGAAGGCGCTCTGCCCGGCGCCCCGGGCCGCCGCCTCCTGGTTCATCCGGGCGGCGAAGCCCGCCGTCGAGCCCGCGGCGTGCTCGGCCAGCACCACCGCGGCGTCACCCCCGGGGTGAAGCAGCATGTAGGCCAGGAGGTCCCGGACGGCCACCTCTTCCCCTTCCTCGAAGCGCAGGCTGTACCCGGGGAAGCCGGCCGCTTCCCGGCTGACGACCGCCCGCTGGTTTAGGGCGTCCCCGTCCGGAGACGCGCCGACCTCGTGCGCGGCCTTCAGCACCACCCAAGCCGTGACGATCTTGGTGAGGCTTCCCGGCGGGCGGGGCTCAAACGCGTTGCGGGCCAAGAGCAGGCTCCCGCTCTCGAGGTCATAGAGCACCGCCGACGCCGCCTTGAGCGCGGGAGGAGGGGGGAGCGAACGGGCCTCATCGGGCGCCCCGGCCGGCGAGACTCCCACCGGGACGATGATTCCCGCCGGTGCCGCCCCGAACGCGGCGGCTCCCAAGGCCGCGAGCAGCAGGCCCCCGGCCGCCGCGGTGCGGCATACGGAGACCACGGTGCGGCCCGCGGCGGCCGCGACGGCCACCATCCGGGCGGCCGCGGCCGTCCACGCCCCCATGCGCCCCCGCCGCCGGCGGCGGGCGGCTCTCCGCGCCTTCTCTCTCACGTCCCGTCGCACCCCTACCAAGGGTATGACGGCACCGGCGGGATCTCGCGCGGCGTTTCGGATCACTTGCCCGGCGGGGCGTCTTCCGACCCGCCGCCTCCCCGCCGCCGGGAGAGTTCCTCCCAGAGGGCGCCGGGTTCGACGTCCATCTCGACCATGGCCACCAGCAGATGGTAGAGGAGATCGGCGCTTTCGGCCACGAACGCCCGGGGATCCTGGTTCTTGGCCGCGAGGATCACCTCGGACGTCTCCTCGCCGATCTTCTTGAGGATCTTGTCCAGGCCTTTTTCAAAAAGATAGCTGGTGTACGAGCCCTCGACGGGCTGCGCTTTCCGCCCGGCGATCACCCGGTAAAGCTCCTGAACGACGGCGTCGCCGGCCCGGCCTTGGTCCCCTGCCGCGCCTTTGCCGCCGGCAGCGCCGGTCTCCCGGCCGCCCCCCGGCTCACCGCCCGCCAGCCGGTGGTGAAAGCAGCTCCACTGGCCCGTGTGGCAGGCGCCCTCGCCCGTCTGCTCCACCTCCACCAGCAGCGTGTCGAAGTCGCAGTCGGCCCGGACCTGCACCACCCGCTGGACGTTGCCGGACGTTTCCCCCTTCTGCCAGAGCCGCTGCCGGCTGCGGCTGTAGAACCACGTGACGCCCGTCTGGAGCGTGCGCTCCAGCGCCTCCCGGTTCATGTAGGCGACCATCAGCACCTCGCCCGTGCCCGCCTGCTGCACCACCGCGGGCACCAACCCCCGCTCGTCAAAGCGGATGGCGTCGATCTCCACGGGCAGGGCCGCTTTCCCCTGCGCCACGGCGCACCCCTCCCGTCACATCCGCACGGGGATACCGTGGGCCTTCAGATACGCTTTGGCCTCGGCGATGCTGTACTCCCCGAAGTGGAAAATGGACGCCGCCAGCACTGCGTCGGCCTTGCCGATCAAAATGCCGTCCACCAGGTGCTGGAGGTTTCCCACGCCGCCCGACGCGATGATGGGCACGTCCACCGCTTCGCTCACGGTCCGGTTCAGCTCGTTGTCGTAGCCGTCCTTGGTCCCGTCGGCGTCGATGCTGTTCAGCACCAGCTCTCCGGCGCCCAGCTCCACCCCCCGCTGGGCCCACTCCACCGCATCCATCCCCGTCGGCGTCCGCCCGCCGTGAATCACCACTTCCCACCAGAGGGAACCGTCCTCCCGGCGGCGCCGGCGGGCGTCGATGGAAAGGACGATGCACTGGCTGCCGAACTGCTCAGCCCCCTGCCGGATCAAGTCGGGGTTTTTCACCGCCGCGGTGTTGATGGAGATCTTGTCCGCCCCCGCCTTGAGGAGCGTCCGCATCTGCTCCACGGAGGAGACGCCGCCGCCCACGGTGAGCGGGATAAACACCTTCTCCGCCGTCCGCCGGACCACGTCCACCATGGTCGCCCGCCCCTCGGCCGAAGCGGTAATATCAAAAAGGACCAGCTCGTCGGCGCCTTCCCGGTCGTACGCCTCGGCGAGCTCCACAGGGTCGCCGGCGTCCCGGAAGTTCCCAAACCGCACCCCTTTGACCACCCGGCCGTCCCGGATGTCAAGGCAGGGGATGATGCGCTTCGCCAGCATCCTCCGACTCCTCTCTCCCAGGTTCCGCCTGCACCGCCGCGCGCACGGCGGCGATGGCTTCCGCCAGATCCACTCTCCCCGTGTAGAGGGCCTTGCCCACGATGGCGCCGGTGACGCCCCGCCGGGCCAGCGCGGCGATGGCCACAAGGTCCTCGACGGACGAGACGCCGCCCGAGGCGATCACCCGCATCCCGGTGGAGAGCATCTCCTCGAGGCTGGCCAGGTTGGGCCCGGCCAGCGTCCCGTCCCGGGAGATGTCGGTGAAGACGATCTCCCGCACGCCGGCCTCCCGCATCGCCTCGGCCAGCCGCACCGCCGGGACGTCCGACTCCTCCACCCAGCCCTCCACCGCCACCCGGCCGCCGCGAGCGTCGATGCCCACCAGGACCCGCTCGGGGCCAAACCGGCGGCACGCCTCCCGGACCAGCTCGGGCGCCTTCAGGGCCACGGTGCCCAGGATCACCCGCTCGACCCCGATCTCCAGCAGCTCTTCGATGGCCTCCAGGCTCCGGATGCCCCCGCCGGTCTGGACGGGGACGTTCACCGCCTCCACCACGGCCTTGAGGTGCCGCCAGTTCTTGGGCTTGCCGTCGAAGGCGCCGTCGAGGTCGACGACGTGGATCCGCTCCGCCCCTGCCCGTTCAAACTCCAGCGCCACCGCCACCGGATCGTCGCCGTAGACGGTGACGTCGCTCTTTCTCCCCTGGACCAGCCGGACGCACCGGCCGTCCTTGAGGTCGATGGCGGGAATGACGATCATCGCTCCACCGCCCTGCCGAAATTGGCGAGGATCGCAAGGCCTACCCGGCTGGACTTCTCCGGGTGAAACTGCACGGCCCAGATGTGGCCGGCGCAGACGGCCGAGGCAAACTCGACCCCGTACTCCGTGGTCGCGGCGACGACGCCGGGATCCGCGGGCACGGGGAAGTACGAGTGCACGAAATAGACGTAGCTGCCGTCGGCGACGCCTTCAAAGAGCGGGGTCTCCCGGGCCCGGCGCACCTGGTTCCAGCCGATCTGGGGCACTTTTCGCACCCCGGCGGGAAAGCGCCGCACCTTCCCCTTCAACAGGCCCAAGCCCGCCGGCTCCCGGCCGCCGCCGGTGCCCCGAGCCTCGCTGCCTCCGCCGGCGCCCGGATCACCTTCCGCCCCGCCGGACCGCCCGCCGCACGCCGCGGCCGCCCCTTCGCCGAACCGTTCCTCGCTGGACTCAAAGAGAAGCTGGTACCCCAGGCAGATGCCCAGGTACGGCTTGCCCTCCCGCACCGCTTCGACGACGGCATCGGCGAGCCCCAGCCGCTCCAAGTTTTCCATGGCCTTTCCGAACGCGCCCACGCCGGGCACCACGACGCCCCGGGCCTGCCGCACGTCCTCCGGCGAAGACGTGACGGCGGCGGAAAAGCCCACCCGTTCGAACGCCTTCTGGACGCTGCGCAGGTTCCCCATGCCGTAATCGACGATGGCGATCATTCCAGGAGTCCCTTCGTCGAGGGAATGCCTTTGATCTGCGGGTCCCTGGCCACGGCCGCCCGCAGCGCCCTCGCGGTGGCTTTGAACGCCGCCTCGATCACGTGGTGGGCGTTGCCGCAGGCCAGCGCCCTGAGGTGCAGGTTGCAGCCGCACTCGTTGGCGAAAGCCCGGAAAAACTCCTGCGTCAAGCTGGTGTCAAACCCGCCCACCGCCGGCTGGTCGAAGCGGAACCCCTCAAAGGCGAGGTACGGCCGCCCGCTCAGGTCCACAACCGCCAGGACCAGGGACTCGTCCATGGGGACGCAGGCGTGGCCGAAGCGCTCGATGGACGCCTTGTCTCCCAGCGCCTCCCGCATCGCGGCGCCGAGGACCAGGCCCGTATCCTCCACGGTGTGGTGGCCGTCCACTTCCAGGTCGCCCTCGACCCGCACCTCCAGGTCGAAAAGCCCGTGCCGGGCGAAGGCCGTCAGCATATGGTCGAAAAACCCGATCCCCGTCTCGGCGTCCGCCTTCCCTTCACCGTCGAGGTTGAGCGTAAGACGGATCCGCGTCTCGCTCGTCGCCCGCTCCCGGGTGACGAGCCTCTGCTCGCTCGACACCTGGCCTCACCTCGTCCCTCAACACGGATCTGCCGCCCTCCGGCCGCTCCGGCGGGCCTGGCTCCTCAATCGCCCCGCCCCGCGGAGAGCCGCCGGTCGATGGCGCCGGCGTGCCCGGGGAGCCCTTCGAGGAAAGCCAGCTTCTTGGCCTCCTCCCCGACGGCTTGGGCCGCGCGTTCCGTCATGGCCACGACGCTCACCCGGTTCACGAAGTCGTACACGCCCAGCGGCGAAGCGAAGCGGGCCGTCCCGTTGGTGGGCAGCACGTGGTTGGGGCCCGCGATGAAGTCGCCCAAAGGCACCGTCGACCACGGCCCGAGAAACACGGCCCCCGCGTGGCGCACCTTGCCCAGGGCCGCCCAAGGATCCCGTACCAAGAGCTCCAGGTGTTCGGGGGCGATGACGTTCACCAGCTCCAGAGCTTCGTCCACATCCCGGCAGACGACCGCGACGCCCCACCGCTCCAGCGCCTCTCTCGCCACCTCGCGCCGATCCATGTGCTCGAGCTGCCGCTCCACCTCGACCAGCGCCCGGTCGGCGACTTCCGCCCCCGCGGCCAGCAGCATCGCGACGGCCTCCGGGTCGTGCTCCGCCTGGGAGAGCAGGTCGGCGGCGACCCACGCCGGGTCGGCAGAGTCGTCCGCCACCACCACCACTTCGCTGGGTCCCGCCAGGCCGTCGATGCCCACCCGGCCGAAGACCTGCTTTTTCGCCAGCGTCACGAAGATGTTGCCCGGCCCCACGATCTTGTCCACCTTGGGAATCCAGGTGGTGCCGTACGCCAGCGCGGCGATGGCCTGCGCTCCGCCCACTTTGAGGATCCGGTCCGCGCCCGCCTCCACCGCCGCCACCAGGACGTAGGGATCCACGGTGCCGTCGGGCCGGCAGGGGGTGGCCACGATCACCTCGGCAACCCCCGCCACCTTGGCGGGGACGACGGTCATCACCGCCGAGGAGAGGAGCCTGGCCCGGCCGCCCGGGACGTAGCACGCCACCCGCTCCAGCGGCTGCACCCTCTGGCCCAGGATCTCGCCGTGGGGGCCTTCGATCCACCACGAACGCTCGAGCTGTGCCTCATGGTAGAGGCGGACCCGCCGGCACGCGGTGCGGATGGCCTGCAAGGCCTCGGGCTCCACGCTGCTCTTGGCCCGCTCCAGCTCCTCGCCGTCGACGAAAAACTGCTCCGGCGCCAGCTTTACGCCGTCGATGCGCTCGGCGTAGTCGGCCACCGCTGCGTCCCCGTGGGCCTCGACGTCGGCGATGATCCGGCGGACCGCCTCTTCAGGGGAGAGCCGGGCGCCGAAGATGGCCTCCGTCCTGCGGGCCACCGCCTCGCTCACCTGCACCTCGTCCAGTGCGGTCCGCTGGAGGAGAAGGCGCAGCTCCTCCGGGTTGCACGCCGCCGTCTCGATCCGTCTCACCGGGCGCTCACCCCTGAGTCGATCAGGCTCCTCATGGTGTCCACCAGCCGGTTGATCTCGTCAAAAGCCACCTTGTAGCTGACGGGATTGGCGATCAGCCGCAGGCTGCTCTCGGCGACGGTGCCCACCACCCTGAGGCCGTTCTCCCTCAGGGTGGTGCCCGTCTCCGTGATGTCCACGATGGCGTCGGCCAGCCCCACCAGCGGCGCCAGCTCCACGGAGCCGTTCATCGGGATCAGCTCCACCTGGATCCCTTTCCGGTTGAAAAACTCCTCGGCCACCCGGGGATACTTGGTCGCCACCCGCGAGTTGAAGTGAAGGTCAGCCACCGTGCGGACGCTGGAGTTTTCGGGAACCGCCACCACCAGCTGGCAGCGGGAAAGGCCCAGGTCCAGGAGCTCCACTACGTACTTGTCGTGTTCGAGGAGGACGTCCTTGCCCGAGATGCCGATGTCGGCCGCCCCGTACTCCACGTACGTGGGCACGTCCATGGACTTGGCCAGGAAAAAGGTGATGCCCAAGTCTTCGTCGACCAGCGTGAGCCTGCGGGAGACGTCGCCCCACCTGCCGCCGCCCAGGGCTTGAAAGTACGGCAGCAGCTGCTCCATCGGCCTCCCTTTCGGAATCGCGCACCGAAGTCCCACACCCGTTCCTCCTCGCCCGCTCATGCTCCGAGCAGCCGGTCCGCCCGAACACGCCGGAAGACGCCGGCCGCCCCGTCGCCCGCGGGCGGCGCGGCCGCTGCCGCCACTTCCACCAGCGGCGTGCCCGCCTCCTCCCCCACGACGCGGGCCACCTGGGCGATGCCCCGCCGCCGGGCGTAGGCCAGCGCCTCCTCGCTGGAAAGGCCCTGCACGTCCACTTCCACCAGCACGCCCCTGCGGCGAAGCGCCGCGGCGAAGGACAAGAGCTGCGCCTGGCAGCGGTCGTCGGCAATGAGCAGCAGTTGGGGCGGGGGCGGCCCCGCTTCCGTCACGCCCAGGCGGTCCAGCACCAGCATCGCCCGCTCCACCCCGAAGGCGAAGCCCGTCGCCGCGAAGTCCTGGCCGAACCGGCCCACCAGCGTGTCGTACCGGCCTCCGCTGCCCAGCGTAAAGCCCAGCTCCGGCGCGTAGCCCTCGATCAGCAGGCCTGAGTAGTAGTCGATGTCCTTGGTCATGGCCAGGTCGATGCCGACCCGCTCCTCGAGGCCGTACAGGGTGACCAGTTCATAGATGGCGGAAAGGTTGTCCAGGGCCTCGAGCGCCGCACGGCTCCCTCGCGCGAGCCTGCGGGCCTCCTCCAGCACGTCCCCTTTTCCCCGGAGCCGCGGCAGGGCGAGGAGCGCCTGCCGGCGCGAGGCGTCCAGGCCGCACTGGTTCACCAGCGCTTCGTAGCGGACGTAATCCCGCCGCAGCAGGGCTTCTTTCAGCCCGTCGCCCACCCGGCCGTCCGGCACCGCCTCCACCAGGCCCCGCAGGTACCCCACGTGGCCCAGGTCCAAGCGGAACGACGCAAGCCCCAGGCTCTCCAGCACCCCCGCCGCCACCGCCACCACCTCGGCGTCGGCCCGGGGGCCTGCGGCACCGATGAGCTCCACGCCCACCTGCGTGAACTCCCGGTACCGCCCGGCCTGGGGTTCCGCATAGCGGAATACGTTACCTACATAGTAAAGGCGCAGGGGCATGTCCTCCGGCTGGTAGCGGGTGGCCACCATCCGGGCGATGGGGATGGTCATGTCCGGCCGGAGGGCCAGCGCCGCCCCGTCCCGGTCGACGAACCGGTAGAGCGAGTCGGCCAGCACCGGCCCGTCCCCCTGGGCGATCGCGTCAAAGAACTCAAACGTGGGCGTGTAGACCCGGGCGTAGCCCCAGCTTTCGAGGTACGCCGCGGCCCGCTGCTCAAGGCGGCTCTTTACGTACGCCTCTCTGGGGAGGATGTCCTTGGCGCCCCGCGGCGTCTGGACGACGGTGTACTTCACGCCCTTCACTCCCACTCGATGGTGGCCGGCGGCTTGGCGCTGATGTCGTAGACCACCCGGCTCACCCCGGGCACCTCCCGCATGATGCGCCCGGAGATGCGCTCCAAGACGTCGTAGGGCAGGCGCGCCCAGCCGGCGGTCATCCCGTCGACACTGGTCACTGCCCGCACCGCCACCACGTACCCGTACGTGCGTGTCTCCCGGGAGACGCCCACCGCGCGGGTGTCCGTCAGCACGGCGAAGTACTGCCACACGTCCCGGCCCAGGCCCGCCCGCTCGATCTCCTCCACGACGATGGCGTCCGCCCGCCGCTCGATCTCGAGCCGCTCCGCCGTGACTTCGCCGGTGACCCGGACCGCAAGGCCCGGCCCCGGGAACGGCTGCCGCCAGACGATGCGGGCCGGCAGTCCCAGCGCTTCGCCCACCGCCCGCACCTCGTCCTTGAAAAGCGCCCGCAGCGGCTCGATGAGCTCCAGTTCCATGTCTTCGGGAAGGCCGCCCACGTTGTGATGGCTCTTGATCGTCCCCGCGGCGCCGTGGCCGCTCTCGATGACGTCGGGATAGACGGTCCCTTGCGCCAGGTAGCGGATGTTCCCCAGCTTCCTCGCTTCTTCCTCGAAGATCCGGATGAACTCCTCGCCGATGCGCTTCCGCTTTACTTCAGGATCCGTGACGCCTTCCAGCCTCTTCAAAAACCGCGCCCGGGCGTCCACGTGGATGAACCCCTGCCCAAAGCGCCCCCGGAACGTCTCGATCACCTGCTCCGCCTCGCCCAGGCGGAGAAATCCGTGGTCGACGAAGATGGTCGTCAGCTGGTCGCCCACGGCCCGGTAGACCAAGGCCGCGGTCACCGAGGAGTCGACCCCGCCCGACAGGGCGCAGACCACTCGGCCGGCGCCCACCTTCTCCTTGATCTCCGCCACGGATGCTTCGATGAAATTCTCCACCGTCCAGGTGGGCGAGCAGCCGCAGACCTCCCGGACGAAGCTGCGGAAGAGCTGCTTCGCCCAAGGCGCATTCTCCAGCTCCGGGTGAAACTGCACCCCAAAGAGCCGCCGCTCCCTGTGGCGGATGGCCGCAGGCCTCCCTTCCGCCCGGGCGATCACCTCGAAACCGGGCGGAAGCTCGTCTACCTGCCCGCCGGCGCTGAGCCAGGCTTCGGGCCCTTCCGGGGCCCCTTCCTGGTCCCACGCCTTGAAAAGATCTTCGTTCGAGAGGATCTCAAGGCGGGCCCGGGCGCCGGCTTCCAGATCTTGCTCTTTCCGGCCCGGCCGCACCGTCCCGCCGAGCGCTGCCGCCATCAGGCCCGTCGCCGGCCCCACGGCCAGCGCCGGAATGCCCAGCTCCAAAAGGCCGTCTACGAGGCCCGCCGCGCCCGGATGCGCCCCCGCCGCCGCCCCTGGCTGCGCCCCGCCGGCGCCCGGGCCCGCGAGGACGATCCCTTTCACCTTCCGGCGGCGGAACTCGTCCACCGGCACCCCGGGGGGCCAAATCTCGCAGTAGACCTGGCACCCCCGGATCTGTTTGGCGATGAGCTGGCTGTGCCGGGACCCCAAGTCGACGATGACCACCAAGTCATGCCCGCTGGCAAACGATGAACCCACCGTCTGTTCCCCCACGTTTCGCTTTGACCTCCTGATCCGCCGCAGGCCGCCGCACCGCCGCCCGGATCGGGCCCTGCCGCCGGCCACGCGGGCCGCCTGAAGAGAAGGAACCGCGTGCGAAGGAACCACGCAAAACGCCGATGGAAGAACGGCAAAGCCCGGACGGTGCGCCGCGGGAGCCTTTCGAGAAAGCCATCGGGGTCTCGGATGCGGCAGCGTTAGGGGCGCCCGCGGGCCGGGGCCCCGGCGAGCAGCCGGTCGCGCCTCAGCCCTCTTGGTACAGGCTGCGTTTCAGCACCCCGATGTAGGGGAGGTTGCGGTAGCGTTCCGCGTAGTCCAACCCGTACCCGACGACGAACTCGTCGGGAATTTCAAATCCGACGAATTCGGGATCGACGTCGACCTCCCGGCGCTCGGGCTTGTCCAGCAAGACGCAGGTGGCGATCGACGCGGGCTTGCGCTGCTTCAGCGTGTTCAAGAGGTAGTTCAGCGTCCGGCCGCTGTCGATGATGTCCTCCACGACCAGCACGTCGAATCCTTCGATGGGATGGTCCAGGTCTTTCAGAATGCGCACCACGCCGGAGCTGGACGCCCGGGTCCCGTAGCTGGAGATGGCCATGAAGTCCACCCGGGTAGGGATCTCGATCCGCCGCAGGAGATCGGCGGCGAAAATCGCCGCGCCTTTCAGGATGACGATGACCTGGAGCGGGCGGCCGGTGCCCTGGTACCGCCGGGTGATGGCCGCTCCCAGCTCTTTGACCTTCTCCTGGATCAGTTCCTCCGTAAGGAGCACCTTTTCGAGGTCGGGATGAATTTCCTGATGCACGTCGATGCTGCCACCCTTATCGCGTCTTTTGTGCCCTCTTCGCCGGGGAAACCCCCATACTTATGGAGGTATTGTACCATTCCGCACCATCGCCTTCAACCGCGGCCCGAAAAACAAAACAGCGGCGCGGCCCCCGCCGGACGGCGGGAGCGCGCGCCGCGTGCAGATCCAGTTCAGAGCAGCCGGCGCGATCCGGCCGCTGGGCCGTGCAGGGCTTACATGGCCCCGTTGGGCCCGGCCGCCTCTTCCTCTTCGGGCTCTTCCACCACCAGCGTCTCGGTGGTCAGGATCATGCCGGCGATGCTGGCCGCGTTCTCCAGGGCGCTGCGGGTCACCTTGGCAGGGTCGATGATCCCTGAGGCCACCATGTCGACGTACTCGCCGGTGAGGGCGTTGTACCCGACGCCCGGCTTCTCGTTCTTGACCCGCTCCGCGACGATGGCGCCCTCGGCGCCCGCGTTGGCGGCAATGATCTTCACCGGCTCCTCCAGGGCCCTCAGGACGATGTTGGCGCCGGTGGCCTCGTCGCCCTCCAGGCCGAGGCTGCCGATCTTCGCGGCGATCTGGATCAGCGCCGTGCCGCCGCCGGGGACGATGCCCTCTTCCACCGCGGCGCGGGTGGCGGACAGGGCGTCCTCAATCCGGTGCTTTTTCTCCTTGAGCTCGGTCTCGGTGGCCGCGCCCACCTTGATGACCGCGACGCCGCCTGCCAGCTTGGCCAGGCGCTCCTGAAGCTTCTCGCGGTCGTAGTCGGAGTCGGTCTCCTCCAGCTCCCGGCGGATCTGCGCCACCCGGCCTTCGATGGCCTTGGGGTCGCCCTTCCCGTCGATGATGGTGGTCTCGTCCTTGGTCACCCGCACCTGGCGGGCGGTGCCCAGCATGTCCAGGGTGACGTTCTCCAGCTTCACGCCGGTCTCTTCCGAGATCACCTGGCCGCCGGTGACGGCGGCGATGTCGCCCAGCATCGCCTTGCGGCGGTCACCGAAGCCGGGCGCCTTCACCGCAGCCGCCTTCAGCGTGCCGCGGATCTTGTTGACCACCAGCGTCTGCAGGGCCTCGCCCTCCACGTCCTCGGCGATGATGAGGATGGGCTTGTCGGCCCGGATCACGCTTTCGAGAAGCGGAATCAGGTCGTGGACGCTGCTGATCTTGCGGTCGGTGATCAGGATGTACGGCTCGTCCAGGACGGCCTCCATCGCCTCGGGGTCGGTGACGAAGTAGGGCGAAAGGTACCCGCGGTCAAACTGCATCCCTTCGACCACTTCGACCGACGTGCCGATGGTCTGGGACTCTTCGACGGTGATGGCACCGTCCTTGCCCACCTTATCCATGGCGTCGGCGATCAGCCGGCCGATCTCCGGATCGCCGGCCGAGATGGCCGCCACCTGGGCGACGGCCTCCTTCCCCTCCACGGGGCGGCTCATCGCCTTCAGTTCCTCCACCACCTTGGCGACGGCCTTGTCGATGCCCCTTTTAAGGGCCAGCGGCTCGGCGCCGGCGGCGACGTTCTTCAGCCCCTCGCGGACCAGGGCCTGAGCCAGCACGGTGGCGGTGGTGGTCCCGTCGCCCGCCACGTCGTTGGTCTTGGTCGCCACCTCTTTCGCCAGCTGCGCCCCCAGGTTCTCAAAGGGGTCGGGCAGCTCGATTTCCTTCGCGATGCTCACGCCGTCGTTGGTGATGGTCGGCGAGCCGTACTTCTTTTCCAGCACCACGTTGCGCCCCTTGGGGCCCAGCGTCACCTTGACGGCGTCCGCCAGGGCGTTGACGCCTCGCTCCAGCGCCTTGCGGGCTTGCTCGTCAAACAGGAGTTTCATTCCCATCGGTCGTCACCTTCCTTTGCTCCGCTGCCATGCTCGGGTGTGCCTGTCTCAACCGCCCGGAAACCCCGCGCCCCAAGGCCCGCGCGCCCTGCGGGCCCCGGTGCGTCACTCCTCGACCACGGCGAGGATCTCGTTCTCATTCATAATGAGATACTCGGTGCCGTCGATCTTTACCTCAGTCCCCGCATAGGTGGGAAACAGCACCCGGTCGCCCACCTTCACGCTGACCGGCGCCCGCTCGCCGTTCTGCAGGAGCTTGCCGGATCCGACGGCCACCACCTTCCCCTCCTGCGGCTTCTCCTTGGCCGTGTCGGGGAGGTAGATGCCCCCTTGCGTCCGCTCCTCCCGCTCGATGGGCTGGACGACCACCCGGTCGCCAAGCGGTCTCAACTGCATCCGGGACAGCCTCCTCATCCATGATCCATTCGGTGCTTCACCGGCCTTAAATCGCCGGCCGAGCCTCGGGTTGTTAGCACTCTCGCCCGCCGAGTGCTAAATCCAACCCTTATGATAGACAACAAGGCCGTGAAATGCAACCAGAATTTTGCCGGGCGTCAAGCCCTTTCCACCACGATGCGGGCGCCGCTCGGCACCTGGTCAAACACCGTGGGGTCGCCGTCCACCCGGCCGAAGACGTTCACGGGGCTCGCAGGGCGGATCTCCGAACCCCGGCTGGCCGGGGTCGGCCCCCAGAAGATGCAGAACGCCTTTCCCGGCGGCCAGTACGCGAGGTCGCCCGCCTCCACCACCTCGCGGCTCTCTTCCTCGCCCAGCGACACAGGGATGGAGAAGTAGATCTCATCGCCCCACAGCTGGGCCGAAGCCTCCAGCGGCAGCGCCTGCCACACGGCATCCGCCGTCCGGTTGTCCAGCAGCGTCGCCGTGACTTTCACGCTGCCCGCGACGATGCGGATCTTGCGCACGGTCCGTCCTCCTTTTCCCGCAGCCGGTCATTCCTTGGGCTCTCTTTCCCCTGCCCCGGACTTCCCGGCCGAGCAGGATTCCCCTTCCGGCTGTGGCATACTCTGCAGTGCCGCCGCACTTCCTTCTCGCTGTCTTCGCGGCGCGAGGCGCCGGCCAAGAAGAGACGTGTACAACAGGAGGCCCGTGCGATGCGAGACGCGGCCCGCCGCTGGCTCTTCGACGTCGAACTGGCGTGGGTGCGCTTTTGGCGCCGGCCCGCCCGCACCCTGGTGGGCACGTGGGCGGTGACGGTGGCCGTCACCGCCGTCACCTTCGTGCTCAGCCTGGGCGACGGGCTCCACCAGTACCTCACCCAGCGCCTTCAGGCGTTCACCCCCGCGCTGTGGGTGGAGGCGCCGGGCACGGGCCCCGATCCCGTCGCCCACGCCATCCTGGCGCAGCCCGGCGTCGCGGGGATCTCCCGGCACGCCGCGGCGCCGGTCCTGGTCTCCTCGGGGCGCAGTGCGCTCCCGGCCCGGCTCGAGGCGTACGAGCCCGGGGCGATGGAAACTGTCCTGCCCGGTTCCCGGCGCCTCTTTCGAGGGGTTCCCCCCGAACGCCCCGGCGAAGTGGCGCTGGGGGCGCAGCTCGCCGCCCAGCTGGGCGTCGCCGCCGGCGGCACCGTTCTCCTCACCGCCGCCGGCGGCGAAAGCCAATCCGCTGCCGTAGTAGGCATCGTGCAGGCGGGGCTGGCCACCATCGACACGCAGCTGGTGCTCACCACCGTGGAGACCGCGGCGGCCGCGGCGCCGGACGCGCGCTGGGGCTACGCCGTGGCCGTCGATCCCGGGGTCGACCTGGCTTCGCTCCGGCTCGCGCTCCAGCAGGCGACGGGCCTTTGGGTCCAGCCCTGGTACGAGGGGCGCAGCTCCTTCCTGGAGGCCTTGGCCGTCGAGCGGCAGGTGATGCTCTGGATCAGCCTCGCCGCGGTGGTGACGGCCGCCTTCGCCACGGCCAGCGTCACCGCCCTGCGGGTGATGGAGCAGCGCTACGAGCTGGCCATTCTCCAGGCGGTGGGAGCCGGGTTTTCCCACATTCTCCGCACCGTGCTGGCGGAGACGCTGACCAGCGCCTTGGTGAGCTCGGCGCTGGGTGCGGCGCTGGGCTGGGCCGCCGGCTGGGCGCTCTCGCAGCGGCCGCTCCCCCTTCCCCCGCAGTTCGGCCTGGCCTATCTGCCCGTCCAGTCCAAGTGGAGCCATGCGGCGCTGGCCGCCGGGCTGACGCTGGCCTGCACGGCGGCGGCGTCCATCGCCCCTGCGCTCCGGGTGGCCCGGCTCGACCCCGCGGAGCTGCTGCGGGAGAAGTAGCGCCCGGCGGACTCACCCCAGCGAAAACAGCATTTTGCTGTAGGGAAAAGCCGCCACCGCCGGTGGACATAGGGAATCCGGCACCGGGAAGCGAATCACAGCATCCAGAAGAAAGGTGGGCCTTCAGCGATGAAACGGACCTCTTTCTGGGCCGTCCTGATCCTAGCCGCGGTGGTGGCCGCCGGGTGCACCGGCGAACGGGAGCGCGTCATGCTGCCGCCCGAGGCGCCCGTCACCGGCATCCGGAGCGTCGCCGTGGTGGGCTTCGCCAACTACACGGTGGACCCGGGCATCTCGGTGCTCTTTGAAGAATCGGTGGCGCAGACGCTTCGGGAATCCGGCCAGTACCAGGTAGTCGACGTGGCCACGGCCCGGGCGGCGCTGGCTGCCATCGGCGCCACGCCCGAACAGCTGGCCGATCCCAACACGGCCCGGGCGCTGGGCCGGCGCTTGGGCGTGGACGCCATCATCACGGGCGCAGCCACCTACTATTTCGACGACGTCAGCGTCTCGGCGCCCGAGTGCTTCAACTGCCGCAGCCAGAGCTCCAGGGCCAGCTGGCACGTGAACCAGCGGACTGTGGTGTACGTCACGTTCCAAGGCCGGGTGATCGAGACCAAAGAAGGGGCCATCATCTGGTCCAAGACGGTGGACGGCCAGGACTCCACCACCCGCACCGTCTACCTGTCCTGGGGCGAGCCGGCGGACCCGCCGCGATACCTGGTGCCCGGCCCCGACCGGCGGGACATCCCGGAGACGCGCCGCAGCGCCGTCCGGAGCGCGGTGAGCAAGTTCACGGCCGATCTCCTGCCTCGCTACGTCTGGGTGCGAACGGACTGAGGAGAGTCCGGGTCTCAGAGAACTGAGGCCAGCCGAGGCAGCGGGGCTCACAGGCGGGGCTCACAGGGGAAGCTCAAAGCCGGAGTCCCGGCGCGGCGTTGAGGGAGAGCGGGGAACGCTCCCCTTTCAGGCTCCGGAAGTACCCTGCGCTCGCGATCATGGCGGCGTTGTCGGTGCAGAGGCTGATGGGCGGCACGTAGAGCGAAAAGCCGTGGCGGCTGCACGCGTCCTCCATGCGGCGGCGCAAGACCCGGCTGGCCGCGACGCCGCCGGAGAGCAGCACCCGCCGGACTCCCGTCTCGAGCGCGGCCTGGATGGTCCGGTCCACCAGCACGTCCACCACGGCCGCCATCAAGCTGGCCGCGAAGTCGGCCAGGGAGACCTCTTCTCCCCGCTGGCGGGCCCGGTTGATCTCCTGCAGCGCCGCAGTCTTGAGCCCGCTGAAGCTGAAATCAAAGCTCTGCTCCCCCGCCAGGCCCCGGGGCAGCGGGTACGCCCTGGGATCTCCCTCCAGCGCCAGGCGGTCGATCTCCGGCCCCGCAGGGTACGGCAGTCCCAGCATGCGCCCGACCTTGTCGAGGCATTCGCCCGCGGCGTCGTCCCGGGTCCGCCCCAGCCGCCGGTACGCGCCGAACTCCTCGATGTAGAGGAGCTCCGTGTGGCCACCCGACACGGTAAGGCAGACCGCCGGAGGCTCCAGGTCCCCGTGGGCGAGGAAATTGGCGTAGATGTGCCCTTCGATGTGGTTCACCCCGATGAAGGGGATGTGCTTGGCCAGGGCCAGCCCTTTGGCGAACATCAGCCCCACCAGCAGGCTGCCCACCAGCCCGGGCCCCTGCGTGGCAGCGATGAGCGAGACGTCGTCCAGGCTCACTCCCGCTTCGTCCAGCGCCTGGTCCACCACGGGGAGGATCAGCTCGATGTGCCGGCGGGAGGCGATCTCCGGCACCACGCCGCCGTACACTTTGTGCAGCTCGGCTGAGGAAGCCACCACGCTGGAGAGGATCGTGCGCCCGTCCTTGACCACGGCCGCGGCCGTCTCGTCGCACGACGTTTCGATCCCCAGGCAAAGGCTCACGACTCGATGTCCTTCCACATGATGATGGCGTCTTCGTCGTTGTCCCGGTAGTAACCGCGGCGGATCCCGGCGGCGATGTAGCCGAGCTTGCGGTAAAGCCGCTGAGCCACTTCGTTGCTCACCCGCACTTCCAGGGTCATCCGGGTGGCTCCCCGCTTCTTCGCCAGCTCTTCGATGGCCTCCATCAGGCGCCGGCCGATCCCCTTGCCGCGGTAGTCGGGGTGCACCGCGATGTTGGTGATGTGCCCCTCTCCCGCGATGAGCCACACCCCGATGTAGCCCACGGGCCGGTCGTTCACCTTGGCCACCAGGTAGTAGGCCCGGTCGTTGTCCAGCATTTCCGAAAGAAAGGCCTGCTTGGACCAGGGCGTGGTGAACGACAGCTTCTCGATGCGCAGGATCTCCGTGAGGTCCCGCACCCGCATGGGATCGATGACTACCGACTCTGTTTCCATCGGCGCTCCGCCTCCGAGCGACGCAGGTAATTGGGACTGAGCGCAAAGAGGTCGTCGGCCGCACCCCGGGAAAGCTCCATCTCCCCGATGTGCGCCACGTGCGCAGCCCGCAGCCCCTCACCCTGCAGCGGAACCGTCACGGCTCCCGCCTCGCGAAGCCGCTCGTACAGGAGAGGAGCCCCGTCGCCGACAAGATAGACCTTTTTCCCCGAGGCCGCGGCCCGCTGCAGGGCCCCGGCCACCTCTTCGATGCTCCGGCGCTCTTCCGGGTCGATGACCGCCTCCGCCGGGAGCAGCGGAGCAGCGCCGCCGCTCGCAAACCCGCCCGCCGGCGCACCCCCGGGTTCCGGGCCGCGGCCCGCCGGCGACACGGCGCTGTCATGCCGCTCGCCAGCCTCCAGTGCGCCGCCCACAGCCCCCCGCGCGAGCTCACCCAGCCGCTCCCCGGCATAGGTAGCCGAGAACACATGCTCCTTCCGGGCGTCCAGGCTGGCGCAGATCACCCCGGGCACCCCCGCCAGCGGCCAAGCCGTGGCCAGCAGCGTACTGACGCCCTTTACCGGCACGCCCCACGCATACCCCAGCGCTTTGGCCACCGCCACCCCGATGCGAAGGCCCGTGAACGACCCAGGGCCGATCGCGACGGCGATGCCGTCCACCGCGGCCGGCGTCAGGTCCAGCCTTTCCATCAGCGATTCGAGCGCCGGCAGCAGGTTCTGCGAATGCCCTTCTTCGACGCCCAACACCGTGGCGCCCAAGAGGCGCCCCGCCGATACGACGCCGACGCCTCCCAGCCTGCCGGCGGTGTCGATTCCGATCACTGCCATCTTCGATCGCCTTCTATCGATCTCCCCCGGAGCCGCGCCGCCTGCGCTGCGGCGGGCTCTCCCAGCGGCCGGCTCCCCTCACTCAGCCTGGAACCCGGCTGAACGAATTGCGTTCCTCACGGCCTCCAGCCGCCGGGGCTCCATCCCCCTCGCCCAAAAGGTGACCCGCCGCCCGTCCGGGAGCACTTCAAAGGCCACATCAAACCGGCGGGCAGCCAGCGCTTCCCGCGCCCGCTCGCCCCATTCGACGGCCGTGACTCCGTCCCGGGGGTCGAGGTATTCGTCCAGACCTGACGCTTCCACGTCTCCCAGCGGGTCGTCCAGGCGGTAGAGGTCGAGGTGAAAAAGGTCGAGGCGGCCGCCCCGGTGCTCATGCACCAGCGTAAACGTGGGGCTTTGCACGTCCTCGGGATCGTAGCCCAACGACCGGGCGATGCCCTTCACGAAGAGGGTCTTCCCTGCGCCGAGATCGCCTTGGAGGTTGACGAGGTCGCCGGCCGCCAGCGCCTGGCCAAACACCTGGCCCAGCCGCTGGGTCTCGGCTGGGCTGTACGTCCGCACCTTCGCGATCGCCGCTGCCGTCGCCATCGTCCCTGGCCGCCGACCTCCTGAGAGCATCAACAGTGTACGCGGAACATCTTGCCAACCATGCGGTTCAACCACGCCGCACCGCTTCGCGCTTCAACGCTTCGGGAGGCCGCCGGCCGCCCTCCGCCTCCGGCGAGCGCGGTCTTCGCCCCGGTGCCTCGCCCGCCGGCATCCGGTCTCCCAAAACCATTCGGCGGCCGCACCATCATCCCTTCACCTGCCCGTTTGCGCCGCAGTGCGCGAGCGGGCTGCGTTTCCCCCACCGCCGCCCGGCGGGCGACGCCCGGCGGCGCCCGGCGGCCCTCGCCCTCCCGCCAGCATCGGACCGCGCCCTCCCGCCAGCGTCGGTCTCCAAAGCTTAGACCACTGTTTCACTCCGTGTGGGTGGCCGCGCGGGGAGTGGGAGGGCGGCTCGTTTTCCCCCGGGAATCCACGCGCGTTCCAAGAGTTCCCGCGCCGCCGCCGGCTCCTTTACCCAACAAACGCCCAGCTAGAACCCGCCCACACGGAATGAAACAGTGGTTACGGCCGGCGGCGCGGGAGGTCCGCGATCGGGCCGGCAGCGATCACGCCGGGAAGGGGCTCATCAAATCCCGAAGGCCCTGTGCGTCCGCCGTGGGCGCCACAGGGCCTTCTTGGGGAGGAAAGTGAGGCGGAAACTCGGAGGATTGAAACGCTCAACGCCGGCTCGAGCTCGGCGGCCGGCCCGGGATCATTTCGCCGCCCATCCCAGACGTTCATCGGGCTCGGCGGGCGGGCGCTTCGCCAGCACGTGCGCATCGTGGAGCACCCGCTTCAGGCGCTCCAAGTCAAAGGGTTTCGGCAGGTGGAGGCTGGCCCCCGCCCGGTACGCCTCGTAGCGGATTTCGTTCCAGGCGTACGTGGTGGACGTGATCACGACGGCTCTCAATCCCAGCTCCTGCTTAATGCGCCTCGTGGCCTGGATGCCGTCCTCCAGCGGCATCCGCACGTCCATCAGGATGACGTCGGGATCGGTCTCAGCTGCGAGGCGAACGGCGTCTCTGCCGTTGGCCGCTTCCGCGATGATTTCATAGTCATCCAAAAACAACTCGATGAAATCCCGCAGCACTTGCCTCATCGCCGGGTCGTCGTCGACGACCATCAGCCGACACTTGGACATAGACTCGCACTCCTTTGTGGGATCAGGGTACCCTCTACGCCGTGACCCACTGCTTTCCGGAGGCGTGCAACAGGCTCAAGGCGAGCAACTTTGGTACGTTTCGAAACTTCGACAGAATCGGGAAAACACCTTCCAAAATTGCGAGAAGATATGAAATAGTTCGATCGGGCCATAAGCACGGGCCATCCTCGCCGTCCATTGGAGCGGCATTGCCCCAGCCGGAGCAGCGCCTCAGCGAAGAAGCCGCAGCTGGTAGTCGAAGCCCGGGGGCAGCTGCGCGTAGATCCGGCCGACAGGGCGGCCTTCGACGTTCCGCACTTCGGGAGAACGGTACGCCTCCAGCGCCTCGGCCGCGGGGCCGGCTTGGTCGAGGACGCCCAGCGCCGCCAGGATTTCGAGGATGGCTGGCCCGGTAGCCCTCCCCGCCCCATCCCGCGCCTTCAGGGCGATCCCCAGCCCCATTTCCGGCAGGCCTACGCAGTAGATGCCTTCGGCGCCTCCCTTGGCGACCACCCGGGGTCCGAGGTGCTCCATCAACGCCGTGCACACCCGGCCCGTTCCCGCCACCAGGAACGGCTGGGAGGTCATCGCCTCGACGATGCGCCGGGCGGCGCCGGCGGTAGCCTCGTCGAACAGGCCGGCAGCGGGGCCTGCGGGGGCGGACGCCGCCAGCCGGGCGTAGGCCGTCGCCATCCCCGAAAGCGCGAGGCCGAAGACGGGCGCCCCGCAGCCGTCCACGCTCACCGCGATCTCGCGCCGGAGTTCCGCCGTAAAGAGCTCGACGGCATCGAGGATCGCCTGCTGCACCGGGTGGCCGGGGTCCAGGTACGTCGAAAGATCGGCGCCGAGGAGCTTGGCAAAGATCAGCATCCCGGCGTGCTTTCCCGAGCAGTTGTTGTGAATGCGCCGGGGCGACTCGCCCGAGCGCCAAAGCGCCACGGCGCTGGGCTCATGGTACGGCGGATGGGCGCCGCACTGGAGATGCTCTTCGCCGAGCCCAAACCGGGCAAGGAGCCCGGCCACCACTTGGACGTGCCTGGGCTCGCCCGAGTGCGAGGCGCACATCACGGCAATCTCTTCGTCGGAAAACGCGATTCCCTCTTCGGCGGCCTTCCGGATCAAAGGCAGCGCCTGAAACGGCTTAGCCGCCGATCGCCAGTACGTGAGGAGCCCTGCTTGTCCACAGGCCGCGAGCACACCGCCCTCGGCGTCGGCCACCACTGCATCCACCTGGTGCACGCTTTCCACCAGGTCCCCCCGGGTTACCAGTACCGTGATGGATTCCATGGTCGCTCACCCTTTATGGATCCGCTGTGGTCGCTATGCTGAGCGGGCCGGGCAGGTCGACGCGTCTATGCCGACGCCGCGTCGCGCCCGCTGCACGCCCGGACGAACGCGGCGAACAGCCGCCGGCTGGCCCGGCAGGCGGGGTGCATCCTCTCGGGGTGCCACTGCACGCCGATGGTGAACGCACCGCCCGGCCGTTCGATGGCTTCGATGACGCCGTCGGCGGCGCGGGCGGCCGGGAGAAAGCCGGGGGCGACCCGCCGGACGGCTTGATGGTGAAAGCTGTTCACCCGCACCCGGCCCTCCTGCAGGATGGCCCGCAGGCCGCTTCCCTCGGCCACGTCCACCGCGTGCGTCCCGTACCACGGCGGCGCCTGCTGATCGTGCTGAAGCGTGGTGCCCGCATCCTCCCGGAGATCCTGGTACAGGTCGCCTCCTGCGGCGACGTTGAGCACCTGCATCCCCCGGCAGATCCCCAGGACCGGACGGCCCGCCGCCAGAAACCTCCTGGCCAGTTCGAGCTCAAACACGTCCGCCACGGGATCGATCCGCCCGTTCCAGACCCTCGGCTCTTCGCCGAAATGCGCCGGGTCCAGGTCGCCGCCGCCGGAAAGGAGCAGCCCGTCCACGGCGTCCAGGTATTCCGCGGGATCCGCCTCCGGAAGGCACGGCAGGAGCACGGCGAGGCCGCCGTGAGCCGCAATCGCTTCCACGTAGCCGCTGTGCAGCGTGTAGCGGTCCGGCGCCGCATCGCCCCGGGCGCAGGTGATCCCAATGCGGGGTTTCATCGGACGCTCTCGCTTTCCTTTCGGAGCGCGGGTTCGTGACCGGCCTCCGCCAGCCCCACGCTGATGGCCAGCGCCGCGTCGACCCGGGCCATGATGCCTGGGTCCAGGCGGGCGATGCGCTCCTTCAGCCTGCAGCGGTCGACGGTGCGGAGCTGTTCCAGAAGGATCACGGAGTCGCGGTCGAGGCCGGAAAACTCTTTGGACAGCTCGACGTGAGTGGGAAGCTTGGCCTTCTTGATCCGCGACGTGATGGCGGCGACGATGGTGGTGGGGCTGTGCTTGTTGCCCACGTCGTTCTGCAGGACCAGGACGGGCCGGGTCCCTCCTTGCTCCGAACCGATCACCGGGTTGAGGTTGGCAAGATAGATGTCTCCCCTACGGATCTCCACTGGGGTCGGCCTCCGACGCTCCCGCTGTACCTGCTGGTGTTTTTCCTTCGCCGGTGAAAGTGTATGAAGCTCCCCGGGGTCCTGCCAACCGGCGCCCGGCCCTCGCCCCACAGGCCCCGCCCAGAATAAGTATCCCAACGGATGCCAAGAGCCCGCGGGATTTTCCAGGCCAGTCGAAGCCGGTCACGTGTTGCCAAAATTCGCCATCGTGTGTTATACTGTCCCTGTAACGAACACCCGTTTTGCCCACGACCGCGTTCTCGCACCCACTGCCGTCCGCCTGCGGGTTCATGGAGGTGCGCTCATGTCCGACCTCGCCGCATGGAGCCGCGCCATCGGCCAGACTGTCCGGCGCTTGCGGACAAGCCAGGGACTCACCCAAGCGGAACTGGCCGGCGCCGAGTTCTCCAAGAGCTACATCAGCCAGCTTGAACGGGGCACGGTCGTTCCTTCACTCCGCGCCCTCGACGTCCTCGCCGGAAGGCTCGGCGTGCCCACCACCTTCTTTCTCGACGCTGCGTTCCAAGAAGCCTCGTTCCTTCTCAAGGCAGCCTCCACCGCCTATTTCTGCGGCGACCTGGAGCGGGCCGCCGCATTGGCACGGCGGCTGGAAGCCCACGCCGGGGACCTGCGCCTGCGGGAACGCATCGAGCACCAGCTGCTGCGGGTCCGCCTCGAAGGGAGCAGCGGGCGCTGGTCCGGCGTGCACCAAGCCTGCGGCGACCTGGAGGCGCTTCTCTCTCATAGCGCGCACCACCCGGCCGACGTCACGATCCCGCTCAACTACTGGTGGGGGAAGGCGTGGCTCGCCGGCGGAAACCGCCGCCAAGCCGTCCGCCGGTGGGAACTGGGGTTTCAGTGCCTCAGAGACCGCCTGGCTCCCCCGCCCGCCGAAGGCTTGACACTCATGGCGGAGCTGGCCGAACTCTACCGCCACCTGGGCGACCGGCAGGCCAGCGAGCACGTGCGGCTGCGGGCCCGCGAGACCGTCCAGCGGCTCTGCGACGTCCGCGCCCTCGCGGAGGGGTTCCTCGCCCTTCCCGGTCCGGAGCCCGGGAGGGACGACTTCTTGCATCCTTTGGACATGAATGCCATGGCACGGGACGCCGAAGCATGGGCCCGAGCCCACTGGCTTCTGCGGACGGCGGAGCTCCTGCGCGGTCAGATTGAACGCTCCCCGCTCGACAGCGGAAACTCTCAGTAGCCCCACAGCGGAAACTTTCAGCAGCGCCGCGGAATGCGGCGCGCCCGAAGACGCGAACCGGCCGGTGCTGCGCTCCGAAACGCGCGCCGCACCGGCCGGCGAAGCCCGGTCCGCGCCCTGCGCACAGCCCGCGTACGGCTGGTGCGTCCAGGCCGTGCTTAGAGTTGGGCCAACCGGCTCTTGAGGAGATCGATCATCTTCACCGGCGTCGGATCGACCTCGTAGAGGAGGGCGAGGTAGAGGCTGACGAAATCGCCCGGGTAAACCAGCGAGAAGAGCCGGGCGACCGGCGATTCGCCCTCCGACCACAGCTCGGTGACGCCGGAGACCCGCTTTTCGACGATTTCCCGGGTGATATCGATGCGGGCCTTGGTCCGCGGGTTGTCCTCGCGATCCCGCAAGATGACCAGCTCGATCTGGCGGGTCACCTCTTCGGGCACTTCCCAGCCCACCGTCTCGTTGTGGTTGAGCTCGGGGAACACGTTGTAGACCGCCGGCGCCTTGCTGTTTTCGTTGATCTGGCACTTCCAGCGGTAAGCCGCCGTGCCCGTCCAGCCGTACGAACCGTAGATCAACGGAAGCCTGCCCTTGAGCGAAATCGCCAGCTGCTTTGCGGGGTTCTCCTCCACCGGCACGTCCGCGCCGTAGCGAGCCTTGAGCTTCTCCAGCAGCTCCGCCGTCTCCGCCAGCTCCGCCGCCACCGGCGGGATCAGCCCCACTCGCTCCATCAAGACGTAGAGCGGCACAAACGAGTAGCCGATGGCCGCCCTGGGCGACAGGCCTGCGGGGATCTGGATCAGCGGCCAGCCGTTGGCCTTAGCCTGCTCCGCCAGCTGCCCGCCGGTGGTGAGGGCCACGATGTGGGCGCCCCGCTTTTGCGCCTCGGCGGCGGCCGTCAAGGTCTCCTCCGTATTCCCGGAGTAGCTGGACGCTACCACCAGGCTCCCCTTGCCCACGAACGCCGGGAGGCTGTAGTCACGGTTGACGGTGATCGGCACCGGCACCGTCGTCTCCAGAAGGGACTTCACCATGTCGCCGCCGATGGCCGAGCCGCCCATGCCCAGGATCACCACGTTCTCGGGCTTTTCGAGCCCGTCCAGCGACGCCGCCCGGGCGATGGACTCCGCTTCCCGCCACTGCTGCGGCAGCTCCTCGATCATCCGCGTCATGCCCGACGGGTCGATCTTGGCCATCGCTGCTCGATCGTTCAAGATCTGCTCTCCGTGAGCTGCCATGGACACGCCACGCTCCTTGTGCCGTGATTGGTGCCGTGAAGCCGCGCCGTGGCACCGTCTCTATAGTACCATGAGACTCCCATAAACCGGCGAAAACCCGCTTCACGACAAAAAGGTGCGGCCGTGCGCGAAACCGGCCGCACCCTCCATCCTGTGTTCGTTCCGGTCTTGCCGGACGTCCGTTACTTGATGACGAGCTCCGTCTCCTTGTCGAAGAGGTGGATCTTCTTCATGTTGAAGGAGACGGGGTGCTCCTCGCCGTCCGTGGCCTCCGTGTGCGGGTCGATGCGTGCCACGAACTGGGCGTCGCCCTTGGAGAAGTAGGCGATGACCTCGGAGCCCATGGGCTCGGTCACGTCGACCATGGCCACCACGGTGGCGTCCTCCGGCCCCGGGGAGATCTTGGCGTCGTGGATGTCCTCCGGTCGGATGCCCAAGATCACTTCCTTGCCCACGTAGGCGTCGATGTTCTGGATCTGCCGCGCCCTGTCGGGATGGATCTTGAGCCGGAACGCCGGCGTCTTGACCCAGTAGTCGTCCTCCTCCTTGAGGAGCACGCAGTCGATGAAGTTCATCGGCGGCGTGCCGATGAAGCCGGCGACAAAGACGTTCACCGGATTGTCGTAGATCTCCAGCGGGGCGCCGATCTGCTGGATGACGCCGTCCTTCATGACGACGATCCGGTCGCCCATGGTCATGGCCTCGGTCTGGTCGTGGGTCACGTAGATCACCGTGGTCTGCAGGCGGGCATGGAGCTTGGAGAGCTCCGCCCTCATCTGCACGCGCAGCTTGGCGTCCAGGTTGGAGAGCGGCTCGTCCATGAGGAACACCTTGGGCTCACGGACGATGGCGCGGCCCACCGCGACGCGCTGGCGCTGACCACCCGAGAGCTGCTTGGGCTTGCGGTCCAAGAGGTTCTCGATGCCCAGCATGCGCGCGGCCTCTTTGACCCGCCGGTCGATCTCCGCGCGCGGGAACTTGCGCAGCTTCAGCCCGAAGGCCATGTTGTTGTAGACGTCCATGTGCGGGTAGAGGGCGTAGTTCTGAAAGACCATGGCGATGTCCCGGTCTTTGGGCGGGATGTCGTTGACCAGCACATCGCCGATGTAGATGTTCCCTTCGGTGATCTCCTCCAGCCCGGCTACCATCCGCAGGGTAGTGGACTTTCCGCAGCCCGAAGGGCCGACCAGTACGATGAATTCTTTATCTTTGATTTCGAGGTTGGCATTGTTAACGGCAATGACGTTGCCGTACCGTTTGGTCACCCTTTCCAACGTAACCCCGGCCACAATACTCTCCTCCTCAAAATCTAGGTCGTTTAGACCCGAGTCAAACCCAAGTCTCCCCCACGAACGATCGAGGTCTACGTTATCTTCCACGACGCGCCTGAAATATCCTTCTTCAATGCGTGAATTGTGGAGCCAACTCGTTAAATTATACGACTCCCGGACCGGTTATGGGCTTGGATCTTTCACGTTTTGTCCCGAGGACGCGCTTTCTGCGGCCACGCCCTCGATCACGATGCCCTCGCCCATCACCGCCTGAAGCTCGAGCCATGCCGCTTCGTAGTTCACCACGGCCTCCACGTAGGCCAGGTACGCCTCCTGCACGCTCCGCCGGCTCTCCTCGACCGTCCGCTCCGAAATCACGCCCCGGGCCGCCTGCTCCACGCGGGCCTCGTACGTCCGCCGGGCGCTCTCCAGCCCCCGCCGGGCGAAGTCCACCTGCGCCGCGAGCCAGTCCAGCTCGTTCAGCCGCCGGGCGACGTCGGTGCGAATGGCGATCTCGGCGTTCTCCAGCGCCCGCCGCGCCCGCTCCAGGGCCAGCTCGGCTTCCCGCCGCTCCACCTGGCGCGCCCCGCCGTCGAGGAAGTCGTACGTCGCGCCCAGCGAGGCCCGGTACTCCGGCGTCGATCCCCCCGACCACCGGGGCACCTGAACGCCCACTGAGAGCGACGCCCGCAGTCCCGTATCCGCCAGCGCCGCCTCGTACCGCCTCTCCGCCGCCTCAAGGTTCCGCCGCGCGGCCAGCACGTCCACGCTGGCAGCGAGAGCCCGCTGGGCCGCGGCCTCGGGATCGACTGTGACCGGGGACCAGGAGGTCTCGGCGGGCAGAGGCTCGAGCCGCATGCCGCCGGCAGCGCCCAGGCCCAGGTCGCGGGCGAACGCGTCCTTGGTGAGCTCAAACTCGCGCCGGGCCCGCACCAAGTTGGCCTGGGCCCGGTCCCGCTCCAGCTCCGCATTGGCGATGTCCGCCTCAGAGACCAATCCCAGCTCCCACTGGCGAAGCGTCTCCCGGTAGCGCTCCTCCGCCAGCGCCGCGGCGGCCGCCTGGAGCTCGAGCTTGGCCTCCTCCACCTGCAAGCTCCGGTAGCGGCGGTACACGTCAACCAGCGCCGATGCCCTGGCCCGGGCAAGCCGCGCCTCGCTCTCCCGGACGGCCTCCCCAGCGCGGGTCAGCGACCAGGCGGCCTCCGAGTGCCGGGGATTGGGAAGAAGCTGGCGGGTCAGCGACACCTGGGCCACGCCGCCGGAGGTGCCGGATCCCGGCGAGGCAGCCTCCTCCGAGAGCCGGACGGTGAGTGAGGTACCCGGCCCCAGCTGCAGGCTCCCGTTGACCGTGATGGCTTCTCCCTGCTGGAACGCGCTGACAAGCTCGTACTCGCCCGTAAGGAGGTTGCGCCGGATACCCGCCACATCCGCGCTGGCGCTAGCCTGCAGGCGCCGCCGCGCCTCCTCCCGCTCCAGCGCCAGCCCGGCCTGGATCACGTTCTGCTCCCCGTCGATGACGCTGGGGTGATGCACCAGCGCCCGCTGCAGGGCTTCCTGGAGCGTCAGGACCGGGGCGGCCGCGGCGGGAACGGCCCATCCCGCCAGAAACACGGCCACGGCCAGTGCCACGGCCCACGGCGCCCACGAGCCTCGTCTCCTGCTGGCGTTCATCCGCCGATCAGCTCGCCTCCCCGTCATGCGGTCCACCTCTGAGGACGACGCTCTCGCGCAGGTCAGCGCCGATGAGCTTTTCGAAGTTGAGCACGGCGACCAGGTAGTTCTTCAGCGCTTCGAGGCGGGCCGATTCCGCCTCCAGCGCCTGGATCCGGGCGTTGGAGACGGTGTCCTGCGTCACGAAGCCGGCCTCCGCCTGCCGCTGGGTGATGGCCAGGCGCCTCTGGGCCAGCTCCAGCTGGCGCACGGCGATCTCGTAGTTCACCGCCGTCCGGTTGATGGTCCGGGCGGCGGACTCCAGGCTCTCTTTCAGCTGCCGCTCCACCGAAGCCAGCCGGATCTCCGCGATGGCCACGTGGTTTTCCGCCTGGCGGATGTCCAACGGAGGAGCGCCTTCCAGGTTGAGCCGCTCCACCTCGCGGCGGGCATTCTCCACACCGGCCCGGCTGTCCAGCCAGTCGGCGCTGGACTCCAAAGCCTTTGGCAGCGCGGCTTCTACGTCCACGGAATAGGGCATGAACTCCGGCATCGCGCCCAGCGAAAAATGCCTCACACCGATCCGGTTTGCCAGCGACTCCCGCTGGTTCTCCAGGCTGATGCTGACCTCGTCAAACTCCAGCTCTCGGCCGACCAACGCCAGCTCGGCCTCAACCAGGGAGTCTTCATTGGCGATGCCCGCCCTCACCCGCTCCCGGGCTCGCTCGTACTCGAGCCTCGCCAGGGAAATACGGATCTCCTCTACTTGCGCCCGCAGCTCCGCCCGGCGCAGGTCGATGGCTTGCTGCAGCAGGCTGATGACGGCGTCCGCCACTTGCCCTTGGTAATTCGCCTGGGCCCTCTTCCATTCGACCTCCGCATTGAACGCCGCTTGCGCCGAGTTGACCAGCAAGTTGTTCGCCACATTCCGCTGGTACGCGATCTCCGCGTTGTCCAAATTCAGTTTCGCAATCTTCAGGTTTGCGTCCGCCTCAAGGCCCAGCTCGACAATCTCGGAAGGCGTGAGCACGACGGGCTCCTGCGCCTCGGCCGCATATCCCGGCGCGCACCACATCCCCAAAAGCAGCAACACACTGGCCACGCCCGCCCACGCCGACCGTCTCTCCTTCCTCTTCCTCACCGCAAGACCACTCCCGTTCCGCCAGGCTTCATACTCCTTCGACCACCCGCGTTCAGCCAATTCTTCCATCTCGAACGCCCAAACACCTGTGTCCCATCCGCTCCTTCCAATATCACACAGGCAGTCACTTCCCGAGAATACAAAGAGGGGCTCCGCATGCAGCGAAGCCCCTCTTTCACTTGTACCGCTTAGGCTAGCCAATTACCACTCGATGGTGTGGCCCACCTTGATGGTGAAGCCGTCGGCCTGGCCCTTGTTGCCCTTGTTCACGTCGCGGCCGCCCCAGCCGTCCTCACGGTCGTAGTTGGCGTAGTGCACGCCGACGCTGAAGCCGTTGGGCGCCTTCCAAGTGGCGTCCGCTGCGTACTGCACCTCGCCGCCCTCCGGCAGGCGGACCGTGCCCTTCAGGTTGAGGGCCGAGATAATCGGCGTCGCGACAGTGGTCTCCACCGTGATGGTGTGGAGGTATTTCTTCTTGTCGCCGTCCTCGTACTTATAGGTACCGATCACGCCGCCGAAGTCACGCTTCAGGCTGACCTCGTAGGACAGAGCCTCGTTCTTGTCCTTTGCATTGGTGGTACGCGCCACCTTGCCGCTGATGTCGAAGCCAGCCTGCGTGGTGCTGGCGCCGACCTCAACACCCTTGCGCTCGT
>PKEX01000018.1 GCA_002919235.1 Clostridia bacterium
CACACGCTGTTTAGTTGTCAAGGACCAACCCTCCGGCTTCCCCAGCCGGATCCGCCGCTCTCGCAAGCGGCATTTTTCATCATAGCACCGCTGCCTGAACCCGTCAAGTGCCATTTTGATGTTCCGGCTCCGCATTTTGCGGCAGCCGGCCAGCGGCCGGGCCAGGCCGCCTCATCCCGGCAGCGCTGCAGGCGCCGTCCTGGACAAGGCGAGCTTGATTATAACACGGGGTCTAGCAGGTGTCAACTCGCGCGAGAGGGCCATCACAGGCCCCGGCGGGGCCGGTCACGGCGCCCGCCGGCCGGCGCCGGTCCAGGCGCTCTGGAGCGCCAGCCACTCCTCGAGGCGGCCCGAGTACCCCACCAGCTGCACGTAGGCGGCGGGCACGTCCCCGGGGAAGACCTCTTCCGCAAAGATCACCGGCTGGCGCACCACGACGGGCTCCCGGACAAACGGGGCGACGATCACCATCCGCACCTCGACGTCCAGGTAGACCCGGTGCGCCACCTGGTTGATTCCCGCTTCGACAAAGTCCACCTTGGGCTCGGCCGTCGCGGCGCCGGCGTAGACGATGCGGATCGGGAGGGACGGGCCCCAGCCGGCCAGCACGTCCATCCCGGCCAGCTCGCCCACGGGGATGCGGACCACCTCCGGGCGCTTGTCCGCGAAAGCCTCCATCACGGCGTCGATGGCCTCGGACATCACCCGGTTGAGCAGGCCCATGTTGTAGGCGATCACCGGCGCCCCGCCTTCTCTCGGCTCAAACCGGATCAGGTCCGCCCCGTCGAGGCGGGCGCCCACCACCTCTCTCACCGCCCGGTTGATGGCCGCCTGTGCGGAATAGGTGGCCCGCAGCCGCCCGTACTCGACCAAAGGGCCGCTCAGCCGGCGCTCCGCCCACCACGCCGTGATCGAGAGCAGGACCACGACGGTGCAGAGCGCCAGCGTCAGGGTGAACCGAAGGCGCGAAAAGCGCGGTCCGCCGCCCTTGGGGAATCGCACTACCATCCCCATCACCGCCGGGCTCCCGTGAACTCCCTTCTCCTCGCGTCGCGGGACGCTGCATGGACTTCATGATCAGGGAGTATCATGGTATGCCGGCGGGCGGGCAAAGGTGCCCGCGGGGCGCTCCCGGCTGCGGCACTACCCCAAGCGGACGCGGGCGAACTTCCGCTTGCCCGCCTGCACCACCGCACCGTCCTGGACCGGCCAATCCAGCGAGGCATCGGTGACGGGCTGGCCGTTGATCTTCACGCCGCCCTGGACGATGAGCCGCCGCGCCTCGCCGTTGGACGCCGCAAGCCCCGCGTCCACCAGGAGCCGGACGATCCAGATGCGCCCCTCTTTCAGCTGGTCCGGCAGGACGCGATGCTCCGGCACGTCGTCCGGGATCTCCCCCGCGGTGACCACCCGGTCGAAGTACGCCTCGGCCCCGGCAGCCTTTTCCGCGCCGTAAAAGCGCGCGACGATCTCCCGGGCCAGGCGCTGCTTCACCGGTTTGGGATGCAGGCTGCCTTCCTCGACCCCCCGCCGGAGTTCGGCCACCTTCGCCAGGGGCACGTCGGTGATGAGCTCAAAGTACATCCACATCAGGTCGTCCGGGATCGACATCACCTTGCCGTACATCTCCTCGGGCGGGTCGGCCAGCGCGATGGTGTTCCCCAGGCTCTTGCTCATCTTTTCCTTCCCGTCGGTCCCGAGGAGCAGCGGGTTGCAGATGCCCACCTGCGGCTCCATGCCGGCCCGCTCCTGCAGATCCCGCCCGACCAGGATGTTGAACTTCTGGTCCGTCCCGCCGAGCTCGATGTCGGCCCGGACCATCACGGAATCGTACCCCTGCATCAGCGGGTAGACCAGCTCGTGCAGGCTGATGGGGACCTGCGAGCGGTACCGGTTGGCGAAGTCCTCCCGTTCCAGCATCCGGGCCAGGGTCATCGTGGAAAGGAGGCGGATCACGTCGGCGAAGGTCAGCTTGCTCAGCCACTCGCCGTTTCGCACCACCTCGGTCCGCTCCCGGTCCAAGATGCGGAAGACCTGATCCTCGTAGTGCTTGGCGTACTCCAGCACCTGCTCGTGCGAAAGCTGCGGCCGGGCCTTGTTCCGCCCCGAAGGATCGCCGACGGTCGCGGTGTAGTCGCCGATGATGAGGATCACCTGATGGCCCAGGTCTTGGAACTGCTTCAGCTTGAGAATGGGGATCATGTGGCCCAGGTGCAGGTCGGAGGCGGTGGGGTCGACCCCCAGCTTCACCCGGAGCGGGCGGCCCTCCTCCCGCGCCCGGATCACTTTCCTTTCCAGTTCGCCCTCGGGAAAGATCTCCGCCGCCCCGCGGCGGATCAGCTCCAGCTCCTCCTCGAGGCTGACGGTGGGGACATAGGCCATAAGCGTTCCCTCCCTATAAAAAGAAAAGCCGGACGCTCGTCAAGGGACGAGAGTCCGGCACGATCCCGCGGTACCACCCTTGTTAGCCGGGCGTGAGGCCCCGCCGCACACCGGCGCCGGGGACAAAAGCTCTGCCCGGCTCACTCACGCGCCGTAACGGGGCGCTTGCGCCGGCCGCCGCCTACTGCCGGCGCCCGCGGCGGGCGCCGGGTTCGGGACGCCGCTCAGGAGGGTATTCACCGGGCGCCGCCGCCGGTTCGCACCGCCCACCGGCTCTCTTTCAGGCCGCCCTTCCCGGCTACTAGGCTCCGTCATCGCGTCCAGGAAAGCTCTCTTACCGTTGCATGTTTTGGCGATTATTATAGCATCCCGCGCCGCCCTCTCGCAAGCGGACCTGCGGCCGCCGGCATAGGCACGTCACCGGCGCCATGGTATAATACCTGTGCAACGGCTCGCGGACAGAGCGCGGAGGTGTCCGACCCTTGGCGAGACAAGCCCGTCCGGGCAGATGGCGGCGGCTTTTGCTCATCGCCCTCACCTTTACGATCTGCATCGCCGTCGGCGCGGCCGCCGGCGTGGTCGCGGGGTACTTCCGCAGCGTCCCCGCGCTGGACGAGGTCAACTTCGATCCCAAGCTGACCACCTACATCTACGACTCCAAGGGGCGCGTCATCGCCCGGCTGTACACGGAAAACCGGGTGCCCGTCCGCCTCCACGAGATCCCCGAACACGTCCGCCTGGCCTTTCTCGCGGCGGAGGACGACGACTTCTACAACCACCACGGGATCGACTTCTGGGGCATCGCCCGGGCGATGTGGGTCAACCTCCGCACCGGTTCGATCCAGCAGGGCGGCAGCACCATTACCCAGCAGCTGGCCAAGCTGGCGTTCCTGACCAACGACCGCACGTGGTCCCGCAAGTTCAAGGAGCTCCTCTGGTCGATCCAGATCGAGCGGAAGTACACCAAGGACGAGATCCTGGAAGCGTACCTGAACGTGGTCTATTTCGGCCACGGCGCCTACGGCGTCGAGGCCGCGTCCCAGATCTTCTTCCAGAAGCACGTCGGCGAAGTGAACCTGCCGGAGGCCGCGCTCCTGGCCGCCATCGTCAACGGCCCCGGCTATTATTCCCCCTTCTACGACATGGACGCCGCGCTGCGGCGGCGCAACTTCGTCCTCCGGCGCATGCTGGAGCTGGGCTACATCACCCAGCCCCAGTATGAAGAAGCCGTCGCGACGCCCATCGAGCTCAAGGACGGCCGGCGGCCGCAGACCATCGCGCCGTACTTCGTCACGTACGTCCGGGACCAGCTCATCGACCGGTACGGTGCGCAGATGGTCTACACGGGCGGCCTGCGGGTCTACACCACCCTGGACCTGGAGATGCAGCAGGCTGCAGAGCAGGCCATCGAAGCCATGGTGCCTGTCCAGGAGACGGATGAAAACGGCCTGGCCCAGCCCCAAGCGGCGCTGGTGACCCTCGACGCCCAGTACGGGTATATCCGGGCCATGGTGGGCGGCCGCGGGGGCGACCAGTTCAACCGGGCCGTGCAGGCCGTCCGCCAGCCCGGCTCGGCCATGAAACCCTTCGTCTTCGCCGCGGCCATCGACAGCAAGAAGTACACGCCCGCCACCGTGTTGGTGGACGAGCCCACCACCTTTACCCTCACCACCGGGGAGACCTGGACGCCGCGGAACTACGGGAACGACCACGCCGGTCCGGTGACGCTCCGGACCGCGCTGGAGCAGTCCATCAACGTCATCGCCGCCAAGCTCATCGACGAGATCGGGCCCAAGACGGCAGTCGACTACGCCAAGCGGATGGGCATCACCACGCTCGCGGAGACGGGCCGCCTCAACGACGTCACGCTCTCCTTCGCCCTGGGCGGCCTCACCCGCGGCGTGACGCCCCTGGAGATGGCCGCCGCCTACGCGGTGTTCGCCAACGGCGGCATCCTGCCCACACCCCTGGCGATCCTGCGGGTGGAGGGGCCCGACGGGACCGTCATCGACGAGTTCCGTCCCCAGCGGCGCCTGGTGTTGAGCCCCGAGACGGCGTACATCATGACCGACATGATGCGGGGCGTCATCGAGCGGGGGACCGGGGTGGGCGCCAACATCGGCCGTCCCGCCGCGGGCAAGACGGGAACCACCTCTTCCTTTACGGACGCGTGGTTCGTCGGCTACACCCCGAGCCTGGTCACCGCGGTTTGGATCGGCAACGACGACAACGAACCCATGGTGTATCCCGGGCGGCAGATCGGCAGCGCCACCGCCTCCCGGACGTGGCAGCGGTACATGAGCGAAGTGGTGAAGGGGACGGCGGTAGAGGAGTTCGCCCGGCCGCCGGGCATCGTGGGCCCGCTGGCCATCGACGCGACCAACGGGAAGCTGGTGAGCGAAAGCTGCTCGGGCGTCCCGCCGGAGGAGCGCATCTACGAGATCTTCATCGAAGGGACCCAGCCCACCGAGACGTCGGAGCGCTGCTCGTCCCTGTTCAACCTGCCCAGCATCTTCCGCCGCTGGTTCGGCGGCAGCTGAGCGGCGCCCCCACGGCGCGTCAAAGCTCCACGATGGTGACCCCGGTACCCCCTTGCGCAGGGTCGGCATCGCGGAACCCGCTCACCCGGGGGTGCCCTTCGAGGTAGCGCCGCACGGCCTCCCGGAGGGCCCCGGTCCCTTTCCCGTGGATGATCCGGGCCGTGGAAAGCCCCGCCAGCAGGGCGTCGTCTAGGTACTTGTCCAGCTCTTCCAAGGCTTCGGCGGCGGTGAGTCCCCGAAGGTCCAGCTCGGTCTTGATCGCGGCCGCCTTGCCCAAGGCAAGGCGCGTCCCCCCGGCCTGAGCTGCGGCGGGGCGCTGCTCCGGGGCGGGAGAGCGGTCGACGGCCAGGTCCGCCGCAGGGACGGTCACCCGCATGGGCCCCACCTGGACCGTCACTTTCCCGTCCGCCGACACGTCCAGGACCTCCGCGCTCTGTCCCAGGCTCTGCACCCGCACGCGCATCCCCGGCCGCAGGGCCTTGGGATCCACGGGCCTTCCCTGCCGCGGCGAGGGAGGGGAGCCGGGCGATCCGGTTTCCCTGGCGATCTCGGAAAGGCGCGCCCGGGCCTGGGCGGCCGCGGCTTCCAGCTCGGCGCCGGCGCCGGCCTTGCGCAAGTGGCCCAGCAGCTCTTCCGCCTCCCGCTGCGCCCGTGCCACCAGGGCGCGGGCCTCCCGCCGCGCCTCGTCCAGCACTGCTTCCCTCGCCGCTTTCAGCCGTTCAAACGCGTCGTGGTAGCGGCGGTACAGCTCCTCGTACCTCCGCCTGAGCTCCTCGGCCTCCCGCCGCTCCCGCTCGGCGCTGCTCCGGTCCCGCTCCACCGAGCGGATCATCTCGTCGACCCGGCGGAGCTCCGCGTCGACCTTCCCTCGCGCCCGCTCGATGATGGCCCGGTCCAGTCCCAGCCGCTCGGCGATGGCAAAGGCGTTGCTCGCGCCGGCGACGCCCACCAGCAGCCGGTAGGTGGGCCGCAGGCTCTCCACGTCGAATTCGACGCTGGCGTTGCGGGCCTTGGGGTGCGTGTACGCGAAATGCTTGAGCTCGCTGTAGTGCGTGGTGGCCACGGTGCGGCAGCCCGTGCCGATCAAGTGCTCCAGCAGGGCGATGGCCAGCGCCGCCCCTTCGGCCGGATCGGTGCCGGCGCCCAGCTCGTCCAGGAGGACCAGCGAATTCTCGTCCACTCGCCTCAGGATCGCCACGATGTTGCTCATGTGGGAGCTGAACGTGCTCAGGCTCTGCTCGATGCTCTGCTCGTCGCCGATGTCGGCGAACACCTGGCGGAAGACCGCGGTCTCGCTGCCCTCCGCCGCGGGCAGGTGCAGCCCCGCCTGGGCCATGAGCGTAAAAAGCCCGATGGTCTTCAACGTGACCGTCTTGCCGCCGGTGTTGGGCCCCGTGATCACCAGCGCGGTGAACGAATCGCCCAGGTGGACGTCGATGGGCACCACGTCCCCTTTGAGCAGGGGATGCCTCGCCCGGCGCAGGCGGATGACCCCGCGGCCGTTCAGCACGGGCCGGGTCGCCCGCCACTCCGCCGCGAGGTGCGCTTTGGCGAAGATGAAGTCCAGTTCCGCCGCGGCCTCCACGGACGCGATGAGCCCTTCGGCGGCCTGGGCTACGAGGCCGCTGAGCTGGGTCAAGATGCGCTCGATCTCCTGGCTTTCCTGGCGTTCCACCTTCCGGATCTCGTTGTTGAGCTCCACCGCGGCCAGCGGCTCGACGAACAGGGTGGCGCCGCTGGCCGACTGGTCGTGCACGATGCCGGGGATCTCCGCGCGGTGCTCCTGCTTCACCGGGACGACGTAACGACCGTTGCGCAAGGTGACGATGGGCTCCTGGAGGCACCGCTGCCCTTTCGGAGAGCGAACCAGCGCTTCCAGGTGCTCCCGCACCCGCTCCCGCAGCCGGCGGAGGCGGTTTCGGATCTCGGCCAGGGCGCCGGAAGCGCTGTCCACCACCTGGCCTTCCCCGTCGATGCACCGCCGCACTTCCCGCTCCATCCAGCGGAAATCGCCCAGTGCGGAGCCCAGCTCCGCCAGGATGCTGCCCGCAGGGGCGTGCGCGGCCACGTACTCCCGCAGGCCGGCCAGCGCCCGGGCCGCGTCGGCCACGGCCAGGAGCTCCTCCGGCGAGAGGACGGCGCCGACCCGGGCCCGCCGGGCCGCCGGGCGCACGTCGGAAAGGCCGCCGAACGGGGGCGGGCCGTGCCGCTCCAGCAGCGCCAGGGCCTCCGCGGTCTCCTGCTGCCACCGCTCCGCCTGCTCCAGCGAGGCGGTGGGCTCCAGCTGTTCGGCCAGGCTCTTGCCGCCGGAGAAGCTGGCGTGCGCCGCGAGGAGCGAGCGGATCTTATCAAACTCCAGCTTTTCCCAGACCTTTGGGTCCACAGGCCATCCTCTTTTCGTCAACGCTCCCGGGAAAGCCAGGCCAGGAGCTGCTCCAGCGGCTTGGTATTGAGCACCCGGCCGGCGTCGAGCCACGCCCTGCGCGCCACCGCGACGCCGAAGGGCATGAATTCCGCCAGCTGCTGGGTATCGTGCGCGTCGGTGTTGACCGCCAGCATCACGCCGGCCTCGGCCGCCCGTTTTGCCAGCACGTCGCCCAGATCCAGCCGGTCCGGGGCGGCGTTGATCTCCAGCGCTTTCCCGTGGCGGGCGGCCGCTTCGATCACCCGGTCGATGTCCACCTCGTACGCGGCCCGCTGGCCCAAGATGCGCCCCGTGGGGTGGCCGATGATGTCCACGTGGGGGTGTTCGATGGCCCGCACCAGGCGCCGGGTGAGCTGCTCCCGGTCCTGCCGCAGCCCCGAGTGGACCGAGGCCACCACCACGTCCAGCTCGGCCAGGATCTCATCGTCCAGGTCGAGCTCGCCGCCGGGGAGGATGTCCACCTCCACGCCTCTGAGGAGCCGCACCCCCGGCACCGCCTCCATGGCCCGGGCGATGGCCTCCTTCTGGCACCGCAGGCCGGCGGCGCTGAGCCCGCCGGCGATCCTGAGCGAGCGGGAGTGGTCGCAGATGGCCACGTACTCGTACCCCAGGCGCTTGGCGGCCGCAGCGATCTCCTCCAAGGTGGAGCGGCCGTCGCTCCAGGTGGAGTGGACGTGGAGGTCACCCCGGATGTCGCCGGGCACCAGCAGCTCGGGCAGCTCACCGGCCAGCGCCTTTTCGATTTCGCCCCGGCCTTCCCGAAGCTCCGGCGGAATGTAGGGCAGGCCCAGGAGCCGGTAGAGCTCCTCCTCGCTCCCGGGATGGATCACCCTGCCGGTGGCCAGCTCTCTCACCCCGTACTCGCTGACGCTGTACCCCAACTTCTGCGCCAGCTCCCGCAGCCGTACGTGATGCTCCTTGGATCCCGTGAAATGGTGCAGGGCGGCGGCAAACGACTCCGGCGGCACCACCCGCAGGTCCACCTGGAGCCCCCGGATGACCACCGCCGCCTTGGTCTCTCCTTTTGCCAGCACCTCGTCGACGCCGGGCAGCGAGGTAAACCGCTCCATCACCGGGCCGCTGTCCTCCGCGGCCGCGACGATATCCAGATCGCCCACGGTCTCCGCCATCCGGCGCAGGCTCCCGGCGAGCTCCGCCCGGATGACCCCCGGCGCCGAGCGCACCGCCTCGAGGAGCGCCCGGCCCAAGGCCAGCGCCTCGCCGGCGGGCGTGCGCTCCCGCACCTGTGCCATCTGCGCCAACGCCCGGCCGATGGCCTCCTCCGACTTGGGACCGAGACCTCGCACCTGCCGCACCCGCTGGGCTTTCACCGCCTCGGCCAGATCCGCCAGGCTGGCGACGCCCAGCTCGTCGTAGAGGCGCTTCGCCAGCTTGGGACCGATCCCCGGCACTTTCATCACGTCGATGAGCCCGCGGGGAATCTCCGCCAGGAGCTCCTGGTGGTAGGCCATCCGACCCGTCGCGAGCCACTCCTCCACTTTGGCCGCGAGGGCCTTGCCGATGCCGTCGACCGACTGCAGTTCGCCCCGCTGAACCAGCTCCGCCACGTCCTCCGGCAGCAGCGAGATGGCTTGGGCGCCGCGGCGGTACGCCCGGATCTTGAACGGGTTCTCTCCCTTGATCTCCAGGAGGTCGGCGATTTCATGAAAGATCTGCGCCACCGCGAGGTTGCGCACGGACGCTCACTCCTGATCAGTCTCCGATCCGCTGGTAGACCGCAGGGGCTAGGACGAAGACGGCCTGGCTGAACGCCGAGCGGTAAAGCGCCCGCGTGAGCGCCGCCGAAGGAATCTGCGCCGCGAGAAGCACCAGCAGCGCCGCGAGGAAAAGTCCCTTCAGCGCGCCGAAGACGAGGCCGCCCAGGCCGTCGAGGCGCTTGGAGCGATCCCGGCGGGGAAAGGCCCGCTGGAGCAAAAAGACGATGAAAAAGCCGATCGCGGTCGCCGAGACGGCGACGGCGGCATACATGACGGGGCGCGTCACGTGAAGCGGCAGGCCGGTGTAGATGGTGACCCAGTCGCCCAGCTCCCGGTAGGTGCGGGACGCCAGCAAGACGCCGGCCAGGGCGGACGCGGCTTCGAGCCCCTCCCGGAACAGCCCCTTGACATAGCCCCGCACGCCGAGACCCACCGCCAGCAGCAGGGCCGTGAGGTCGAAGACGCTCACCGGGCCTCCTCCAGGAGCTTCTCCAGCTCCTTGTTCTCCTGCCGCAGCTTGTACGCTTCGTCCGCCAGGTACATGCACGCGAGGATGGCCGCGTGGTGCCTCGGCAAGTTGGGATGGCTCCGGCGCACCCGTTCGATGCGGCTGTCCACGATCCGCGCCAGCTCGCGGACGTACTCCTCGGTTCCCTGACCCCGGATCGCGAGCTCGTCGCCGTCGATCCGCACCCGCACCTTGACCCAGGGCGTCTCAGATCGCTCTGCGGCCATCGAAATCCCTCCGGAGAAGATCATTTCACGCCCGCCCGGGAACTCCCTGCGCCCCCCGGCGGCCGGTCCGGGCCGCCCCGCCCGCGCGGCCCGGTCCCTCTCCGGCGTGTCCCTTCGGGGGCTCAGCCTCTCATCGTGACCCCCAGCTCGGCGGCGAGCGCCTTTTCGATGCGCGCCACCGCCTCGTTCACCTCTTCGTCCTTCAAGGTGCGGTCTTCGGCCCGGTACGTCATGGAGTAGGCCAGGCTCCGGTAGCCTTCCGGCACCTGCTTCCCTTCGTACACGTCAAAGAGCGCCACTTCCCGAAGGTATGGCCCGCCCTCCCGCCGGATGATCTCCTCCACCTTGGCCGCGGCCACCGCTTTCGGCACCAGGAGCGCCAGGTCGCGGTCGACGGCGGGGTAGCGCGGCAGCGGCGCGTAGCGGACCCTGGGCCCGGCGGCCGCCAGCACCCGCTCGAGGTCGATCTCGGCCAGGTACAGCCGGGCTTTGAGGTCAAACGCGGCCGCCGCCTCCGGATGGAGCTCGCCCAGCCAGCCCGCGGGGGCGCCCTGGACCAGCAGCTGGGCCGTGCGCCCGGGATGGAGCGCGGGGTGCTCCGCCTTCACAAACTCCCCGGCCGCGCCCAGCTCTTCGAGGAGCGTCTCCACGAGGCCTTTGAGATCGAAGAAATCCACGGGCCGCGCCGGCTCGCCCCACACGTGGGCCGGTGCCTGTCCCATGAGAGCCAGGGCCACCGTCCAGCGCTCTTCCGGCAGCTCTTTGAGAGGCAGCTCTCGAGGGAGGTACACCTTGCCCAGCTCGAAGAGGCGGACGTCGTTCACCTGCCGGCGGGCGTTGAGGGCGGCGGCCTCCACCAGGCTGGGGACGAGCGAGGTCCGCATGAGGCTTTGGTCCTCGGAGAGCGGGTTGGCGAGGCGGATGGCCCGGCGCCACGGGTGCCCGTCCGGGATCCGCAGCCGGTCGAACAGCTTGGGCGAGACGAAGCTGTACGTGATCGACTCGCACAGGCCCCGCTCCGCCAGGAGCGTCCTCACCTGCTCCACGGCGGGCAGCGGCCGGCTGAGCCCTCCTTGCGTGCCGGAGCCCTTGGGGATCGTCGCAGGGATCCGGTCGTACCCGTAGATCCGGGCCACTTCTTCGATGAGATCCGCTTCCCCCTCCACGTCCCGCCGGAACGTGGGCACCACCACCTGAAGCGACGCCCCGTCCTTCTCCCGCCGGGTCTCAAATCCGAGCCTGTTTAAAATCCCTTCGACCTCCTGCGGCGAGAGGTCCGTGCCCAGCATCCCGTTGACCCGCTGCAGCCTCAGCGTGAGTTCTCGCGGCCGGGGCAGCTCCGCCGCCGCGTCGATCCGGCCTTGGAGCACCTCGCCGCCGGCCAGCTCGGCGATGAGTTTTGCGGCCCGGTCGGCCGCCAGGGCGGCCAGGTGCGGGTCGATGCCCCGCTCGAACCGGTGCGACGCCTCCGTCCGCATGCCCAGGCGCTTGGCCGTCCTGCGGATGCTCACCGGGTGGAACGACGCCGACTCCAAGAGGATGTCGGTGGTCTCCGGCGTCACCTCCGAGTCTTCGCCGCCCATGACGCCGGCGATGGCCACCGGGCGCTCCGCGTCGCAGATGAGCAGCATGTCCGGGTCGAGCTGCCGCAGCACGCCGTCGAGGGTCCGGAGGGTCTCCCCTTCCCTCGCCCGGCGGACGACGATCCGCCGCCCGGCGAGCCGGTGGTAGTCGAAGGCGTGGAGCGGCTGGCCCAGTTCCAGCATGACGTAGTTGGTCACGTCCACCACGTTGTTGATGGGCCGCATGCCCGCCGCCCGCAGGCGCCGGGCCATCCAGGCCGGGGACGGGCCGATCTTCACCCCCCGGATCACCCGGGCGATGTAGCGAGGGCAGAGGTCCGGGTCGCGCACCTCCACCTGCGCCGCCTCGTGGACCGGCTGCGCCGCCTCGCGGACCTCCGCCTCGGGGGGCCGCAGCAGGCCGCCGGTGAGCGCCGCGGCTTCCCGGGCGATGCCGTAGACGGAAAGGTGGTCGGGCCGGTTGGCATACACCTCAAACTCCAGCGTCGCCTCGTCGAGCCCCAGCGCGGAGGCCACGCCCTCGCCCGGCGAGAGCTCGCCGGGGAGCTCCATGAGGCCGGAGTGATCGTCCGAGATCCCGAGCTCCCGCTCGGAGCACAGGACGGCCTCGGAAAGCACCCCCCGCACGGGGGTCTCCCGCACCGGGCCGCCCAGGCCGGGCAGCGACGCCCCCGCCAGCGCCACGGGTACCAGCATCCCGGGGCGGGCGTTGGTCGCGCCCGTCACCGACTGGACGGTGCGGCCGCCGACATCGACCCGGCAGACCGTGAGCCCCTCGGCCTCCGGGTGCGGTTCGGCGCCGGTGATCCGGCCCACCACCACCCCCGAGTAGTCGTGCTCGAGGGTGTGCACCGCCTCCACCTTGGCCCCGGCGTTGATGAGCCGGCGAGCCAGCTCGTGCACGTCCCAGGGGATGTCCACATATTCTTTAAGCCATGAAAGAGGGACCAGCATGGCGAAACGTCAACCTCCCTCGTGCTGCCGGCCGGAAGTGCTCCCGCCTAGAACTGCTGCAAGAAGCGCATGTCGCTCTCAAAGAGCAGGCGGATATCCTCGATGCCGTACTTGAGAAGGGCGACGCGCTCGATGCCCATGCCGAAGGCGAAGCCCCCGACCTCCTCGGGATCGTAGTTCACCATCCGGAGGACGTTGGGGTGGACCATGCCGCACCCCAGGATCTCGAGCCACCCTTCCCCGCCGCAGAAGCGGCAGCCCTGGCCCCGGCAGATGCCGCACTCGATGTCCACTTCGGCGCTGGGCTCGGTGAACGGGAAATAACTGGGCCGGAACCGGACGCCCCGGTCCTCGCCGAAGAGCGCGTGAGCCACCGCCGTCAAGGTGCCCTTGAGGTCGGCCATGGTCACGCCCTTGTCGATCAAGAGCCCCTCGATCTGGTGAAACATGGGCGAGTGCGTGGCGTCCGCTTCGTCCACCCGGTACACCTTCCCCGGCGCGACGATCTTCACCGGAGGACGGCGGCTCTCCATGGTTCGGATCTGCACCGGCGACGTCTGCGTCCGGAGCAGGATGTTTTCGGTGATGTAAAAGGTGTCTTGCATGTCCCGGGCCGGATGGTGCCGGGGGATGTTGAGCGCCTCGAAGTTGTAGTAGTCCGTCTCCACTTCGGGCCCCTCCACCACTTCGAACCCCAGCCCGGTGAAGACGTCCAGCATCTCCCGGAGCACGCGCGTCAGCGGGTGCAAGCTGCCCCGGGCAGGACGCTTGCCGGGCAGCGTGACGTCCACAGCCTCTTCCGCAAGGCGCGCCGCGAGCGCCGCCTGCTCCAGCTGCCGGCGCCGGGCCTCGAGGGCCTCCGCCAGCTCGTCCCGGAGGGCGTTCACCCATTTGCCCACCGCGGGACGCTCCTCGGGCGGCAGCTCGCCCATGCCTCTCAAGAGCTGCGTCAGGACGCCCTTTTTCCCGAGGAACTCCACCCGCGCCTCCTCCAGGCTCTTCGCGTCGCCCGCCGCCTGGATCGCGGCGAGAGCCCTCTCCCGCAGCGCCGTCATCTCCTCCTGCAGCGACTGCCGTGCCACGTGTGACACACCTCCGATCCCATGCAAGCCCCGATGCAAACGAAAAAGCGCGCCTCGACCCCTTAGGGACGAAAGGCGCGCTTCCGCGGTACCACCCTGGTTGGCCGTTCACGGCGAACGGCCCCCTCTTCGCGCATAACGGGCGCAGTGCCCGGCCCAGCCTACACAGCTGCCCGGGCCCTTGCGCCCGCGCAGCCTTCAGCCGGCAGCTCCGAGGCGAACTTTCGGCCGGCGCCGTCCAAAGCGCTCTCAGTCTACGGCGGCTTTTTCCCTGTAGAACGGCGGGATCGGCCTACTTCTCCTCTTCATTGCCGTTCATGACAATAGAAGCTGTGAGGCCTGGGAACCCCCCAAGGCCCGCGTGTATCCCAAAGTATAGCACAGGCTCGGCGGGCCGGACAAGCCGTGCCGGCGGCGGCCCCTTTCGCCGCGCCTTACCCGCCCCGCCGCTGGCGGTACGCTTCGTAAAGGAGGACGGCGGCGGCGACGCTCACGTTGAGCGACTCGATCCCTCCCGGCATGGGCAGGGTGACCCGCTCCGCCGGCGCGAAGGCGGGATCCAGGCCGTTGCCCTCGTTGCCCACTACCAGGGCCCACTTCCCCCGCCAATCGAAGGCAAAGGCGTCGGTACCGCCCTCGACGTCGGCAGCCACCAGCCGGAACCCCGCTTCCCGGAGCCTCTCCGCAGCCTCCCCCGGCGCCCACCCGGCCGTGAGCGGCAGTCGGAAATAGGCCCCCGCCGATGCCCGGAGGGCCTTGGGATTCTTGGGGTCCACCGTCCCCGCCGTGAGGAGCGCCCCCGGAAGGCCTACGGCCGCCGCGGCCCGCAGGATCGTCCCCAGGTTGCCCGGATCCTGGATCCGGTCCAGTACGATCAGCGCCGGCGCCGACTCCAGGTCGACCGCGTCCTCGGGGACGGCCTTCGCCACCGCCACGATGGCTTGCGGCGTCTGGGTTGACGCCACCTTCCGGATCACCTCGGGCCCGGCGGGAAGCACCTCCACGCCGGCGGCTTCCAGCTCCGCCAGCAGCGCTCCGGGCACCTCGTCCACCCTGGCCAGCGCATACTCCAGCCGGGCGCCGAAGGCGAGCGACTGGCGGATCAGCCGCTCCCCTTCCAACAAAAGAAGGCCGTGCTGCTCGCGGTACTTGCGCACCGCGAGCGACGCGGCCAACTTCACTTTCGGGTTGTGGACGCCGATCACTGATGCTCCTTGGCGATGGCCACCAGCTGGTTGAACGCCTCGCCGTCCCGGACCGCCAGGTCCGCCAGGACTTTGCGGTTCACCTCGACCCCGGCCTTGCGCAGCCCCGACATGAAGCGGCTGTACGAAAGGCCGTGCTGCCGCGCCGCCGCGTTGATCCGGGTGATCCACAGGCGGCGGAACTGCCGCTTGCGGGTCCTCCGGTCGCGGTAGGCGTACATCAAAGACTTCATCACCTGCTGGTTGGCAGGCCGGAAGATCTTGCTCTTGCGGCCCCAGTATCCTTTGGCCAGCTTGAGAATCTTCTTATGCCGGCGCCGGGTGACGACGCCGCCCTTGGCTCTTGGCACCTCGAAATACCTCCCCGATCGATTCTACTAGGCGTACGGAAGGAGCCTGTGCACCCGCCGCGAATCGCCGGGGCTCAGCTCGGCGGGCTTGCGGAGACCCCGCTTCCGCTTCGGCGACTTCTTTTCGAGGTTGTGGCGGCGGTTGGACTTCTGCGCAAACACACGGCCGCTGGCCGTTACCCGGAACCGCTTGGCCGATCCCTTATGCGTCTTGAGTTTGGGCATTCACCATGACCTCCCCGTCCGAAGGGCCGGAGGCGGCGCCGTTCTTGCGGGAGCCGCCGTCCTTGCCGGACGTCTTTTTGGGCGCGAGCACCATCGCCATCTGCCGTCCCTCAAGGTACGGTGGGCGCTCGACGTCCCCTACTTCTGCGAGGGCCGCGGCCATCTGCATCAAACGATCGCGCACCAGATCGGAGTGGACGATCTCCCGCCCGCGGAAGCGCACGTTGATCTTGACCCGGTCGCCGTCCCGCAAGAAGCGCTCAGCGCTCTTCACCTTCACTTCGATATCGTGGCGATCGGTCTTGGGGCTCAGGCGCAGCTCCTTGATGACCGACGCCTTCTGCTTCTTGCGCGCCTCGCGGTCCCGCTTCGACTGCTCGTACTTGAAGCGGCCGAAATCCATCAGCCGGCAGACGGGCGGCTTGGACTGCGGGGCGACTTCCACCAGGTCGAGATCGGCTTCCTCAGCCACGCGCAAGGCCTCCCGGATCGGCATGACACCCAGCTGCTCGCCGTCGGGGCCGATCACGCGGACTTCCCTCGCGCGGATCTCGTAGTTGACACGCCATTCGCGGCTAATCGGATACCACCTCCGAAGATCTCTCCCCCCGGGACGCCCGGCGGAGCCCGGCGTCTTCCGGACCGGAATCCACGCGAATCCGTGTCGTGTGGCGGCGGGCGGCGCGATGCGGGAAGCAAACCAGAAAAGGGCAGGCCGACGGACCTGCCCCTCCGCTCCTTTCATGAGCCCATGAAAGGCAAACCGGATTGTCCCACTCCGGGTCAGCCGGCAAACCTCGCGAGCAGCCCGGCGGCGCTGCGAGGTGAGAAGCGGGGCTTCTGCTTGACCAGCGGCTTCCTCACATCTCGTCACTATTCGGTTACGTACGCACACTCGGTGCGCGCACACGACCGCGCTTAGCGTACCACAGCCTGAGCCTTCGTGTCAACAAAGCCTCCCGCGCGGCGGGCTCTAATCCAGCGCCCGGCGGGCGATCTCGTCGGCCACGGCGCGGCCGAAGGCCTCCACGTCCTGCGCGCCCAGGTCGCCGCGGCTTCGATGCCGCACCGCCACCGTGCCGCTCGCGGCTTCCTTCTCCCCCACCACCAGCATGTACGGGATCTTCTGCAGCTGGGCGTCGCGGATCTTGTACCCCACCTTCTCGTTGCGGCTGTCCACCTCGACCCGGATGCCCATCCGCTTCAGCTTTTCCGCCACGCCGTAGGCGTATTCGAAGTAGTTGATCCCCACCGGGATCACCCGGGCCTGCACCGGGGCGAGCCACGTGGGGAACGCTCCGGCGAAGTGCTCGACCAGGATCCCGATAAACCGCTCCAGCGACCCGAAGATGGCCCGGTGGATCATCACCGGCCGCTTGTGGCTGCCGTCGGCATCCACGTAGGTGAGGTCGAACCGCTCCGGCAGCTGGTAGTCCAGCTGCACCGTGGCGCACTGCCACACCCGCTCCAGGGCGTCGGTGACGTAGATGTCCAGCTTCGGCCCGTAGAAGGCGCCGTCGCCCGGGTTGATTTCGTAGGGCCGCCCCGCCTTCTCCAGGGCCCGCATGAGCGCCTGTTCCGCCCGGTCCCAGGTCTCGACGGTCCCCAGGAACTTCTCAGGCCGCGTCGACAGCTTGATGCTGTACTTGAGCCCCAGCGTCGAGTAGACGACATCGAAGAGCTCCAGCACGCCGAAGATCTCCTGCTCGATCTGATCCTCCCGCACGTAGAGGTGGGCGTCGTCCTGGTGGAAGCCCCGCACCCTCATCAAGCCGTGCAGCGTGCCCGAAAGCTCGTAACGGGAGAGCGGGCCGTACTCCGCGAAGCGGATCGGCAGGTCCCGGTACGAGCGGGTCTGCTCCTTATACATGAGGCAGTGGTTGGGGCAGTTCATCGGTTTGACCGCGAGGGACTCCCCTTCGTACTCCATGCGGAACATGTTCTCCCGGTAGTGCTCCCAGTGGCCCGACTGCTCCCACAGCTGCGACCGGGAAATCCACGGCGTCGCCACCTCCTGGTAGCCCCTGGCCTCCTGCAGCTCCCGGGAGAAGTTCTCCAGCGTCCGGTAGAGGATCTGTCCCTTGGGATGCCAGTAGGCGAAGCCCGGCGACTCCTCGTGGAACGAGAACAGCCCCAGGGCCGGGCCCAGCCGCCGGTGGTCCCGGCGGGCCGCCTCCTCAAGCCGCTGGAGGTACGCTTCCAGCTCGCTCTGCTTGGGGAAGGCCGTCCCGTAGATGCGCTGCAGCATGGGCCGGCTGCTGTCGCCCCGCCAGTACGCCCCGGCCACCGAGAGCAGCTTGAACGCTTTGATGTACCCCGTGGTGGGCACGTGCGGCCCCCGGCACAGGTCGACGAACTCGCCCTGCCGGTAGAGGGAGATCTCCCCGTCCTGAAGGCCTTCGAGGATCTCGAGCTTGAAGGGCTCGTCCATTTCTCGAAAGAGCGCTTCCGCGTCCGCCTTGCTGATCTCCTCGCGCCGGATCTCCCAGTTCTCCTTGACGATCTTGGCCATCTCGGCCTCGATGGCCGGGAAGTCCTCCACCGTCAAGCTCTTGGGGCAGTCGATGTCGTAGTAAAAGCGCTCGCCGACCACCGGCCCGATGGCCAGCTTGGTCCCGGGATAAAGCCGGCGAATCGCCTGGGCCATCAGGTGCGCGGTGCTGTGCCGGAGCACCTCAAGCCCTTCCGGGGAATCGACGGTGACGATCTCCAGCGCCACGTCGCGATCGAGCGGGCGCTTCAGGTCCGTCACTTTGCCGTCCACCTTGGCGGCGACGGCCGCCTTGGCCAGCTTCGGCCCGATCTGCTCCGCGATCTCGTAAGGCGTCGTCCCCTGCGGCACCTGCTTCACGGATCCGTCGGGAAGCGTCACGTTGATGGCAGCCATGGCCTGACCTCCTCGCTCTCTTGCCACTCCTTGGACAAAAAGAAAATCTCGCCCCCAATGGGACGAGATCAACTCTCTCGCGGTTCCACCCATCTTGGCGGCCGCCGCAGCGCCGCCGCACCGGCGCGCGCCGCCGCCCACTCGTCGGCGGAGATAACGGTCCGCTCCGTCAGCGTCTACTCCCGCCCGGCGGGCGGTTTCGAGCTGCCGCATCGGGGGAGGTTTTCGCCCGTGGGACGCCCGGGAGGCTTTCAGCCGCCGGCCTCCCGTCTCTTGAGGCTCCCGCCTCGGACTACTCGGCCCCGTCATCGCGCTTTCCGCAAGGCCCCGGAGCCGCCGCAAGCGATGGCTGGAAAGCGGCACTCCGGTGCGACCTATCGGTGTGACATTATGGTATCCTCCCGCCCAGCCGCTGTCAAGAGCGGGCGCGGCCAGGACCGGGCCCGGCAGTCAGCGCGGCGTTGGCGAAGACTCCGTCAAAGGCCTGCTGCAGGTGCCGCCGCCGCAGGCGGTGAAAGCGTGTATCACCGGGAACCTTCCTGGCCTTGGCAGGATGGCCGGCCGTCGACAGCTTCACACTTCCAACGAGGAGGATCCAGGTTGGGCGCTCCGTCCACACAGCCCCTCAAGAGTGAACGGGGAAGAATGGGAGAGCACCTCCGCTGGGCCGCGGCCCGTGTCGACGCAGTCGCCCGGGAGCTCGGCGTCGCGCTGGATCGCGGCTTGGCGCCCGGGGAGGCGGCCCGCCGGCTGGAAGCCCACGGTCCAAACCGCCTGGCGGAAGCTCCCGGCCGCAGTTTCCTGCAGATGGTGGGGGACCAGGTCGCCGAACCCCTGGTCCTCATCCTCCTCGGCGCCGCACTCCTCTCCGCGGTGCTCGGCGAATGGGCGGACGTGGTCGTCATCCTGGCCATCGTCGTCCTCAACGCCCTGCTGGGCGCGGCGCAGGAGCAGCGGGCCGAAGCCTCGCTGGCTGCCCTGAAGCGCATGGGCGCGCCCGCCTGCAGGGTGCTAAGGGACGGCCGCGTGCGGGAGATTCCCGCCGAAGAACTGGTTCCCGGCGACGTCATCCTGGTGGAAGCGGGAGACCGCGTCCCCGCGGACGCGCGTCTCGTGGAGACCGCTTCGCTCCGGGCAGACGAATCCGCCCTCACGGGCGAGTCCGAACCGGTGGAAAAGCGCGCCGAGCCCCTGGATCCCGAGAAGGTCCACGGCCTGGGAGACTTCAGCAACCTGATCTTCAACGGCACCACCATCGCGTACGGCCGCGGCCGGGCGGTGGTCTATGCCACGGGAATGAAGACCGCCCTGGGCCAGATCGCCGGCCTGCTGGCGGCGGAGCCCCAGGAACCGACGCCCCTGCAGCGCCGCATGGGCGAGGTGGGCCGCACCTTGGGCGCCGCCGCGGGGATCCTGGTGCTCCTGGTCTTCTTCTTTGGGGTTTGGCGCGGTGAGTCCGTGCTGGATATGCTGCTCATGGCCATCAGCCTCGCGGTGGCTGCCATTCCCGAGGGGCTCCCGGCCATCGTCACCATCGTGCTGGCCCTGGGCGTCCAGCGGATGGCGGCCCGGCGGGCCATCATCCGCCGGCTGCCGGCCGTGGAGACCCTGGGGACGGCCACGGTCATCGCGTCGGACAAGACCGGCACGCTGACGCTCAACCGCATGACCGTCACGCACCTGGTGACGCCTGCGGGGGAGATGGACCTTTCCGAGGGCGCTGCGGAGGCCGCGGCCTCCGCCCAGAGCGGCGTTGAGGTCGAGCGCGGCCATCCGGCGGCCGCGCCCGGGGAGCTTCCCGCCGGCGCCGCCTGGCTGGTGGCCGGCGCGGCGCTGGCCAACGACAGCCGCCTGGAGGAAGAGGACGGCATCGTAAGGCCCGTAGGCGATCCCACGGAGACCGCCCTGCTGGAGGTGGCCCGGCGCCTGGGAGTCCACCTCGCAGCTCTAAACGAAGCCTTCCCCCGGGTGGCGGAGCTCCCCTTCGATTCCGATCGCAAGCGCATGACCACCTTCCACCGCCCGGGCCCCGGCGCGGAAAAGTGGGCGCCCGGCGTCGCCCGGCTGGGAACCATCGTCGCGTGGACCAAGGGCGCGCCCGACGTGGTGCTGGAGCGGTGCCGGTTCCTGCTCTCTCCCGGCGGGGTGCGCCCGCTGGCGGACGCGGACCGCTCCCGCATCGCCGAAGCCAACCAGCGGCTGGCGGCCCAGGCGCTCCGGGTCCTGGCCGTCGCCTGCCGCGGCTGGCCCGGGGTGCCTGAACCCCTGGACGCCGAGGCGGCGGAGCAGGAGCTCATTTTCGTGGGGCTGGTGGGGATGATCGACCCGCCCCGCCCCGAGGCGGCGGAGAGCATCCGGGAGGCGAAGCGCGCTGGCATCCGCACCATCATGGTCACCGGCGACCACGGGGCCACCGCCGCCGCGATCGCCGCTCGCTTGGGCCTGGTGGAGCCAGGTCAACAAGTGCAGGTGGTCTCCGGCCGGGAGCTGGACGCGATGGACGACGAGACCCTCAAGGAAAAGGTTCGCACGGTCTCCGTCTTCGCCCGGGTGAGCCCCGAGCACAAGCTCCGCATCGTGCGGGCGCTCAAAGCCAACGGGGCCGTGGTGGCGGTGACGGGCGACGGCGTCAACGACGCTCCGGCTTTACGAGGCGCGGACATCGGGTGCGCCATGGGCATCACCGGCACCGACGTCTCCCGGGCCGCGGCCGACATGGTGCTGGCCGACGACAACTACGCCACCATCGTCTCGGCCGTGCGGGAGGGGCGGGTCATCTACGCCAACATCCGCAAGGCCATTCACTACCTGCTCTCGTGCAACATCGGGGAAATCGTCGCCATCTTCCTGGGGATCGCCCTGGGCCTGGGAGCTCCTCTCACCCCGATCCAGGTCCTCTGGATCAACCTGGTCACCGACGGCCTTCCCGCACTGGCCCTGGGCCTCGAACCGGCCGAACCCGGGGTGATGCAGCAGCGGCCGCGCAAGCCCAGAGAGAGCATTTTCAGCGGGGGCTTGGGCGTCCAGATGGTCTGGCAGGGCTGCCTCCTCGGCCTCTTGACCCTGGGCGTCTACGCATGGGCGCTCGCCCGCACGACCCCCGCCGAGGCCCGGACCTTGGCCTTCGCGACGCTGGCCTTCACGCAGCTGGCCCACAGCTTTAACGTGCGCTCGACGCACGCCAGCCTGTTCCAGATCGGCTGGTTCTCCAACCGGCCCCTGCTGCTGGCCGTCCTGGCGTCCGCCGCGCTCCAGGTGGCCGTCCTGGCCATTCCTTTCCTGGCGCCCTTCTTCGACGTCGTGCCGCTGACGGGATGGGACCTTGAGCTCCTGCTCCTGGCGGTGGTGACGCCCTGGGTGGCGGTGGAGCTTTACAAGGCCGCATACCGCCGGCTCGGGGGAGAAAAGGACGGGTGACCGGCCGGAGCAGGCATCACCCCAGGGTCACGTCCAGGTAGAGCATGACCACCAGGCCGAGGATGGTCCCAAAGGTGGCCAGCCGCTCGTCGCCCCGGGCGTGGGTCTCCGGGATGATCTCGTCGCTGATGACGAAGAGCATGGCCCCGGCGGCAAAGCCCATGGCGTACGGCAAAATTGGCTGCGCCAGGCTCACCGCCCAGGCGCCCAGGACCGCGAGGGGGATCTCCACCAGGCCTGCCCGGATTCCCGTGTACGCCGCGTAGAAGCGGCGGCCGTAGCCGGCCTGCAGCGCGGTAAATGCCACCGCCAGCCCTTCGGGAATGTTCTGCAGGCCGATGGCCCACATGAGGGAGAGGGCTTGGCTGATGTTGCCCGAACCAAACCCCACCCCCACCGCCAGCCCCTCGGGCAGGTTGTGCAAGGTGATGGCCACGATGAAGAGGAGGACCGCGGCGGCCCGGCCGCCGCGCCGCTCCGGGTCTTGGGCAGCGGCCGCCTGTTCCCCGGCGGACGGGTGGCCGGTCAAGGCCACGTGGAGGTGGGGGATCCACTGGTCGGCGAGATCGAGGGCCAGCGCCCCGAGGACGAGTCCCACCAGCACCGGGACCACTCCCGCCAGCTCGATCCCGGGCAGGATCAAGCTGGTGAAGCTGGCCGCCAGCATCACCCCGGCGGAAAACCCCAGGCTGGCATTGAGGAAACGTTCAGAGGGTTTTCGCACCAGCATGACGGTGAGAGCCCCCAGGAGGTTCAAGGCGGCGATGACGATCCCGCCCACAAGGCCCTGCCAGACCGGGTGGGGGCCCGCGATGCGCAAGAAGAGTTCCTCCAAAGCCGTCGCCTCACTCCAACAGCGTGCTCCGCGCCCTGGAGCGCGATCCTTGACATCACACATTCTACCTCCGAACCGGCACAGTCCTGCCTGTCCAGGCCGGAGAACCTGAGCCACGCTGTGCGGAAGCGATGGGAATCCTTAGAGGACGGAAAGCAGGGCCGCCTGGGCCACGCCGATCGTGAGCCCCAGCACGCCGCCGAGGACTTCGATGGCCTTCAGCTCCGCGGCTGCGACCCGGATGACCACTTGTTCCAGCCGGTCCGTGTCGAAGCTGCTCATCTTCTCCCGGACCAGCTGTCCCAGCTTCACGTCGCGCCGCACCCGCTCCTTGATGCGCCCGGCCACCTCTTCCATCACCGCCGCCGCCTCCTTGTCCACCACTTTGCGGGCATAGGCGCTGATGGCCCGCTTCACGTGGACCGGGAGGAAGTCGGGCAGGTTTTCTTCAATCCTCCGGGCCACATGCCCGGCTACCGCGTCCACCACTTCGTCTTGGTAGCCTGCCACATCCAGGGCGTCCACCAGTTCGTCCACGGGCAAGAGGTCCCGCTCCACCGTCTCCCCCACCACCCGGGCCAGCTCCGCCTGGCGGCGGGGCAGCACCCCTTGCAGCACCCAGCGCCCGAAGAGCTTTACCGGTCTCTTGGGGCGAAAGAGCATCCGCACGGCGATGAAGTTGGTGAACCAGCCGATCAGCGCCCCGGCCGCCGGCAAGAGGATCCACTCCGAGCGCATGGGCGGTCTTCCTCCTCCCCAATGCTTCTCGGCAGCTTCGACGGCGGCGCCCCCGGCTCCTATCGTCCGGAGGGATCCCGTGGCAAGCTTGTCCCTGCGGCTCGAGGACTAGCGGACGCGGGGCCGCGCCGTGGGCGTCGCCGGCCCCTGGCACAAGGGACAGCCGGAGCAGTAGGCGACCCGGTCCTGGAACACGCCCTGCACCAGCGGCACATCCTGGGTTTGGATCGGCCGGTGGCAGACGACCTTCCCCGGAGCCAGCGAGACCAGGGTGGCGATGAGGAGCTCTTCCATGTCCACTGGCCCGTCGTCCGCCAGCTCCCAGGCGAAGTCGTGGAGGTAACTGGTCTCAACGGGAAAGCCGCTGGGGTCCACCAGGCGGAAGGGCTGGTTCTCGCTGGGCAGGACGTGGACCTCCCGCACCCCTTCCGGCCGGCCGTCCACGAAGTCTTTGAGCAGGGCGATAAACTCGATCCGCTCCTTTTCGAACTCGTGGTCGTCCACGGCCTGCCGGACGCAGTCCATCAGCTCGTCGCAGTACTCCCTCAGGCGGAAGCGGACGAAGCCGTCGACCAGCAGGAGGCTGTGCTCCCCGAGATACGCGGCGGCACGCTCCATCACGCGGCGGCGCTCGGAGGACGCGTCCGCTTCCAGCCCCGAGGCCAGCCGGCGCGCGCGTTCGAGGACCTGGTCCCGCTCGGTGCGGGAAAAGGCGGGCCGCATCTTTTGCACGATCTCCTCCAGCACCCGCGGCTCGATCTCTTGCAGCACGGTCTCGCTGACGGCCAGGGCGACGCAGACCCGGAGGAGTTCGGCCGTGTCCCCGGCATCGCCTCGATCGTCCCGCACCTCCAGGGTGTAAAAGGCGCGGCCCGCCTCTTCGCACCGGGTCAGCTCCACGGCGAGGCCGAGTTCCTGCAGCAGGCGGGCCTCCCGCTCAAGCCGAGGCCAAAGGCCGCTGTGATCCGCCGGTTCGCCCACCGTGATCCGAGGCAAGCGTCATCCTCCTCCGCCCTACCGCCGGGCGCCTTTTCCGCGCACCGGGCGGGATACGCGTAGTATATGAACGGCGAAGGAGGCCTTATACGAGAGTGCGGGATGAACGCCGTCGCGGCTCAGCGGCGCTCGGGCCCGGTTCCCTGTGCGGCGTTCCAGCACACGGCGCAGAGGGAGCGGTCGAGCCTGGGATGGTGGTAAAGAAACAGGACCTCACGCCCGCATTCGCACTGGAAAAGCTCGCGGTCCTCGTACTCCAGCCGGCAATCGTGGCAAAGGACGAAGAGCTCCGCGTCGTCGGCAAAGAGCCGGGCTTCTTTGGACAACAGCACCCTGCCGCAGCCTTGGCATTCCACCAGCGTGCGGCGACGCTTTCTCCGTTCCTCTTCCAAATCGATGATCTCTGCCACCCTGGACGAACCCCCGCCTTCGAAGCCGTTGGACAAGCAGCCCCTGTGAGCAGGTGCTTCACTGTATCCATCGGCTCTGGCAGGGCATCCGTTTATCCTGCGTCGCGCCTCGATTCTCCGCGGAGGCTCCACACCTCGATGAAGTGGCCGGGATCGTAACAGGAACGACTTCCCTTCGCACGACAAGACTAAAAGCGCGCGCAGGGACACGTAAAGACGTGATGTTGGCCCGAAGAGACAATAAGAAAGGCCCTTCGGAATGTCACTTCCGAAGGGCCTTTTCGCTGGTGGGGAAGGAGGGACTCGAACCCCCGACCTTCACGATGTCAACGTGACGATCTAACCAACTGATCTACTTCCCCACTCAAGCCATGTACAAAAGATGGAGGCGGCACCCAGATTCGAACTGGGGAATAGAGGTTTTGCAGACCTCCGCCTTAGCCGCTTGGCTATGCCGCCTCGTCAACGCTAAAACCTGATATGACAACGATGCGGCCTGAGGCCGCCATCGAGCTTTAGCGTAGTGGAGCGGGCGACGAGACTCGAACTCGCGACCCCAACCATGGCAAGGTTGTGCTCTACCAACTGAGCTACGCCCGCATGATGTCTCCCGGGGAATCTCCCCGTGGCACTTGCCATTATAGCAAGCTCACTCGGGGTTGGCAAGACCCTTTTTCACGCGCCCCGGTCCCGATCCCGCCCAGTGTTGGCGGAGGCTTCCACCCGGTCCCTGCGGTCCCTACCGGCGGCCGCTCTCCCGCCCTCGGCGGGGAACCTCCTCTTCGCCCGGCTCGCCGGGCTCCTCCGGCTCCTCCGGCTCGTCCCACTCGTCCAGGTCTTCCTCGTCCCACCGGTCCGCCGGGTCGTCCCCGGCGTCCTCCCGGGAGCCCAGGCCCAGCTGGCGGCGGAACTCCTCCAGCTGCCGCAGGTCCTCGAGCTCCAGGTCGTAGACGCCGGCCCGCAGCTCGATGTGGTGCCGCAGCTCGTGCAGCATCGTCTCCCAGAGCTCGTCTTCCCATACCTCGGCCGGCTCGTCCTTCAGCACCTGGCAGAAAGAGCCGTAATACAGGACGATGTAGTTTCCGAGGCCGTACGGATCGTCAATGTACTCGCCCAGGATGTAGACGTCGGGAAGATCCGGGTCGTCCTGGCGCGCCTCTTGGCTGATGAGGATCCCCCCGTTGAGCCCCTCGAGCAGCGCAGGAGGAATCTCGTCGTAGAGCCGGTTCGCCATCTCCTCGAAGGTCTCGAGATCGATCACGGCCACCGCTCTTTCTCCCTCGCCTTCCCTCGCCGGGATCCGGCTTGAAATCAAACCAGCCGCACGGAGACGGCGGTCTCGCCGTCCGACACTTCCACGAGGGTAAACGGCCCGCAGCGCCTCAAGGTCTCTACCGCCTCGTAGGCCGCGGCCACCAGGTCTTTCCACAAGGCCCGGTTCAGTCCCTTTAGGGCCTCTTGCCCCGAATGCCCGGCCAGGCGGGCGAGCCCCGGGACGCACCAGAGCAGGATCCCGGCGCCTCGCAAGAACTCCGCCACCGCCCAGACGGGCACCGGCACCCAGAGGCGTTTGGTCCGCTCCCAGCGGACCGAGATCAGAATCCAGGACGAACGGCGGCGCCTCAACATCCCCATTCTCCCCCCTGCCCTTCGGGACCACGCAGCGGGACAAAAAAGAACCCTCCGCAAGAGGCTTTGCGGAGGGTGATGCCGCTGGTGGACAGGGCCGGAATCGAACCGGCGACACCAGGATTTTCAGTCCTGTGCTCTACCAACTGAGCTACCTGTCCGCGAAGCCGTGCGGCCGCTCGCCGCAAGGCGAGCCGGATGTGCGAGAGAAGGGGGACCAACCGAGACCGGTTGGTCCCCGTGGCGGAACCGACGGGACTCGAACCCGCGATCTCCGGCGTGACAGGCCGGCGTGTTAACCGACTACACCACGGCTCCAGGTCAGCACTGGCATTTGAAATCATAACACATGCTCAGCAGGCATGTCAAGAACGGGTTTTCCGGGGCGCCGCAGCCGGCCGCCCCGGACCGCCTGCCGGAACCGGCTGGTGGAGGGTACTGGACTCGAACCAGTGGCCTCATGCTTGTAAGGCATGCGCTCTAACCAGCTGAGCTAACCCTCCGCGCGCAGTGCCCGCCGGGGCTCTCCTAGTATACTCCACCCCGGGCAGCCCGGTCAATCGGGGCCTTTCCCCTGTAGCGGAGGCCGTCTCGGCGACTCGGGCGCGGCCTGCGGTTGACCTGCGCCCCGTTGGGAGAGGCTAAGGCCGGGAGGTGCCCGTGGTGCGCAGCCTGTGGAAGGGATCCATCAGCTTCGGCCTCGTCAACATCCCGGTCCGGCTCTACGCCGCCACTGAGGAGAAAAGCGTCCGCTTCAACCTGCTGCACCGGGCGTGCCGGACCCCCATCAAGTACCAAAAGGTCTGCCCCCACTGCGGCCGCGAGGTGAGCCAAGACGAGATCGTGCGGGGGTACGCGTACGACCGCAACCGCTACGTCCTCATGGAAGAGGAGGACTTTGAGAACCTGCCGCTTCCCACCTCCCGGCAGGTGGCGATCCTCGACTTCGTCGACCTGTCGGAGATCGACCCCCTTTACTACGACAAGAGCTACTACCTGGAGCCGGACGAAGGGGCCGAAAAGGCCTACGCCCTGCTCCGGCGGGCCATGCGGGAGAAGGGCCGCGTGGCCATCGCCAAAGTGGCCATCCGCTCTCGCGAGGCGCTGGCCTGCGTGCGGGTGTACGGCCAGGCCCTGGTGATGGAAACCATGTACTACCCCGACGAGATCCGCCCGGCGGAGCGGCTCGACGGCATCGCTGCGGAGCCGGAGCTCTCCGAGCGGGAGGTGGCCATGGCCGTCCAGCTCATCGACAACCTCACCGAGCCCTTCGATCCCGGAAAATACCGAGACCACTACCGCGAGGCGCTGCTTTCGGCCATTGAGAAAAAGATCCAGGGCGAAGGGCTCGAAGCCCCGGCCGCCCCGCCCGCTGCGGGCAAGGTGGTCGACTTGATGGAAGCGCTCGAAGCTTCGCTCCGGGCCACCGCCCCACGAAAGCAGGGGGCGGCGACCAACGGCTCCTCGCCGGGCGAACCCGCGGGCCGCCTCCGGGCCGCCCGGAAGGCCAAGGCGCCCGAGGAAGTTGGGTCCCGGTCGTGACCCTGCCCCGGGGCCTCAAACCCATGCTGGCCGTCGCAGGCCCGCCCTTCGACTCGGAGCGCCATCGCTTCGAGGTGAAGTGGGACGGGATCCGCGCCCTGGCCTACCTCGACCGCGGCGCCTTTTGGCTCGAAAGCCGGAGCTTGGCGCCGCTGCTTCCCCGCTTTCCCGAGCTGGAGACGGCAAAGGAGTCCGTGCGGGCCCGCGCCGCCGTGCTGGACGGGGAGATCATCGTCCCGGGCCCCGGGGGCGAGCCGGACTTCGACCGCGCCCGCCGCCGCATCGCCCTCAGCGACCCCCGGGCCATCGCCGGCGCCAGCCGGCGTGAGCCCGCCGTCTACATCGCCTTCGACGCGCTGCACTTGGACGGTGAAGATCTCTTCGACACGCCGCTCCGCGCGCGCCTCGAACGCCTGGCCGCGGCGGTGGAGCCGTCCGAAAGGCTCCTCCTGGCCCGGGGCGTCACCGGATCCGGCATCGCCTTCTTCGAGGCCGTGAAGGCCCGCGGCCTGGAAGGGATGGTGGCCAAGGAGCTGGACAGCCCTTACCGGCCGGGAGCCCGCTCCCGCCACTGGATCAAAGTGCGGAACGTCCGCGAAGCCGACTGCGTCGTGGGAGGCTTCGTGCCCAAGGGCAGGCTGGGGGTGAAGAGCCTGGTCCTGGGCCTTTATGACGCCGCGGGCCACTTGCGCTGCGTGGGCCACGCCGGCTCGGGCTTCACGGAGCGAGAGAACCGCCTCGCCCGGCAGGCCTTGGAGCGCATGGTCACGGCGAAATGCCCCTTCGCGGAGCCGCCGCAGGACGCGGCGGGCGAGGCGGTCTGGGTCGAGCCCAGGCTGGTCTGCACCGTGGAGTACCTGGCGCTGACGGGAACCGGACGCCTGCGCCACCCGGCGTTTCGGGGCTTTCGCAGCGACAAAGAGCCTGAGGCCTGCCGGCTCGAACACGAACTGGCGAGGGATCCAGGATGGCCAAGACCGCGCACCGGGTCCGGGTCGGCCGGCGCGAGGTCGAGCTGACCAACCTCGACAAGCCTCTCTGGCCCGAGAGCGGCATCACCAAGGCCGACTACATTCACTACATCCACACCGTCGCCCACCTGCTCCTTCCCCAGCTGGAAGGAAGGCCGCTCACCGTCACCCGCTACCCCGACGGCGTCGGCGCCCCGGGCTTTTACCAAAAAGACTGCCCGGACTACGCTCCGGAGTGGATCGAAACCTACGCCGTGACGTCGCCGGAGACCGGCAAGGTGACCCGCTACATCGTGCCCCGGGAGCCTGCGGACTTGATCTGGCTGGCCAACCAGGCGGCCATCGAGTTCCACCCGTGGATGTCGCGCGCCGCCTCGCCCGGCCGCCCCGACTACTGCGTCATCGACCTCGACCCGGCGGAAGGCGCCACCTTCGACGACGTCAAGCAGGTGGCCGGGGCGGTGCGGGAGGTCCTGGAGCACCTGGGCCTTGCCGGGTTTCCCAAGCTTTCGGGAGCGACGGGGATCCACGTGTACGTGCCCCTCCAGCCCAAGTACAGCTACGCGGCCAGCCGGGCGCTGGCGGGCTACATCGCCCGGGTGATCGCCCGCGCCCTCCCCGACAAGGCCACCGACGAACGCCGGGTGAAACACCGGGGCCCGCGAGTCTACGTCGATCACCTGCAGAATCTACCGGGAAAGACCATCGTCGCCGCTTTCTCCGCCCGGCCCCTTCCCGGCGCGCCGGTCTCCGCGCCCTTCGACTGGGCGGAGCTGGAGTCGCTGGATGACCCCTCCCGCTTCACCCTGAACGACCTGGACGCCCTGCTGGCGCGGCCCTCCTTTTTCCACCGGCTGGAGCGCTCCCGCCAGGACATCGGCCCGCTCCTTTCCCGGTTGGAACTGTCCGAGTTTTGAGCTTAAGGCAGGAACTGCCCCTCTCTTCGAGAAACGCGGGAATTACCGCATTATTCAAATGAGGGGGAGTGGTTCAGTGAAGCGTCGAGCCTGTCTCATCCTCACCGTGGCGCTGCTGGTCTTGGCGGTTTCCGCCGTCGCCCACGGCCAGACCCTGGAGCGCGTGCAGGCGCGCGGCCGGTTGATCTGCGGCGTCAACAACGCGCTGCCCGGCTTTGGCTTCATCGACTCGGACGGCAACTGGAGCGGCTTTGACGTCGACTTCTGCCGCGCCATCGCCGCGGCGGTCCTGGGAAGCGGCGACGCCGTGGAGTTTGTCCCTCTCTCCGCCGCCCAACGGCAGCCGGCCATCCAGACCGGCGAGGTGGACGTCTTGATCCGCAACACCACGTGGACGCTGAACCGCGACACCGAGTGGACGGCCAACTTCGCCCCGACCACCTTCTATGACGGCCAGGGCTTCATGGTCCGGGCGGACCTGGGCATCGTCGAGCTGGAAGACCTGGCGGGCGCCTCCATCTGCGTCACCCGGGGGACCACCACCGAGCTGAACCTGGCCGACACCATGCGGGCCCGCGGGATCCCCTTCACCGCGGTGGTCTTCGACGAGGTCGACACCGTGTACAACGCGTACGAGCAAGGCCGCTGCGACGCGGTGACCAGCGACAAGTCGCAGCTGGCCAGCCGCCGCGCCGTCATGGCCGACCCTGACGCCCACGTGATCCTGGAGGCCACCATCTCCAAGGAGCCGCTGGGCCCCGCCGTCCGCCACGGCGACGACCAGTGGTTCGACATCGTCAAGTGGGTGGTGAACGCCACCTTCTTCGCCGAGGAGTACGGCATCACCCAGGCCAACGTGGCGACGTTTGAGTCCGACAACCCCGAAGTCAACCGCTTCCTCGGCAAGGAGGGCGGGCTCGGCCCCATGCTGGGCCTGGACGACCAGTGGGCGGTCCGGGTGATCCAGGCGGTGGGCAACTACGGCGAGATTTACGAGCGCAACTTGGGCCCGCTGGGCATCCCGCGCGGCCTCAACCGCCAGTGGACCGACGGCGGTCTCATCTTCGCCTATCCCTTCCGCTGATCCGGCCGGCGGATCCGGACGGCCGGGTCAGGCACGCGCCTGTGGACGCCCGGCGGCGGGGCGCCCCGGCCCGGGGCCGCCTCGCCGCCCGTCTTTGCTCTCTTGGCGGCAGCATCCGGCTTCGGCCGGGCGGGGAG
>PKEX01000040.1 GCA_002919235.1 Clostridia bacterium
CCCTACTTTGCGTGAAGAGATGAGGAGCGAGTTCGGATGGATCTGTCTTTGAAAAAATCCTGGCTGTACCTACTGGTGGCGCTGGCCGCCGCGGCGGTGGCCGTTTCCCTGGCGGGGGACCGGTCGCCGCTTTCGGCCCAGACGCAAAGCCCGGTGGGGTTCATCGACCGCGACCTGGTCCTGCGGAGCTATGCAGGAGAGGCCATCGCCGCGGTCCTGGCCGAGCGCGACCGGCTGCAGGAGGAGTTTGACCGGATCGCGGCCAGACTGGACGAAGAGGCGAAGCTGGCGCTGTTCCAGGAGTACGAGGAGAGGCTGGCCCGCTATGAAGAGGAGATGGGCATCGACCAGCTCATCGGCGACATCGACCAGGCCCTGGCCGCCGCAGCGGCGGAGGCCGGCGTCAGCGTCGTGGTCGACCAGTCCGCGGTGGTATGGGGCGGTGTCGACCTCACCGGGGCTGTCTTGCGGCGGCTGGGAGTGATCCAGTAGCGGGAAAGACTAACGTCCGGCCCGGCTTTTGCCGCGGGCGGGCCCCGCTGCCTGCGCGGCGCAGGGAGATTCCTAGGGAAGGGAAGTCGGAAGCATGCTGCGACTGGGGGAGATCGCCCGCCTCGTCGGCGGGGAGCTTCACGGCCCGGCCGACCTGGAGATCACGGGGGCGGCCACGGTGGACAAGGCCGGTCCCGGCGAGATCACGTTCGCCGCGGAAAAGCGGTATCTGGATCTTGCCCGCTCGTCCCGGGCGGGGTGCATCATCGTCCCCATGGACGCCCCGGAGCTGGACGCGCCGACCCTGCGGGTGGCCAATCCCCGCCTCGCGTGGGCGATGGTGCTCGAGGCGCTGGCGCCCAAGAAGGAGGAGCCCGCCGGGGTCCACGAGACGGCGGTGATCGGCAAGGGCGTCACGCTGGGCAAGAACGTCTCGATCCAAGCCTACGTGGTGGTGGGCGACGGGACCGTGATCGGCGACGGCGCGGTCCTCTGTCCCGGCGTCGTCGTCGGGCGGGACTGCGTCATCGGGGAGGGAAGCTACCTTCATCCCCGCGTCACCGTGCTCGACCGGGTCCAGATCGGCAAGAGGGTGATCATCCACCCGGGGGCGGTCATCGGCAGCGACGGGTTCGGGTACGTCACGGTGGGCGGCAAGCACCGGAAAGTGCCGCACATCGGGACCGTAGTGATCGAGGACGACGTGGAGATCGGGGCTAACACCACCGTCGACCGGGGCGTCTGCGGGGCCACCCGGATCGGCCGGGGCACCAAGATCGACAACCTGGTCCAGGTAGGGCACAACGTGGAGGTAGGCGAGGACTGCCTCATCGTCTCCATGGCCGGGATCGCGGGGAGCTCCCGGCTGGAAGACCGGGTCACCCTGGCCGGGCAGTCGGGAGTGGCGGGACACCTCACGGTGGGCCACGACAGCGTGGTGGCGGCCCGGGGGCTGGTGGCGCGCGACCTTCCGCCCCGCTCGTTCGTCTCCGGCTTTCCCGCAAGGCCGCACCGGGAGAACATGCGGGTGATCGCGGCCACTCAAAAGCTCCCCGAGGCGCTGGAACACCTTTCGCAGCTGCGGCGGCAGCTCGAGTCGCTCGAGGCCCGGCTGGCCAGCCTCGAAGAGGAGATGCCGGCCAAGGGAAGCCTGGACTAGCCGGTTTGCCAGAATGCGCCAGGCGAAGGAGATCGCCGGCGCCCGTCGAACTTGTGCTCTACTCGAGGGGACACCGGAGGCATGCCGCACTTGGAGGGGGCAAAGGCTCCCTTTTTTCGTGCGCAGCCCCCGGTGTCGGGGGTCGAGACTGTCGTGCAGGGAGGTCGCCGTCATGGCGAAACGCTCGGTGAAGAGGCAACAGTGGACATCGCTGATCTTCGCCCTGGCCGCGCTGCTGGTCTTCGGGGCGTCCCCGGCGCGCGCCGGGACGGAGACGGGTGCCAGCGGGCTCATCCTGGTGCCTTCCGCGGACACGCTGGCTCCCGGGGATGCGGAGTTCGCCGTGCGGTACAAGGACGGCCGGCTGGGAGGCTCGTTCACGTACGGCATCTTCGACCGGATCGAGATCGGCGTCAACAACATGCGAAAGAGCAGCACCTCGGACTTCGGCATCGTGATCAAGGGTGCGATCTTCGAAGAGACAGCGTCGGAGCCCGCGGTGGCCGTGGGATTTGAAACGGGTCAGAGCTACGTGGTGGTGAGCAAGCGGCTGGCGCCCCGGGTGCGGGCCCACCTGGGCCTGGGAGCGGGCGATTTGGAGGGGGTCTTCGCCGGCGTGGCGCTGGTGGTGAACACCACCACCGGCCGGGGCTTGGCGCCGGCGACCACGGCGATGGCGGAAGTGACGCCGCGCGGCGTCAACGCCGGGGTGCGGCTGGTCTTTTCCCCGCTGGTCTCTGCCGACGTGGCCCTGGTGGACCTGGAAGAGCTGGTGGGCGGGATCTCGTTCCGCGTGCGCTTTTAGATCCGGCGGCCGGGCAATTGGGTAGACGGCCGTTCCGGAAGCCGGCGGAACCGCCCGGTGCGGACGACACCTTGGGGAGGGGACGGATCGCTTGAGGATGCGTATCGTTCACCGGTACGCAGCCCGGGAGTTTGCCGGGCCCTTTCTGGCGGCGGTCTTCGGGGTCACGGTCATGCTGCTGGGAGGCATGCTGTTCGAGCTGACGGACTTGATCGTCGACAAGAAGATGGAGGTCAAGACCGTCGCCCTCATGCTGGTCTACCGCCTGCCCGGGGTGGTGGTCCTCACCCTGCCCATCGCCGTCCTCTTCGGCACCCTCCTCTCCCTGGGGCGGCTGGCGAAAGACAGCGAGCTCACGGTCCTCCTGAGCACGGGCACCCCCTTCCGCAAGGTGGCCGCGCCCATCCTCCTCTTGGCCGCGCTGGTCAGCGCCGCCTGCTTTTTCCTGAACGAGTGGGTGGTTCCGGCCAGCAATCACCGGGCGGAGACTCTGTTTCGGCGGGCGCTCTTCCGGGATCCCCTGCCCGCCGTCCAGGAAGGGATCTTTTTCAAGGGCGGCGACGACCGGGTCTTCTACGTAGACAAGGTCGACCGCCGCAGCCGCACCATGACCCACATCCTCATCTACCAGCTGGGGAACGGGCCGTTCCCCGAGATCATCGCGGCGGCTCGCGGCCGCTATGAAGAGCGGGTCTGGTTCCTGGAGGAGGGCGTGCGGCGCCGGTTCGACGAAGAGGGATTCACCGTGGAGGAGTACTGGTTTGAAAGCCTCTCCTACCCCATGGCTGAATCCCTCGAGGTGTATCTCGGCAACCAGAGGACCACGGACGAGATGACCCGCAAGGAGCTGGGGGAGCACATCCGCCTTTTCAAGCGGAGCGGCCTGGACGTAAAGCGCCTTGAGGTGGACTATCACGCCAAGGCGGCGCTGCCGTTGGCCGGGTTCATGTGGGCCCTGGTGGGGGCGCCGCTGTCGATCCGGGCGGCTCGCAGCGGCCGGATGTTCGGCGTGGTGGCCAGCATCGTGCTGGCCCTGGCGTACTACGTCCTGGCGTCGCTCTTCCGCTCCCTGGGAGGAAACGGCATCGTCCAACCCTGGCTCGCGGCGTGGACCGCAAACTTGGTGTACGCCGCGGGTGGGCTGGCGCTCCTCTACCGTGCCGACCGGATCTAATGCGGCGGAGCGGGCGTGAAGATTGTGCCACAAGGGGAGGCTCCGGCGCTCGTGGAAGGAGAGGGAGGCGCCACAGGAGGGAATGGACGTTGACGATGCCGGCCAGTCGATTCCCGTTTGGGCTCATTTCCATCGCCGTCGCGGCACTGCTGCTCGCGCTGGGGACATGCCTTCCCGTTCCCGCTTATGCCGCCGAGCGGGCCTGGATCACCGCGGACGGCGTGCTGAGCTACGCCGGGGACGACTGGGTGGCCACCGGCGGGGTCCGCCTGGTCCAGGGCGACGTCGAGGTGCGGGCCGAGCGACTGCGGTACGACGTCGACCGGGACCTGGTCTACTTCGAAGGCAACGTGGTGATGATCCAAGGCGGCGACCGGGTGAACGCCGCCGCGCTCACCTACGACCTGGCCACCGCCTCCGGTGTCTTGGAGGAGGCCAAGGTGAGCTATCTCGTGGAAGGCGCCGCCGATCCCGTCTACCTCCTGGGCCGGCAGATCGAATTCAGCCGGGGGAGCGCGGTGGTGTACGACGGGCGGCTCACCACGTGCCTGCCGCCGGAATCGCCCGGGTATTACCTGCAAAGCCGCCGCATCGACATCTATCCCGGAGAGCGCATCGTCGTCCGCAACGTGCGGTTCGTCGAGAGCGGGATCACCCTCTTTTACTGGCCCTACGTCTCCATTTCACTGAGAGAGGACCGCAAGTCGCAGCTGGAGCTGCCCGAGATCGGGCACAACAGCGAGGACGGCTGGTATGTCCGGTTCACTTTCGGCTACGACGGCCCCGGCGACGGCTACGGCGAAGCCGTGCTGGACGTCAGCCAGTTCCGGGGGATCGGGACCGGGGTGCGGCACACCTATCGCGACCGCCCGGGCAGCACGGGGAGCTTTACCGCGTACCGCCTGGCCAACCGCCAAACGGGCCACGACGACCTGGCCTTCAGCCTCAAGGAGTCCTTTCCCGTCAGCGACCGGCTCCGGGCTTCCCTCGAGGCGGGATACCTGACTGAGGCGGGAGAGGACGGCGGTGAAGACCGCAAGGCCCAGCTCTCCGCCGGATTGGAACACCAGACCCCCGGTACATCCACCCGCCTGGGGTGGACCGGCAGCGCCGAATGGGGAAGCGCTGAAAAGGTCGCGTCCCGGGGCGAGCTGGATCATACGGGGCGGAGCGGGAGTCTCTCGTGGCGCCTGGAGCTCGATACCTTCGCGGAGCGGATCGGCAGCGACTGGATCAAGGACACGCAGGCCTACCGGGCCGGCGGCACCTACCGGAGCGGTCCGTACACCCTGCAGCTGGACGTGGAGCGCCGGGCGCACAGCGCGCTCCTCACCGCCGGCGAGACGGCCACCCCGGCGTGGACGTACATCGAGCGCATGCCCGAAGCCACCTTGACGCTGGACCTGCAGCGGCTGGTCTCCTCTGGTTTTCCGGTGGAGGCGGCGGTGGGGTACGGGAGCTTCGCCGAGACGCGCCGGGCGGGCGGGGCCTACGAGAGGGTGGCCGCCCAGCGGAGCACGGCGGCGCTGCGTCTCAAGCCGGCCACGCTCTCCCTGGGAGGCTGGGGATCGCTGAATTACCGCGCGGGCGCCGAGCAGCGGACGTACTCCACGGGCGAGCGGCGGTGGATCCTCTCAGCGGATCACCAGTACCGCCTCTCGCTGGGCCGGCACTGGTCGCTGCTGGGGATCTACTCCTACCGGCAGGCGTTCGGCGACCCGTCGCCTTTCCGCTACGTCGATACCGTCAGCGAGCAGGAGCGGATCACCGCGAGGCTGCAGTACCTCACCGCCCGGGCGGGACTGAGCCTCTCCAGCGGGTACGACTTCATGAACGGCCGGCCGCTGGACGTCGTGGGGAACCTCTCCTACCGGGCGGGCGACCGGGCGGCAGTGAACCTTCAAGGCGCGTACTCCCTGGTGGACCAGCGGCCGACCTACGCCGCGGGCAGTGTGACCCTGCGGCCCGCGCCCGGCTGGACTGTGACCGGGGCGGCCCGCTACGATATGGTGCGGCAGGAATTCGACCGGATCCAGGGATCGGTCTCCGTCCACCTCGCGGGCTGGCGGCTGGACTATTCGGCGATCTACAACCACATCGCCGGCCAGATCGCCGCGGGTGAGGCGTCCCTGGTCCGGGATCTGGGGTGCCGGCAGGTCGGGCTGCGCTACGACCCGGTGGATGAGGCGGTGTGGCTCGAATACCGGATCACCGCCCTGCCGTGGTCGGGGGTGCGGATCGGGGCGAGCCGCGACCGGATGCTCTTTGGCGCGGACGCGTTTTCGGACCTCTTGGAGTGAGGGGGAAGGCGGGTGCAGCGGCCCAAGCTTCAGCGCTGGCTGATCCTGGCGGCCGTCGCCGTCCTGGCCGCCGTGGCCGGGGTCCGGTGGCTGGACCGGGCGCCGGCCGGGGTCGAGGAGGCCGGCGAGCCCGTGATCCGCTTTGTCTCGCCCCGGCTCGTGGGGCTGCACCGGGGCGGGCGGCAGTGGTCCCTGGCGGCCGACGCCATCGAGGAGACCCGGGGCGAGAAGGACGAGCGGGTGGTCCACTTGATCCGGGTCCGCGACGGCCTCTTGTACCGGGACGGCCAGGAGGCCCTTCGCTTCGAAGCCGCCCGGGGCGTCTGGCGCGAGCCCGGGAGCGACCTGGTGCTCCAGGGCGACGTCGTCTTTGTCAACAAGGACGGCCTCCGCTTTGAGACTCAGGAAGTGCGGTGGAATGCGGAGGCGGAGCGGCTCATCGCTCCGGGGCCGGTGGAGATCGTCTACCGGGATCAACGGTTCGTCGCCGACCGCCTCGACGCCGATGTGGGGGAGGACGTGTACGAGTTCATCGGCAACGTCCGCTGGACCAACGAGCGCGGCGCCCGCGTCCAGGCCGAGCGGGCCGTCTACCGGTCGGAGAGCGGCGTCCTCGAATTCGAGGGGCTGGTGGGCCCGGCGGAGCTGGTTTTCGGTGAGGATTGACGCCGGCCCCGCATTATTTTGGCACCGGTTCCGCCCGCCCGGCGAGGCGGGCAGGAGTTGGCGGCGGTTCCCCCCGTCACGCTGTGCTACAATCGAGGTGCGCAGCGGGAAAGGGGGGAGCGCTCGTGCGCACGCTGCTGGGTTCAGGACTTTGGCGCGACCTTCTCGCACTGTTCATCTCTGCCGTCCTGCTGGGCGGGATGCTCGCGGGCGGCGCCAGCCGGCTGGTCGAGGCGTATTTTTCCCGGGCGGTGACCGGGCTCGTCGGCGCCCCCGGCGAGTACGACGCCATCGTCCATCTCAAGCAGGAGGCGGGCGAGGCGGCGCTGCGGGCGCTGGACGAGCGGCTGGCGTCGCTCTATCCCGGCTACACGTGGAAGGAAGCGCCCACCCTGGCGGGCCGCCTCAACGTGGTCATCGGCCTTCCCGAGGCGCACCGGAACCAGAGCGGCCTCGAGTCCCTTCCCCAAACTCTCGGCGATCTTCCCGGATTTGACGGCATCACCTACATCGTTGAACCCGCCGTGGTGATCAAAGACGTCCACCCGGCGCTCCGGGACGAGCTCGCGGCGGGCGCGCGGGCCGCTTCCGGGGTGGCCTTTGCCTTCTCCAGCGGCTCCACCGTGTGGGCCGTCCTCCGTTCACCGGGAGAAGCCGCCGCCGTCCAAGAAGCCTTGGAAGCCCTGGTAGAGGAGCAGGTCATCGCCGAAGTGCAGCTTCCCGTAGCCGTCAGCGAGGGAGCGCGGGAGGCGCTGCTGGCCGAGATGATTTCCCTGTTGGAGGCCAGCGGGCCGGGCGTGCGGGCCGTGCCGCTGGCCGCCGGCGAGGGCAGCGAAGGTCCGCAAGCCGCTCTCGAGCGGGCGCGCGGGATCATCGCCGGCCTGAGCTCCATGGACCTTCCCGCGCTCCGCGAGGACCTGCTCCGCTTGGCGGACCAGATTGAAGCGGCCGCGGCCGGAGGGGACGCCGCGGGGGAGGAAGGCCTCGCATACGTCCTGGACGTGTTTCGCCGGGCCGTCGACGAGGTGGAGGCGCTGGAAGCTAGGGTCGCCCAGGTTGCGGAGGCGCTCCGGGGGGCGGCGGCCCAGGGCGACGCAGGCGACATCCTGGTGGCTCTCCTCCTCCAGCAGCTGGTGCAGCGCCTCGGCGGCGGGGAAGCAGCACTTCCCGGGCCTGCCGTGGACAGCGAAGCGCTGCGCGCCGGGATCCAGGCCGTGGAGGAAGCACTGGAACGCTGGCGGGAGCTGGATCTGGAGGCGGCGGCCCACTCTCTCCGGCAGCTTTCCGCGGCGGTGCCGGGCATCGAACCCGGGCAGGTGCAGGAGATCCTCGATGCGCTGGACGCGCTCTTGGCCCAGAGCCAGGAAGGGACGGCCCGGGTGTCGCTCCTGATCCGGGGAGCCCCCGACCCCCGGCAGGCGCTGGCGGCCGTGCAGGAGGCGGCAGGCCCGTCGGCCAGGGTGTTCGCCCGCAGCGCCGGGGTGGTGCAGCCCGACGCCCGCACCGCAGTGCTCCAGCTTCTCGCCGGCCTGCGGCAGGTGGTAACGATCCTGGTCAGTCTCCTGGTGCTGGCGCTGGTCCTCCTCTTTGACGTGGCGCCCTTGGCCAGCTTTGCCCGGCGGCTGGCGGAGATCGACGGCGAGAGCCCGGCTCTGGCCGCGGCGGCCCTGTCCCTGGCAGGCGGCCTCTTTGGAGCCGCCGCCTACTGGGGTGCGGTGTGGTTGGCATCCGGTGCGGACCCCCTTTCAGGATCCTGGATGGTGCCGCTGGGAGGAGGGCTCTGCGGCGCGCTGTTCGCGCTGGCTTCGGAGCGGTGCGCGCCGGTGGAGCGCGAGGTGGTCCACGCCGCGGTCAGCCTGGGCGTGGCCGAGCGGGACATCCTGCGAGAAGTGGTGGTGCCGCAGGGACGCCCGGGCCTTCTGTACTGGCTGAACCGGCCGGGGCGGAGGCTGGGCCGCCGCGGCGGTGTGACGGCGGTCGCTTCCCCGGCGGCGCCGGTGTGAGAGGGTTTGATGTGAGAGGGTCTCGAGGGAGGAGGGAGTCGATGCTGCACGTTCGCCGGCTTACGAAACGGTACGGCCAGCGGATCGCGCTGGACGGGATCGATCTGGATCTCGCGCCCGGCGAGACCCTGGCGCTGCTCGGCCCCAGCGGGTGCGGCAAGTCGACGCTCCTCCGGTGCATCCAGCGCCTGGTCCGGCCCGACGCGGGCGACATCGTGTTCATGGGCCAATCCGTGCTGGACCTGGAAGGCGAGGCGCTGCGGGCCTACCGCCGCAAAGTGGGCTTTGTCTTCCAGCACTTCAACCTGATCCCGCATCTCACGGCGCTGGAGAACGTGGCCCTGGGGCCGCTGATGGCCGGCTTGTCCCGGGAGGAGGCGTTTTCCCGGGCCCGGGACGCGCTGGAGCGGGTGGGCCTCGTCCACCAGGCGGCGGCGCATCCTGCCGCGATGAGCGGCGGCGAGCGCCAGAGAGTGGCCATTGCGCGGACCCTGGCCCAGAGGCCCTCGCTGATCTTGTGGGACGAACCCACGTCGGCGCTGGATCCGGTGCTGGTGGACGAGGTGCTTGCGATCATGGCCGGGCTCGCCGCGTCCGACGAGACGGCGATGATCGTCGTCACGCACGAGATCCCCTTCGCGCTGGAAGTGGCCGACCGGATGGCCTTGATGGACCAGGGCAAGATCGTGGCGGAGGGCGAACCCCGCGAGGTGCTGTTCCGTTCGGAGGCGCCGGTCGCCCGGCGGCTGCGCAAGGTGTACGAGATGCGCTACGCCGGGCTGTACCAGCAAGTCTTGAGCCGGCGGGGAAGGAATGGCTCCCCTCGTTCCAGAAGTGTCCATCGTCCGCCGGAAAGGCCATCGGCCTTGGCCTGGATATAGAAGGGAACGGTAACCAGTTGATGAACCAGTGGACGATCAGCCGTGAGGTGGCTTATACCGGGCCGGCGATTCACACGGGCACGGTGAACACCGTGCGGATCATGCCGGCGGGGGCGAACGCGGGGATCGTGTTTCGCCGCGTCGATCTCGCCGGAGCCCCGCAGGTGAAGGCGGCGGCCCACAACGTGTATCGCACCGACCGGTGCACCACGCTGCGGGACGGGGCGGCCGAAGTCTCGACGGTGGAGCATCTGCTGGCCGCCCTGCGGGGACTTGGGATCGACAACGCCGTGATCGAGGTGGACGGTCCCGAGATCCCCATCGCCGACGGGAGCGCGGCTCACTTCGTCAAGATGCTGGAAGAGGCGGGCCCCGTCGAACTGGAAGCGCCCCGGGACGTGATCCGGATCGAAACGCCCATCTGGGTGAGGGAGGGCAGCCGGCTGGCGGTGGCCCTCCCTTACGACGGTTTCAAGGTGAGCGCCACGTTCACCAACGACCACCGTCACCCGGTGCTGAGCGATCAGTTCGCCGAGTTTGAGATCGATCCGGAGACCTTTTGCGACGAGATCGCAGCTGCCCGCACCATCGGCTGGCTTTCGGAAGTGAAGGCCCTCCAAGAGCGGGGCCTCGCCCTGGGGGCGACGATGGATATGGCCGTGGTCCTCAGCGAGGACGACGTGCTGACGCCGCTCCGCTACCCGGACGAGCCAGTCCGCCACAAGATCCTCGACATCATCGGCGACCTTTATCTCTCGGGGTACGTGCACGCGCACATCGTCGCGGTCCGCTCAGGGCACCACATCAACAACCAGTTGGCCCGGGCCATCGCGGCCCGGCACCTCGAGATGCAAAGGGCGTGAAGCAGTGAAAGCCATCTTGCCTGTGGCCGGCATCGGAAGCCGGCTGAGGCCTCACACGCACACGACTCCCAAGGCATTGGTGCACGTCGCGGGAAAGCCGATCCTGGGCCACATCTTGGACACGCTGATCCCGGTGGGCGTCGATGAAGTGGTGCTGGTCGTCGGCCACCTGGGTTCCAAGATCGTGGAGTACGTGAGGGAGACGTACGACCTGCGCCTCCACGTGGTGGTCCAGGAGGAGCCCAAGGGGCTGGGCCACGCCATCTACGTGGCGCGGGAGGCCGTGGAGGTCCCCGAACCCGTCCTGATCGTCCTGGGGGATACCGTTTTTCAGGCGGATCTTAAGGCCCCGCTGGCGAAGGGCACCAGCGCGCTGGGCGTCTTCCGGGTGGACGACCCCCGCCGGTTTGGCGTGGTCGAGGTGGAGCAGGGGCGCATCGTGCGCCTGGTGGAAAAGCCGGCGGATCCCCCCAGCGACCTGGCCATCGTGGGGGTGTACTATCTCAGGGACAGCGGGCGCCTCTTCCGGGCGCTGGAGCAGGTGGTCGCCTCGGGCGTCCGCACCCGGGGGGAAATCCAGCTGACCGACGCGCTGCAGGTGATGGTGGACGAGGGCGAAGAGATCGTCCCGTTCCCGATAGAGGAGTGGCTCGACTGCGGCAGCCCCGAGAGCCTGCTGGAGACCAACCGGCGGCTGCTGGAACAGCGGGCGGGCGAGCCCCTTCCGGCGGCGGGAGACGCCATTCTCATCCCGCCGGTCTACATCGATCCCAGCGCCAAGGTGACGCAGAGCATCATCGGCCCATACGTCTCCGTCGCCGCGGGCGCCGTGGTGTCCCGGTCCGTGGTGCGGGGTTCCATCATCAACCAGGGGGCGCTGGTGGAGAACATCTTGCTGTCGGATTCGATCATCGGCGAGCGGGCGGTGGTGACCGGAAACTACACCCGGCTCAACGTCGGCGACTCGTCCGAGATGCGGATCGCCTGAAATTTTCTCGAACGGTGACGAAACCCGCCTGCCATAATCCTATCCTTGACACCTTATACCTCCGAGTTTACAATGGGGACGAACCTGAGGAAGGGCGTGCAAACGCCGATGTAGACGGGCTTTGGCGGGTTTGGGGCACCGCGGGGAGGCTTTGGGCTTTGAGCCAGGAGGCGTTTGAGATTTTTCGACGCTTGCCGCACCGCTACCCCATGCTCATGGTGGACCGCATTCTCCACGTGGAGCCCGGGCAGCGGGCGGTGGCCGTCAAGTGCGTCAGCGTCAACGAACCGTACTTCCCCGGCCACTATCCGGGGCAACCCATCATGCCGGGCGTCTTGATCCTCGAGGCCATGGCGCAAGTAGGCGGCATCGCATTGAGCGGGGGGGAGGAGCAGCCGGAAAAGATCCCCCTGCTGGCCGGGGTGGAAAAGGCGCGGTTTCGCCGGCCCGTCACCCCGGGGGACCGGCTGGAGATCGAGACCACGGTCGCCCGCGTCCGGGGGAACATGGGCAAGATCGAGAGCGTGGCCTGGGTAGACGGCAAAGTGGTGGCCGAAGCCGAGCTCCTGTTCACGTGGGTCGACGAAGTGAAGGTGGAGTGAAGCCCGGCGGGCGTTTTGCCGATGGAGTGGTTGGACGGAAAGTTTGGAATCGAGACTTTTTGAAGAAACGGTGCCTTGCGTCGCCGTTTCGAAGGGTAGAGGGGCGACGAGAGCAATGGAGCCTAAGGAACGCACCACAGAGCGCAGCAAAGTCATCCCGATGCACACCAAGATCCACCCCACCGCGATCGTTTCCCCCAATGCGCAGCTGGGGGTGGGGGTGGAGGTCGGCCCTTACGCGATCATCGGCGACAACGTGGTCATCGGCGACGGGACCCGCATCGGCCCCCATGCGGTGATCGAGGGGCCCACCACGATCGGCAAGAACAACAAGATCTACGCCGGCGCCGTGATCGGCAACGACCCGCAGGATTTGAAGTACAAAGGCGAGAGGACCTACCTCACCATCGGCGACAACAACATCATCCGGGAGTACGCCACCATCAGCCGGGGCACCGAGCACGGCGGAGGCGAAACCCGCATCGGCAACAACAACCTCATCATGTCGTACGTCCACGTGGCGCACGACGTCCAGATGGGCAATCACATCGTCATCGCCCACGCTTCCGGCATCGGCGGGCACGTGGTCATCGAAGACCGGGTGAACATCGGCGGCCTCTGCGGGATTCACCAGTTTACCAAGATCGGCCGCATGGCCATGATCGGCGCCCACAGCATGATCAACAAGGACGTGCCGCCGTACGTGCTGGTGACGGGGAACCCGCCGAAGCTGTACGGCGTGAACATCGTCGGCCTGCGGCGAAACGGCCTTTCGCCTGAAGTGCGCATGGAGATCCAGCGGGCGTACAAGATTCTGTATCGCTCGGGTCTCAACGTCTCGCAAGCCATCGAACGGATGGAGCGGGAGCTGCCGGGGATCGAAGAGATCGACCACTTCCTCAGGTTCCTCCGCAGCGCGGAGCGGGGAATTTGCCGGTGAGCCCAGCGCGCGCCGGGGCTCACGGCGTGCTGGACCCGGCCACACTCTTTCGCCTGCGGGGGCTCCTGCCGCTCCCGGTGGTCTTCGTCATCGTGGCCTGGTCCCAGCCGACGCCGGCCTCCTTCCTGTACGGCGGTGCGGCCGTCCTCTTGGGGACGGCCGTCCGGTTTTGGGCGGCAGGGTATTTCGAGGGCCGCGGGCTGGACGAGTTCCGGGCGGACCTTTTGGTGACGGCGGGCCCTTACGCCTTTGTGCGGCACCCGGTCTATTTGGGGAACTTTCTGATCGGGCTCGGCTTCTGCGTGGTCGCCAATTGGTGGCTCGCATTCCCGCTCTACTTTGCGACGTTTGCTTACGTGTACCGCGCGGTGGTCGCCTACGAAGAGCGCCAGCTCGCTGCGCTCTTTGGCGCGGCGTACCAGCGCTACTGCGAAGAGGTGCCGCGGTTTTGGCCGCGGCTTTCGCCCTACCGGGCGGGAAGCGGCCGCTTCTCCGTGATCAACTCGCTGCGGGGCGAATGGCTGGCCTGGTGCGCCCACGCGGCGCTGGCGGCCCTCTTCGCCGTGAAGCTCATCTCTTAGAGCCGCCGTTTCCGGCGGAAATCCCTCCGGCGGACGGGGGACGAAGGGGTGCGGGAGCTTGGCGCAGGTCGTAGGATTGATCGCGGGCGCAGGGCGCCTGCCGCGGGTCTGGACGGAGCGGGCCAAAGAGCGGGGGGCGCGCGTCGCCGTGATCCGGGCGGTGCCCGGGGCGTTTGAAGACGCGAAAGATTCCGGCGCAGACGTGGTGGTCGACGTGTTCGCCGGCGAGTGGGGCCGCGTGGTGGGCGCGCTCAAGGAGCACGGGGTGGCCCGGGTGTACCTGGTGGGCAAAATCGCCCGCCAGCACCTTTTCGGCCAGGGCGTCTTCGACGAGCGGTGCCGGGCCGTGCTGGCGCAGGTGGACCCCCGCGGCAATGACGATGCCCTGATCGAGGCGTTCGTGGCGGATCTCGCCCGGGAGGGGATCGAGGTGGGTCCCCAGGCCGACTACCTGGACCACCTCCTGGTGCCGGCGGGCGTGATAGGACGCCGCACGCCCACCGCGGCCGAGTGGCGGGATCTGGAGCGGGCGTACGAGGTGGCCAAGGCCCTGGCCGGCCTCGACGTGGGCCAGACGGCGGTGGTGAAGGACGGGGCGGTGCTGGCGGTCGAGGCCATCGACGGGACCGACCGTACGATCGCCCGCGGGCTTGCGGTGGCCCGCGGCGGCGTCGTGATGAAAGTGGCCAAGCCCCGGCAGGATCCCCGCTTCGACATGCCCGTCATCGGGATGGACACCCTGCGCACGGTGGTGGAGCACGGCGGCAGCGTCCTGGCGTTCGACGCCCACCTCACCTTCCTGCTGGATCGGGAGGAGTGCGTCGCCTACGCCGACCGCCACGGCGTCAGCCTGGTCTCGTACGTCCCGGGCATGGAGAGGTCGGGCGGGAAATGAAGATCATGCTGTCGGCGGGCGAGGCCTCCGGCGACCTCAACGGGGCGCACCTCGCCCGGGCGCTCTTGGCTCGCGAACCCGGGCTGGAGCTTTTCGGCATGGGCGGCCCGCTGATGGCGGAGGCCGGCGTCGAGATCCTGCACGACCCGACGGAGATGAGCACCGTCGGCTTTCTGGAAGTGCTGAGGAGCGCAGGACACTTCCGGCGCCTCCTCCGGTGCCTCGGCGAGGAGATGGCGCGGCGAAGGCCCGACTGCCTCGTGGTCATCGATTTTCCGGGATTCAACATGCGCCTTGGCAAGCTGGCCAAGGCGCGCAGCGTGCCGGTGGTCTACTATTTCGGCCCTCAGGCCTGGGCGTGGGGCAGGGGGAGGGCCCGCGCCGTGGCCCAGCACGCGGCGCTGGTCTGCGCCGTCTTCCCGTTTGAAGCAGAGCTGTACCGCGAGGCGGGCGCCCGGGTGGAGTACGTCGGACACCCGCTGGTCGACACCGTCAAGCCCCGGCTCGCCCTGGAGGAGGCCGCCGCGGCCTTGGGGGTGGCGGGCGCCTGGCCGGTGATCTCGCTCCTTCCGGGAAGCCGCCGCCAGGAGCTGGAGCACCACCTGAAGCCGATGCTGGAAGCCGCGTCCATCCTCAAGAAGCGGTTTCAGGGAGCCCGGTTCATCCTGCCCCTGGCGCACACGGTGGACCGCCGGCAGGTCGAGGCCGGGCTGCCGGGAGAGGTGCCGGTGCAGATCGCCCAGGGGATGACATACGAGGCCCTGGCCTTCTCTCACGCTGCGATGGCCGCGATCGGTACGGTCACTTTGGAAGCGGCCCTGCTTGGCTGTCCTTTCGTCGGCGTGCTCCGGCTCTCCCCGTCCACGTACTGGATGGCGCGGCGGCTTTACAAGCCGGAGTACACCGTGCTGCCCAACATCGTAGCCGGGAGGGAAATCGTGCCCGAGCTGATCCAAGAGGACGCGACGCCGGAGCGGATCGCCGAGGAGGTGGCCCGCCTGCTGGAACCCGGCCGCCGGGAAGAGGTGCTGGCGGGCTTCCGGGAGGTGCGGGAGCGGCTCGGAGGCCCCGGAGCCGTGGAGCGGGCCGCCGCGGCCGTACTTCAGGTCGCGGCGGGCCGCGGGGAGAGCTGAGGTGGCCGTGATGGCTGGAGAGATCGTCTTTACGGTGAACAGTCCCGGCGAGGTGTCCACGTGGCTCGCGCCCACCGTGGCGGCGCTGAGGCAGCTGGACACCGGGGTGCACGTTTCGGTCCACATCCTCCCTTGCCTCTACGCCAGCGGGACCGAGGCCGAGGTGATCCGCGGGATGCCGGGGGTCGACTCGGTGGTGACGCCCGGTGAAAGCTGGCGTTACATTCTCCGGGGCCGGCTGCCCGCCGGCTGGAAGCCGCGGGGCCGGGGCGCAGTGGTCTTCCTGGGCGGCGAGATGCTCCTGGCCGCCCGGCTGGCACGGCGGCTGGGGTATCCGGCGGCCGCCTATACCCAGGGGCACGTGGTCTCTTCCCGGGATTTTGCCCGCTTTTTCGTGCCGCGGGAGGACGCGCGCCGCCGCGCCATTGCCAAGGGCGCTCCGGCGGAGCGGGTGGAGGTGGTGGGCGACCTCATGGTGGACGCGGCGCGAGTGGTCCAGGACCCCGGGGAACGGGCGGCCTTGGCCTCGCCCCTGGGACTTGAGCCCGGCGCACCCGCGGTGGCGCTCTTTCCCGGCAGCCGCCCCTACGAGCTGCGGCAGGTCCTCCCCCTCTTCGCGGCAGCCGCCGCCGTTCTGGCGAAAGAGGCGCGGGTTCAGTTCATCGTCGCCCTTTCTCCCTTCGTTACCCGCGAGGCGCTGGCGGCGGCGCTCCACGCGGCCGAGGCCGCCGCAGGCTCCGGCGCCCCCGCGGCCGCGGAGGGCCCCGGCGCGGTCTTGGAACGGGCGGTGGCAGCGCTCTTTGCTCCCGAAACCAAGGCGGCCGCCGTGCCCGTCACCCTGCGGACGGCTGCCGGGCCGGCCTCGCTCACCCTCTGGCGGGGCGATCCGCGCGCCGTGATGGCCGCGGCCGATCTGGCCTTGACGATCCCCGGGAGCAACACCGCGGAGCTGGCCGCCTGGGGCGTGCCCATGGTGGTCTGCCTGCCGCTTCACAAGCCGGAGGAGATCCCCCTGGACGGCATTGCGGGGTACCTCGACCGCATTCCCTTGATCGGCCGCCCGCTGAAGCGACGGGCGGTGTTGAGCGCCAGCCGCCGGGCGCAGTACATCGCCCTGCCGAACCGGGCCGCCGGAGAAGCCATCGTTCCCGAGCTCCGCTCGGAGCGGCTGGCGCCGGAGGAGATCGCCGCCGAGGCCAAGCGCCTCTTGGACGATCCTGAGCGGCTTGAGGCGGCGGCCGCGAGACTGGTCCGGGCGATGGGCCCGCCCGGCGCGGCGAGGAGGGTGGCGCAAGGGGCTCTCGAGCTTTTCCAAAGGTGACGAAGGTTGCCAGCCGCCCGTCCTTGAAGTGACGGGGGCGAGCTGGTAACGTGGGGAGTAGGAGGGGACGAGAGTGGCCGTCGAGACCAAGGGCGCGGGCGACAGCCGCGCGACGCTGATTCAATGGATCCGGCCGCACCTCAAGCCGATCATCCTCGGCTTTGCGTGCGTCGTGGCGGTGGTGCTGATCGACCTCTCGCTCCCCCTGGTGTTCGGCGGCTACCTGGTGGACGGGGTGCTTCTCACCCGGGAGAACTACGCCCTCCTGAAATGGATCGCGCTGGGCGGCGTCGTCCTGTTTTTCATCAAAGGGCTCTTCGTCTACGGCCAGGTGTACCTGATGGCCTACGCCGGCCAGCGAGTCGTCTACGACCTGCGGGCGAAGCTCTACCGCCAGCTCCTCGCGATGCCGCTGGGCCAGCATGCCCGCCACAAGAGCGGCGCCCTGGTGTCGAGGATGACCAGCGACATCGGGGTGATTCAAAACGCGGTCACCGCGGGGTTGACCGACGTCGCCCTTCACTCGCTGACACTGGTCCTCATCATCGTCATGCTCTTTGTGCTCAACTGGCGGCTGGCCTTGGTGTCGATGGCCGTGGTGCCGCTCACCGCTGCGGCCATCCGCGGCTACGGCGGCAAGATCCGCCACTACACCGGCCGGCTCCAGGAGCGGATCGCGGGGATGAGCGCCACGCTGCAGGAGAGCCTCGAAGGGATCCGGATCGTCAAGGCCTACCGCATGGAGCAGGAGCGGGAAGAGCGCCTGCAGCACGACAACGAGCTGAGCTTCGGCGCCAGCATGAAATCGGTCCAGGCCATGGCCACGGTGACGCCCGTGGTGGAGCTGGTCCTCGTCACCGGGATGATGGTGGTGGTCTGGGCCGGCGGGCGGGCCGTGCTGGGCGGGGAGATGACCCCGGGCGAGCTGGTCGCGTTCCTCGCGTACCTGGCCATGGTGACCCGGCCGATGAGCTTCCTCACCCGGAGCTTCAGCCTGATGCAGCAAGCGGTCTCCGCCGCCGGGCGGCTCCAGGAGCTCCTGCAGGCGCCGGTGGAAAGGGAAGGGGACGGCGGCGAGCGGCTCGAACGGGTGGAGGGCCGCGTGACGTTCGAGCGGGTGACGTTCAGCTACGTCCCCGGAAAGCCGGTGCTGCGGGGCGTGAGCCTGGACATCGCTCCGGGAGAGACCATCGCCCTGGTGGGCGCAAGCGGCGCGGGCAAGAGCACGCTCGTCAACCTCCTGCCCCGCTTTTACTCGCCCGACTCGGGCCGCATCTTGATCGACGGCGTCGACATCGCCCGGCTGGACCTGGGCTTTCTCAGGCGCTTGATCGGCCTGGTGCCGCAGGACACCCTCCTATTCGGCATGAGCATCGCCGACAACATCGCCGCCGGGCGCGACTGGATCACCCGGGACAAGATCCGGGAGGCCGCCGAGCTGGCCAACGCGCACGAGTTCATCTCCCGCCTCCCCAACGGGTACGACACCATCATCGGGGAGCGGGGTGCCACTCTCTCCGGCGGGCAGCGGCAGCGGATCGCCATCGCCCGGGCGGTGGCGGGCGATCCCCGCATTTTGATCCTGGACGAGGCCACGTCGGCCCTGGACCCGGAGTCGGAGGAGCTGGTGCGGGACGCGCTCATGCGGGCGCAGGCCCACCGGACCACCATCATCATCGCGCACCGGCTTTCCACGGTCCTGGGGGCCGATCGCATCGTGGTCCTCGACAAGGGGACCGTGGCCGAGATCGGCACGCACGCGGAACTCATGGAGCGGGGGCGGATTTACCCGCGCCTTTACCGCAAGCAGTTCGGCAGGGCCCCCCAGGCGGAGGCCGGGCTGGCCGTACAAGAGGCGTAGATGCCCGTGGAACGGACACTCCTGTTTCTCAGCAACGGTCACGGCGAAGACCTCATCGCCGCAATGATCGCCTCGCGCCTCGTGGAGATCGAACCCAAGGTGCGGGTGGAGGCGTACCCGCTGGTGGGTGAAGGCGGGACGTACCGCCGCATGGGTTTTCCCGTCACCGGCGTGCAGCGGGCCATGCCCACCGGGGGCTTCATCCTGAAAAGACCGGCAAATCTGTGGAAGGATCTGCGGGCCGGGCTGCTCAGCCTGACCCGGAGCCAGATCGCCGATCTGAAACGGCAGCGGGATCGCTTCGACGGCGTGGTGGCGGTGGGAGACGTGTACCCCCTCCTCCTGGCCGGCCGGTACCTCAAGAAGCCGACGGTGTTTGTCGCCACGGCCAAATCGGAGTACATCCGGGGCCACTACCGGGCGGAGTACGCGTTGATGCGCACGTACGCCGTCAAGGTGTTTGCCCGGGACGCCCGCACGGCGGAGGCGATGGTGCGAGCGGGGGTGAACGCCGCGTACGCCGGCAACGTGATGATGGACGCGCTGCCCGGGACGGGCGACGACTTTGGCCTTCCTCCCGGCAAGCGAGGAGTGGCCCTGCTGCCGGGAAGCCGCCAGGACGCTTACGGCAACGCCCGGGACCTGCTGGGGGTGGTCGACGCGCTGGCCGCTCGCCGCAGGGACTTGGTGTATCTCCTCTCGGTAGCGCCCGGGATCGAAAGCCAGGGCTTGGTCCAGCTGGCGGTGGAGCGGGGGTGGCAGCCGGCGGAGCCCGGGCGGAGCGAAGCCGTCGCAGCGCGGCTGGTCCGCGGGGAGGACGAGCTGGTGCTGGTCGAAGGGGCCTTTGGCGACCTGCTGCGGCGAGCGGAGATCGTGGTGGGGCTGGCCGGCACCGCCAACGAACAGGCGGCAGGGATGGGACGGCCCGTGGTCGCGTTTCCCGGGACAGGGACCCAGTACACGCGCCGGTTCGCGCAGGCGCAGAAGCGGCTCTTGGGCGATGCACTCGCTCTGACGGCGCGGGATCCAGAGCAGGCGGCCGCCGAGGTCGACCGGATCCTGTCCGATCCCGAGCGGTACGCCCGCATGGCCGAGGCCGGGCACGAGCGGATGGGCGAGCCCGGCGGCGCGCTCAGGATCGCTCAGGAGATCTCCCGGCTGCTGTGTCCCGCAGCATCTCCCGCATCCCTTGGACATAGCAGTGGAACGTGATCAAGCGGACGAAAAAGCGCAGGGCCAGATGATGGCCGCTTTGATCGAGCCGTTCCAGAAAGCGGCGGGTGGCCGGACGATGGGGCCAGCGGCCTAACGTGAGCAGCGCATCCAGCCAAAAGGTGAGGGGAAAGAGCATCGTCATGAGCCGCACCCGCATGGTAGGGACCTTCCGGTAAAAGGCGACGGCGGTGTGGCCTCGCTCCCGTTCCCGCTGGCACCACATAGGCACGTCGGCCGCGGTGAGCCTCTTTTTGTAGTGATAACCCCGGGCCTCAGGGACCTTCACCGCCCGCAGTCCCAGCCGGCGAAGCCGGATGCCGAGCTCCAGATCTTCCCAGCCGTATTCGACGAAGCTCTCGTCAAACAGGCCCGCTTCAACCAGGTGCTTCTTCTTGATCGACGCATTTCCCGTGGCAAAGAAAGCGCGGGAAATGTCCGTCACTTTGAAGTGAGCCGAAGTAGGATTGTCCAAATTGTCGGTGTGGATGACCGGACCGTGGCCGATGAGGTTGTCCGCCGTATGCGCCGCGAGGTGCGCGGCCACAAACCGGTCGTTGACGACGATGTCGCTGTCGATGAAGATGATCAGCTCCGCCCGGGCCAGCTCGATGCCCAAGTTGCGGGCGGCGGCGGGGCCGCGCCGCTCAGTCCGCCGGTATTGGAGGTGGTAAGGCGGGTTGAGAGACTGCACCATCTCATAGGTGCCGTCGGCCGACCCGTCGTCGATGAGGATCACTTCGTATTCTTGAGGATCGATCGTCTGGTGAAAGAGGGCGCGCAGCGCCTTTTCCAGAATGATGCGCCGGTTGTAGGTGGGGATGATGATCGAAACCCGCGGCTGCACCTTCCCACCCCCTGGATTGATGACTAGCCGTGGTCCAGTATACCAAATGATGGTTTGCCGGGCGACGGCCTGGGGCGAGTCTTGCAGGAGTTTGCAACAGGGGCGGGAAGTAGCCTGGGCGGCAGCGCTGAATCGAAGTCTCTTGAGACATCGACGCGAGCAAGGTGATGGGATGCGTGTCCTGGTAACAGGAGGGGCCGGATTCATCGGCTCTCACATCGTTGAGCGGCTCTTGGAACAGGGTCACGACGTCTCGGTGATCGACAACCTGTCGACGGGGCGAGAGGAGAACCTTCCTCGCGGCGTGCGCCTTTACCGGATCGACGTGACCTCTCCTGACATTGGAGAGGTTTTCGCGAAGGAAAAGCCCGAATGTGTGGTCCACCAAGCGGCGCAAGTGGACGTCAGGAAATCGGTGGCCGATCCCGCCCTGGATGCCAGCGTCAACGTGCTGGGCAGCATCAACCTCTTGGAACACTGCCGCCGTGCCGGCGTGCGGAAGGTGGTCTACGCCTCCACCGCCGCCGTGTACGGAAATCCCCGCACCGTGCCTGTGCCAGAGGATCACCCCATCCAGCCTGCGTCGGGCTACGGGATCTCGAAGTATACGGTGGAGCAGTATCTCGAAGTGTACCGCCAGCTTTACCAGCTGGACTACACGATCCTGCGCTACGCCAATGTCTACGGGCCGCGCCAGGATCCCTTCGGTGAAGGAGGCGTGGTGGCTATCTTCGCCCACCGGATCGCGAGGAGGCAGCCGGTCACCGTCTTCGGCGACGGCCAGCAGACGCGCGATTTCGTGTACGCCGGGGATGTGGCTGAAGCCAATCTCTTGGCGCTCGACGGCGGCAGCGGCGGCGTGTTCAACATCTCCACGGGCGCCGAAGTGAGCGTCAGCCGCCTGATCGCGCTGTTTGAAGGGCTGACCGGGCACAAGGCCGAGGTGCGCCACGCGCCGGAGCGGCCCGGGGAGATCCAGCGCAGCGCGCTGGACAACCGGCGGGCCAGGGAGGTTCTCGGCTGGAGCCCCCGGGTTTCGCTGGATGCCGGCCTTGAGAAGCTGCTGGCGTACGAGATGTCCCGCCTCTGACCGGCGCTTGCTCTGCCACATTTTCCGCGGAGGGCGCGGCCGTCGCGGCAGCGAAATGTAGCTGGTGCTATGAGTATCGTCACGCAGGATTTGGTGAAGAGCTATCACGGCCGCCGGGTGGTCGACGGCGTCTCCCTGGAGGTAAACCGGGGCGAGGTGGTGGGGCTTCTCGGTCCCAACGGCGCCGGCAAGACCACGACCTTTTATATGATCATCGGCCTTGAGCGGGCGGCGAGCGGGCGGATTTTTCTCGACGGTGTCGACATCAGCCACCTGCCCATGTACCGGCGGGCCCGCATGGGGCTGGGCTACCTCGCCCAGGAACCTTCGGTCTTCCGGAAGCTGACCGTCGAAGAAAACATCGAAGCGATCCTGGAGAACCGGGGGATCCGGGGCGCGGCGGCCAAAAGGCGCGTGGACGAGCTCCTGGAGGAGTTTGACATCGGCCACGTCCGCAAGACGAAGGGATACGCCCTTTCCGGCGGCGAGCGGCGGCGGACCGAGATCGCGCGGGCTCTGGCTGCAGACCCCTCTTTCCTGCTGCTGGACGAGCCGTTCGCAGGGGTCGATCCCATCGCGGTGGCCGAAATCCAATCGATCATCGCTCACCTCAAGAACCGCGGGATCGGCATCCTCATCACCGACCACAACGTCCGCGAGACCTTGGCCATCACGGACCGGGCGTACATCCTGCACCAGGGGAAGATCCTGGTCTCGGGTCCGTCCAGAGAAGTGGCCCAAAACGAGATCGCCCGAAAGTTTTACCTCGGGGAGGGGTTTACGCTTTGAGGCTGCGGCCGACCCTCCTCGACAGGTACATCATCCGGGAGATGATGGGGCCCCTGGCCTTCGGTGTGGGCGCCTTCACCAGCCTCTTTGTCAGCGGCGACCTCCTCAGCCTGGCCAACCTCGTGGTGGAGCTGGGAGCCCCCATCGAACCCGCGCTGAAGGTCTTCCTCCTCAAGCTCCCGCAGATCATCGTCTGGACGCTGCCCATGTCGGTCCTCCTGGCCACGCTGCTCTCGCTGAGCCGGCTGTCGCAGAACAGCGAGATCGTGGCGATGCGGGCCGGCGGGATGAGCTTCGGGCGCCTGGCGGCGCCGATCCTCTGCGTGAGCTTGCTCATCAGCGTGGTGAGCTTTCTCATCAACGAGACGGTGGTGCCTCATACCAACGCCGAATCCCGCAGGGTGATGGTGGAGGAGGTGCGGGGGAGCCGCCTTCCCACCATCACGCGGCACGTGGTGATTAAGGGCGAGCGGGGCAACAACCTGGACTGGATCCTCTATGCCAACCGCTACGACAGCCGGACGAGCACCTTCTACCAGGCGACCCTGGTCTACATGAACGACAACGCGCCGGTCCAGACCGCCTTTGCGGACCGCATCGTCTGGAACGAGCGGACGTGGGTGATGGAGAACGGCATCGCGTACCACTTCACGCCCGAAGGCGAGGTGGTGGTGGCCACGTACCCGGCCCATTCCCGCCCGGTGGACCTGGGGCAGCGGCCGGAGGACGTGGCCCGGCTGCAAAAGAGCCCGGAAGAGATGGGGCTGGCCGAGCTCAGGGAGCACATCGAGACCCTGCGTCGCCAAGGAGCCGACGTGCGCTCGCTGCAGGTGCAGATGCACCTTAAGTATTCCATCCCCGTGGCCAGCCTCGTTTTCGCGCTGGTGGGGATCCCGCTGGGCATCCAGTCGCACCGGGCCGGGTCCGCGACGGGCTTTGGCATGTCGGTGATCATCATCTTTATCTACTACATCATGATGACCCTGGGCTCTGCTCTGGGCCAGGCGGGGGCGCTGCCCCCGGTGCTGGCCGCGTGGATCCAAAACATCATCATGGGCGGGTATGGGGCCTATTGCTTTTATGTGAGGTCGAAGTAGACGGAAGGCGAGGGGAGGGGCCAGCGGTGTACGGGATGGGGCTTGTGCTCATCCTGGTGTTGATGGGCGGATCCATCGCCTACCTGGGCGATGCCGTCGGCATGTGGGTCGGCCGCAAGCGCCTCACCCTCTTTGGCCTCAGGCCCAAGCACTCGTCCATCGTCGTCACGGTGATCACCGGGATGCTGATCGCCGGGGCGTCCCTGGCCGTTCTCACTCTGGCGTCCCACGACGTGAGGAACGCCCTCTTCCGGATGAAAGAGATCGAGGTCACCCTGGCACAGACCCACGAAGCGCTGCTGGCCAGCGAGGAAGAGCTAGACATCCTCAAGGGAATGCTCCAGCGGCAGCGGGAGGCGGCAGCGGAGCTGAGCGGCGCCCGGGACCGGGCGGTGGCAGAGAGGGACGCCGCTCTGGCCGAGCTCGAAGCGCTCGAGGGCGAGATGGCCAGGGTCCAGGCGGCCCTCGCGGAGGCCCGGGCTGAGCTTGAGGAGTGGAAGGGGCGGGTGGCCGCCCTCCGGGAGCTGGCGGAGTCGCTGGAGGACACCGTGCAGAAGCTCCAGGCCAGCGAGGCCAAGCTGCGGCGGGATCTCGCGGCCCTCTCCGAGCACTACCTCGCGCTGGAAACCCGGCTCCGCTCCGGGGCTTTTGTTTACCAAAAAGGCGAGATCGTCGCCGCCTCTGTGATCCGGGCGGGCGCACCGGCCCAGGTGGAGGCGCAGATCGAGGCGCTGCTGCACCAAGCGGCCGAAGCCGCACTGGGCCGCGGCGCGAGGCCGGCGCCGGGCAGTGACGGCGCAGCGGTCGTCGAAGCGGAGCGCCGCAGGGAGGCAGCGGAGGCCATCGCCGCGCAGGACGGCGCGTGGGTGGTCCGGGCCGTCGCGCGGCAAAACACCGTCCAGGGCGAGCCCCTCTTGTTGGACCTGGAGCTGATTCCCGAGACCGTCATCTACCGGGCCGGGGAAGTGATCGGGGAGCGGCTGCTCCAGGGCGGGAGGCCCCACCAGGAGGCCGAGGTGCTGAACCTCGTGGAAGAAGTGCACCGCGACGCCGTCGCGAAAGGGATGGTGATCCCCGAAGGCAGCATCGGCCTGATCCACGGCGAAGAGTTCGTGGACGCACTGGTGCGGCTGAGGCGGATCCAGGGCCCGGCCCGGCTCTCGGCGGTCGCGGCCAAAGACACCCTCAATACGGAAGGGCCGCTGGAGATCCGCCTCGAGGTGGAGGCCGCCGGTTGAGAGGGGCCGGGCTCGGGTCAGTCGCCAGCTGACTGGTCCCGCTAACTGGCCTTCGCCAAAAAAAGAAGATTTTCGCGCTCCCATGGGAGGAAAACCGATCGTCCTGTCGAAGTGAGAACGTGACTAACATCAGTTAGTCAGATGGGCCGGAGCGAGGAAGAGGGCGGGGGTCGGGAAGCGCCTGCCGGGTGCGTCCCGAAAGCGCCGCCCGGCACGGCGAGTCACCGCACGACGCTGCTGCTACGGCTTTGTGACAAACGACGCGTCCCTTGTCGCACCGCTTTACGACACACCCCAACCCAACCTTGGCCGTCGACCGCACGCTGCAGATGACGCCGCAACGGTGGTACCAGCCGGCGCCGTGCCCTTCCTCCTCACCCCCCAGGTCAACGGGCTCGAGCCGCGATGGCATCCCGCGCGAACCCGGACGCAGGGGATCGGGCGGCGCATTGGCGCGCCCTGGAAATGGCGCCGGAAAGAAGCACCCTGTCTACCTTGACATAAAGCGCCTCTTTGTGGCATACTTTCTTTTGCTGATGGACCTCATCAGCGTGTTTCGCAGGCAACGTGAAGCACAGGAGTACGATGGATGGCCGCTGGTGAAAAACCGGGTGTGTCGCCCGGTTTTTTGCTAGAGGAAAGTCCGGACTCGGCTGCCCGCTGGCTGCCGGTCCCGGTGGCCGGCGGCAGAAAGTTGGCGCCCGCCGCAAGGCGGGGCGGAGCGATCCGACGGATGCGAACGGGGCCCTCGCCGGTCCCTAGTAGCTATAAAAGGGCCATAGAGACGAGTCCCGCCGGCGACGGCGGGAGTGGAACGTGGTAACCCCCGCCACCGAGCAACCCAAATTATGGTAGGGGCAGTCCCGCAAGGGACCATCCGGCTGCGGCCGGGTGAGATAGATGGCCATCCTCGACAGAATCCGGCTTACAGTCGTGCTCTTGTGCCGCCTGCGAAACACGCGCACGTGTGTTAGGAGCCCGTAGCTCAGTCGGTAGAGCACCGGACTTTTAATCCGGGTGTCCTGGGTTCGAATCCCAGCGGGCTCACCAGCTAGAAGGCCCGGCGATGATGCCGGGCCTTCACTTTTGAGCGTCTCATAGTCACGTGGGCTCACCCGCAGC
>PKEX01000013.1 GCA_002919235.1 Clostridia bacterium
CCTCCTTCCCCTCAGGACGCTGCGGGGGTACCGGGAGACCATTCGCTACCTCGACTCCTGCGCCATGCGGTACCGGCGCGCTGCGGCGGCGAACGAGTAGTCACGGGAAAAGGCGCCACCGGGCCCTTGAACGCGGCACACTCCACGTGCTACTTTCAACGTGTCAATTTCTTGAAAGGAGAACCGTCCGTGAAAATCCTCGTGCTCGGCGGTACCGGTGACATGGGTAGACGAGCTGTTCTCGACCTGGCGCAGGCGCCCGATGTGAGCGTTCTCACCATCGCGGGCCGCAGTGTGAAAAAGGCCGAGACGCTGGCACAGCAGGTCGGGGCCAAAGCCCGGGCCGCTTCAGTGGACGTGAACGACCACGCTCGTCTTGTGGCTTTGATGCGCGAGCACGACGTCGTCGCCGGGGCGGTAGGGCCCTACTATCGGTACGAGGTCCCCCTTGCCAAGGCAGCCATCGAAGCGGGAACTCCGTACGTGAGCATCTGCGACGACTTTGACGCCGCCGAGCGCGTTCTCGAGCTGGACGCCGAGGCCAGAGCGAGGGGGGTCACCGTGATCACCGGGGCGGGTTGGACCCCCGGGCTCACCAACATTCTCGTGAAAAAGGCCGTGATGGAGCTGGACGAGGCCCAAGAGGCGCACGTTTCGTGGGCGGCCTCGGCGTCGGACTCCCAAGGTGTCGCGGTGCTGTATCACATGCTGCACATCTTGACCGGAGACATCCCTACCTTTATGGAGGGCGAGAGGCGCCTGGTGCCCGCAGGGTCCGAGAAGCGGCCGGTCGATTTCGGCCCGCCGATGGGCGCTGTCCGGGTGTATCACGTGGGCCATCCGGAGCCCGTGACGCTTCCCCGCTTCCTGCCGCAGCTGAGAACCGTCACCCTGCGGGGAGGGCTGCTCGAAGGGTACCTCAACACCTTGGGCATCCTGATCGGGCGCAGCGGGTTGACCCGGAGTGAAACCCGGCGGGACCGCCTCGTCCGCTTGCTTTCCTGGAGCACTGGGCTCCTGAGGCGCATCGGTGCCCTCAAAGCCCCCGTCTCCGGCGCCCACGTCGAGGTGCGCGGGGTGAAAGACGGCCGGCCCGCCGCCATCACGTACAGCACGACAGGCCCGATGGCGGACCTGACGGCGCTCCCGCTGGCCGTAGCCGCCTTGATGATCGGCCGGGGACAGGTCCAGCGCAAAGGTGTGTTCGCCCCGGAGGCTGAAGACGGGATTGATCCCGATCGCTTCCTCGACGAGCTGGCAAAGCGCGGGATTACGCTCCGCAAGTCGGTGGACGGCGTATCGTGAGAACCGGCCATGGTCCGAAGGCGGTGGCAGACGGCCCGTCCAGCTTGCTTTTCCGACGCCAGGCACGCCGCCCCGACGAGGAAGGTGCGGCACAAGCAGGCCGGGCCGAACCGGCCGGGAGGAGATCCTCGATCTTTCGTCGCTTGTCTGAAGGGACGCTGAGCCCTTGGGGGGCTAATCGTCCGGGGGGCTAATCTTCCGCGGTTACTCGCCGTAAAGCAGCTGCAGTATGGGCCCGCCGGGTGCGGCGATGGCTTCCAACTCGTACAAGGGAATGGCGAATTCCGGAAAGCCCCACGCATAGGGCGCCAACTCGTAAACCTGGTAATAGAGCACCAGTGCGTCGCGAGTGAGGAAAAACTCCTGGTCGGGACCGATCGACGTGAATTCGACCAAGAGGGGAATGTCCTGAGCTTCGATTCCCTCCCTGACGAAATGAGAAAGTACGTCGATGTACCGTTCGTCGACGAAAAGGTCGGGGAGCGCATAGATTTCGCCTGTCCGAGGATCGGCGGTGACCGAAGCCCGCACGTGAACCGGGTGGGCCATGGGCGCCATGTAGGCCGAATAATCCATGGTCACGCTGATGAGATGGTCCAGGTCGACGTGGACTTGATGCCGGCCCCAGACGTTCCCTACCTCGGCGAGCTCGGACACAATACGCAAAGCCCGCTCCCGGATGGCGCGGTTGACCGCATAGATGCCGTCGAGGTGAAGGGCTTCGTGGTGAACGGCTTCGACATCCGGGAACTCGTCATGCCATAAATCGAACGGGACGATCTGCGGGAAGGTGACCTGAATCTCAACGGGAACGGCCTGTGCGTGAGCAAGGGCTCCCGGCCCAGGGGCGACGGCCACGACCAAAGCCAGCACCAACGCTGCTGCACCCGCTGCCAGCCTGCGCTTCAGTGTGTAACCTGCCCGGGCGGTGTAAGCTACCCGTGCGATGTAAGCTACCAATGCGGTGTAACCTGCCCGCGCGGTGTATCCCGCTCGCGCGGTGTGACCTGCCCACGTGGTGTCACTTGCCCGTGCGGTGTAACCGGTCCATGTGGTGCAACTTGCCCGTGCGGTGCACCCTGCCCGTGCGGTTCTTCCGGTGTTCACAACCAAAGAACTCCTTCCTGGCCTGCCTTTCCGGAGGCCGATGCGTGGCCACCGCTTCCCCGGCGACGTCACGCGCATTCGCTGGATCGTCGTTTCACCCGTGCAAAATTGCGGTTCCACTCACCCTATAGCTCCACTCAAGTTCATACGCTGCGGCACCGGGCGGAGCTGTTCCCCTGTCTCCCTCTGGCCGCACCCCCCGGCCGCGTCGCCGCCGGCACTTCAAAGACCGCTCGCAGCTTCATTCCGTGGCGGTTGGGCAATTCCTCTCAAGCTAATCTCAGCGAGGACGGCTTAAGGAAAGTTCAGCCTACCGGAGCCACGGGGGCGGAAATGCTGCGCTCGAGCGGCCAGCCGGGCTCTACCGCAGGAGCTTCCAGTATCCTCCAGGACCTCCCGGCCCACAGCGGTGGATACCCCAGCCCAACGCAGTCGAAATCTCGGCCCAAACCGGCGGATATCCCGGCGCAAACGGGGGAAAAATCTGCCTCGGAAGGAGGGCTCCAGATGCCGGAAAACGTTAGCTGCACGGTGAACACCTGCACCTACTGGCGAGAAAACAACGTCTGTGCTGCGGAGAAGATTCTCATCGCCATTGACGAGGCGCTCCACCGCCTGGACGAGAAGATGGAGATCGCCGAGCTCGAGGCGACGCCGGCTACCCAATCGGCGCAGACCAGCTGCAAGACGTTCCGGCCGCGGGCGAACGGCACGGCCTCTCGCTAGCCGGGCAGCTTACGAGGCAGGCTAATACGCAGCCTGGCAAGCAACTCAAAGTGACCATTGAACCATTGAGATGTGAGCCGCTTCTCAAAACCTGCGCAGCTCAAGGCCGTTTTGGTCAAACGACCCTCGTCGCCTTTCCCAGCCGGACTCCTCCAATCCGCCGGGGCCCCTCGCGGGGCCCCGCACCGCCCCATCACCGGCCTTGCCGCTCGGCCGCCGGCTTGCATCCCTTCTCTGCCGCGGGCGCCATCTCGATCGCTCATTTTCACGACGTCTCAGTCCAACTCGAACCCAGCCTCTTCCTCTTCCTCTGCCTCTGCCTCTGCCTTTTCCTCTGCCCCTGCCCCAGCCGCTGCCACTGTCACTGTCTCTAGCTCCACCGCTGTGGCCCTACTTCTGCCCCTGCCGCTCCTCCCTTCCTTATCCAATCCCTCCCGATCCCCGCCTCAACACGCCCATCAGGTAGTCGCGCATCGCCGTCGCTGCTTGGGACAGGTACCTCTGCGGGTTCCAGGCGATGCCCACCGTCCTCTTGAGCGCCGGCGCCTCAATCCGGGCCACCGCCACACCGGCCACGCCTTCTACCGCCAGCCGCGGCGCCAGCGTGACGCCGAGCCCCGCCTGCACAAACTGGAGCGCCGTGTGAATGTCGGTGCCGCTCACCGCGGTCCGCGGCGTAAACCCCGCAGATTCGCACGCGGCGAGCGTGAGCGAACGCAGGCGGTACCCCTCCCCGCACAGGATAAAGCCCTCCTCCCGCAGCTCCTCCATCCGCACTGACGCCCGCCCGGCAAGAGGATGTTCCGGCCCGAGGACGACCACGATCTCTTCCTCAAGCAGGGGTTCAAAGGCGATGCCCTGCGCTTCCTGCCCTTCTGCCAGCAGCGCCAGATCGAGGCCCCCCTGCTCCAGCTGGCGGACTAGGCCGTCGGAGCCGTCCTGGCAGAGGGTGAGCTCAAGGCCCGGATACATCTTGAAAAACCCGCCGATCACCCGGGGCACGAGGTGGCTCCCCAGCGTCGGCGTCGCCCCCAGCCGGACGCGCCCCCGCCGCAGCCCGCTGCGCTCGGCGAACTCCTCTCGCACATCGTCCGCCAGCGCCACCAACTGCCGGGCGTAGGCCAGGAGCGCCTCGCCGTCGGCCGTCAACGCCACGTGCCGCTTGTTTCGCTGGAAAAGCTGGACGCCCAGTTCTTCTTCCAGCGCCCGGATTTGCTGGCTCAGCGTGGGCTGGGAAATGTGAAGACTTTCCGCCGCCCGGGCGAAGTGCAGCCGCTCGGCCACGGCCAGGAAGTACCGCAGCTGCCTCAGCTCCATATGGACCACCTTCCGCGCTGCCTTGGGTTTCCTTCTCCAGCTCAGCTCCGGCGGAACACCTTTCGCCGCGGGCGTTTCCCCGCCGCGAACTGCCGGCATCCCTGCCCGTCGTGCACGCCAACGGCACTGATAGAACCTGCCTATTACAATTATGCATATTATGTATTTGATCCTATTGAAGCGCTCGTGGTAGCCTAGAGGTTAAGGGATCGAGCCCAACTGCGGCGGCCTGGTTCCGGCGGCCGGTTGGGCGCGGTTTGGGGGGCGGAGGTTTCCCGCCAGGTTGCGACCCAGCGTGTGGGCCCTGTTTGCCAATCGAGCGGCATCTGAGCCGCGAATTGGGGCCGTCTCCTCGGGTCGTTCCACAAGGTTGTCCAGAACGGGGATCGTATATCGTTTAGGGAGACGTCAGGCGCACGGGTTTTCGCCTTTGCACGGTTCAATCACTGCGGCGCGCCGGGCCGTCCGGTAGCCAACGCCGGCCGTCGCGCGGGTTGGGGCGATGCACATCATGTCTACGGACCGCACTTCGTACAAGATCCGGGGCAAGTGGGACACCACGGTAGGCCGGAAGGTGGTCATGGCTGCGAGCGGCCTCCTGCTCATCGGCTACCTCATCATCCACCTGGCGGCCAACCTGATGGTTTTCGCCGGCGACGGCGGGAGGCTCCTCAATCGCTACTCCTACACGCTGCACCAGCTCGGGCCGCTGCTCTGGATTGCCCGCATCTTGCTGGCGACGTTCTTCCTGTCCCACATCATCTCGGGAATTCGCGTGGTGATTCAAAACCGCCGGGCGCGGTCGAGCCGGTACGCCATGGCGGCCTCCAAGGGCGGCCCCAGCAAGATGACCGTAGCTTCCCGCTGGATGGCCATCACGGGCCTGATCCTCTTGGTCTTCGTCCCCACCCACGTCTGGATGTTTACCCTGGGCCCGTACTACGAGACCGTCATCGACGGCGTGCCGATGCGCGACATCTACCGGCTGGTGGTCGAGCGGTTTAAGAATCCGGTCACGGCCTTCTCCTACGCCGCCGTGATGCTGTTCCTCTGCCTCCACCTGGCGCACGGCTTCTGGAGTGCGCTGCAGTCTCTGGGGGCGCTCAACCGGAAATGGCTGCCGATCGCATACACGGTCGGCATCGTGCTCGGGGTCTTAATCGCAGGAGGGTTCTTCGTCCTGCCGATTTACACGTACTTCTTTATCCCCATGCCGTAGCGGCGCCGCCCCCGCCCTACGGCAGCTTTCGTTTAGGTTGAGACGGGGCCGTGGCGAACAGCCCGAGACAGCTCAAGGCGCTAGGGAGGATGTCCCGTCATGTCACAGGTCGTTCTGGACGCCAAGATCCCCAAAGGTCCCATCCAGGACAAGTGGTCGAACCACAAGGCCTCCGTGAAGCTGGTGAGCCCCGCCAACAAGCGCAAGTACACCATTATCGTGGTGGGGACAGGCCTCGCGGGAGCTTCCGCCGCGGCCACCTTGGGTGAACTCGGCTACAACGTGCTCAACTTCTGCATCCAAGACTCGCCGCGCCGGGCGCACAGCGTCGCCGCCCAGGGCGGCATCAACGCGGCCAAGAACTACCAAAATGACGGAGACAGCGTCTGGCGGCTGTTCCACGACACCATCAAAGGCGGCGACTACCGGGCCCGGGAGGCCAACGTCTACCGCCTGGCGGAGCTTTCCGTGAACATCATCGACCAGGCGGTGGCCCAAGGCGTCCCCTTCGCCCGGGAGTACGGCGGCACGCTGGCCAACCGCTCGTTCGGCGGCGCCCAGGTCTCCCGAACCTTCTACGCCCGGGGCCAGACGGGGCAGCAGCTCCTCCTGGGTGCCTACAGTGCCCTGATGCGGCAGGTGGCCGCCGGCACGGTGAAGCTCTACCCCCGCCGGGAGATGCTGGACCTGGTGATCATCGACGGGCGGGCCCGTGGCATCGTCTGCCGCAACCTGGTCACGGGCGAGCTGGAGACCTACGCCGGTGACGCCGTGGTGCTCGCGACCGGCGGGTACTCCACGGTCTTTTACCTTTCCACCAACGCCGTCAACTCCAACGCCACGGCCATCTGGCGGGCTTTTAAGAAAGGCGCGTTCTTCGGCAACCCGTGCTTCACCCAGATCCACCCGACGTGCCTGCCGGAGGCCGGCGCCGGCCAGTCCAAGCTGACGCTGATGAGCGAAAGCCTGCGCAACGACGGCCGGGTGTGGGTGCCCAAGAAGAAGGGCGATACCCGCCCGCCTCACGAGATCCCCGAATCCGAGCGGGATTACTTCCTCGAGCGCCGCTACCCCGCCTTCGGCAACCTGGTGCCCCGCGACATCGCTTCGCGGGCGGCCAAGGCCGTCTGCGACGAGGGGTACGGCGTGGGGCCCACCGGCCGTGCGGTGTACCTCGACTTCGCCGACGCCATCAAGCGGCTCGGAGTCGACGTGATCCGCGAGCGCTACGGCAACCTGTTTGATATGTACCGTGAAATCACGGGCGAAGACCCGTACAAGACGCCGATGCGGATCTATCCGGCGCCGCACTACACCATGGGCGGCCTCTGGGTCGACTACAACCTCATGACCACCATCCCGGGCCTTTACGCCCTGGGCGAGGCCAACTTCTCCGACCACGGCGCCAACCGCCTTGGCGCCAGCGCTCTCATGCAGGGGCTGGCCGACGGTTACTTCATCCTGCCCGTCACCATCGGCGATTTCCTGGCCGACCATCGCCCGGACGGGCTCACCACGGACCACCCGGCCTTCGCCGCAGCGGTGCGGGAGGTCAACGACCAGATCAAGCGCCTCCTCAGCATCCGGGGGAAGAAGACGGTGCGCCAGTTCCACTGGGAGCTGGGCCGCATCATGTGGGACTACGTCGGCATGTCCCGCAACGCGCAAGGCCTCCAAAAGGCAATCTCCGACATCCAGGCCCTGCGCGAGGAGTTCTGGCGGGACGTCAAGGTGGTCGGCGAGGCCAACGATTACAACAAGGACCTCGAGTACGCGGGCCGCGTCGCCGACTTCCTCGAGCTCGGCGAGCTGATGGCCATGGACGCGCTGGACCGGGAGGAGTCGTGCGGCGGCCACTTCCGGGAGGAGTACCAGACGCCCGACGGCGAAGCGCTGCGCCGGGACGACCTGTTCAGCCACGTCTCGGTCTGGGAGTACAAGGGAGAGATCAAGGACTCGGTGCGGCACAAGGAGCCGCTGGTGTTCGAGTACGCCAAGCCGTCACAGCGCAGCTACAAGTGAACGCAGCTCACGTGACCGCAGCTGGCGTCTCTGCCAGCACGAACGACCCCGAGCGACGGCCTGGCAGCGTGGCACAACGACTTGCGGGAAAGGGCGATCGCCGATGAAATTTCACCTGAAAATCTGGCGACAAGCTGGCCCCGATCAACCCGGGCGTTTCGAGGAGTACACCGTCGACAACATCGTGCCGGAGATGTCCTTCCTCGAAATGCTCGACCAGCTCAACGAAGAGCTGATCCGCGAGGGCAAGGAGCCCATCGCCTTTGAAAGCGACTGCCGTGAAGGCATCTGCGGCGCCTGCGGCCTGGTGATCAACGGCATGGCCCACGGCCCAAAGCGCGGGTGCACCACGTGCGAGCTGCGCATGAGAGAGTTCCCCGACGGCGCCCACATCACCGTCGAGCCGTTCCGGGCCGACGCGTTTCCCGTCATCAAGGACCTGGTCGTCGACCGCAGCGCCCTCGACCGCATCATCGCGGCGGGCGGCTATATCTCGGTGAACACCGGCTCCGCGCCCGACGCCAACGCCATCCCGATTCCCAAGGACATCGCCGAAGAAGCCATGGACGCGGCGGCGTGCATCGGCTGCGGCGCCTGCGTCGCCGCCTGCCCCAACGCTTCGGCCGCGCTCTTTACCGCTGCGAAAGTGTCACACCTTGCGCTCCTGCCGCAGGGCCATCCCGAGCGCGAGCGGCGCGTCATCCGCATGGTGGACCAGATGGACGCCGAAGGCTTCGGCTCGTGCTCGAACCACGGCGAGTGCGAAGCTGCGTGCCCCAAGGGCATTTCTATAGTCAACATCGCCCGCATGCGGCGGGAGTACATCAGAGCCTCAACCAGCAAGGCCGGCGCCCGGGCGGTCCTATAGGCGGCCGGGCAGTCTTATAGGCGGCCGGGCGGGCGTTTAGCCGGGTTGCGGGCGCAGCACATCCATGTGAAATGCACACGGCCGAGGCACGCCGAGAGTCTCAGCGTGCCCGGCCGTTTTTCGTGTGCTTCTGCCAAGCCCTGGTTGGGGACTGGCCAGGATCTGGTCGGGCACTGGTTGGGCACTCGTTGAGCGCTCGTTGGGCACTCGTTGGGCACTCGTTGAGCCCTCGTCAATGAACCGCAGGGTCCGCCGGTGCTCCGAGGAGCTGCCGGCCAGCGCTTCCTGCGACGGGGAGCTCCCACTTCCTGCGACCGCCCACTTCCTGCGGCCGCCGGGCTGCCACTTCCTGCGACCGTGGGCTCCCACTTCCTGCGACCGGGCGCTCCGCTGCTGCAGCCGCGGGCTCCCGCTCCGTTTCTCGCCCGCGGTGTCCGAATTGTGCCTCCTACGTTTCGTCTGCTCCCAAGTGTCGTCCGAATAGTGCCCGCTATTCACCGGCAAGCAACCGCGCAGGCCCACCGGCGTGCCAAGAACCCCCGGATAGCTGGGCTTTTATTTGAGGGCCGACGGGCATCCGCGCTATTTCCTGACGGCAAAGTCCCCTGCGACGGCGTAGCGGTCACTTCTCGGACAGCGCCAAGATGCGGAAAACGGCTGCTCTGTCCGGGCGGCACCGTCCAGCTTCACCTTTCGCTAGGAGTTGTCCCAGAACTCTGGTATCCGCTCCTTTGGCCGTCCGCCAGTCCGAAAGTGGGTCGCTCGCTTTAGCTTCCCGCCGGCTGCGGCCTCTTGCAGGCGTCCACTCTTCGCAAGCCTCGCCGTTCCGCAAGCTGCGACTTTGCGCTACACTCGGCTTTCCTCAATCTTTGTACTGCCCTGCGGCTGGTGAAGTCCTTACTGACGGTGTGTTTGGTGGCGCAGTCCTTGGTGGTGCAGTCCTTGGTGATGCAGTCTTTGGTGGCGCAGTCTCTGGTAGTTCGGCCCTCGTCCTTCGTGGCGAGAAGTCCTTAGAAGTCCTTGGTGGCGACACCCTCGGTGGTATAGCCCTTGGTGGTGAACTCCTTAAAGGTGGGCTTCCATCTCAGAAATCCGCCCCGACGCGATCCCCATCCGGTCGTCTTCCGAAGCCCTCTCGCCCGCGTTTCCGAGACGGAGCGCAGGGTGTGCGAGCGGCTGCGAGTGTGAATTAGAGGACGAAGAGTGGGGGATCGAGCGCTCAGCCTCTTGGCTGCGCTGCCAGTAGACGACAGCCAGCGCACCCACGACGGCCAGCAGCAAGAGGAGAAAGACCAAAATCGGCAGGGGCGACGGGTATAGAGATCGGTCGTCTCTCGGTCCTTTCCTCAATCTTCAGCACTCCCGCTGCAGCACACTCGGGACGTACAGCTGGAAAACGCCATCTTCGGTCACCCTCAATTCGCGGTTATGGGTTGGAGAGAGTTGTCCGATTTCCGCGGATGACAGTAAAAATATCCGATTTCCTCGTTCAAATCCTCTGGTAATCCTGCGGAAATTCCTGCCATCTCTCCCTCACCCTTCGCGAGCCTGCCCCACGCCCCGAACGACTCCAAGCCACTCGCCACTCCCCGCGCGCTTTTCCCTACTCCCGCGACGCCCCGCGGTGTCCGGCACGTGTGCGCGATCGTCCGGAAACGAGCGCGACCGTCTGCGCATGCGTGCACGCGTAACGAGCGCGACCGTCTGGGCGTGCGTGCACGCGTCCGGAAAGTGCCCGGAAAGTGCACACCGCCGTCCGGAATGTGCGCGCAACGCGCCGCTCGCAGTCGTCCGACGCCCCGATCGCCGTGGATCGCGGAGAAAACCCCAGCTCATGGCGGTCGAGAGGAGCCATGCCGGCGCCCGATCGAGCCGATTTCCGGCCACCAGGATGGTTTGAGGGCACTTCCCGGACGAAAACACTCAACGTGAACGCGCTCCTGGAAGCCTCTTGCCAAGAACAGGATCAACGAGATAATGCACCCGGGCGAGAACGTGCGTCACAGGAACGAGATCGCCGCGAACGCGCGGTGCACGAATAGGCGTGATGGCAACACGCGCGATAGGGACGCGCTCGATGGAACACCGTTGCCTCGGCCCGTGCTACCCCAGCGCCACAGGGAGGCTGGCGAGCCCGCGAAAGAGCACCGCCGGGCGCCACAGCGGCGACTCGCAGGCCAGGCGCAGGGCCGGCGCTTCCTTGAGCAGTGCTACCAGCGCGATCTGAGCTTCCCTCCGGGCGAGCGGTGCACCCACGCAGTAATGGATCCCGCCGCCGAACGCCATGTGGCGGACTTCTTCCCGGGTGATGTCGAGGCCGTCGGGATCGGCGTTAGCTTCGGGGTCCCTGTTGGCAGACCCGATGACGGCGGTCACCAGGTCTCCCTTGCGGATCAGCTTATCGCCGAACGCGACATCTTCAGCGACGATGCGGGCCGTCATCTGCACGGGGGGATCGTAGCGCAGGAGCTCTTCCACCGCCTGGGCCGCGCGCCAGGGCTGGCGCCGCAGCAGCTCCATCTGATCAGGATGAGTAAGCAGCGCCAGGGTCCCGTTGCCGATGAGGTTCACCGTCGTCTCATGCCCTGCCACCAAGAGGAGAATGGCCATGGCAATGAGCTCCTCCTCGCTGAGGCGATCCCCTTGATCATGGGCGTGGATGAGCGCGCTCAGGAGGTCGGGGCCGGGATTTCGGCGGCGCTCCAGAATAATGCGGCTCATGTATTCCCAGATCTCGCCCGTCGCATCGGCGGCCCGGCGGGCCACTTCTTCCGTCCAATACATGTCCAAGGCCGCGGCCAAGGCGTTGGACCACGCGCGGAACTTGGGCCGGTCCGCCGCAGGCACCCCCAGCATCTCGGCGATGACGATCACCGGCAGCGGGAAGGCGTACGCCTCGATGAGGTCCATCCCCCCGTCTTTCAGCCCCGGCTGGAGCAGCTCGTGCGCGATCTCCGCCACCCGCGGCACAAGCCCCTCGACCGTCTTGGGCGTAAACGCCTTGTTGACCAGCCGCCGAAGGCGTGTGTGGTCGGGAGGATCGCGCAGCAGCATCCACCGGTCGGCCATGTCGTGAAAGCTGGCGGGAGTTCTGGGCGGCTGCGCCGCGCCTTGCGGGATCCGCGGCCGGAGACGGCTGTGCCGTTTCGGGAAACACCGTGGTCCATTCTCGCACAAAGCGCGGGTCCTTGAGCACGAGATTTACATCAGCATACCGAAAAAGGAACCACGAGGCCTGGCCTGAAGGCTGGAGCTCGCCGGCGCAGTGCACCGGGTCGTTTTCCCGGTACTCCCGGTAGATTTCATAAAGGCGTTCGTGATACCCCGGCCCTAACGGGTTAAAGGGCTGCATCTCCCGTCCCCTCCGTTTACCGATCCGCCCGCGCCAGGACGTCTAAAGGACATCTAAAGAACAAAGCGGCTCAAGCGCCGTTGAGCCGCTTCGCTGCCTTCATCCGTGAGACCCGGCGGACATCTTCAGGCCGGGTCCATCTTTCCATACTCTCCCTAGAATTCCTTTCGTTTCCGCCTGCCGGAGCGACGGCCGGACCGGCCGTTGCACACTCCGGCCTTCGCACTCCCCTGCACTCTCCTGCACTCCCGTGCCCTGCCCAGCCTCGCCGCCTGCCGTGCGGCCCCGGAAGTGCCGCTCGCGCCTACTCACCGTCCAACAGCGCCCGGAGCTGCGCGGCCTGCGTCGGGTTCAAGCCCGCATTTTCCAGCTCCGCCCGGGCGCGCTGGCGGGCTGCCCCGTCCACCTCCTGCACCGCCAGCTCGTACAAGATCCGCTGCCGCACGGTGAGGTTGCCCACCGGGGAGATGACGTTGTCGAGCCCCAGTTCCGCTTCAAACGGATACAGCTCCGTCCCGGTGCCGTACCCCAGCGCCTCCGCCTCCCTCACGTACCACTCCAGAACCCGCTGGCTCAACTGCAGGTCCGGGTAGGTAAACGGCCGGTCCTCCCAGTCCCGTTCCCAGGCCAAGGTGCGATAGATCTCCACCGCCTTTTCCGCCGCCCCGGCGACGGCGTGCCGCCGGGCCCGCAAGAACTCAACTTCGGGATCCCACGGGCCCGCCTCCACCCTGGCGAGGAGCGCATCCATCCGCGCCAAGTCCACCTCTTCGGGCGGGACGCGGCCGCCGGCCAGGTTGTACCAGAGAATGGCCAAGTGATCCGCCCGGCGTTCTTCGGCCTCCACTTCCTCCGCCGTCAGCCCGTCACCCCACCACTCGGAGGCGTTGCGCACCACAATGTTGGGCACGGTGCCGAGAAAGAGGTCGAGGTCGGGCTTGTGGGCAGCGCCGATCAGGACGGCGATCCGCTGGCCGTCGTAGTCGGCAGCCAGGTTGACGATCTCCCGGGCGATTCTCAAGTTGCGGTACAGCATGTAGCGGCGCATCGCCTCGCCCAGCGGGTTTGCCAAAGGCTTGGCGAACCCCCACGCGAGGTTCAGCTCGTCGCGCCACTCCGGCGTGTCCGCAAACAGCATCTCCCGCATGTCCCAGAGCTCCAGCGAATCCACCTGCGCAACGGAATCCGGCTCCCCGGCAGGATCGCCGGCAGGACCGCCGCCGGGATCACTGGCGCCACCACCGGCTCGATCAACGCCGGGTTCCACACCACGATCACTACCGTTTCCACCCGCCCGGCCCGGCTCAGGATCTCCAGCGCGGGAACCCCCGCTCCTGCCCGGCTCCCACTGCACGGAGCCCACGGCTCCCGTGTCGGGCCAGGCCAGGGCGTTCATCATCTCGAGTGAATTCGCCTGCCAGTCGATCCCCCGCACTTCCCTGCCCTTCTCCCGGGCCCAGGCCACGCCGACGCCGTACGATTCGTAGGCGATCTCGTAGTACACGCCTTCCTCAAACCACGCCGGAAGCGTCTCCACCCCTACCGCCGCCGGATCGATCCGGTTGAGCAGCGCCCGCATGCGGGCCGGCGCATGGTCTTCGTATTCCAGCTGCGCCGAATGCCGAGTGCCGATGATCACCACCTCCGTGGGGGTCGCCGGGTTGCGGGGAAATGAAAAGGCGGCCTGCGCCGCGGCCTGAGAGGGCGAGACCACAGAAGACCCCAAGCCTGCCAAGACGAAAAGAGCGGCGCCGGCGGCGAGTACGAGCTGGCGCCGTGGAGTGCCAGAGCGCTTTCGAGAAAACACAGCCAGTCCTCCTTTGCCGCGTCGATGGGATCGGTGCATGCACCATCCTCACTCTAGCCCAGGAGACGGAGAATCTGCCTGCGTTTTCCCTTACAAGAGCCTGGGCGTATCCTTACATTTCCGTCACACTGCTCGTCACGCTGCCATCCGGACCGCCCGGAATCCCGTTCGCCTGGCAGTGGCCCTCTGCTTCAAAGCCTCGCCGGGTTGACCCACCCCCGAGCCTGGAGTATCTTACTTCCCGAAAGCGAAAGGCTTGACCCGCCTGCTCAGGGTCGCGCCCCAGGCTGTGACTCCACCGGCCGTCCGGCTCCGGTGGGCACAGCTCGCTCCAGGCCGATTTCCCTCACAACGCGCTTTAGAAAGGAACGATGCACCCGATGAGCCTCAACCGCTTTCAGCTCGAGAACCTCAACCCGCCGGCCGAACTGCTCAACGCCGTCATCCAGCAGCTGACGAGCCACGCCTCCGTCCGCACGTACCGCCCCGACCCCCTGCCGGAAGGGGTGCTCGAGGTCTTGATCACCGCGGCGCAGAGCGCCTCCACCTCGTCGAACCTCCAAAATTACAGCATCATCGCCGTCGAGGATGCGGAGAAGCGGCGGCAGCTAGCGGAGATCACCAAGAACGCCCACGTGGCCGAGGCGCCACTCTTTCTGGTCTTTTGCCCCGACCTCTACCGGATGGAGAGAGTCTGCCAGCGTCAGGGCCATCCTTTCGCCGACCGGGGCATGGACATGTTCCTCCAGGCCGTGGTCGACGCGGCGCTGGTCGCGCAAAACGCGGCGGTCGCCGCCGAGAGCCTGGGCCTTGGGATCTGCATGATCGGCGGCATCCGTAACGACCCTGTCAAAGTGGCCGAGCTCCTCAAGCTTCCGCCGCGCACCTTTGCGCTGGTAGGGATGACCGTGGGCTACCCTGCGGAGCCGCCCAAGCTGCGCCACCGCCTCCCGCTCGACGTGATCCTTCACCGCGAGGCGTACAGCGACGCGGGGCTCGAGGAAGGCGTCCGCCGCTACGACGAAGTGACGGCCCAGAGCGGCATCTACGCCGGGCGCCAGGTAAAGCTGGAGGGGGCCGGACAGCCCAGCGCCGCCCGGCCCTACGGCTGGTGCGAGCATTCGGCCCGGCGCATGGCCCGGCCCAACGCCGACCGCGCCCGTCTCAAGGAGCAGCTGGCGGCGCTGGGCTGGGAGCTCTAGCGCCGGTAAAGCCGCGCCGTCGCCCGGTTCACCTGGATCTTCAGCGGGTGCGACCCGTCCCCGACGGTTCCAAAGACGCGCCCGCTGGCGCCCGACTGCTCCCGGGCGAGGGGCAGGGCCGTGCTGACGTCGCCCATCTCGGTGACCGCGTCGACGGTCCAGCCGCCCGTTCGTGCCAAGGTCACTTCCAGCTCTCCCAGGGCGATCGCAAGGTCGGCGGGCCCCGTCAGTTCTACCCGGGCCGAGCCAAAGCGCTGGTCCACCGAGACGTGGCCCGCCACGCCCGACACCCGGGTCTCGCCATAGCCGCCCCGGAGCGTCACGTCGCCGCGGACGGTGCGCACCTCGGCGAGGCCCTGGCCGGCGGTGAGGTCCACGTCACCGCGGACGTCCTCCAGCTTCAGCGCCCCGTAGTGCATGGCGCCCGTGACTGTCCCTTCTACCTGTTCAATTTCCGCCCGGCCGCCCCGCAGGTCCAGCTGCAGCGGTCCCTGCAGCTGGCTCGCCGACAAGTCCACGCCGCGGCCCGTCACCGCCACCGGACCCTGCACCTGCCGCAGGGCGACCCGGCCGGCGATGTTCTCTAGCCGCACACCGCCCGACACCTGCTCGACCACCACGTCGCCCGTGTGCGAGGCGACCAGTTCCACTCCTTCGGGCAACCCGAGCTGCACGTCCACCCACACCTGCACCACCCCGCCGGGAAGCCGCGCGGGGCGGTCCAGCGCCAGGCGCAGGCTTTCGCCCTCCCGCAGCCAGCGGGCCGTCACGGCCCGGGCCACGTCGGCGGCCCGCTCCGCTGCGCCCCGGGACCCGTCCGTCCACACGCGCACGGTGTACTCAGCGGTCACCTCGCCGCCGGCCGACGGCCCCACCCGGAGCCAGCCCATCATAGGGTCGAGCGTGACCGTACGTGCCGCCCCCGCGCCGTCGCTTCCCTCCAGCGCCGCGGGCGCCAGCGACCGGGTCTCCTGCAAATCCGGCGGCCGCGCCGGCACTCGCCCGATCCCGTCCGAGAACTCCACGTAGACGAACATCCTGTTTTCAAATCTATCCGGCCCCGACGCGACCATGTCCCACACGGCCAGCGCCGAAAGCACCGCAAAGGCGATGATCAGCGTCCGCCGCAGTTTCATCACAAAACGCCTCCTATCAGACTCACACGGTCCCTGCCCCGCTCACGCCTGCCCGCGGGCTCGGCATCGCGAGAGGTCGACGGTCCACCGGGCAGCCACGTGCTCTCCCTCATTCCCGTCACACCTCCACCGCCCGCTCCAGCATGGCGTTGAGCAGCGTGTAGAGACCGCCGAAGAAGAGCGCCACGGCGACAATCGGCCCGCTTTCGATCTTTACGAGGGCGAATTCGGGAATCCCGAACACGATATGCAGCGAGCGCACGTAGATGTCGGGCAGCCAGCCGAGAAGGAGCCAGCCCAGCTCGCTCACCCGGCCCACCAGCCACACCAGGAGGATCCACGTCCAAACCATCACCAATCCCCGGAACCGGGAAAACAGCCGGCTGAACACGTAGGCGAACTGCGCCGCGAGCGCCACCGCCGCGAAGCCTGCCAGCATCACGGCGCCGGCGAACAGCGCCATCTTGACCATCCACTCCCGGGGAATCATGGCGAACTCCGGCGACGCCGCCAGCGCCTCCAGCACCCCGGTCCGGGACAGGACCAGCCACCCGCCGGCGGCGATGAGCAGCACGAAGCCCACCACCGCCGTCAGCAGCGCCGCGAGCTTCGCCGACGTGATCACCCAGGCCCTGGCGGGCAGGCTGAGCATCAGGTAGGCGGTGTTCTCGCGCCACTCCTGCCGGTAGAGCTGCACGGAGGTCCAGAGGGCCCAGAGCGGCAGAAAGCCCATGGGCACCCAGTACGTCCCGGCCACCACCTGCGGCAGCCACACGTCCAGGCGGGACAGGAGAAACGCCGTCCACACCACCAGCGCGCCCGCGATGAGCAGGATCTCCCCGCGATGGCTCATCAGTTCTTTCTTGTACTGCTGCCACCACATTACCCAAACACCTCTTCAAAGAGCTCTTGGATGGACTTGCCCCGCTCTTCCCGCAGCCTCTCCGCCTCGCCGGTGAGCGCCACCCGGCCGTCTTTCAAAAAGAGGACCTCGTCAAAGAGCGCCTCGCTCTCCACCACGTCGTGGGTGGACATGACGACGGTCTGGCTGTCCGCCCGGAACTCCGACACAATCGCCCGCAACACCCGCGAGCGGGACGTGGGATCGATCCCCGAAAGCGGCTCGTCCAGCAGCACCACCGGGGCGCTGCGGCTCATCGCCAGGAGGATCTTGAGCCGGGCCCGCATCCCCTTGGACAGCCGGCTGACCCGCGCTTCGGGATCGAGTCCCATGAACTTGAGCAGGCCTTCCGCCCGCTCCCGGTCCCAATCGGCGTAAAATGCGCTCACGTATTCCAGAGTCTGCCTCACGGTCATCCAGCCGTAAAGGTAGTCGATCTCGGGCAGGTACGCCACCATGGCCTTGGTCTTGGGCGAGGGCTCCTGCCCGTCGATGGTCACCCGGCCCGCGTCGGGGCGGTAGAGCCCGGCGATGAGCTTGAGCATGGTCGACTTGCCGCTGCCGTTGGGGCCCAAAAGCCCCAGGATGGTCCCTTCCCGGATGGTAAAGGAGAGCTCGTCGACGGCCCGCACCCGTCCGAAGCTCTTGCTCACCCGCTCAAACACCACCGTCGCCATCGCTTTCACCCCCCTGCGCCGCGAGCACCCGGCGGTACGTCTCCCGCACCAGCTCCACCATCTCTTCGCACCCGTAGCCCAGGGCGTTCATCTCCTGCACGAAGGAGACCAGCGCCCGTTCGGCCATCTCCCGCCGGACGCTGTCCACGAGGCCTGCGTCTTGGGTGACAAACGTCCCCTGGCCCCGCAGGGTCTCGGTGATGCCTAGCTGCTCCATCTCCCGGTACGCACGCTGCACCGTGTTGGGATTTACCTGTACCATGCTGGCCAACTCCCGCTGTGAGGGGATCCGATCGCCCGGCTTGAGCTCCCCCCGGGCGATGGCCCTCTTAAATTCGTCGATGATCTGTTGATAGATGGGACTGTGCTGATCAAGTCTGAGCTGCATCGTCCCCCAGCCTCCGTCCCGTCTCTCGTTTCCGCCGGCTCATGCCGCGCGTCGCTCCATCCGTTCGCCGTCCTTTCTCCGGTGGTGTCACCGCCGCCGGCACATGCTGGTATGCACTAGTGCACTATCACTATAGTGCACTAGTCGGGTGGGTGTCAAGGCCAAACTCTCTCAAGATTTGCCCCGACACAAAAAGAGCCCCGCGCCGGACAGCCGGCGCGGGGTCACGAAAACGATTATCAGGACCCGGGGGTATCCGGTTCCTAACGGCTCCCACTTCTCCTCGTCCTCAGAACGAGTACGTCACGCCCACAAACAGCCCGCCGGTGGAGAGGAAGACGTCGTCGATCTCCTTCACAGTAAACTGCGTGAACCGGTAGCCACCCTCGACGCTAAAGTTGTCGGCGATGCTGTAGCTCACGCTGAGCACGAAGCCGAGCATGGTCGCCGGCTCCTTTTCGGTAATTCCACCCCAACTGAAGGTAGACTCGGCGGACGGGGCATAGAGCAGCTTACCGCGCGCCTGGACCCCGGCGGCCACCGGGTATTCGCCGCTCACGCCCAGCGCGAAACCCTGGGCCGTCTCAGTCCACGCCGGGATCCCGGGCGTTGCAGGCACATCCAACGTGGCGGAGATCCACCCGACGCCGACCGCCAGATGCGGGTGGAGGCGATAAGCAATGAGCAGGTCAAACGTGGACACGGTGTGCTCAGCAGCGTAAGACCCCGTGGAGCCACTGACCTCATCAGGAGAGACCGTGGCAAACGAGCCGCTCACCACCACGGGCGCTCCCGAGAACTTGGCATCCGCCGAGGCGTAGAACCCGAGTGCGCTGCTCTTTACCGGGTCGCCGCCGAGCCCAATCCGCTGGCTCCCGAGGTACACCCCCCCGCTGACCGCCACCGACTGGGCCAGCGCCCCCGCCGAAAACAGCAACACCATTACCGCTGCCAAGGACAACCGGCGCATACGTTCACCTCACACAAGGAGTTGTGCTGAGAGCACTCACTCTTTCGTTACCTCATACTCCTCTTCCTTTTTCTGACTTATCTCCCCTTTTAGGCCCGCGCGGCGTCGGTCGCAAGACCACCCCAGCCGCCGTCCTTCGTGGTCGTCAATCGCGACGAACTCATACCCCAGCTGGGCGCAAGTCTCAAGGATGAGACCGGCTGGATATTGCCTCCAGTTTGGGGAGATACTTTGCCTGTAAGAAGCCCGAACGGACATTAGTAAGCCGCAGGACGGGTTCAGTAGGAATTGACCATCGTCGTGAGGAACAGGTGCCGAGAATGCCGGGAAACACGCCTCGAAGAGGACCGATTTTATGTCAACCAGTCGCCGCGATACACTCTGGGGTTTTTTCTCTTCGATCACCCCGCTCGTGCCGTTGATCTACATGCTCTCCTCGTGGCAACGCCTCCGGTATGCGGTGACGGAGACGCTCCGTGATCGGCCCACCAGGACGGCACTAGCGTTGCTCTTCCTTTCCTCCGCTATCAGCACGGCCATCGCCCCCGACAGGCTCTCCGCGGTCGGCGGGACGCTGGCCCTTTTCCTGCTGATCGCCTTTGTCGTTTACGGTAAGTGGGGGATCGAGAGACCCCTTGATTTCTTGCGCGGGATCGTTCTGGGGTGCGGTTTCTTGGGGCTGGTGGTCGTGCTGGCCCGGGTTTTGCAGCTCGAGATTTGGCTGGGCGACGTACCGATTCTCACCAGTTTTTCTGCTCCTCGAGGCCGCGGCAATGTGCTCGGGATGGCCAACAACGGGCTTTCAGCTCTTCTTGAACCGGGCGCCGTGGGCGGCCTGGGGCTTGCCTTGCTGGAGCAGAAGCGACGCCCTCTCTATCTCGTCTCCGCGGTGCTTTCCATCGCTGGAGTCTTCGTCACCCTTTCGCGGGGCGGGGCCCTCGGCATGTTCGCAGCGATGGGCTTGCTCGCCATCTACTCTTTACGGCACCTCAAACGCTACTGGAAGCCCTTCGTCACTATCGCCCTCGCCATAGTGCTGCTCGTGGCCAGCTGGCCGCCGCTGGCGGACCGGTTGGCCACAATTGCGAAAATCGACGCCAACATCCAGCGGATTCGCATCTGGACGGGCACCTGGCTAATGATCAAGGATAACTTCCTTTTCGGCAGTGGTCCCGCCAATTTCGGCAAGGTATACCCGGAATATCGACTACCAGAAGAATGGGAGCACGCGCGATCACCCCACAGCCTCTATCTGTACATTCTCTCCGGATGGGGGCTCACAGGGTTCCTTCTGTTCTTCGGCTTTGTCGCAACAACGCTGCTGGTCCCGGTACTTCGCGATCGCTCAAATCGCTACCGGGTGATCGCCCTCACGATGGCAGCGAGTTTTTGGGTCCATGTCCTGGTAGAGGATCTCTATATCCCCCATATCTTCCTCATCATGGGCTGCGTAGCCAACGAAAAGCTTCGCTTGTCCGAAACAGCAGAGGCCTCTACACCGACGGCATCTTCTTAGGGATGCCGGGCGTCTTCCACCATTCAGCAAGCAGCGCACCAAAGATTCCGGCCATGGCACCCAGCACCGAGGCGAGCGCGGCGTTCAGAGCCTTGCGAGGTGATACTGGACTTTCGGGCAATACCGGATCCCACACCACTTCTACCCTCGAGCGATCCGCCAGCTGCCGCTGAAGGCGAAGGATCTCATCCCGCTCGCGGCGGGTCGCGTCGAACAGGCTGCGAGCGTCGTTCAACTCCCTAACGAGCCGCTCCCGTTCCAGCCGGGCACGGATCAGCTCATTCGCAGCCTCCGTGACCCGTCGCCTGAGCTCGGCGAGCTCTTCCTCGAGAATTTCAGCGCGCAGGCGATCCGCTGCCAGGGCGCTTTCCAGTTCAGCCACCTGCCGTCGCAGCTCGAAGTAGGTCGGATTTAGCTGCGTAATCGACACACCCTCCAGCGCAGACCAAGCGAGCGCACCAAGCATGGGGCTCTCTTGACTTAACGATCGCTGGAGTGATTCCAGGGTCGCCTCCTTAGTTGGAATCACCGACTCCGTCAAGTCCCTCAACGCTTGCTCGTCTTTGACCAACCTGTCCTTGAGGCGGTCCAGCCTTGCGGTCATCAAGTCCAGTGGATGCTCGCGGTCAAATGCCAGCAAGGCCTCTTCCGCCGCAAACAGGAGCGCGCTAGCTGCCTGATTATTTGACTCCGCGACGGCCAGCTGTTCCGACACGCTGGCCATCATCATGCTCGCGACCTCGGAGCGCATCGCTTCGATCCAGGAGTGAACCAAGCGTTCCGCGAGGTAGGGATCGCCTGCTTTCACTGCGACTGTCAACATTGGAGCGGGGGTGTCCGCTTGAAATCGAAACTGCCGGCGCAGGTCCGCAATGTTTCCATCGATGCCAGCATTCTGGCGAACCTTTTCCATGACCGCCGGGCTTGACGCCAGCGCCTGGAACGCCGGGAAGTCAATGCCAAACCGAGGATTTGTGTTTCGAAACACTACGACTGCCGAGCTCTCGTAGGCGGGCGGGATTACAAAGGCGCTGAGAGCAAAAGCGACCAGAGCAGAGAGTAGGGTCACTCCGGAAATCGTCCGCCAGTGCCGGAGAAGGGCGGCGGCCACTTCCCGAAGGTCGATCATGTCGTCTGCCACTGCATGGCAAGTTTGCAGTTCTCGTCCGGGTTCGCTCAACTCGGCACGCTCCTATTCAGTCGCATCCCATTTCCGCAGACGAACTTACGCCGCGCTGATTGACACTCCTTTAAATTCTTGGTCTATTCGTAATATTTAATCCATATATTTCCACCTGGCAAGAAGATGGCCCCGCGCCAAATCCGGGTGCGGGGCCAATACGTGAGTTGTTGGCGCATCCCTCGCGCTCAATTCGCTTGTGAAACCGCCTTAGCTTTGTCAGAGGCAACCGGTGCTTTCCACCACTGGATGAACAAGACTCCAAAGACGCCGACCATACTGCCGAGCACCGCGGCCAGCGCCAAGTTGAGCATCTTCCGGGGCGACACCGGCCGGTCGGGCAGTGTAGGCTCCGAAACCACTTGGACGTACGGGCGAGTTTCCAGCCGCCGTTTCAACGCCAGAGCCTCTTCCCATTCTTGCCGCGCCGCCTCAAAGAGACTTCTTGCTTCGCTCACTTCCCTCGCGAGCCTCGTCCTCTCGAGTTTGGCTTCAAGAAGCTCACGGTCGGCGTCCGCGACGCGCACTCGGAGATCAGCAAGTTCTCTCTCCAAGACCTCGACTCGAACACGGTCGGCGGCAAGGCTGCTCTCCAGTTCACTCACCTGGCGCCGCAGCTCAAAATAAGTAGGATTCAGCTGCGTCAGTACTGCCCCATTCGCCGTCACCCCCGGTAGGGATGGAGACGATTCTACCGCGGCGGACTCTTGGTTCAGCGCCTCCCTCAAGGCGCCTAGAGTCGCTTCCTTTGTAGGAATTGCCAACGTCTTGAGGTTCTCCAGGGTTGCCTCGTCCGAGACCAGCTTTTGCTTGTCCCGCCACAGCCTCGCTTCCATGAGGTCGAGGGGGTGCTCACGATCAAACGCGGCGAGGGCTTCCTCAGCCTCGGAGAGAGCCGCCCTGGCGGCCGAGAAGTTCGCTTCTGCGTTTGAGACTTGCTGCGCTAGTCTCCCTTCCAGCGCCTGTGACACCTGGGACTCTACGGCCGCGATCCACGCCCGGACTAAGAGTTCCGCGTGCCGAGGATCGTCCGATTGAGCCTTGACCGTGAACAGCGAGCCACTGGACTCAACCACGAACTCAAACCGCTCGGCGAGTTCACCCAGCTGTCCCTCAAAGCCCACTTGCCGCTGGATCTCGGTCATCACTGCCGGACTAGATGCCAGCGCCCGGAGAACAGGGAGATCGAGGCCTAAATCGGCGTTGCGAAACGTCACAACCGCATAACTCTCATAAGTAGGCGTCAGCACAAACGTGTTCAAAATGAAGGCCGCAGCCACGAATACCATGAGCACGCCAGCGATCGCTTTCCAATGCTGGATCAAGAGACGAACAAGCTCGCGAAGATCGATTTCCTCGTCTAGTACGAGAGATTCCTGACGCGGCTGTTGAACCTCTACAGGCCTCAAAGAGCTTCGCCCCTCGTCACTTCTCACTAGTGTCATGTTAACACAATCCATATGCGATTAGGTCACGATGTTCCTGGTTCCGTAGTGAACACACCTTGAACGCGAGTGACGGTCCAAGAGGTACTAATAATGCACAGGATAAAGCCTCACTATGGCGAAAACGTGGTGCGACATCACGTGAGTATTTCCGTGGGACTCAAGGAGACTTAACGCTATGGGCCTCGAAACCACTCGTGCACGCGCCAGCCGCGTTCCTTCGATCCACTTTAGAACGAGGCTCTATTTTGCAATTGATGTCATTGTAGTCGGTTCTATCTTCGCAATCCTATCGCATGTTACCTGGCGCTCCTTTCAAGTATGGCGGCTCCCGGAAATTGCCTTGCCGTCTGCTGTTCTGGCAATCGCGTTTCCTATCGCGAAAGTTACGGTATTGCGAAATGAAACGGACCGAGTTCGCAGATTGGCGAAACTCCAATTCGGGGTCATCGTCGCATATTCGGTACTCGCAGCATATCTGGTTCTTTCACGCGCTTACTATTCCCGATTCTTCTTCCTATCAACTTTTCTCGCCCTTATGGTTTGGCAAGTCGTCGACACAATGATGCTATCTGCTGAACTGCGTCCTCGCCTGGTGGCTGTGCCGTCCTCGCTTGCTGATAGGCTGAGATCTCTTCCGGAATCAAATGTTACGGTGCTACGAGAGCCTTCGCTAGAAGTGCCGGCCGACGGGGTTGTGGTGGATTTGCATCAGCCTTTGCCCCCAGAGTGGCAAATGTTCATAGCGGAGTGCGCTGCATCGGGTATTCACGTGTACCATGCCGCAGCTGTATACGAATCCTATGCAGGACGCGTGCCTCTCGACCGGCTGAATGAAGGCGTCATCGTCGATGTCTTGAGCGGTCCGAAGGGATACCGGTACGTGAAGCGAGTACTCGATATCGGGCTGGTGCTCGTTTCCCTACCGGTCGTCGTACCCCTGTCGTTTCTCTTGGCGCTCCTCATCAAACTCGATTCTCCCGGACCCGCCCTGTACTGGCAAGAAAGGGTGGGAGAACGGGGTAAGCCGTTTAAAATGGCGAAGTTTCGTTCGATGTATATCGACGCAGAAGACGATGGGCCCAAGTTTGCAGCTACTGACGATCCTCGGATAACCCGGATCGGGCGCATCATGCGGAGGTTCCGCTTGGACGAAATTCCGCAGCTATGGAATGTGCTGAAGGGTGAGATGAGCCTTATTGGACCGCGGCCCGAGCAAGTGACGTTTGCGCGGCAATTTGAGCGAGAGTTGCCGTTCTACTCATGGCGCCATTTAGTGAAACCCGGCATCACTGGCTGGGCCCAGGTGCAACACGGGTACGCAGCGGGAGTGGAAGACACAAGGCGGAAGCTGGAGTATGACCTGTATTACGTGAAACATTTCTCGTTTTGGCTCGATGTGTCAATATTGATGCGGACAATTGGAACAGTGCTGACCGGAAATGGAGCACGATGAATACGCCCGCTCAACAAGCTTCATGGGCTTGTCCGCTCCATGACTTGCCGATAGACCTCCACTGCTTCGGCCGTCCGTAGTTGCGAGCATTTGACTTGCGGTACACAGCCATTTTGAGAATATCCCCCAAAAAACTCAGACCGCTATTCCCCTTAGTAGGAGGCAACGAAGTCAAGAAAATCCTTCAGATGTCTAACCGAGGTCTCACTGGTGCGGCCGATCCGCCCGAGAGACGATTTTCGGGCAGCTTTGCATATTCGCCGGGAGCTAAGGAAGTTACGCCCTGACCTTGTATCTACTCACTCCTCAAAAGCGGGATTGCTGGGGCGTATTGCTGCAAGGAGTCTCGGTCTGCCCGCGATCTTTACCGCGCACGGCTGGGCATTTACGGAAGGAGTTCCGGATAGACAGCGTCGACTTTATGTACATGTCGAGAGAATAGCGGCGAGGCTTTGTGACAGAATCATAACTGTTTCCAACTATGATAAGAAGTTGGCGCTACAACATCGCATTGCCCCAGTGTCAAAAGTCGTCTGTATTCACAACGGTATGCCAGACATTCCAAGCCAGGGCATGGCACGTCCTGAAATCGATCCGCCCAGAATAGTTATGGTAGCAATCCATTCCGTTCGACGCCGCCACCTGCCAACGTCGGCCAAAAGATTGCTATTTTGCGTCTCATCCATTTCTCAGCTCCGC
>PKEX01000034.1 GCA_002919235.1 Clostridia bacterium
CTTCCCAAACCGGGCTTCGCTGATTCGTTTGGCAGGCGCGGTTCTCATGGAACAGCAGGATGAGTGGATGGCGGCTCCCAGGCGCTACTTAGGCGCTCCCCGTGACGTTGCCGGGGCCGTAGTTTAGGCTCTACCTATAAGGGATTGAAACGGACGTGGTTGGTGGGGGCGCCCGATGGAGGGGGAGGGTTTAGGCTCTACCTATAAGGGATTGAAACCCACACGCTCGTACACGTCGGAGTAAGCATTCTTCACGCGTTTAGGCTCTACCTATAAGGGATTCAAACAGCGGAGTGGGTGGCCGCAGGCGTCGTTTGGTTGGGGTTGCACCCTTCGAGCGGGGCGCATTTTGCACTCCCAACCCAAGCGGCAGGAGCCACGCAGTCACTACGCCGCCGACGGGCCGGCCCATGCCAGTGCTCCGTTGAGAATGCCTTCAGCCGTGTCGACGACCAGGCGCCATTCTCTAACACTACCGCTCAACCCCCACCTCCGCTTTCCGCACCACCACCCGGATCAACGCCTCCACGGCAGCCGGGTCAAACTGCGTCCCGGCGCCTTCCTGCAGCTGGCGGACGGCGTCCTCCGGCGGCAGGGCAGGGCGGTACGCCCGGTCCGACGTCATCGCCTCAAAAGCATCGGCCACGGCGATGATCCGCGCGTCAAGACCGAGCTCCGTCCCGCCGATGCCGTCGGGGTAGCCTTTGCCGTCGAGCCGTTCGTGGTGGTGGCGGATCCCGTCGATGTACTCCCGGTACTGGTCAATCCCGCTCACGATCCTCACGGACTCGACGGGGTGCCGTTTGATGACCTCATACTCTTCGTCCGTCAGCCGGCCCGGCTTGTTCAAAATGCTTTCGGGAATCGCGATCTTGCCGATGTCGTGCAGGAGCGCCGCCCGGTGAATGCGCGTGACTGCCTCTGCCGGCAAGCCCATCTCCTGGGCGATAGCCCGGGCGAATTCGGCCACTCGTTCCGAATGGCGGGCGGTGTAAGGATCCTTGGCGTCGACGGCCCGGACAAAGGCGAGGATCGTCTGGTCGTTGAGCTTCTCAAGATCGACGATGCGCAGCCGCAGCCGCCCTGCCAGGGCGCCGACCAGCACCCCGATGGCGGTGAAGAAGATCATTCTCACAAACCAGTTTTGAAACGTTTGGGGAATGCCCAGTTCCACGTTGTGCGGCATCAGCGGGCCGCAGAGCAGCCCAGCCAAGATCCCCGTGACGAAACCGCCCCGCACGCCGAAGCTGGCCGCTCCCAGCACCACCGGCACGTAGAACAGGTGCGGCAGCGCGTGCGTGGTCCCGCCCCCGTAGTACGTGGCGAGAGTCGCAATGGCGAGGGCCGCTCCGACCAGTGCAGCCGTCCATATCGATGGTTGTAAGAAACGGTCCAAGTGCCGAAAAGACACGGGATTCCCTCCTCTTCTTCAGTTATCGTCCAAACCCGCTCTGGAGGTTTCGCATGGCACAGTCCTTTCGCCTATCCAACGCAAAGAAGCCGTTCGAGAAGCGAAGTGCCAGCCGTAAGATCATTGTTCCTGCAATGTTCCTGAACGAAGTGGAAAATCATCTGCTGATAGTTTGCAGGAATGTGCCAAGATGGCCGTGAATAACTGAATAGTCGGAGTACAGAAGCAGACGTGGTGATTCGTCTCACGGCGGATAAGTGCACCACCTCGTTGAGCGGCAGGCCCGTGGCCCACGGGTCTCGTCCTGCCGCTCCGGGGGAGGGGGTGAACTCGCCTCAAGTTCCACACGAGGAGAACGCTGCACTGGCACCCTGTGTCACGTAATGGCTAACCGCCAGTCAAAGGGGGAGGAGTGACGACGATGTTGCGGTCCGCTTTCGTGACGTGCCGGCGGGCTCTCGTGCCCGCGGTGATTCTGCTTGCGCTGGGGCTTGCCGCAGGAGCTCATGCCCAGACCAAGCTCACCGTCGGCGTGTTCCCTGACTACGACTCCTTTATGAGAGAAGTAGGCCCGCTCTTCGAGGAAATGTACCCGGACATCCAGCTGGAGGTGCAGACCCTCGGCTTCCAGGACCACCACAATGCGTTGCTGACCGCGCTGGCTACCGGCTCCGGAGCGCCGGATGTGGTAGCCATCGAGATCGGTTACCTCGGCCGTTTCGCCAGCGGCGGGGGATTGACCGACCTGAGCCAGGAGCCGTTCCGGGCCGGGGAGCTGAGCGGCAAGTTCGCGCCGTTCGCCTGGGGCTTGGTCAACACCCTGGACGGGCGCATCATCGCCATCCCGACGGACAGCGCCCCGGGAACGATGTTCTACCGCATCGACGTGCTGGAGGCGGCGGGGCTTGACATCAACGAGGTCGAGACCTGGGACGACCTGGTCCAGCTGGGCCACAAGGTGACCCGGGATACCGACGGGGACGGCGTGGTCGACACGTTCCTGATCACCGACGCCGGTCAGATCGCCCAGGCGATGATCCGGGGCAACATCCCCGAAGGAGAAGGGCTCTATTTTGACGTGAACGGCCGGCCCCTGGTCGACTCGCCGCGCTTTGTCAACGCCTTCAAGCGGGCCCAGGAAGTGCGGCTCGCCGGGCTGGACGCCAGGATCGGCGCATGGTCCAACGAGTGGTACGAAGCGTTCAACCGCGGGATCACCGCCGTCGAGATTTCGGGCGCCTGGTTGGCGGGGCACCTGCAGAACTGGATGGCTCCGGACACGAAGGGCCTGTGGCGAGTCCGGCACCTGCCCGAGAACATGTACGTCAACTGGGGCGGCACCTTCTGGGCCATTCCGGAGCAGTCGCAGCAGAAGGAGGCTGCCTGGAAGTTCATCCAGTTCGCCGCGCTGCGCCCCGACATCCAGGTGAAGGCGTTTACCACCATCCACGCCTATCCCGCGCTCCTTGAAGCTTTGGACCATCCGGTCTTTTTCGAGGGCGTGGAGTTTCTCGGCGGCCAGCAGGCTCGTCTGCTCTGGTCGGAGACGGTGGCCAACATCAGCGTGATCTCGATCCATCCCGGCGATCCCGTCGCCAGCGAGATCGTCGACTCGGCGCTCGGTGAGGTGCTCTCCGAGGGCCGGGCTGTGGAAGACGCACTAGCCGAAGCCCGCATGCTGATCGAAAGACGGCTGCGTTGAGGCGGTGGGCTGCGCTCCGTCCCATGGAGCAGGGGAGGGTGGACGCAAGCGCCGTGCGGGGTTCGCCGGCTTGAGCGTCCACCCGCCCTCCCCCATCGAACCAGGCGTCCCGATGATGAACCAGGCGCTCCGAAACGGCGCAGCCCGGCCCTGGCGCAGCTCGCGGGGTCAGCGTCAACCTGGGGGTATGCAGCGGTGGAACCTGTAAGCACGACGGTGGAACGACCTCCTACGCCCCGGCTCCGGTTTGAACAACGCGTTAACTACTGGCAGCGGAAAGTCGCTCCGTACGTGTTCATAAGCCCCTTTTACATTCTGTTTCTCATCTTCGGCCTGTATCCGATCTTCTTCTCGATCTACTTGTCGTTTCACGAATGGGATGCAGTGAGCGGGCTTTCGTCGATGAAGTGGATCGGCCTGGAGAACTACCAGTGGCTGATGACCGATCCATGGTTTTGGAAGTCCGTCACCAACACACTGGTCTTGCTGCTCATCGGCGGGCTTCCCCAGCACCTCATCGCGCTCCCGCTCGCCTTCATCCTGAACTGGCGCTTCTTGAGAGGGCGGGATTTCTTCGCGGCCAGCTACTTCATGCCCTACATCACGTCGACGGTCGCGGTGGCCATGATCTTTTCGACCATGTACGGGACGCAGTACGGCGTGATCAACGCGTTCCTGCGCTGGCTGGCGGGGACGTCGGCTTTCGGCTGGCTCTTTTCGCTCAGCAACGTCGAGCTCCCCATCAACTGGCTGGGCCGCGCCATGTACATCAAACCCGCCATCGCCATTCTCCTGGTGTGGAAGTGGTTCGGGTGGAACACGGTTCTGTATCTTGCGGGGCTGCAGACGATTCCGGAGGAGCTCTACGAAGCGGCCGCGGTGGACGGCGCCAGCCGGCGCCAGATGTTTTGGCACGTCACGCTCCCGCTGCTCCGGCCCATCACGTTTTTTGCCGTGTCGCTGACGATCATCGGCATCATGCAGCTCTTTGACGAACCCTACATCTTGACCGGCGGCACCGGGGGCACGTCGCAAGCCGGCATGACCACGGCGCTGTACTTGTACCGCACCGGCTTTGAATGGATGTACATGGGCTCCGCCGCGGCCATGTCGTGGGTCTTGTTCTTGATGATCGGCGTCTTGACGGTCTTCAACATCCGGCTGTTCGGGCGGGGCGTCTTCAGCCGGCGGGAAGAGTGACGCCCACGCCCACGAGGCGGCGTGACGATGACCCATCGTTCGTTCTAGGGGGGAAGGGACGAGGTGCAGGTTCGCTCCTGGTTTGGCAAGCTTCTGATCTACACGCTCTTGGTTCTCCTCGCGGTGGTCGCGAGTTTTCCTTTCTACTGGATGTTCGTCCTGGCGACGCACGACCGCAGCACGATTTTCACGTATCCGCCGCCGCTTCTCCCGGGAAGCGCCACCGCCGCAAACTACCAGCGGCTGCTGCAGGCGGTGCCCTTCTGGAGGAACGCTTGGAACAGCGTGTACACGGCGACGCTCGCCACGGTCACCACGTTGTTCTTCTGCAGCCTGGCGGGGTTCAGTTTCGCGATGTATGAATTCCGCTTCAAGCAGTTTCTCTTTTCCGTGTTGGTCGCGACGATGATGGTGCCCGGGCTGCTCGGGATCATCCCGTACTATCTCATCATGCAGTGGCTGGGGTGGATCAACCAGCCCCGGGCCCTGTACGTGCCTGGTATGGCGTCGGCCATGGGCATCTTCCTCATGCGGCAGTACGCCGCCAGCGCGATCCCCACGGACTTGCTCGACGCCGGCCGGATCGACGGCCTCAGCGAATTCGGTCTCTACCGGCGCATCGGGTTGCCGCTGATGAAGCCGGCGCTGGGCGCGCTGGCCATCATCACGTTCATCGGCCAGTGGAACAACTTCCTCGGAGCCTTGGTCGTCCTAAAGCAGCGGGAGGCGTACACGCTGCCCATCGCCTTGCGCTCGCTGCAAGGGCTCATCTCCACGGACTGGGGAGCGCTGATGCTGGGAACGGCCATCAGTGTCCTGCCCCTGATTGTCGTCTTTTGGCTGGGGTCGACCCGGATTATTGAAGGACTCACCGCCGGCGCGATCAAGGGATAGACTGGGGGTTCCGCCCCGGGTACCTCGGTTGCTTTCAGAGGGGCCGGGGCACAGAGCGGCCGGGACACGACCGGGACCCGACCGGGGCCCTTGGGGAAGGCACGCCGGGCAGGCGGAGTGCATTCCGCCTGCCCGCTTTCGCGCATAAGGTTCATCCGTGTAAGGTTCGCTGCCGCAAGAACAGGAGTCCATACGAGGAAAATCTCCAGCGGCGCGTCGAATACCGGAAACAAAGATGGAGGGATCGCCATGGCAGTTTGGATCGTGCTCGGTGTCGTCGTAGTCGTGGCGCTCTTTTGGATCGTGCAGTACAACTCCCTGGTGCGGCTGCGCAACTGGATCGAAGAGGCGTGGGCCCAGATCGACGTGCAGCTCAAGCGGCGGTATGACCTGATTCCCAACTTGGTCGAGACCGTGAAAGGGTACGCCAAGCACGAACAGGAGACGCTGCAAAAGGTGATCGAGGCCCGCAACCGCCTGATGGGGGGCGGCGGCCGGGCGGAGCAGCTGGAGGCCAACGACCAGCTCAGCGGTGCGCTCAGGAGCCTGTTTGCCCTGCGGGAGGCCTACCCGGACCTCAAGGCGCACGAGGGATTTAACAAGCTCCAGGAGCAGCTGGAGGGGACCGAAAACAAGATCGCCGCGGCGCGGCAGCTCTACAACCGCACGGTGATGCAGTACAACACCAAGATCCAGTCGTTCCCGACCAACATCATTGCTTCGGTGCACGGCTTCAGCCGCAGCGAGATGCTGGAAATCTCGGCGGCGGAGCGGGAGAACGTGCAGGTGAAGTTTTAGGCGGCGGGAGTCGGCGCGCGTTGATGCTGCTGCACGCACAGATCGCGGCGAACAAGCGAAAAACCTGGCTGCTGCTGAGCGTTTTCCTCCTGCTCTTTATCGGCGCCGGGGCGGCGTTTGGGATCGTCGTGGCCGACGACGTGTGGGCCGGTCTCGTCCTCGCCGTTCCGTTAGGCGGCCTTTATGTGTTTCTCATGACCCAAGTGGGAACGCAGGTGGTCATGGCGATGAACGGGGCCCGGCAAATCAAGTCCGAGGACGAGAACCCGTTCCTCTGGAACACCGTCGAAGCCCTGGCCATCGCCGCCCGCGTGCCGATGCCGAAGGTTTACATCATCGACGACCCAAGCCCCAACGCCTTCGCCGCCGGCATGACGCCGCAGAATGCAGCCGTGGCGGTCACCACGGGGCTTCTCGAGCGGCTCAACCGCCAGGAGATCGAAGGCGTCATCGCCCACGAGATCGCGCACATCCAAAACTACGACGTGCGCCTGGCCACTACCGCCGTAGCGCTGGTGGCGGTGATCGGGATCCTCAGCGACCTGGCCCGGCGCATGCTGTGGTATTGGGGTTGGATGGGAGGCCGAAAGCGCGACAGCCGCGGCGGCAAGGGCAGTGGGCGGGACGCTCAGGCGCAGGCTCTCATCCAGCTGGTGGCGTTTCTCTTCCTGATGCTGGCGCCGCTGGTGGCGCTGTTCCTGCAGCTGGCCATCTCGCGCAACCGGGAGTACCTGGCCGACGCCAGCGGGGCAGAGCTTTGCCGCAATCCCGGCGCGCTCGCCTCGGCCCTGCGCAAGATCGCCGAAGTGCCTGAACCCGTGCGAGCCGCCTCACCCACCTGCGCAGCGCTCTATTTTTCCGACCCCCTGAAGAAGCACGCCGGAAGCGGGTCCGGGGTCCCGTCTCAGTCCGGGTCCCAGCCCCAGGCCCCGTCTCAGTCCCAGTCCCAATCTCAATTTGAGTCCCATCGCCAGGCCCAATTCCAGTCCCGGCCCCGGGCCAGCTGGTTTTCCACCCATCCACCCGTCGAGGAGCGGATCCGCCGGCTGGAGCAGATGATGTGAAACTCCAGGTTCCGGGGGATCTGAGCATGAATTTGACACTTTCCGCGGCGGGCGACTGTCAATACCGTGTACAGATCCGCGGCGGAGCGCATCGAAACCCGCCGGCGTCGCGATTTTTCGCTCCGAATAGCCGCAGTTGACCCGGTCTGAGCTGGGCTTTTGATGGACCGCATCTTCCCCCGTCGCGAAGCGTGAGCCTTCTCGCTCGCGAGGATGCCCTATTTGTACACGGTATTGACAGTCTCGCGCGAGCCAATGTGTTAAGATCGTGTACAAATCCCCCGTGGCTGACCGGGGCAAGAACACGTGCAGTGCAGTAAGTTTCGTGCAGACCTCGACCGGATTCGTCAGCCCGCCTGCGTGTCGAGTAGACCCTGCCCGCTCCTCAAGCTCAGGTCGCCCGCTCCCTGGACGGTCTTCGCCCGGCTTCTTGAGCTGGCGCATCTGCTTCTCGAGCTACTTTCCCGGTTCCTTGGCCGCGGGGAAGGCGCCGCGGAGCGCTCGCCGGCGATACCTTCGGGCCACGGCTTGCAGGTACGAGATGCGGGGACCTTCGTCGGTGAGATCCCGGATTGGAAGCAGGTTTCCGATCTTCTGCTTCATCCCGGACAGGCTGAGGTCTTCCGCGTGAACGATGACCAGGTGAATCCCTCGCTGGGCGCAGAGGCCCATCTTGATGAGATCTCTTGCTCGCTGCTTCTCGGCTTCTTCGGCGGAGTAGAGCTCGGTGGGTCCATAGTGCTGCGGCCCGTTGAACTCGAAGGCGACGGAGGGTGGGTAGTACCTGTCGAGCTGAAGGCGTTCGCCGGTGAGCGGGTTTACCAAGAACCCCGGTGCGGCGTCGTCTTCGTACTCCTCGCTGTCTACGAGAAGCGTGAGGAACTCCCGCATGATGGCTTCGCCGGCAAACGTCGCTTTCTGCAGGCGGCGCTTCGCCTTCTGAAGTTCGGTTTCGCTGCCGGCCAGGCGAGGGTCTTTCAGTTGACAGCGCACCGGTCGTCGATGGCTGCCTCTCGTTACGGTGAGCCAGCCGGCCGCCGAGAGGGAGCGGATCGCCTTGGCGACGGTGCGGCGGTCGAGGCCGGTCACTTGCGCCAGCTGGGAGTAGGTAAACTCTAGGCTGGCGCTGCTCTCGACCCCGGCTGCTTCCACCTCGCCAGCGCCTCGCCGCGACGGGTCTTGTGAAAGGCCGCCGGTCTGGCGCAGCTCGCGACGGTAGAGCTTCAAGAGGCCGAAGACGACTTTGGCCTGGGGATCGATCCGCCGGTCCGCCACCAGCGCCGCCGGCAAGCTCACGCAGGTTTCTCTCCGGCCCGCGGCGGCTGAACTGCCGCTGCCGGCGCCATCTCCGGGAAAGAGACCTTCTCTCTCCAGGATCCGCAGGGCCTGATACACCACGGGGCGGGACACGCCGGCCAACCGGGCCAGCCGGGTGGCGGGGAACCGGGTCGACGGCCCGGCCGTTTCCCCCCGCTGCTGGGCTTCTCGCTCCTGTTCCCGCCAAAGAAGCTGGAGCGCCATCCAAACCACCTTGGCGCTGGCAGTCAAAGCCGGATGGGAAAGGAGAGACGCTGGGATCCGGACGGACGCATGCCGCAAAGCCGGCATCCTCCTCCTTCGATGTCGAGACGTACAAGAGGCTGCCGGCTAGATTCTGCTCCCACCCACGGGGGATCCTCGACGCCTGTGGAAAAATATGGATATTAGATACCCGTCACTGGTCCCCGCCGTCCCGGACCGCCAGCTCCGGCTCATCCCACAGGCGGCGCATCTCTTCGCAGGTTTCCAGCAGCTCGTCCAGGGGACCCATCGCTTCGATGCGGCCGTCCTTCATCACGATCACCTTCGTCGCCCGGCGCAGCACGGGCCGGCGGTGGCTCACCACCAGGCAGGTGGGGCGGCTCGCCTCAAACAGCCGCGTCCACATGGTCTGCTCCGTGTGCACGTCGAGGGCGCTGGAGAGGTCATCGAAAATCAAGAGCTCCGGCTCCCGCACGAACATGCGGGCCGCCGCGGTGCGCTGGATCTGGCCGCCCGAGAGCTTGACGCCCCGGGCGCCTACCGGCGTGTCGAGGCCGCGCTCGAGGGCGGCGACGTCGGGCTCCAGCACGGCCAGGCGCAGCGCCCGGGAAAGGCCGGCGTCGTCCTCGCCCAGCAGGATGTTCTCCCGCAGCGTGTCGCTGAAGAGGCTGGGCACCTGCGGGGTGTACGCCGACCGCCGGGGCCGAAAGAACGAAGCCGGATCTTCGACCCGCCGCCCGTTCCAGTAGATCTCGCCGCTCTGCAGCGGCAAGAGCCCCTGGAGCGCCCGGAGCAGGGTGGTCTTGCCCGACCCGATCCGCCCGGTGACGACGACAAAATCTCCCCGCCGCAGCGAAAAGCTGACGTCCCGGATCCCGGCGTCCCCGCCGGCGTGGACGCAGGTGAGTCCCCTGACTTCCAGCACCTCCAGCGGATCGACCACCGGTTCGTCCCGCAAGGGCTCGGGCTCCTTGCCCCACATGCCCAAAGGCGTCCGCTCCACGACGTCCGCCGCGGAGCCGTCCTGCAGGAGGTGTTCGAACCGGTCCATCGCCACCCGGGTGCGCTTGTGGTAGGCGATGGTCTCGCCCACCAGGGTGAGCATCCACGTGATGCGGGGAAGCACGTTGGCGAAGGCGGCCAGGTCGCCCACGGAAAACGTGCCGGCCCGCATGGATTCGGCGGCGAAAAGGAGCACCACCCCGGTGCCCAAGTCCACCAGGTTGCGGTAGATGCTCCGCAGCACTTCCGTAAACAGCGTGTCCTTCACGGCGGCCCGGCGCCGGGTCTCGCCCAGCACCGCAAAGCGCCGGACCATGGCCTCCTCCTTCACCGCCACCTTCACTGCCTGCACCGCGGCGGCGGTCTCGCCGATGAAACCGGTCACCTGCTCGGTGGCTTCCCGGAACTCCCGCCGCAGGCGCCGGATCACCGGCGTGAGGCGCTGCATGACCACCATGATCAGCGCCAGCGGCGCGCAGGCCAGCAGGGCGATCACGGGATCGATGAGGACCAGCATCACCACGGCGCTGGCGGTGTAGAGGATCACGCCTGCGAGGTCGACGTACAGCTCCGCGTAGTTCACCACGTCCTCCGCGTCGTCCCGGAAGTGGGTGACCACCTCCGATGGGCTGTCGGGCAGAACCCGGGAGCGGCTCGCGGTCAGCAGGTACTTCAGCAGGTTGGTCCGGACCAGGGCGAGCACCGTCAGGTAAAAGCGGGTGTACACCCGGTAGCCGCCCGTAAACAGCACCGGCCGGCCCAGGACGCCGGAGGCGAAGAAGATCGCGAGAAGGCTCCACGGGTTCCAACCGGCGCCGGCGGCGCCGCTCAAGGCGTCGAAGATCGCCTTGATCAGCGCGGCAATGGCCAGGGGCGCCAGGTGGAACAAGCCCCAGGCGGCGGCGTTGGCCAGGAAGTTGCCGGGGTTGTACGCCAGGATGCGGTAGACGAATTGGAAGACGGTCATCGGGCGCTTCACAACCCCACCTCCTCGAGGCGCTGGTCCAGCGCCGCGTGGCGGCTGACGTCCAGCATGGACCGGTAGATGGAGCCAGGATCCTTGGCCAGCGCCTGGCGCTCGCCGAACTCGGCGATCCGCCCGTTGGCCAGGACCATCACCTTGTCGACCCGCTGGATAGTCTCCAGCCGGTGGGCGATGATGATGGCCGTCCGCCCTTCGAACAGCCGGTCCATCGCGTGGGTGAGGAGCTTTTCGGTGGCCGGGTCGAGCCGCGACGAGGGCTCGTCCAGCACCACCACGCCCGGGTTCTGCAAGAAGATGCGGGCAAAGGTGAGGAGCTGCGCCTCCCCGGCCGAAAGCCCTCCGCCCTCGCCGTGCAGCACGGTGTCAAGGCCTTGAGGCAGCTTTTCCACCCAGCGGCGGATACCCAGGATCTCCAGCGCCTCCCAGATCTGCTGGTCCGTGATGCGGGGGTCAAAGAAGGTGAGGTTGTCCCGGACCGTCCCCCGGAAAAGCTGCACGTCCTGGGTGACCAGGCCCACCCGGCGGCGCAGCGTCTCGAGGCGCAGCCGCCGCACGTCCACGCCGTCCAGTTCGATACGGCCCTCCTGCGGGTCGTAGAGGCGGAAGAGAAGGTGCGTCAGCGTCGTCTTGCCGCTTCCGGTGCGGCCGAGAAGCCCCAGCGTCTCGCCGGCCTCGAGGCGGAAGGTGATTCCCTGCAGCAGCTCCTGATCGCCGTCACTATAGGAGAACGAGACGTCGACAAAGGCGACCGAATGCGCCTTCGCCGGCAGCTGTCCTCCTTCGCCGTCGATGATCCGGGGCTTCACCTCCAAAAGCTCCCGCACGCGCCGGAAGCCCGCTCCGGCCTTCTGAAACTCTTGAAACTGCTGGGAAAGCCGGTCCAGCGGCCCTTCCAGCAAGGTCATATAATGGTAGAACAGGTAGACCGAGCCCAGCGTCGCGGCGCCCCGGCCGTACAAGTAGATCCCGAGGCCCAGCACCATGGCGTTGCCGATGACGGTCCAGAGCATCATCGTCGACCAGATGGTCCTCCGGAGCTGCCACGCCTTAAAGCTCTTTTCGTACCACTCTCTCTGCACCAGGAGGTACCGGTAGAAGACGTAGCGGCCCGCCCCGTTGGCCCGGATCTCGTCGAGGCCCGAAAGACGCTCTTCGATGGCGCCGAAGAGCCGGGCGTTGGCCTCCCGCTCCATCTCGCTGGCGGGCACGGCGATCTCCCGCCGCCGGTGCATGATCCCGCTCACCACCACCACGTAAAGGGTGAGGGGGAGGGCGACGCGCCAGTCCTCAAGCCAGAACAACACCAGGATGCCCACGATGAGCAGCAGCCCCGCCAGCACCTGGGCGATGAACTGCGAAAAGAAGTTGGAAAGGTGGGTGACGTCGCCGTCGACCCGCTCGATGAGCTCCCCCGGCGTCCGCTCTTTGTGAAAGCTCATGTCCAGGTAAAGGACGTGCCTGAAGAGGTCGAGCCGCAGGGCGTTGGTGGCCCGCCAGCCCACGTCGGCGCTGGAGTAGGCGGCCAGGAGCCCAAAAGCCTGGCTCGCCAGGCCGAGCACCAGGAACCAGCCGGCAAGGCGCAGCAAGACCCCGAGCTCCGCCCCGGCCACCGCCGAGTCGATGAAGGCGCGGATCACCTGAGGCGAGAGGAGCTGCACGGCGATGCCGCCGAACAGCGCGAAGGTGAAGAGGGCGACCTTGCCCCATTGTCCCTTAAGGTAGCTGCGCAAGAACTCCCTGTACGACACGGGATGACGCTCCCCCAAGAGGGCTATTCGGCGGTATGCTGGCAAACGCATTCCAGGGTACCACGTCCTTCGCGAGTTGGCAAGAGAGCGCTGTTCGGGGAGGGTGAAAGAGGAATGCGCCGTATACGACTAGAGGGAAGGCCTGCCAAGCTGCCGCGGAGACAGGCAAGCCCGCGAGCCGATGGGAGGGGTATTGGGATGTTCAGGTACCCGATTGCTGCGCTGCTTTTCATGACGTTGCTGCTTTCGATCGCGCCGGTTTGGGCCGCTGAGGGCGAGTACCAAGCGGTGGTCGACTTCCGCCAGGGCATCAGCGGTTGGACCGGCTTCGGCGCGATCGTCATTCCCAACAGCCGCGAAGGGTATGACGACACCCACAGCCTCGAAGTGATCAACCGGACCGCCACGTGGAACGGGGCCATGTACGAGCTGGACGGCCGCCTTTCGCCGGGCGGGACGTACCAGGTGCGCGTCCAGGTGAAGCTCCTGGCGGGCCAGCCGGAAGCGGCCGCCAACATCACCATGGTGCGCCAGCTCAAGTCGGGGCAAACCGAGTACCAGTGGCTGACGGAATCGGTTCCCCTCAGCAGCGACCGGTGGACGGAGCTGGTCACCGAACCGTTCACGTACGATCCGGATACTGCGGCTTCGACGGCCTTTTACATTGAATTGGACCATCCCACCGCGTCCTTCCTGGTGGACCAATTCGTGATTTCGGGCGACCGGCCGTTGAGCATCCCGTTCGCCGTCGCAGCCGACGCGCCCGAGGGGCCGCGGCCATTCCGCAATACCCGGGGGCTTCCGTCGCTGAAGGAGATCTACGCGGACCGCTTCCTGGTAGGGTTTGCCACGGGCCTCGAATTCCTCCAGATGGAGGAAATGCTCTCGCACCACTTCAACGCCCTCACGCCGGGGAACGAGATGAAGTGGAGCTCCACGCAGCCTCAGCCGGGACGGTTCAACTTCGTCGCCTCCGACCTTCAGGCCCGGTTCGCCGAGGAGCACGGCATGAAGCTGATCGGCCACACCCTGGTCTGGCACTCGCAGACGCCTCAGTGGGTGTGGCAGCACCCCGACGGGCGGTGGCGCACCCGCGAAGAAGGGCTGGCGCTGATGGAAGAGCACATCCGCAGCGTCGCCGGGCGGTACGCCGGCCGGATCTACCAGTGGGACGTGGTGAACGAGGCGATCGAGCAGTACGGCGGCGTGTGGCAGCTGCGGGATTCGCCGTGGCTGCGGGTGATCGGCGAGGATTACATCGAGCACGCCTTCCGCATCGCCCATGAGGTCGACCCCAATGCGCTCCTCTTTTACAACGACTACAGCACCACGGACCCCGGCAAGCGGGACCGCATCTACCAGCTGGCCAAGGACCTGCTGGAGAAGGGCGTGCCCATCCACGGCATCGGCATGCAGGGGCACTGGAGCCTGTACGGCCCGCCGGCCGACCAGATCCGCGCCGCCATCGAAAAGTTCGCGTCGCTGGGGCTGAAGGTGAGCATCACCGAGCTGGACGTGAGCGTGTACGAGTGGTCCGACCGGAGCAACCGCTACCCGGAGGAGCTGCCGGAGGAACTGCAGCACCGGCAGGCGGAGCGGTATGCGGAGATCTTCCGGATCTTTGACGAGTACCACCACGTCATCGACCGGGTGACGTTCTGGGGCACCACCGACGCGCACACCTGGCTCAACCACTTCCCCGAGCCGAACCGTCCCGACCACCCGCTCCTGTTTGACAAGAAGGGCGAGCCCAAGCCGGCCTTCTGGGCGGTGGTGGACCCGTACCGCCCGTGGTACGTCAACCGGGCGGAGTACATGGGAGCCGTCGTCTTTGAAACCCGCGACGGAGAGGAGGTCGCGACGCTCATCCCCGGAAGGTACCGGCTGGAGGAGCTGAAGGATCAAGGGCTCGACTTCGACCGGGTTCAGCGGCTGTCGGTGGAGCGGGGCTACGTGGTGACCTTCTACGAGACGCCCGCATTCCAAGGCCGCTCCTGGACGTACTCGGGGCAGGCGGGCATCGACGGGTCCGGGCTCCTGAGCCGGGCCAAGTCGATGGTGATCGAATACGTTGAGGCGGCCAACGTGGCCGAGGGCAAGGCCGTCACCGCCAGCGCCGAACAGGCCCGGGCCGCCCGGGCCGTCGACGGCGATCCCAACACCAGCTGGTCGGCGAGCAGCGGCGCCCCCTACTGGCTCCAGGTCGACCTGGGCGGAGAGCACACGATCTACCGCTGGGCCGTGCGGCTGGCCGGCAGCAGCAGCCTCCTGGGCGGCCCCACGGAGGGCCCGCTCAACGCCGCCGATTTCGAGTTTCAGGTGAGCAGCGACGGCGTGAACTGGCGGACCGTGGACGAGGCGCGGGGGAACATGAGAAGCGCCGTGGACCGGCAGATCCAGCCGGTAACGGGCCGCTACGCCCGCCTGTACGTGACCAAGCCCACGTCGGTAGAGGGCAACCAGAACCTCGTCGTGTACGAGCTGGAAGTGTACGGGACCCCGGCGGCGGGCGCCGGAGCCGGCGCGGCCGCTGACAACGCAGCGAGGGAGGAACTCGATCCAGTGGAAAGGTTTAAGAACATTCGCCTTGCCGAGCCGTACAAGGCTTTAGAGCACCACAACCCCATCCTGCCCCACCGGTTCGGCGCCGACCCCTACGCCATCGTGTACGGCGACCGGGTGTACGTCTACTCCACCAACGACATTTTCGCCCGGGACGGGGCGGGAAACATCATCAACAACCACTACGGCCACATTCACACCATCAACCGGGTCTCCTCGGCCGACCTGGTGAACTGGACGGACCACGGCTGGATTGACGTGGGCCCCCTGGGGCGCGGCAAGGCGCCGTGGGCGGGGAACTCCTGGGCGCCCGCGGCCACGTACAAGGAGATCGACGGAAAGACCCGCTTTTTCCTCTACTTCGCCAACTCGGGCAACGGCATCGGCGTCCTGACCAGCGACAACCCGGTGGGCCCGTGGGAGGACCCCATCGGCCGGCCCCTGGTCTCCCGCAGCGTGCCCAACGCCAACGTGATGTGGCTCTTCGACCCGGCGGTGGTGACGGACGACGAGGGGAAGAGCTACCTCTACTTCGGCGGCGGTGTTCCGGAAGGGCGCGCCGAGAACCCGGGCACGGCCCGGGTGGTGGAACTGGGTCCGGACATGATCAGCCTCGCGGGGATTCCCCAGGTGGTGGAGGCGCCGTGGTTCTTTGAGGCGGCGTTCGTCCACCGGATGGGGGATAAGTACTACTACTCGTATTCCACGAACTTCTCGAGCCGCGAGGGAGCGGTCGGCCCGCACCGGCCCGGCCTCGGCCAGATCGTGTACATGACCAGCGACCACCCCATGGGCCCGTGGGAGTACCAAGGGCTCATCCTCGACAATCCCGGGCGGTTCTTCGGCACCGGGGGGAACAACCACCACAGCATCGTCCAGTTCCACGGCGAGTGGTACATCTTCTATCACGCCCAGACCCTGCAGGACGCTATGGGCATCAAGGGCGGCTACCGCAGCACCCACGTGGACCGGATGGTGGTGACGGAGGACGGCAAGATCGAACCGGTGCAGGCGACGCTCACCGGCGTGAAGCAGGTGCGGCCCTTCGACCCGTACCAGCGGGTGGAGGCGGAGACCATGGCGTGGTCCGCGGGCATTGAGACGCTGCCCACGAAAGAGCCCAGCGCGGTGTTTGGCCCGATCAACATGGTGGTGGCCGGGATGAAAGACGGCAGCTGGCTGGGCCTGGCCGGTGTCGACTTCGGCGCGGGCGGCCCCCGCACGTTTACGGCGAAGGTGGCCAGCACCGTCCCGGGCAATGCCATTAAGATCGCGGTCGACCGGCCCGACGGCGAGGCCATCGGCTACGTGGAAGTGCCGGTCACCGGCAGCCTCGACCGGTTCCAGGACGTGACGGTGGAGGTGCAGGGCCCCGGCGGGGTGCACGACCTGTTCTTCGTGTTCGCCGGGGACGGGTTCTACTTTGATGCCTGGGAATTTGGGCGGTAAAGCAGCTCTCGGGGAAAATTAACGAAGGCTCAAGCGCCCGGCAGGGTCCTGCGGGATCCCGCCGGGCGCACTTGTTTCTCGCGGAGGGCCGCCCGAAGAGGCGGTCCAGGGCGACGAGGCTCCCGGGCAGGGTCTCTTGGCCTCCTGGTATACGATGCCGCCGCTGGTCGCAGACTACCAGTGGAATCAATCCTTGACACCCGATGGAGCCTCGCGCCGATGACACGAAACATCCTTCGCACGCTTTTCGATTGGATCCGGCGGCGCCGGCCGGGGGCCTTCCCGGCCGGGCGCGCTTTCGACGCCCGCTCGCTCTGGCGGCCCTCCCTGGACGACCGCCGGGTGCGGAGGGCCATCGAAGACCAGGTGGCCCGGGAGCCCGCGGCGCTGGAGGAGCGCGGCCTCGCGGAAGTGAGCCTCGGCGCCTCCCTCGACGCGAACGTCGCAGCCATCCGGACGCTGGCCGGGGACGCTCCCGACCTGGTGGTGCGGGAGCTGGAAATCGCCGGCGGGCCGCGGGCGGCGGCGGTCTTCTTCCAGACTCTGGGCCGCTCGGAGCTTGCGGCCGACCAGGTGATCCGGCCGCTGGTGTACGACGCCCAGCAGAGTGGGAATGAGGCGCCCGCCGATCCCGAGGGCCTGGAGCACTGGATCCGCACTCGGGTTGTCCACTCGGCCGGGACTGTCGTCACCGGCCAGTTTCACCGGGTCTTGGAGGCGCTGTGCCAGGGGAAGACGGCGCTCCTGGTGGAGGGAGTGCCCCGGGCCATCATCATCGACCTCGAAGGGTACGACACCCGCAACGTCCAGGAGCCTATCGGGGAGCCGGTGGTGCGGGGCCCCCGAGACGGGTTCGTCGAAAGCCTGCAGACGAACCTCTCGCTCATTCGCAGGCGCGTCGGCTCGCCCTTGCTGCGCTTTGAGCGGCTGGTGCTCGGCCGGTGGACCCGGACCCAGGTGGTCATCGCCTACATCCACGGCCTGGCCAAAGAGGAGCTGGTCCAGGAAGTGCGCCGGCGGCTCTCCGCCATCGACGCCGACGGCATCATCGATACCAGTTACATTGAGGAGTTCATCGAGGACACGCCCTATACGGTCTTTCCTCAGGTGCTCAACACGGAGCGGCCCGATACCGTGGTGGCGCACCTCTTGGAAGGGCGGGTCGCGATCTTGGCCGACGGCTCGCCATTTGCCCTGATCGTTCCCACCAGCTTTTGGGCGCTGATAAGCGCCGCCGAGGACTACTTCCAGCGGTGGGACGGCGCGACGCTGGTCCGCCTTCTGCGGTACGGGCTGGTGGCCCTCGTCGTGCTCCTCCCCTCCACGTACGTCGCCGCGACCACCTTTCACCCGGAAATGCTCCCGGCCCCCATGCTCATCAGCATCGCGGCGGCCCGGGAAGCGGTGCCCTTCTCGTCGTTTACGGAAGTGCTCCTGATGGAGATCACCTTCGAAGCGCTGAGGGAGGCGGGGGTGCGCCTGCCGCGGCCCATCGGCCAGACCATCGGCATCGTGGGCGCGATCGTCATCGGGGAGGCGGCCGTCTCGGCCCAGATCGTCTCCGCGCCCGTCGTGATCATCGTGGCGTTCACCGGCATCTCGTCCTTTGCCATTCCCCACTTCAACGTGGGCATCGCGTTTCGCATCGCCCGCTTTTTCATCCTGGCCCTGGCGGGGAGCTTTGGCCTCTTGGGCATCGCCATCGGCCTGATGCTTCTGATCCTGCACATGGTGTCGCTGAAGTCGTTCGGCCAGCCGTACCTGGCTCCCATCAGCCCGCTGCGGTGGTCCGAGCTGCAGGATACCGTCATCCGCCTGCCCCGCTGGTTGATGCGGCGCCGGCCGGAGGCGGTGACCGCGTCGCCCGTGCGGCGATACGACTTTCCTTCAACGATGCGGGGCCGCTCGGGTTTGTCCGGCGTCCTCAGCCTGCTGACCGGCGGCGGTGCGGAGGGCAGCGCCGGTGCGAAAGGCGATTCCGAAGCCACCGGCGGCGCTGCGGACGCCGCGGGGGCGCCCGGGCAAGCCCAGCGTGTTCGGGAAAGGGCCGGAAGCGGGGAGGGATCCACCGGTGCGTCCGAATGAAATGAAGATGACCCCGTTCCAGCTCGCGATGCTGCTCATCCCCGGGATCGGCTCCACCGCGGTGCTGGGGCTTCCGGGGACCATGGCGGCCTTTGCCCGGCAGGACGCGTGGATGGCGCCGTTCGCGGCGCTGCCCGCCTCGGCTCTCGTGATCTGGATCTGTGGCAAGCTCGCGGCGCGCTTTCCCGGGCGGACGTTCCCGGAGTACGGCCCCCGGGTGCTGGGCAGGGTGCCCGGAAAGCTGTTTGCACTGCTCCTCTTTTGGTACTTCTTTCACCTGGACGCCGCCGTCGCCCGGGAGTTTGCCGACTTTCTGGTCGCCACCGCCCATCCCCGCACCCCCATGGCGCTGGCCGCCGGCCTGGCGCTCTTCGCCGCCGCGGTCGCGGTCCGCCACGGGCCGGAGGTGCTGGCCCGCCTCGGGGAGCTTTTCACGCCAATCTCCGCGCTCTTGCTCTTGCTCGTCATCGGCATGTCGTACTCCAGCATGGACCTGGACCTGCTCAAGCCCGTCTTGGAAAACGGCTGGCGTCCCGTGCTCACGGCGGGGGCCGTCGCCCAGGCGTTTACGGGCCAGTTCGTGCTCCTCTTGGTGCTGCTGCCGTCGGTCACTCGCCCGGACGGCGGGGTGAAGGCGAGCTATGCCGCGCTGGCGCTGGTGGTGGGAACCCTGTCGCTGGTTGCGCTCGTCTCGACGAGCATCTTTGGACCGCTCACGGAAAGGCTCGTCTGGCCGTTTTTCAAGGTCTCCCGGGTGGCCAGCTTCGGGTCCGTGCTGGCCCGCATCGATCCTTTGGTCATCGGCTTTTGGGTGGGCGGAAGCTGCCTCAAGCTGGCCGTGCACCTCTACGCCGCAGTGGTCACCTTCGCTCACACGCTGGGAATTCAGGACTGGCGGCGGCTGGTCTTTCCCATGGCGGCGCTGGTGGCGGTGTATGCGGTGGGCCACGTCGAGAGCTTCGTCGAGCACGGCTACATGCTGGCCTACTTCTGGCCGCCGTACACGGCCCTCTTTCACCTGGTGCTGCCCGCTTTGGCGCTGGCGGTAGCCGCACTGAGGGGAGCGGGGGAGCGCAGGGAGGTGACGAGCGGTGCCGCGAGCCGGAGATGAGACCGGGACGGTGCGGGAGAGGGGAGGAGGGCAGGGGCCCGGCCCCGCAGGCCGGCGGCCGGCGCGGCTTTGGGCTCATCTCGCCCGGTGGGTCAAGCTGGCCCTCGTGCTCGCGCTCCTGTGCGCCTGCGGCGGGTGCTACGACCGGATCGAGCTCAACGCCTTGGCGGTGGTCGACATCATGGGCCTGGACCTGACGGAAGACGGCCTGCTCAAGGTGTCGCTCCAGTTCCTGATCCCCGCCGACCTCACTAACCCCGGCGGGGTGGGGGCCGGTGCCGGGCTGCGGGATCCGTTTTTCATCATGGAGCAGACCGGGGAAACGCTGCCCGAGGCCTTCAGCCTGCTCCAGGCGAAGGTGCCCCGGCGCCTCTTCACGTCGCACATCCGGGTGATCGTCATCGGGGAGGAGCTGGCCCGGGCGGGGATCGGCCCGGTCTTCGACAGCCTCACGCGCCTTCGCGAGCTGCGGAGTTCCATGTCGGTGGTGGTCACGCAGGGCGAGGCCGCCGCGCTGCTGCAGGCGGCGCCCCGCCTGGGCCGTCTCCCGGTCGCGGCCCTTGCCAGCACGCTGGAGCAAAAGATCGTCCCTATCCGCAGCATCCGCGAGGTGGCGATCGCCCTGGTCTCCGAAGGCGTGGACCCCTTTATCCCGGCGGTGGGGCTCACATCGCGCATCGAAACGCAGCTTGAACCGGGGGCGCCTACGCAGGAGTTCGAGCTGATCGGCGCCGGCATCTTCCGGGGCGACCGCCTGGTGGGCTTTGCGCCGCTGGACCTCGCGCGCGGCCTGGCGTGGCTGGTGGACGAGGCGCCGTTCGCCGTCGCGACCATCGAATGGCCGCCGGAAGGGGAGTCGTCTCCCCGCGAGGCGAGGCCGGACGTGTCCCCGCCGGAGGCAGCGGCTGAGCGTGACGCTCCTCCCGGCAGCCGGCAGCCCAGCCCCGGCCAGGGGATGAGAGAGCCGAACCAGATCTCCCCTCTGGTCCTGCGGGCGCACGTGCAGTTTCATACGGAGATCGAGGACGGGCAGCCGGTGGTCCACGTGTACGCCCACGCCGTCGACGACATCGTCACCAACCAGGCAGGGCTCGACCTGACCGACCCGGCGGTGCTGCCGCGGCTTGAGGACGCGCTGGCCGCCCGGATCAAGGACCGGATGGAAGGCATGCTGCACCTCGCCCGGGAGCTGGGCGCGGACGTGTTTGGCTTCGGTGCCCTGATCCGCCGGAACCACCCGAAGCTCTGGCGCGAGCTGCGCGACGACTGGCACGGGTACTTCTCCCGGCTTCCGGTGCAGATTCACGTGGACGTCCGAGTGCAGCGGACGGGGCTCACCAACAGCCCTGCGATCTTCCGGCGGGAGCAGCTGAGGAGGTAGGAGGATGGCCCTCGGCATCATCCTGCTTTTCTTGGTCATGTGGATCCCGGATCTGCCGGGGATGCTGAAGCGGAAGCAGTGGCCTGAACTGGCCGCCTTTGCGGCGCTATGGGCGGCAGGGCTCACGCTGGCGCTGCTGCTGAACTACGGGGTGCCGGTGAATGCCGTGACCAAAGCCTTGCGGGCCGTGTTTGAGCCCATCGGGCGGGGGTACATCCAACTGCCGGCCGACTAGGCGTGGAGGTCCCGGCCGGTCTCAGAGGTCTCGGCCGGCCTTTGCTCGCCAGGCTTCCGTCAGCAGTTCCGCTACCAGCGCTTCGTCCGCGTCGTCGAGGCGGACCTGCACCCCGGCCAGGCGCTTTCCCCACCAGACTTCGCTGCACCCGGGGTTCGTCGCAGCGGCGGTCCGGACGGCGTGCTCGTCCACAAAGATGTTGACGGACGATCCGTCCGGCGGCGCCGTGGCGAAAATCTTGCCCTTCACCCGGAACGAGGTCCGGCCGTGATGCGGCGCCTCGCTCGTCTCGGGGAGGGAAAGGGCGATGGCCCGCAGTTGGTCCAAGTTCATGCTGTTGGGTACCCCCTTGTGCCCTTCAACCGGTGTGAGCACCGGGAACAGCGGTTTCGCCAGGGCAATGGGTTCGTCAGGGCGATGGATTCCCCGGGGAATCGCCGGATGCACCGGTTTCACCGGCAAATGGATTTCCGGGGCGCTGGGTTCTCCGGGCCGCCGGTTTCAGAGTAGCGAACGCAGTGCACGGACGACCCGTTCGACCTCTGCGTCGGAGAGTCCTGGGTAGATGGGCAGGCTGATGCTCCCGGCGTAGAAGCGCTCGGCGTTGGGGCAGTGCGCCCCCGGGGTCCGCTCGCGGTAAAAGGGGTGGCGGTAGACGGGAATGTAGTGTACCTGCACGCCAACGCCCCGGCGGTGCAGCTCGTCGACGACCGCCCGGCGGCGGAGGGGGTCGTTCAGGCGAATCACATAGAGATGCCACGCCGGATCGACATACGGGCGGCGGGCGGGGAGCCTGAGCGGGAGGTCCCTCAAGAGCTCGTCGTAGCGGGCGGCGATCTCCCTCCGCCGCGCGAGGAAGCGGCGAAGCTTGCGGAGCTGGGAATACCCTAGGGCCGAAGCGATGTCGCTCAGGCGGTAGTTGTAGCCGAGAAACTGCATTTCATAGTACCACGGCCCCTCCGGTTCATGTGTGAGTTGGGCAGCCTCGCGAATGATTCCGTGGTTGCGGAACGCCCGCAAGCGTTCGTAGAATTCGGGATTGTCAGTAGTGACCGCTCCGCCTTCGCCCGTGGTGATGTGCTTGACGGGATGAAAGCTGAACACGGTCATGTCGGCGAGAGAGCCCACCGGACGTCCCCGGTAAACCGCTCCCAACGCGTGGCACGCGTCTTCGACCACGACGGCGCCCGCATCCCTGGCGATGTCTCGCAGCTCGTCGAGATCCGCCGGGTGGCCTGCATAGTCTACCGGCGCGA
>PKEX01000044.1 GCA_002919235.1 Clostridia bacterium
AAGGCCGGCCGCCCTGCGAAGACGCGAACGATGACGCGGCCAATGTGCTCCAAGGCTCCAGTGGCCTCCACTACTTTCATGAAAATCATGGCTGTGGCTACCACGAGCATGGTGTCGAGAAACCCCATGCTCCCTTCGAACAGGTGCCGGACAGGAACCCCTTCTCCCGCCGCCAGGGTACCGCCGATGCTTGCTAAGATCATGGCGATGCCTACCGGCATCTTGAACCAGAAGGCGCCAGCCATGAAAAGCGCGAGCATGACCAAGAACACGAGTGCCTCTGACACGGCGGCTCGATCCCCTCACCACAAGTGGTGCCTTCGAGTTTTTCGGCCCGGCCATCAGGAACCTGTTTTCTCGCATATTTCTCAAACAGGTCCCAGCTCTCTTCAGAGCAAACTCCGCGGTCGCGCTCTCACCAGGCACCGCCGGCGACCCGGGCAGGCCAAGCCGCCGCGCCAGCGGCTCGGGGCAGGAATCTGCCTTGCGATCCGTAACCCATCTTTACCACAAATCGCGAAAAGGAACCGGATGCAGAAGTGAACGGGCTGATCCCTTCGTCCTCGGAATGGCAAAAGGCAGTGCGCTACGGCATCATGGCTGCCGCGGGCGCGTTTGTGTTCTTCAACGCCCGGGCGCTGGCGGCCGCCGTCATCCCTTTCATCCTCGCATATCTCCTCAGCCTCGCCCTGGAGCCCGCGGTGTCGTGGCTGGCCTCCCGGCTCCGCCTGGGGAGGGGCTGGAGCGCGCTCTTGGTGCTCTTGGCCATCGTGGTCGGCGGAGGCTTGGGCCTCACGTGGATCGCCGCCGTCCTGGTGCAGCAGATTGGATCGTTCCTCGAACTCTTCCCTCAGTACAGCCAGACCCTGCGGGAGTACTTCCTAGAGCTGGCGGAGCGGGCGACCCGGGCCTACTGGAGCCTGCCCCCCGAAGTGCTCCGCTATATCTCGGAAAACACGTCCCGGCTGGGCGACGCCGTCGAGGGGATCGTCACCAGCGCCGGCCGGGCGGCCCTCTCGGTGCTCTCGGCCATCCCGGCGCTGCTCACGGCGGGGCTCTTGATCCTCATCGCCACCTTTTTCATCAGCAAGGACCTGCCGGCGATCAAGGCGTTCCTTTGGTCGAAGGTGCCCGAAGAGCAGCACGGGCGAATCCGGGACGTCTTAGGGGACCTGCTCCGCGCGGCCGGCAGGTACCTGCGGGCCCAGGCCATCTTGATCTCGATCACCACCGTCTTGACCACCCTGGGCCTGTGGCTCGCAGGCATCGAGTCGTGGCTGGCTGCGGGCCTGGTCACGGGCCTCCTCGACCTCCTGCCGGTGGTGGGCCCCGGCCTCGTCTTCGTGCCGTGGGTCATCTATTTGTTCGTCGTGGGCAACACCGGCCTGGCCCTCTCGCTCCTCGCCATCTGGGCCGTGGCCTCGGGGGCGCGCTCCCTGTTTGAAGCCAAGGTCATCGGCGACTCCGTGGGTCTGCACCCCGTGCTCACCCTGATCGCCATGTACAGCGGGGCGCTGCTCTGGGGCGTCAAAGGCCTCATCCTGGGGCCGGTCCTCTTCTTGGTGGTCAAAGCGGTGGTAGACACGCGGCAGAGGCTTTGAGGCGCGGGGTCGGACCGCAGGCCGGGCGCAGGGGGATGGTCCCGCGGCCGTCCGGGCATTCTAACCTCCTGGAGGCAGATGCCGGGAGGGAGCTGGCCGATGGTCACCGGCCGCCAAGACGCCGCCAGCGAGCGCCGCGACGACGTCGCCAACCACATCAAGGGCATCCTCAACGGCGGCTTCGGCCTGATCCAGGGAATGGGCCTTACGCTCAAGCACCTGTTCGAGCCGCCCATCACTGTCCAATACCCCGAAGAGCGCTGGCAGCCCGCCCACGGCTTTCGCGGCATTCCCGTGCTCACCGTCGACCGGGACACCGGCGAGCTCAAGTGCGTGGGCTGCCAGGCCTGTGCCCGGGCCTGTCCTCCCCAGGTGATCCACATCGAAACCTCCCGCAAAGAAGAGCCCACGTCCCCGTGCTGACCCACCGGCACGTCGAACTGAAACCGGCCGTAAATGGAGTACGGATCGGCCTTGCGCACGTCGTAGGGGATGCCGCTGCCCCGGAGCATCGGTCCCGAGCACCCATACGCCAGGGCGTCCTCCGCCGAGAGCCGGCCGATCCCCTTGGTCCGGGCGAGAAAGATGGGATTGCCGCTGATGAGGCCGTGGTATTCGGCGAGCGACCGCTCCAGCTCGTCCAAGGTTTTCTCGACCATTGGAAAGAACGCCGGGGGAAAGTCGTTGCGCACGCCGCCCAGCCGGAAAAACTGGGGAAACATCCTCCCGCCGGTGACCACCTCGTTCAAGTCGTAGAGCCGCTCCCGGGCGGCGAAGGCCCACAGGAAGGCGGTGGTGGCTCCCAGGTCCATCGCGAAGGTGCCGAACCAGATCAGGTGGCTGCCGATCCGGTTGAGTTCGGCCATGATGACCCGGATGTACTCGGCTCGCTCGGGGACCTCCAGGCCCAGCAGGCGCTCCACCGCCAGGCAGTACGCGTGCTCGTTGAGGGTGCCCGCGAGGTAGTCGTTGCGGTCCACGAACGGGGCGAGCTGCGGATACTGCCACGTCTCGGCGAATTTCTCGAACGAGCGGTGCAGGTAGCCGATGTCGACTTTGCAGTCCACCACCTCCTCGCCGTCCAGGCGGACCGCGAGGCGCAGCACCCCGTGGGTGCTGGGGTGCTGCGGCCCCATGCTGAGCTCCAGGAACTTGGAGCCGTCCTCCAGCTTCTCCCACGCTCCCTCCCGGTCCCCATCCGGGGCCCTGCGGCCGGCGGCCTCGCCGGCGGCAGCCTCTTCCTGGTCCTGGACAGGCGCCGGGGCACTCCGTTCCCGGTCCTCCGCCACGCCGCTCCCTCCTTTCCGGTCCACCTGCGCCTTACCGCCGGCTCGCGGCGTCTTTCGCCAGCGTCTCCTTGGAGACGCCCAGGTTTGGCTTGCGGTCGACGAAGTCCTTGCGCAGCGGGTGGCCCTGGTAGTCGTGTTCCATCAAGATGCGCCGCAGGTCGGGATGGCCTTCGAAGCGGATGCCGAACATGTCGTAGACCTCCCGCTCGTGCCAGGACGCGGCGGGCCAGATGGACGACGCGCTGGGAAGGCTCTCGCCCACCCCGTGGGGCAGCTTGGTCTTGAGGACAAGGCGCTCGCCCATGCCGCCTCCGGGGTCGATGCGGTAGACATGGGCGACGACGTGCATCTCCTCGTCGTCCACATAGTGAACCGCGGTGAGGCTTGCCAGGAAATTGAGGCCGTGATCCCGCGCCCACCGGAGGGCGGGTTCCCAAGCCTCCCTGGGCACCGTGGCCACGGGCCACCCGTCCAGCCCCTGGTCCAGCTCCACTCCGGGAATCTGCGCCTTCAGGCGTTCCGCCGCATCCCGGCCCGCGAAGCCTTTCACGCCTCATCCCGCCCCTTCTGGTCTCCCTGCCGGGCGGCCGCCCAGACGACCTCCGGCTCGCCGCGGCTTTCTCCCGCCGCGCCAGAGGCAGGGCGCCCGCCTTGCGCGATCTTTTCTTGAAGCTTGAGCACGCCGTAAAGCAGCGCTTCAGGGCGCGGCGGGCACCCGGGAACGTAGACGTCCACCGGGATGAGCTTGTCGACGCCGTCCACCACGTTGTACCCCTGGTGGTACGGCCCGCCGTTGCAGGCGCAGGCGCCCATGGCGATGACCCACCGCGGCTCGGCCATCTGGTCGTAGAGGCGCTTGATCCTGGGCGCCATCTTCCCCGTCACCGTCCCGGCGACGATCATGAGGTCCGCCTGCCGCGGCGACGCCCGAAAGATCATGCCGAAGCGGTCGAAGTCGTACTTGGACGCTCCGGTGGCCATCATCTCGATGGCGCAGCAGGCAAGGCCGAACAGCAGGTACCACAAAGACGACTTGCGGGCCCAGTTCACCACCCGGTCGAGGCGGGTCGTCAGCACGGCGGGCAGGTGATCGGCGCGGTCACGCACCTTGCTGCGCCCCTCCCGCGCTCGAAAGGAGCCGCTGTTCAAGATGGCGGTCGATGGGCATCTCGACGTTCGCGAAGTCGCTCAGGATCCAGCTGTCGCCCACGTTGACGGCCCGCTCGCTGTCGGAGAGCTTTTCGAAGTTGGGGCCGAGGCGCGCCTGAACGCCTTCGGTTTGCGGCACGTGCGGCGAAAAGACCACGGAGGCCCTGACCGCCGGGTGGATCGTTTCCACCGGGTCGATGGCCCGCTCTTGCACCTGGCGGCGGACCTCTTCCACCCAGGCCGCATCGTCCACCGGGATCTCCGCTTCCCAGCGGCGGTTGCGCACCACCGCCTCCCCGCGGCCGACCCGGGCCGACGACCAAATGTCGCTGCCTCGGACCCGGTAGAGCCGGTCGACATACACCATGAGGCGGGCCCCGTCCGGCAGGTTGCTCCTGCCTTCCGCCTTGATGACGCTTCCCCGGGCCTTGGCGTCGATGGTCAGCACGTAGGTGGTCTCCCCGGGCCGCTCGGGCAGGGTCAGCCCGGCGTACACCACCCCGCAGAGAAAGAGAAACGCCGCCACCGTCAAGCCGGCGGCGATCCGGTCCGCGAGCACGCGCTTCTCCCCTTTCCCCGGTCGGAATCGGAGGGTGCCTGTGCGCTAGGATAACCATTCGCGGCGGGAGCGAAACGGAAGGCCGGCCGTCGCCCGGCCGCACGGGTTAGCTCGACGCGCTGGTGTAATGGGCGACGCCGAACCGCCAGAAGCGGGAGGAGATGTAGAGCGAAAGGGCGGCCGCCGCGGCGTACCAGAGGAGGGAGGCGGGAGCCAGCCTGCCGGCGATCCCCTGGGCGGGAAACGTGGTGACCACGCCCACGGGGACGATGTACGTCACCAGCACGCGAAGCCAGCCCGGGTAGATGTCCAGGGGATACCGCCCGGCTTCGAAGAGCGCCCAGAAGATCTGGGTGACGTTGTCGATGCGGACGAACCAAAACACCAGCGTGTTGAGGAAAAGCCAAAAGGAGTAGAGCACCGCCAGCCCGCAGGCCAAGGCGAACGCGAAAGCGAAGGCCGTGTAGAGGCCCGTCTGCTGCGACAAGCGGCTGATGCCGTAGCCGACCAAGCCGGCTCCCATCAGGCACTCCATGGCCGCGGCGGAGACGATGCGGCGGAAACTGACGAGAAACTGGCTGCTGGCGGGCTTGGTCAACACGAAATCCAGCGTTCCTTCCCTCACTTCCTCTACGATCCGCTCGAAGCTGGGGCCGAGGACCGTGCGGATCACGCCCGCGACGATGTGGAACGCGCCGAGCAGGATCACCACTTCGTCCACGGTCCAGCCGGCGATCCGGTCCGTATGGGAAAAGAAGATCCAGATGCCGACGAATGCGCCGGCCAGCGAGTAAAGGGTGGCGGCCAGCCGCATCCAAAACTCGCCCCGGTAGGCGGCGTCATCTTGAAAAGAAATCTTGAAAAACACGCCCAGGAGCCGCAAGTACTCCCTCACGCTTCCACCCCCGCCCTGCCGTCACGCGCCCACCGCCGAGAACCGCTTCAACCCCCACCGCCAGAGAAGCCGGTAGATGACAAACAGCGCCGCGATCCACAGCGCGCTGGCCCAAAGCCCCGCCCGGACCGCCGCCCCGTCCAGCGCCCCGATGCCCACTTCGATGGGAAAGCCGACTCCGTAGTAATACGGGAGGGCGCGGCTGATGGACTGGAGCGCCGGGGGGATGAGCGCCACCGGTGCGATCCCGCCGCCCACCATGTACCCCAGGGCGTCGGCGAACTCGTAGAACGCCGAGGCCCTCACCGTCCAAAAGGCGATCATGGCAAAGCATTGGTTCCAGAGGAAGAGCAAGACCGACGCCAGCAACAGCGCCAGCAGGAAGGTGAGGACGCTTCCCACCCCCAGCGGGAGTTCGGGGCGGAAATAGAGGTACATGCCCGTCCAGATGGGGATGAGCCAGACCAGGTTCATCAGCTTGAAGGCGACATTGCTGGCCACCAGGTGGTGCGAGGGGTCAAAGGGCTTGACCAGCCGCGCCGAGAGCCTGCCGGTGCGGATGAGGTAGCTGAAATCCCACACCTGCCAGGCGCCGGTGAAGTGGTACACCACCGACTGCACCACGAAGTAGGCGACGATGGCGCCCCGGTCGTAGCCGGCCAGCGCGCCTTCGGCCGCGACGATGGAGCTCCACACCGACAGGTGGATGATCGGGCCCGCCAGCGACCAGAGCGTCCAGATGAACACTGCGGCGCGGTACTGGAGCATCTCGCTCCACGTCAAGTGGAGAAGTGCCTTGTACCCCCGCCATAGGCCGGCGACGGCCCGGAGCGCCCCGGCGATCATACTTCGACCCCCTGCTCAAAAACCTGCTCGATCACGTCCTCGATGGGCGGGTCTTCCACCGAGAGGTCGAGGACCGGAAGCTCGGCCAAGAGCCGGGAGGTCACCTCCGGGGTGCGGTCCTTGGGCACCTTGAGGGCGAGCTTGCCCTCGTCCAGGGCCAGCACCTCTCCCATGCCGTCGAGATCCTCCGGGGAGACGGCCCGGTCCAGCGCCACGTGGAGCACCTTGAAGGGGGCGATGGATCCGACAAGCCGGGAGAGCTCGCCGTCGAACATCACCCGCCCGTGGTGGATGATGATCACCCGGCGGCACAGCGCGGCGATGTCCGCCATGTAGTGGCTGGTGAGCAGCACCGTCGCCCCGTAGCGCTGGTTGTACACCCGGATGAACTCCCGGATCCGGTTTTGCATGGTGACGTCCAAGCCCAGCGTCGGCTCGTCGAGAAAGAGAATGCGGGGCTTGTGGAGGAGCGCCGCGACCAGCTCGCACTTCATGCGCTCGCCCAGGGACAGGTTGCGCACGGGCTTTTGGAGCAGCCCTTCCAGCCCGAGAAGCTCCGTGAACTCCGCCAGGGTCTCACGGAACTCCCGCTCGGGGATGCCGTAAATGGCCTGGTTCACCAGGAACGTGTCCATGGCCGGGACGTCCCAGACCAGCTGGTTTTTCTGGCCCATCACCAGCGTCATCCGCCGCAGGAAGCCGGCCTCCCGCTTCCAGGGGACGTGGCCGAGTACCTGCGCCTCGCCCGAGGTGGGATGGAGCAGCCCCGAGAGCATCTTCAGCGTGGTGGTCTTGCCCGCTCCGTTGGGCCCCAAGAAGCCCACGATCTCCCCCCTGGCGATGTCGAAGCTGACGCCCTTTACCGCCTCCACGATCCGGTACTTCCGCCGGAACAGGCTGGCGACGGAGGCGCGGAATCCCCCTTCCCGCACGGGCACCTTGTAGTGCTTGGTCAGCTCTCGCACGCGGATATCGATTTCGCGGCTCATGCCCGCCATCACCAACCGCCTACATTCTCCCGAGTGGAAATGCGTCCCTCCAATGGAAGGATTAGCTCCTAAGATACGGTACTAATACATACTTCCAATTGGAGGACGAATCGGGTGACGCTCTTGTGACAGCCATCCCATCGGCCACGTCGCTGGACGATCTCAAGCGCCTTGCGGCCGTCGCCGCGCACGAGATGGGGAACTCCCTGGCCGCCATCATCGCGACGGCCCAGCTCCTGCGCGCGTCCGCCCACGACCCCGCGGTGATCGCGCGGCTGGCCGACCGCATCGAGACCATCGCCCGGCAGATGGTGGATGCCATCAGCGACCTGAAGGTGCTGGGCGCGACGCCCCGGAGAGAGCACGGGGTCTGCCTCAACGAGCTGGTCCGCGAGGCGGCCGAGCGGGTGCTGCCCATCGCGCAGAAAGACGGCCTCCGCCTGGAACTGGACCTGGATCCTGCCCTCCCCACCCTGGCCTGCGACCGCCGCGGCGTGACGCGGGTGCTGATCAACCTGATCAAGAACGCGTTGGAAGCTGCGCGGGGAGCCACCACGGAACCCGTGGTAGTAAGGAGCCGGCGCAGGGGACCCTTCGCCTCGATCACCGTCTACAACCTGGGAAAGCCCATCCCACCTGGAGTTCGGGAGCAGATCTTCAAACCCTTCTTCTCGACCAAACCCCACGGAAGCGGGCTGGGACTCTTTATCTCACGAGAAATAGTTGTCGATGGACATAATGGGGCCATTTCATTTCATTCCGGCCCCAGGCTGGGGACCGCGTTCTGCGTGAAACTGCCTCTTGAGGGCTAAGTTGGGGCATTTGTCCATTGGCGGCGCCCGACATGTTACTCTAGGCGGCCCCGGAACGGAACGACGAGAATCGTGGATGTATGGCTCGTACCACCGACGGACTCGAGGTGCTGCTCCGTGAGGTTCCAGCTGGACGCGTTCACGCTGTTCCAGTACCTGCCCGACCGGGTGACCGTCACCGACCGCGACGGGGTGATCCTCTACGTCAACCCGGCGTTCGAAGAGATGACGGGGTACAGCGCCGCAGAGGCCGTCGGCAGCAAGCCGTCCATCGTGAAATCGGGCTATCACCCCCCGCAGTTTTACCAAGAGCTCTGGGAGACGATCCTGGCGGGACGCCCCTTCCGGGCCGAGGTGATGAACCGGAAAAAGTCCGGCGAGCTCTACTACGAAGACCAGCTCATCGTACCCATCTTGGACGAGCAGGAACAGCCCGTCCTGTTCATCTCCTTCTCCCGGGACATCACCCACCGCAAAGCGCTGGATGCGCGGGTCCGCTTCCTGGTGGACCACGATCCCCTCACCGGCCAGCTCAACCGGCGGGGACTCCTGTCGTGGAGCGAGAGGGTGTTCCGGGAAGCGAGGGCCGCGGGCCGGCCGGTCTCCGTCCTCTTCATCGATTTTGACAACTTCCGGACCATCAACGAAGGGTACGGGCACCAGCTGGGCGACCGGGTCCTCATCACCGCCAGCCAGCGCATCCAGGCGTGCATCGGCCAGGACGACGCCTGCGGCCGCTGGGGCGGCGACGAGTTCGTCGTGGTGCTGCCGGGGACCAGCCCCGGGGGCGCCGAGGTCACGGCCCGCACCATCCAGTCCCGCCTCGAGGAGCCGGCCGAGGTGCATCCCGCCGTGCCCACCGTCTACCTGCGGGCCAGCATCGGCGTGGCCGCGTTTCCCGACGACGGGCAGAGCGTCGAAGAGGTGATCCGCCTCGCGGAGCGGGCCATGTTCGCGGCCAAAGAGCGGGCGCAGGGCGTGCGCCGCGTCGACCGCCCCTCCACGCTGGAGCGGACGCGGCTCTTGGTGGACCTTCCCAACGCGCTGCAGCAGGGGCAGATCGAGCTCCACTACCAGCCCACGCTCGATCTCAGGAGCCGGCGGGTCATCCGCTACGAGGCGCTGATGCGCTGGCGCCACCCGCAGTTCGGAATGATCCTGCCCGGCGAGTTCATCGCGCTGGCCGAAGAGACCCGGGACATCATCGCCATCGACCACTGGGTTCTCCAGAAGGCCGTGGACGACATCCTCTCCTTGATCGAAAACCACCTCGCCTACGACATCGCCGTCAACCTCTCCGCCCGGACGCTGGGTGAAGGCTCGATTGTGGGCCTGGTGGAGGAGATCGCCGCCGCGTCGCCGGAGGCGCTCACCCGGCTGGTGGTGGAAGTGACGGAAAGCTCGCTGGTGCGCATGGACGCGGCCCGCCACAGCCTGGAAAGCCTGCGGCGCCTGGGGGTGCGGGTGGCCTTGGACGACTTCGGCACCGGGTACTCGTCTATGGCCTACCTGGAGGAGATTCCCGCCGACATCATCAAGATCGACCGGCGGTTCACCTCCGGGATCGGCGTCCGGCGCGGCAGCGAGGCCATCATCCGGGCCATCATCGCCCTGTGCCGGGAGTTCGGTTGCCGGGCGCTGGCGGAAGGCATCGAGACCCAGGATCAGCTGGAGTGGCTCACCGCCGCGGGCTGCCACGAAGGCCAGGGATACTGGATCGGAATGCCTTCCTCCAAGAAAGACCTGGGCTGGGCGTCCGGTTCCCGCGAAAAGGAACGGGGCAGGAAGGCGCCGCTTCCTGCCCCGAAACGGACGGTCCTTTGAAGGGACGGTTCACGCCCTCTTGTAGTGGGCTTTCATGTCCTCCAGGGTGATAGGCGTGTAGTCCCTGGCGTGCCCTGCGCTGCCGAAGTCCTTCATCCGCTGGGCCACCAGCCGGTAGACGGCCTCGCGCGCCGGGCCCAGGTAGTCCCGGGGGTCAAACTTCTCCGGCGCCTCAAAAAGCGTCTTGCGGACCGCCCCCGTCATCGCGAGGCGGATGTCGGTGTCCACGTTGATCTTGCGCACGCCGTACCGGATGGCCTCTTTGATGCTCTCCACGGGCACGCCCGAGCTCTGCTCGATGCTCCCGCCGTAGGCGTTGACCGCATCCACCAGCTCTTTGGGGACGGACGACGCCCCGTGCAGCACCAAGGGGATTTGGACTCGCCGGGAGATCTCCTGCACCAGGTCCAGCGCCAGCTTGGGCTCGCCTTTGAACTTGTACGCCCCGTGGGAGGTGCCGATGGCCACCGCCAGCGAGTCGCAGCCCACCCGGGCGACGAACTCCTCCGCCTGGTCGGGGTCGGTGAGCTGGACCGTGCCGGCCACGTCCTCTTCGATCCCGCCCAGCGTCCCCAGCTCCGCCTCGACGGAGACGCCGAACTCGTGGGCGTACTCCACCACCTCCCGGGAGATGCGGACGTTGGTCTCAAAGTCGTGGTGCGAGGCGTCGATCATCACGCTGGTAAAGCCCAGGCGGATCGCGGTCTTCACCGTTTCCAGCGAATCCCCGTGATCGAGGTGGAGGACGACGGGGATCTCCGGATTGGCCTCCACCGCCGCCTGGACCAGGTATTTCAGGTACGTCAGGTCGGTGTACTTGAGCGCGCCGCGGCTGGCCTGGAGGATCACGGGCGACTCCAGCTCCCGCGCGGCCTTCATGATCCCCTGGATCTGCTCCATGTTGTTGACGTTGAAGGCGCCGACCCCGTACCCCCCTTTCTCGGCTTCCTTCAGGCATTGGTACATGGGAATGAGTGGCACGGAACCAAGTCCCTCCTGGGTGAATCCGGTCTGTCACATTCCAAGGTTTTGCCTTCGCCCGCCCGATACCTTTCGCCGGGTGCCGGGGGCGCCGGGCGATGGTATACTTATCTTGTAGGAAACACCACGGCAGCGGAGGTGAAGCCCCGGCGCCGGCCGGCGTCCGGCGCCCAGAGGCCTTGCGATGAGCGATACAAACGATATCTTTGAGCTCAAGACCATCCTCGACGAACACGTCGATTGCGACTACACCAAGCGGGTCCCCAGCGGGCTCGAGTCCCTCGACCCGGAGGGGATCCGGCGGGTGATCGCAGAGGCCCGCCGCCCGGTGGTGATCAAGTTCGGCAAGGATTTCTGCGGCTGGACCAAAAAGCTCAACCGGGCCCTGGCGGAGATCGTCCCGCACTACCGGGACCGGGCCGACTTCTATGAGGCCAATCTCCCCACCTACCCGGAGCTTTACGACGAGTGGAGCATCGAGACGTCCCCGACCATGATCCTGTTCAAGGACGGGAAAGAGGTGGACCGGAGCGACGCCGCCGAGGCGTGGGAGGTGCCCCCCGTCTTTGAGAAGTGGTTCGGCCCGCCGGCGAAGGAGCCGGTGCCGGCGGCGGGCCAGTAGGGCGGAATGGCGGGCGGGCCGCGCCGCCCGCTGCGAAGGCCGGGGACGGGAGCCGGCGCTCCCGCGGCCCCGGCCTCGTCCCGCCCCGGCCTCACTCGACGACCACCACGGGGTTGACCAGCTCCCCGAGGCCGTCGATCGCCACCGAGATCACGTCCCCCTCTTGGAGGGTGAAGTCGTCGCCGGGCACGATCCCCGTGCCGGTGAGGAGGACCACCCCGTGGGGAAACTCGTTGGCCCGCCCCAGGTAGGCGACGAGTTCCTCCAGCGTGCGGTTCATCATGCGGGTGCTGGTCTCCCCTTGAAAGACCGTCTTTCCGTCCCGCTGGATCGTGAGCCGGATCCCCAGAGCCCTGGGGTCCAGCTCCCCCGCGAGCACGATCCCCGGCCCCAGGGCGCAGGCCCGCCGGTACACCTTGGCTTGCGGGAGGTAGAGCGGGTTCTCCCCTTCGATGTCCCGCGAGCTCATGTCGTTGCCGATGGTGAACCCGACGATCTCCAGCCGGCGGTTGAGCACCACGCCCAGCTCGGGCTCGGGCACGTTCCACTGGGCGTCAAAGCGGATGCCGACCGCGTCGTGGCTGCCCACCGTGCGGTGGGGCGTGGCCTTGAAAAACAGCTCGGGCCGGGGAGCTTCGTACACCTTGGCGTAAAACGCCGCGGCCCCTTCCGACTCCGCTTTGCGCGCCTCTTCGCTGCGCTTGTACGTGACGCCGCTGGCCCACACTTCCTGCACGTCGATGGGAGCCAGCAGGCGGATGTCCTCACCGCCCGCTTCGATCCTTCCTTTCTCGATCAGGGCCCGGCCGTCGAAGGTCTCCTTTGCCCGGGCCGTCCACCCGCCGATGATCTCCCGGATCTCGCCGGGGCTCAAGCCCGAGGACAAGAGGGCGCCCACCGAAGCGAAGCGGGGATCGCCCATGGCCTCCAGCTCGTACGCCCGGCCGTCCACCACCGCCCCGACTTTTTCTGCGCCTTTTCGGGAGTAGCGGATGATCTGCACGGTCAGCACCCTCCTGCCGGCGCGATGGTCACGGTCTTCACTTGGGTGAAGAACTCGATGGCCGCCCGGCCCTGCTCCCTCGAGTACGAGCTGGACGCCTTGTAGCCGCCGAACGGCGCCTGGAACTCGACGCCCGCGGTCTCGGCGTTCACCCGGACCATGCCCACCTCGATGTCGCGGATGTACTGCATCGCCCGGGTGAGGTCATTGGTGAACAGCGAAGCGCTGAGGCCGTATTTCACGCCATTGGCGATTTCGATGGCCTGCTCGGGCGAGTCGGCCGGGATCAGGGAGAGCACCGGGCCAAAGATCTCCTCCTGCGCGATCCTGGCGTCGGGCCGCACGTCCACGAAGACCGTGGGCTCCACGAAGAAGCCCCGGGCGTAGAGGTCGCCCTCGGGAATGCCGCCGCCCGCCGCCAGCTTCCCCTCGCCCGCTTTGCCGAGCTCGATGTACTCCAGGACCTTCTGCCGCTGGGCCTCATTGACCACCGGGCCCAAGTAGGCCTCCTCGTCCGTCGCCGGGCGCACGGCGATGCGGCGGGCCCGCTCCACTACCTTTTCGGTAAAGGCGTCGAGCACCCCCCGCTCGACGATGGCCCGGCTGGTGGCGGTGCACTTCTGCCCGGCGAACCGCATGGCGCCGCTGATGACCACGTCCGCGGCGTGGTCCAGGTCGGCGTCGGCCAGCACGATGGCGGCGTTCTTGCCGCCCATCTCCAGCTGGTACTTGATGCCCCGCGCCGCCGCCTGCCGGGCGATGTGGGCTCCCACTGCGTTGGAACCGGTGAACGTGACCGCCTTCACTGCCTCGTGCTGGATCAGCGCGTCGCCCAGCTGGGATCCGGGACCCGTCACCACGTTGAAGACCCCGGGCGGCATCCCCGCCTCCTCGAAGACGGAGGCGATGGCCAGCGCGGTCAAGGGCGCGTCGGCCGCCGGCTTTAGGACCACCGTGTTGCCGAAAATCAGAGCGGGGCACGACTTCCACAAGGGGATGGCCACGGGGAAGTTCCAGGGCGTGATGACGCCGACGACTCCCAAGGGCTCCCGCACGGTGAACATCAGCGCCCCGGGCGCGGCCGAGGGAATGACGTGGCCCAGGCTGCGCCAGCCCTCGCCGGCGTAGTAGTGCAGCAGGTCGACGCCCCGCTGCACCTCGCCGCGGGCTTCACCGATGGGCTTTCCCTGCTCCCGGGAGAGAAGCCTGGCCACCTCCTCCAGTCGGCCCGCCAGGATGTCGGCGGCTTTGGACAGGATCCGGGCCCGCGAGGGAGCCGGCATGTTCTTCCAAGACCGGAAGGCCTTCTCGGCGCTCTCCACGGCCGCCGCCACGTCCGCGGGCGTCGACCATGCGACGACGCCGACCACCTCGTCCACGTTGGACGGGTTGCGCACCTCCCGGACCTCGCCGCTCGAGGACGGCCTCCACGCGCCGCCAATCCAGTTGCCCTTCGCTTCCAACGTCGACATCCTTTCTCGCGTCGCTTATCCCGTCACCAACCGGTCAGACCAGCTGGATTCCGATCCACATCAGCACCGCCGCGGCGGCGAAGGCGCCCATGGCCAGGTTCCGCCCGGTCTCCGGCGCCTTTCTCACCTTGCCGGCCAGCATGTGCGCGGCCGCGACCACGGCGGTCATCAGCAAGGGATGGGCCAAGCTGGGCCTTGCCCCCGCGGGGTACGCGAAGTACGTGATCACGCCCAAAAGCCACTGCACGGAGAGGAGAATCACCCAGATCCTCAGGGCGATCAGGGAGGCCCGGTGCATCCCGCCGCCGGACTCTTTCAGGAAGAGAGTGATCAAGAGCCCGACGATCGAGAGCGTGATGAGCGACTCACCCAGAAACTGGTGGACAGGAGAGACGAACATGCGACGACCACCTCCGCCTTACGGTTTTCCTCCCGTGGGGCGGGTTCCCCTTCCAAACTGCGGGGCGCCGCGAACGAGAAAAGCCGGGGGCACCTCCACTGCCCCCGGCTGCGGGCCGCCCGCGGCCGCCTCGGAAGCCGCTGGGGATCACGACGTCATAGGCACCTGCGGCAAGATCCGTCCTTCGATGCGCTCAAAGATGTCGTCCAGGCTCCGGCCGGTGATGGTGAGGCCGTGGTTCTTGAGGCCGACCACCGCCCGGGTGGGATCGGGCGCTTCCCGCACCTTCTCGGCTACCGCCTTCGCCAGCTCGTAGGTGCCGCACGGGTAGTTGATCTCCGTCTGCGGCACGCCGTCCATCCACGCGTGCACGTGGATGATGGCGCCGACGCCCGGATTCTCCGTGTAGATCATCCAGTGCTCGATGGCGTCCACCGACACCCGGCGCGGCTCAATCCCCGGCGGGACGCTGAGCACCATCGCGTTCCGCACGGGGTCGTACTCTTTGACCATCAAAATGTCCCGGCCCACGTGCACCAGATTGGCCTTGTCCACCCCGCTCGCGCTCATCCAGAAGCGCTTCTGGTCCTTGCGGGCGCTCAAGTTGCCGTAGCTGAGCCCGCCCATGCTGTAAAGCCGCTGCAGGTGCAGGATCTCCCGGGGCGGGAGGTACTTCTCCAGCGGAAACGGCGCGGGCAGCAGGTTGAGCGCATCCAGCTTCTTGCCGGCTTCGCCCAGCGCGCGGGTCAGTTCATCGCCTTCCCAGAGCTCTTCTTCCAAGTCCTCTTCAAAGATGTTGTCGATCACCAGCCGCGACTTGGCGATGGGCGCGACCCGTTGGTAGACGCTCTCGAAGAAGCCGGCGTCGTCGCCCGGCGTGTACGGCAGCGTGTAGCACCCTTGCTCCGGGGTGACGAAGCCTACAGCCCTCGGCCTTGGCGCCCCCTCTTCCCCCGGGATGAGGTAGATCAAGAGGTTTGAGAGAGAGCGGACCAGCTGCGGGTAGGCCCGCTGCAGCAGGTTTTCATACCCGTCTTGGATGGGCTCGCCGTCCAAGATGCCGACGACGAACGTGGCCTGGCCTTTGCGCCGGAAGGGCTTGGGGCTCTGGGGGTTCAGGAGGTTGAGCACGAGCTTGACGTCGGCGCCGCCCTCGTTCACCCGGACCTCGCCTTTGGCCTCCAGCACGCGCGTCAATCCTGCGCAGAACCACTCCACCGAAGGGCTCGTCGCTTGTTCGTGGACGTAGAACTTCACGTCGCGACCTCCTATCGCAGCGCGGGGCCTCAAAGGGCAGGCCTCCAGATTCTTCCTTCCTCGCGGTGAGGTGATTCGTCCCGGCCGCCCTTTCACCTTCCCGCCAGCGTCGCCCCGACGGGCGCTCCGGTCCGTCCCAGCCGGCTGCCCAGCGCGCGCAGGGCGACTGCGAAATCCCTGGGACTGTCCAGGTCAAAGCCGAGGCCGCCGTGCTCCACGGGCAGCACGCGCACATCCACCCCGGAGCGCGCCCGGACGCGGGCCTCGAGCTCGGCGAGGCTCATCCGCCCTACACCCAGCTTCACCAACGCGTCCCACCCCAGCAGCGCGCCCAGCGTCCACGGGTCCTTCCGCCAGCGGTGCGCCCGCTCCAGCAGAGCATACGCCCGGCTGGAAAGCTCCCGGCGGAGCAGCGCCGCGTTCCCCGCGGCGAACACGCCCTCGCGGGCCACCAGGCACCTCTTGGGGGCGCCGGGCGCCACCGCGGCCACGGCCCGCCGCCGCACCAGCGGGTAGACCACTTCGCCCTCGGTTCGCAGCGCAGCCCGGACGAAATCGTCCACGGCCTCCGGCGTCACGAGGGGCAGATCGCAGGCGGTCACCAGCACCGGACCGCGAGGGCCCATGGCCTTGAGGCCCGCCTCGAGGCTCTGGGCCATGCTGGCGCCGCCCGGGACCCAGCGGACCGCCCGCTTCATGGCGGAACCTAAAGAGACCAGATCGGGCGCCCCCGCGACGGTGACGTCCTCCACTTCCTCGGCCGCCAGCAGCGCCTCCAGCACGTACTCGATGAGCGGCCGCCCGTAGAGCCGGATCGCCGCCTTGACCCGGCTTTGCGAGAGCTCCACCAGGGACTTGCGGCTGCGCGCCCCTGCCAGCACCAGCGCCCGCACCACGATCACCCACGCTCCTTCCCCGCCTGTGATCTCCAGGAGCGCAAAACCGTGCCATGTTGCATAGGATGCGATACGAGGTGGTCGACCATGCGGCTTGCCGTCCGGAGTGCATGGATCGCGGACAACATGAGGCGCCTTGGAAGCGGAGCGTTCTACCACTTGGCCTACGCCGCCTACCAGGTGGAACCGGAGGTCCTCCGCATGCTGCGCTCAGGAGCGCCTGTCCAAGGCCGGATCGACGTCTACTACGTCACGGACGGCAAGGGTGTTCACATCGCCGACGGCGAGATCGTCGCGGTCCACTGGTTTCCAGAGTTTATTAGGATTCACTTTATGATCGGAAAACTCTACATCGACGAAATGGGCGAGATGATCGACTGGCCCGAGAGCCAGTACCTGGTCCTGGGCGGCAACCCGGCCCCGCGGGAGCCGGGGGCGTAACAGGTCCCTCCCCTCGCGCCGGCCCGCGGATGCGTACAAAAAATCGCCGGGATGCCATCCCCCGGCGACTCTGGTGTTGGTAGCGGTGGCTGGATTCGAACCAGCGACGCCGCGGGTATGAACCGCGTGCTCTAACCAGCTGAGCTACACCGCCGTGCAAGCAGGCGGCGGCAGCCGGCTTCATGCCGGCTGCCGGCCGCTTTCTTGGTTGCGGGGGCAGGATTTGAACCTGCGCCCTTCGGGTTATGAGCCCGACGAGCTACCTGACTGCTCCACCCCGCGTCGTTGGCCAACGCCGTTTTTCCCGGCGCTGCGCTACTCATTATATCGCTGGACGGAACCGTTGTCAAGGAAAACTAAAGAGGACGCGCGCAGCCCGGCCCGCCTCACCTGCGGCCTCGTCGGAGAAAAGGGCAGGTCCGGGCAGGCCCCCGTCGAAAAAGGGATAGGCCGGATCTTTACCGGTTCCATGATGTTCCGCCGGACGGGCGATGCCCGCCGGATCAACCGGACGAAGCAGCGGGCGTCATGTACCAAACGTGCGTTCCAAACCGACGAGGAGGTTGCACTCATGCTGGAAGCCCTTCGCCAAGCCGTGTGGGAAGCCAACATCCGCCTGCCCCGGGAGCGGCTGGTCACCATGACCAGCGGCAACGCGTCGGGACGGGACCCGGAGACGGGCCTGGTGGTCATCAAGCCCAGCGGCGTCCTGTACGACGTGCTCAAGCCCGAGGATCTCGTGGTGGTCGACCTGGACGGCAACATCGTCGAGGGCAAGCTCAAGCCCTCGGTGGACACGGCGACGCACCTCTACATCTACCGCCACCGGCCGGACGTGAACGGCATCATCCACACCCACTCGCCGTATGCCACCAGCTTCGCCGCTTTGGGGGAGCCTATCCCGGTGGTTCTCACGGCCATCGCGGACGAATTCGGCGGTCCGATCCCGTGCGGGCCGTACGCGCCGGTGGGAGGCGAGGAGATCGGGAAGGCGGTGGTGGACCACATCGGATCGTCGCCGGCGATTCTCCTCAAGAGCCACGGCGTCTTCGCCATCGGTCCCGACGTCCACGCGGCGCTGAAGGCGGCCGTGATGGTGGAGGACGTGGCGAAGACCGTCCACCTGGCCATGCTGCGGGGCCGCCCCCAGCCTCTTCCCGAGGAGGAAGTCCAGCGGGCCCACAAGGCGTACAAGGAGAAATACGGCCAGCGGTGAGCGGCCGGCCCGGCAGGCGGCGCTCTTCTGCGAGGCTTTAAGAAATGAAGATCTTGGAAGAGCTGACAGGAAAGGCGCCGGTGCGCCTTGAGGACGTGGCCGGGCTCGACGTCGCATGCCCCTGCGGCCGCCGCCACCGGCTCTCCCTGGAAGCGCTGGTGAACCGCCGGGGCTGCGCCGAGGAGGCGGGTGCCTTCCTGGCCCAGCGGGGCTTTGGACGGGCGTGGCTCATCGCGGACCAGCGGACGTACGAGGCTGCGGGGCGCCGGGTCGAACGGGCGTGCCGCGCGTCGGGCATCGCCGTGAAAGCCAGCGTCCTGCCGGCCGAACCGCCCCCTCATGCGGACCGGGACGCCCTGGGCCGCCTCGCCTTTGACCTTGAGGCCGGGGGCCTTCCCGTCATCGCCGTAGGGTCGGGCACCGTCACGGATCTCGCCCGCTTTTTGGCTCACCGCACCGGCGCCCCGCTGGTGGTGGTGGCCACTGCGCCCAGCATGGACGGTTACACGTCGTCGGTGGCCGCGATGCTGGTGGACGGAGTGCGGATCACCTACCCCGCCACCGCGCCCCGGGCCCTCTTTGCGGATCCCGACGTCTACGCCGCCGCTCCGGCGCCGCTCATCGCCGCCGGATACGCGGAGATCCTCGGGAAACTCACCGCCCTGGCCGACTGGCGCCTCTCTGCCGCCGTCAACGGGGAGCTCGTCTGCCCCCTGGCGGAAGAGATTGTAGCGGACGCGGTCCGTCCCGTGCTGGCCGATCCGTCCTCCCCCGAGCGGCTCATGGAGGCGCTACTGTGGGTCGGCGTCGCCATGCAGATGGAGGGGAGCTCCCGGCCGGCGTCCGGCGCCGAGCACCACGTCGCTCACTACTGGGAGATGCGCGCCCTTTGGGAAGGGCGGGAGCCCTACGGTCACGGAGTGCGGGTGGGCGTCGCCTCCGTCCTGGTCCAGGCGGTGTACCGCGAGCTGTTCCACCGGCGGAAAGAGAGCTGGCCCCTGTGGCTCGCGGAGAGCGGCCGGCCGGTGCACGCCGGCGAGTCCGAGGTCCGGGCGTGGTACGGACCGGTGGCCGATCGCCTCCTCCAGGAGCAGGCGGGCTGGAGGAGCGCCCCTTACGGTCCCCGCCCGCTCTCCCCCCGGGACCTCGAGGCCGCGGCCCAGGCGGTCGAGCCCTACCTGATGGATCCAGACGACGCCGCGGCCTTTCTCGCCCGTGCTGGAGCGCCCCGTCACCCCGGGGAGCTCGGCATCGGCCTTGAGGGCGTGAAGACCGGGCTGGCGGCCGCGAAGGAGCTGCGCCGCCGCTTCACCGTGCTGCACCTTGCCAGCGAGCTGGGGGTGCTGGACGAGGTCAGCCGCGAGGTGGCGAAGGCGTTCGTTCACGACTAGAGCCCGGGGCAGCCCGCGGCGGGCCCAACCAGAGCCGAAGCAGAAACGCACCGTCCCGTGGCCGGGCGCAGCCACGGGACGGTGCGTTTGCTTTCTGCAAATGTGCTTTCTTAGGAGAGAGCCCCGGTTACCGGGCCACCCGGGCCCGGAGGGCCTTGAGGCGCTTCATCACGTCGTTGGCGCCGCGGGCGAAGTAGTCGTGCAGCTGGACGTACTCCCGGTAGAG
>PKEX01000016.1 GCA_002919235.1 Clostridia bacterium
CCGCCGCTCACGCCGGCCGGCCTCCCGTCGCGCGGCCGGCCTTCGCCCGCGCCGCCGCGACGGCATCCGCCAGCTCCCGGGCGGCCGCCGCGGGATCGGGGCTCGCGGCGATGCTGGAGATGACAGCGACGCCCACGCCGCCCGCCTGGATGACGCGCGCCGCGTTTTCCGGCGCCACGCCGCCGATGCCGATCACGGGCACTTTCACCGCCCGGGCGATCTCGGCCAGCGGCCCGGTGCCCACGGGGGCGCCCGCGTCGGGCTTGCGGGTCGTGCCAAAGAGGTTGCCGACGCTGATGTAATCGGCACCGTCCACCACCGCCTGCCTGGCGTAGGCTGGCACCGCGGTGGAAAAGCCGATGATCAGCCCGGGGCGGCCGGCGGCGTCCGCGAGGCGGCGGGCCTCGGCCACGGGCAAGTCCTCCTCGCCGAGGTGCACCCCGTCCGCCTCCAAGGCCAGGGCCAGGTCCACCCGGTCGTTGACGAAAAACATCACGCCGTGCCGGGCAGCCAGCTCCCGGAGCTCCTTCCCGACCCGCCACTGCTCCCTGGCGTCCATCTCCTTGGCCCGGAGCTGGAGGGCGGTGACGCCGCCCTCCATGGCAGCCCGGGCGATGTCCACCACGGAACGCCCGGTCTCTGCCGCCAAGGCCGGATCGGTGAGCAGGTAGACCGAGAGCGCCCACCACAGCCGGTGGTCCGTATCGATCGACCTGAGCTGCTCAGCCTGTGGCCGTTCCATAAGCCTCCCCTCTCGTGCGCCGTTCCCCGCCGTCCGGCGCCGGCGAGAACCGGAGCAGGTGGTTGGTGGGGCCGTGCCCCTGGCCGATGTCCAGCGAATAGGCGATGGCCTGGGTGATGAAGCGCTTGGCCTCGACGATGGCCTCGATGGGCTCAAGGCCCAGCGCCAGGCCGGCTGCGATGGCCGCGGAAAAGGTGCAGCCCGTGCCGTGGGTGTTCCGGGTCTTGAAATAAGGAGCTTTGAGAAGCGTGAAGCTCGCCCCGTCGTACACCACATCTACGGCCCAGCGGCCGGGGACCGCCTCGGCGGCCCGGGGCGCGGCAGGCTCGCCGCCCTCCACTGCGGTGCGCGGGCCGCTCCACGGGTACTCAGGAGATGCGGGCGCCTGGATCTCGCGGATGGCCACGGGGCCGTCCAAGCCTTCCCGCGCGCGCTGGAGCTCGCCGGCGCCTTCGCCTAGGTCGACGGGGAGGTGGCCGCCCTTGACGATCGCGTAGCGACAGCCCATGGCAAAGAGCTCTCGTGCGGCCTGCTGCATCTCGAGGAGGGAACCGACGGGTTTTCCGATGAGGGCGGCGGTTTCAGGGAGGTTGGGCGTGGCGGCGAGGGCCAGGGGAAGAAGGCGCTTTTTCAAGGCGTCGACGGCGTCGGGATCCAAGAGCCGGTGGCCGGTGGCCGAGATCATCACCGGGTCGACCACCAGGTTCGTCACCCCGCGGCGCTCCAGGGAGCCGGCGACCGCCTCGATGATCGCGGCGTTGGCCAGCATCCCCGTCTTGGCGGCGTGCGTGCCGATGTCGTCCAGCACCGCGTCCAGCTGCGCCGTGACCAGCGCCGGGTCCAGCGCCTGCACCTGCGTGACGCCCCGCGTGTTTTGGGCCGTGATCCCGGTGACGGCGGACGTGCCGAAGACGCCGTAGGCGGTGAAGGTCTTGAGGTCCGCCTGGATGCCGGCGCCCCCGCCGCTGTCGGAGCCGGCGACGGTGAGCGCCAGCGGGACAGGTCCGGTGAAAGAAAAACCGCTCCCCGAAAGGAAGCGGTCGTCGCCCGTTGTCATCGCGTGCTCACTTCCCTCCGCTGGTACTAACCAGATCAGGTTCAAAGGGTTGAGGACCGGCCGTCCTCTCTCAGCCCCGCCGCGGGGCACCCCTAGTGAACGCCGACTATTCAGTTCTTGGATGAAAATGGCGCTTTCACTATATCATGAGACGCCGGGGGCGTCAAGCGCCCCGGTCCGTCCCGCGCTCGCGCGGCCCGCTCGAGCATTCTGCCCCTCTCCGGCAAATTCCCGGCTTGTACTCATTTTTCGCATGAATTCGCCGGCGGCGCCATAGACCTAGCCATAGCTAGGCCACCTCTCGTTGGGACGGCGATCCCCCTCCGGCGCCCGGGCGGCGATTTCCTCCTCGCGCTCGCGCCCGGCGGCGGCCGCGGTGGCCCATTCCGACCGAAAGGAGCCGTGCCCGTGAGCCAGTACCCGGCTGAGCCGTCTCCGCAGCGTCCCGGCGGCGCTCCTTCGCGCCCTGCCGCTCACGAGGAAGAACGGACCTCCCGGGCGTCCCGGGGCCCGTCGCGGCTGGCTTCAGTGACGGGCACGTACGAGTTCGGCGTCACCCTCTCCCTGGCGCTCCTCATCGTGGCGGTCAGCGTCTGGGCACCCCGCTTTTTGAGCACGACCAACCTCATGAACGTCGCCCGCAACTTCGCCTTCAACACCGCCGCCGCGGTGGGCGAGGCCTTCGTGATCCTGGCGGGCGGGATCGATCTGTCCGTGGGCTCCGTCATCAGCCTGGCGGGAGTCGTCACCCCGCTCCTCCTCCAGTACGGCTGGGGGCTGTGGACGGCCATCGGCGCCGGGGTGGCCGTGGGCGCGCTGTGCGGCCTGTTCAACGGCGTGCTGGTCACGAAAGCCAAGATGCCGCCGCTCATCCCCACCCTGGGGATGCTCTCCATCGCCCGCGGGCTCGCCCTGGTCATCACCCGGGGAAGGCCCATCACCGACTTCGGCGAGCACGGGGCAGCCTTTCTCAAGCTGGGCCAAGGGTACCTCTTCGGGGTGATCCCCTACCCCGTGGTCTACATGGCCCTCGTGATCTTCCTGGGCTGGCTGGTCTTGTCCCGCACCCCGTTCGGGTACGCGATCTACGCCATCGGGGGAAACGAAGAGGCCAGCCGCCTGGCGGGCATTCCCGTCGACCGCATCAAGACGCTGACTTACGTGATCAGCGGCGCCGTCGCCGCCTTGACCGGCATCCTCCTGGCCTCCCGCCTTTCGGTGGGCAACGCCACCAACGGCCAAGGGGACGAACTCGAGGTGATCGCCGCGGCGGTCATCGGCGGCATCAGCCTGTCCGGGGGCAAAGGGACCGTCCTCGGCGTCCTGGTGGGCTCCGCCATCATCGGGGTGCTCCGCAACGCCATGGTCCTGGCGCGGGTCTCATCCTTCTGGCAGGAGGTGGTGATCGGCAGCGTCATCGTCCTGGCGGTCCTGCTCGACCGGCTGCGCTACCGCAGGGCGCAGTAGACTGCGGGCCGGCTCCGGCCGCCGCCCGGCGGCGGGAGCGGCACGGATCCTACGGGCAACGTGGTCAAAGGAGGTCAACGTGATGTCTCAGTGCAAGGCGTGTGTCCAGCCGGTGCGAAGGTCACGGCTCGCGTGGAGCGCGGGCCTGGCCTGGCTGCTGCTCCTCTCGCTCCTCGCAGCGGGCCCTGCGGCGCTGGCCCAGGCCCAAGTGGTCGCCCTGGTGCCCAAGTCCCTCGACAACCCGTTCTTCTCCGACGTGGAGAAGGGCGCGGTCGCGGCCGCCCGGGAGCTCGGCGTCGAGCTCCAGTTCGTCGGGCCGCCGACCCACGACATCGCGGGGCAGATCGCCATCATCGAGGCGCTGATTGAAAGCGGCGTCGACGCCCTCGCGGTGTCGCCCACCGACGCGGCCAGCATCTCCCCGCTGATCCGCCGGGCTTTGAACGCCGGCATCCCGGTGATTACGTTCGACTCCGACGCCCTTCCCGGCACGGGCCGCATCGCCTTCGTCGGCACGAACAACTACGCCGGCGGCGTCGCGGCGGGCGAAGCCTTCATCCGGGCGCTGTCCCGGGGCAAGTACGCCATCCTCACCGGCGGCCTCGGCGCGGCCAACCTCAACGCCCGGATCGACGGCTTCCGCGACGTGCTGGCCAAGTTCCCCGGCGCGTACGAAGAGATCCCCGGCTCGCCGTTCCCCTCGGACGACGACATCCAGCGGGCCGTCCAGATCGTGGAGGACCTGATCACCGCCCATCCCGACCTCGATGCCATCTACATGGCCGGCGGCTGGGCGCAGTTCGCTCCGGAGGCGTACACCCAGGCCCTGGGCCACCGGGTGAACGACGTCAAGACGGAGACCCGGGACGGGAGCCTGGTGATCGTCTCCTTTGACGTCCTCGAACCGCAAGTCCAGCTCATCCGGAACGGCCTCACCACGGCCAACGTCAGCCAGCGGCCGTACGAGATTGGCTACCAGACCGTGCACGTCCTCTACCGGCTGGCCAACGGGGAGACCCTGGAGCAGGAGTTCTACGATACCGGCGTCGTGGTGGTGACGGAAACCAACTTGGACGAGTTCCTTCAGCAGTGACGGGGCCCGGGAGCCCGGGCGGCGCTCCCCGCGCGGGGCGCGCCCGGGCCTTCCCTCCCCGCAAAGAGAGACGGCGCGGGGTGAAATCATGGACGCCCTGGCAAGAGCACAGGCTCCTCCAGCGCAAGAGCCGACCCCCATCATCGCGATGCGGGGCATCGTGAAACGGTTCGGAGCCGTTCAGGCCCTGAAAGGCGTGGACCTGGACCTCTACCCCGGCGAAGTGCTGGGGCTGGTCGGGGACAACTCGGCGGGCAAATCGACGCTGATGAAGATCCTCACCGGCGCCTACCGGGCCGACGCCGGCACCATCTACTTTGAGGGGCGCCCCGTCGCCATCCATTCGCCCCTCGACTCCCGGCGCTTGGGGATCGAGATGATCTACCAAAACTTTGCCCTCTGCGGCAACCTCGACGTGGCGTCCAACGTCTTCTTGGGGCGGTGGCCCGCCGCCCGGCTGCTGGTGGATCGCCGGAGGATGGAGCAGGAAGCGGCGAAGGTGATCGAGCGGATGAAGTTTGCCTTTCCTTCGCTGCGGACGCCCGTGGAGACGCTTTCCGGCGGGCGGCAGCAGGCGGTGGCCATCGCCCGGGCCCTGGCGTTCGATCCCAAGGTGCTCATCATGGACGAACCCACGGCCAACCTCTCCCCCAACGCCTCCCAGCGCCTGCTGGAGCTGGTGCGCGACCTGCGGGGCCAGGGCGTCTCTATCATCATCATCAGCCACCGCATGCAGGAGATCTTTGACGTGGGCGACCGCATCTCCGTCCTCCGCCAGGGCGAGATGGTGGGCACCCTCTCCATCGCCGACGCCACCGAGGACGACGTGCTCAACCTCATCGTCGCCGGGCGGCGCAGCCGCCAGGAAGGCGGGCCCGCCCGCGACTGATCCTTTGCGCGCCCGCGCCAAGGCCGGGCGCATTTAGGCCGCCTGCTCCGAAGGGGCTCTTTCCCCGGCGGCGCGCGGCGTGCAGAGCGCCCGCAGGCCGTTGAGGATCACCAGCACCGTGCTGCCCTCGTGCCCGATCACCCCCACGGGCAGCGAGATGGCCTCCATGAAGTTGGCGGTGACCAGGAGTGCGATGACCGACAGGGAGAAGACGATGTTCTGCTTTACGATCCGCCGCACCCGCCGCGCCAGGGCGATGGCGTAGGGCAGCTTCTCCAGGTCGTCCGAGACCAGCACCACGTCGGCCGTCTCCAGGGCCACGTCGCTGCCGGCGCCTCCCATGGCGATGCCCACGGACGCAGAGGCCAGCGCCGGCGCGTCGTTCACCCCGTCCCCCACCATAGCCACCCTCCGGTGCGACGCGGAGAGCTCTTTCACGATGCGCACCTTGTCCTCGGGGAGCAGGGAGGCGTACACCTGGTCGCAGCCGGCCTTGGCGCCGATGGCCTCGCCGCTTCTTTGGGTGTCGCCGGTCAGCATGATCACTTTCCGCACGCCCATCTCCTTGAGGCGGCGGATCACCCGCGGGGCCTGCTCCCGCAGCGTGTCCTGGAACGCCAGGACGCCCAAGGCCCGGCCGGCGCAGGCGACCACCGCGAGGGCTTTCCCCTCGCGCTCCAGCTCCTCCACGGCCTGCCTCAACTGCCCGGGCAGCTCGATCCCGCTGCGCGCCGCGAAGTCGACGCTCCCCACCAAGCACGGGGCCCCGGCGACCTTTCCGGCCAGGCCCGCCCCGGGCGTCTCCTGCAGCTCTTCCGGTTCGAGGAGCGGGACCCGTTCGGCTTCGGCCGCAGCCACCACCGCCGCCGCCAGCGGGTGCTCGGACCACCTTTCCAGCGAGCCGGCGATCTGCAGCACCCGCTGGCGGGCCCCGGCCCCGCCGTCCAGGGCCACTACGTCCGTCACCACCGGCCGGCCGTGCGTCAGCGTGCCCGTCTTGTCGAAGGCCACCACGTCCAGCTCGCCCATGATCTCCAGGTGAGAGCCGCCCTTGAACAGGATGCCGTGGCGGGCGCCGTTGGAGATTCCCGAGAGCACCGCGGGCATCATCGAAGCCACCAGGGCGCACGGGGAGGCCACCACCAGGAAGATCATGGCCCGGTAGACGGTTTCGCTCCAGCTCCATCCCAGCACCAACGGGGGCAGCGTCCCCACCAGGAGGCTGGCCGCTACCACGAACCGGGCGTACCGCCGCTCAAACCGCTCGATAAACAGCTGAGTCCTGGGCTTTTCCTGCTGCGCCTCTTGGACCAGCTGGATCAGCCGGGCCAGGAGGGTCTCCTCCGCCGACGAGGCGGCCTGCACTTTCAGCACGCCCGGGCCGTTGATGGTCCCCGCGAACACCCGGGCGCCCGGGGATTTCTCTTTGGGAATGGACTCGCCGGTGATGGAGGCTTCATCCACCGCCGAGTGGCCTTCCACCACGACGCCGTCCACCGGCACCCGCTCGCTGGCCCGCACCAGGACCAGGTCGCCCGGCCGGATCTCCTGGACCGGGACCTCCACCTCCCGGCCGTCTTTGAACACCGTCGCCGTCTCGGGGCTGAGGGTCATCAGCGCCGCGATGTCCCGCCCCGTGCGCCGCATGGCGTACTCCTCCAGAGTGCCGCTGAAGGCGAAGATGAGGATCAAGACGGCGCCGTCGGCCCAGTACCCGATGGAGGCCGCACCGATGGCGGCCACCACCATCAAGAGGTCCACGTCCAGGTCTCGCTCGCGGATCAGCGTCGTGAGGCCCTCCCGGGCGCTGTGGTAGCCGCCGGCGACAAATCCTCCGGCGTAGAGCAGGATCGCCCACGCCGGGGATCCCCAGCGCTCCGCCGCCCAGCCTGCGGCGATCAGGAGAAAGCTCAGAACCGTCAAGAAGGCCTGCTGGTGCTCGCGGACCAGGCCCACCAGAGCGGAGGCCGCGCCGCCGGCGCGGCGAAAGAGGGTGGCAGGGCTCACGCTCTTCTCTTCTACGGGCTCTGCGGACCGATCCAGCGTGTCCATGACGGCCTGCCTCCTTTCTTGTATCAACACGCTACCAACCGGAGGAGGCGGCGGTCAAGCTGAGAATGGTTTGCTGGGCCGTCTACGGAGGGCTTTCGGGTGCCGGATGCGTTGGACTTCGGGGCGCCTAAGAGAGCCGGTAGACCCTGGCGGAAGGTGGGAGATGCCGTGAGAGCAATGGATGCGGTCTTTCGCGAGCTTCTGGGCCGGGCGCTGGAACGCTCCGCCGCCGGCCTCGAGTTTTCCGCTGCGCTCAAAGAGGCCACCGGCGATCCGTCCCGCTGCCGGCTGGTGCGCGTGGGCGGGGGAGACATCAGCCAGGTCTACCGGGTCGAACTCCCGGGAGGCCGGCGGCTTGCCTTCAAGTGGCACGCGGATCCGCCGGAGGGCCTTTTCGAATCCGAAAAGGAGGGGCTCGAGGCGCTGGCGCAGCCCGGAGCGCTCAAGATCCCCCGCGTCCTGGCGTGGAGCCGTCACGGGCTGCTCATGGAGTGGCTTGACCCGCGCCCGGCAGCGGGCGGCCCAGGAGACGCCGGAGCGGCGCTGGGACGCGGCCTCGCTGCGCTCCACCGCGCCGCGGCAGAGCGCTTTGGCTTTCTCAAGGACAATTTCATCGGCCTGCTTCCCCAGAAAAATACCTGGAACGAGAGCTGGACCTCATTCTACCGGGATCAGCGGCTGGTGCCGCAGCTGGAGATCGCCGCCCGGAAGGGCAGGCTGACCCCAGAGCGGCGGGCGCGGGCCCAGCGTCTCCTGGATTCCCTTTCTCGCTGGATCGACGACCAGGCCGTGCAGCCGTCGCTGCTTCACGGCGACCTCTGGCACGGCAACTGGCTCGACACCGTGGACGGGCCGGCGCTCATCGACCCGGCCGTGTATTACGGCGACCGCGAGATCGACCTGGCCATGGCGGCGCTGTTCGGCGGGTTCCCCCGGTCTTTCTGGCAAGCCTACCAAGAGGCGTTCCCCCTTCGGCCGGGCTGGGAGGAGCGCCGCCCGCTGTACCAGCTTTACTACCTGCTCATCCACCTGAACCATTTCGGCGAAGCCTACGGGCCGGCGGTGGACCGCATCCTGGCCCGCTACGGCCGGTGATGCACGCGGCGGAGGCCGGCCTTGAAGGCCGGCCTCCTCGCGCCCGTCCGCCGCTTGCCGAAGCCATCGTCCGGGCGAGGATCGCCCCGCGGCGGCTAGCGGCGGGACGCGCCCGCGTCGTAGATCCGGCTCAGCCGCGCGTCGGGGTTCCCCTTGTACCATTCCGTGCCGTATTCCAGGAGATAGAGGGCGCCGTCCGGGCCTTGGACCATCGCGGTGGGGCGCGACAGCCCCTCGGTGAGGAAGTCTTCGATGGCCAGCGCGCGGCTGCCGCTCTCGTCCAGAGTGACCATCTTCACCCAGTTGCGGCTCCACTCCATGATGATCCACTTGTCCAGGTACTTCTCCGACCACTGGTACGGCGCGTCCGGATCCGGCCGGCGGAGAATGGGGCCCGCCACCGCCGTGCGCCCGCCTACGCCCAGTTCCGGGAAGTCGAACGACGGCCCGTACGGGTACCAGATCACCGCGGGGACCATCCCGCTGCAGTCGTACCAGTCGCCGGCCGCGCGGGACTGGAAGTCGTAGTCGCGGTACGCCTGGTTGTTGCCGATGCAGTGAGGCCACCCGTGCAGCGTCCCGGGGCCCTTGACGATCTCGAACTCGTCATACCCCGCCGGCCCCCGCAGGGGATGGGGACCGCCGGCGTCCGGACCCACGTTGCCCAAGAGCACCCAGCCCGTCACCGGGTCGACCTGGATCCGCCAGGGGTTGCGGAAACCGCTGGCCCAGATCTCCGGCCGGGCGTCGGGCCGCCCCACGAAGGGGTTGTCCTCGGGGACCGAACCGTCCGGGTTCAGCCGCAGGATCTTCCCCCGCAGGTCCATGAGGCTGCCGGCGGTGCGCTCGGCGTTGAAGAACTCCCGTCCCGGCCTGCGGTCGATGGGGGCATAACCGTCGCTCTCGAACGGATTGGTGTTGTCCCCCGTCGCGATGTAGATCTTTCCGTCGGGCCCAAAGGCGATGTCGCCCGCCACGTGGCAGCAGGTGGCTCGGTCCGTGGGCACCTTGAACAGGACCGCCTCCGTGGCGGGATCGATGCGCTCGCTGCCGGGCTCCCCGCTGACGGTGAACCGGGAGAGGTAAAACTCGCTGCGGCCCGGGCCGTACGGCGAGTAGAAGAGGTAGATGTAGCCGTTCTCACTAAAGCGGGGATCCAGCGCCATCCCCGTCAGCCCGTGTTCGTTGTCGGTGAAGACGTCGAGCTTGAGCACAAGGCGTACGCCCCGGTGGTCGTCGTACACCTTCACCGCCCCGGAGCGCTCGATGAAGAAGATGCGGCCGTCGGAGGCCACCTCAAGGTCGACCGGCTCCACCAGGTCAGACAGCAAGACCTCCCGGACAAGCCCGGCGCGGGCGGGACTGCAGTCGCCCTCCGCCCTCCGGGCCGCCCACAGGATCCCGCCGGCGATCATGCGCTGGAAATCGGGGTCCTCCCACACTTCGTCCCGGTGACCCAACGCGGTGTACCACGACCGCCCGCCGTGATACTCCTGGCACCAGGTGAGCGGGTGGTCTTCGCCCGCCCCGCGGCCTTGAAAGCCCGCCAGGGCCGGATGCGACCGGCGGTCGAGGCTCTGGAGGACGCGGGCCGCTGCCCGCGGGTTCTCCTGGAAGAAGTACCATTCGTCCTCGACGATCCACTCGTCGCCGAAGTGGCGCGTGGAAGGATGGGCGCGGTCCTCCACGATCACCCGGGCCGTCTGGGTCCCCGGGGGATGGCCCGCGAAGTACGCGCCCACCAGTCCGCCGTAGAACGGCCAGCTGTACTCCGTATCGCTGGCCGAGTGAACGCCGACGAAGCCGCCCCCGCCCCGGATGAACCGCTCCATCGCGGCCTCTTGCGCCGGGCCGAGGACATCCCCCGTGGTGAGCACGAAGGCCACCACGTCGTACTGCGCCAGGGTATCGTCGTTAAAGACCGACGCGTCTTCGGTGATCGTCACTTCGAACCCATACTCTTTGGCCAGCTCGGGCAAGACGCGCTGGGCCGTCCCGATGGAGGCGTGCCGGAATCCCGCCGTCTTGGTGAACACCAGCACCCGCGCGGGGCCGGGATCAGCCTCTTGCGCCCGGACCCCCCCGTCCGCCGCCGGCCCTGCAGCCGCCAGGACGGACAGAACCGCCAGTATCACGGTGATGACCAAGGCTTTCCTCCGCATGCTCGAATCCCACCTTCCTGCGGTAAGAGTCACGCTCCGGTCCACGCTCACGGATCCACCACTTTCACGCGGGCCACCATGAAGGTGTGCGGCAAGCAAAAGTAGTCGTACACCCCCTCGTGATGGAACGTGAAGGACCAGCGATCTCCCTGCATCATGAGGTCGTACCGGCCTTCCGCTTGACCGGCGGAGTCAAAGAGGCGGCTCTGCGGCGGGTCTGCCGGCAGCCCGCCCGTAACGGTGTGAGGCGGGCCGTCCTCGTTCACCCAGACCACCGTAGTGCCCTTCGCCACCAGGACTGTTTCCGGGAGGTACTTGAAGTTGTAGATGCGCACCCGGACCGGCTGCCCCGGCCCGTACACCTCCAACTCGGACAGGGACAGCTCCCCGGCCGGACCCGCCTCCACCCGAAGCCTCACGTGCTGGACGGTGGCGGGAGCGAAGAGCACCTGGAGGCCGCTTTCGTCCACCACGTAGAGACCGGTCTCGCTGTCCGAGATCGGAAACCACGTCTCGCCGTCGGAGGATCCGGCGATTTCAAACCGCTCCGGTGGACCCGCTCCCCCCGCCTGCCAGTAGACGCGGTTGATGGTCTCCGGCTTGCCCAGGTCCAGGCGGAGCTCCGCCCGGCCGGCCCCGCCGGCGGTCCACTCCGTCCACGGATCCCCGTCGAATGCCAGGGCGGCCAGCTCCCCGGACACGTCGGCCCACACCGTCCAGCCGCGCGGATCGAGCCCGGCGGCGGCGTCCCGGCCGCCGGGCCCGGCGCTCCCGGGCACCGGCGCCGGCCAGCCGGCCGCAAGGAGCGCGGCCAGCAGCCACAGCCATGCTGCACCTCGCGACGTTCGCGCCAACACCTGCCGCTATCTCCCTCCTGTCGCTGGTTGTTCCTGGCACTTCCATTCTGTTCCTCGCAATCCTTCCTTTTCGCTGGAAGCCCGCAGCAAGGGAGGGCGGAGGCCCCGGCCCTCCTTGCGAGGAACCGTCGGCGCCAACGGGGAATTGAAAGCATGCGCGTCTTTACGCGGAAGCGAAGAGACGGCAAGGCACTCCAAGAAGCCCTGCAGGAGGGGATATGTCTCGGATGCGGTTCGAACCGGTCAAGTCCAACCCCAAAGCCGCGCTGTGGTCGATGATGGGTCTCGTGATCCTCCTCGCGCTGGTCCTGGTGGGGGTCATCGTCTACTCCGCCTGGGGAGGGGCCACCCTGTCGTACGCCCTCACCGAGAGCGGCGTCGAAATCGTCTACGGGCCGTCGCACGTGCACATCCCCCGGGAGGAGATCACCGGCGTTCAGGTGTACGAGCGGCTCAGCGGCGGGCGGCGGCTCTTCGGCACGGCGCTGCCCCGGCTGCGCCAGGGGCTTTGGTCGTTCAACGAGACCGGGCGGATCACGCTTTACGCCAGCACGACCGACGGGATGGTGGTCATCGAGACGGCCGGCGGGCGCTGGGGCATCACCCCGGAGGTTCCCCGGGCGTTCGCAGAGGCGCTGGAGACGGGCGCCACGGGCCAATACCCGCCCCGGGGCCGGGAGAACCCCGCAGGCATGGTGGCCATGCTGCTGGTCCCGCTCTTCATCGTCGGTCTTTCCTTCGCGTTGATTTTCCCTTACTTTCGCATCGCCGGCCGGCTCCGCTACGAGCTGGCCAGGGACGGCCTCTTGATCCACGGCGGCTCTCGCCCGATCAAGATCCCTTACCGGGAGATCACGGGCGTCGAGGTGAAAGAGCCCCAAGGGCGGCCTTGGAAAGTCTTCGGGGTGGGGCTCCCCGGCTTTTACTGGGGCGACTTCTCGTGGAGAGCGTTGGGGCCCAAGCTCCAGCTCTACGCCACCAGCCTGCGGCCGCTGGTGGTGATCTCCCGGGGCCGGAGGACCGTGGGCATCTCGCCGCGCGATCCCGAGGCGTTCGTCGCCGAGCTCAAGCGGCGGCTGGAAAGCGCGGGCCGGTGAGGTGAGCGGGAGGTGACCAAAGAGGCCGCCCGCCGGCTGGCCTACCGCCGCCTGCGCGAGGCGGGCGCAGCCCGCTTTCCGTTTCCCATCGAGGGCCGGATCCCCAATTTCACCGGCGCCGAGGCGGCCGCCCGCCTCCTGCGGCAGACGCCGTTCTACCAGAAGGCCCGGGTGATCAAAGTCAACCCCGATGCACCCCAGCTTCCGGTGAGGGCCATGGCCCTGGCCGACGGCAAGACCCTCATCGTCCCGTCGCCCCGCCTGCGAGGGGCTTTCGTCTGCATCCGCCCGCAGGACGTGCCCAAAGGAGAAGCGCGCCGGGCAGCGGCCATCCGTCACTGGCACGAGTACGGGAAGGAGCTGGACCTGGAAGAGCTGGAGGCGTTCGTCCGGGGCCGGGATGCCATCGGTCTCATCATCGCGGGGTGCGTCGCGGTGACGCGCCGAGGCGCCCGGGCGGGAAAGGGCGAAGGATACGCGGACCTGGAGTTCGCCTTGCTGAAGGAGCTGGGCCTGGGCCCCGTTCCCGTCGCGACCACGGTACACCCCGCCCAGATCGTCCCCGAGATGGAAGTGGAACCCCACGACCTCTCGGTCGATTACATCATTACACCCGGCGAAGTCATCGCCACGGAGACGCCGTTCCCCAAGCCCACCGGGATCGACTGGAGCCTCCTGGGGGACGAGGCGCTGGCCGGCATGCCGGTGCTGGCCCGGCTGCGGGCGTCCCGCTGGGAGGAGATGACGGTGCCCGACGTCATCGCCCCGGGGCTCGATCTCCTCTTCGTCGGTCTCAACCCCGGCTGGAGGAGCGCCGCCGCCGGCCACCACTTCGCCGGGCCCGGGAACCACTTCTGGTGGCTCCTTTACGAATCGGGCCTCACCCCGGTCCTCTACCGCCCCGACGAGGAAAGGAAGCTCCTGGAACACGGCCTCGGCATTACCAACCTGGTCATGCGGGCGTCCCGGAGCGAATCCGACCTCACTTGGGCCGAGATGGCCGAAGGCGGCGCGCTGCTGCGGGAGCGGGTGGCCCGCTTTCGCCCCCGGATCGTCGCGCTCTTGGGCAAGAACGTCTACCGGGCGTACGCGGGACTGAAGGCGTCGGCTCCCGTGCAGTGGGGCCCGCAGCCCAGGGAGAGCGTTCCCGGGGTCGTGGAGTTCGCCGCGCCCAACCCGTCGCCCCGCAGCACCGTCCCATACTCCCGGCGGCTCGACCTCTTCCGGGAGCTGGCGCGCCTTCGCGCCTCCCTGGGCGCCCGGTGAGCTCCCGGGGCGCCTCCCTGCCGGGGCGCCGATCTTGCCGTTCGCCACGCTTAATTGAGGAACAGCGGATTAGCAAGGCGCGAGAGCCCCTGCCATAGATTCTGGCATACCCCTTGCTCCGGGAGGGATGCCCCATGGCAGGCCTCGACGCCGCCTGGATCCGGGCCCACGCGGCCAAGCTCGACCGCAACCTCCGCCACGAGATCCTCTCCTCCTACCGCCCGCCCCGCTACACCCCGTGCTGGCTCAACCGGGTTTTCCTCCGGTGGCGGCTCCGAAGGCGCGTCCCCGTCATCATCCAGCTCAATGAGGGCTGCGGCCTCGACGACTGCCACGCCATCGCCTCGCTGGCGTCCATTCCCGGCGGCCCGAAAAGCTGCGTCCTGAAGGTGATCCGGGCGGTAGCGGCCGAGGTGCCCATCAGCCACATCCCTTCGCTGGTCGAAGACGCCCGGGTGAGCCGGCTCACGTACGACCGCCCGGTGCGGGCCTTTATGGACGTGGCGGCGCCCGCCGTCCGCGTCCCGCCGCTCTGGGAGGAAGGCCTGACCGGCGAGGGCGTCACCGTGGCGGTGATCGACACGGGGATTTACCCGCACGACGACTTTACCCAACCGGAAAACCGGATCGCAGGGTTCGTGGACCTCATCGGCCAGCGCAGCCACCCCTACGACGACAACGGCCACGGCACCCACGTGGCCGGCGCCATCGCCGGCAACGGCGCCCGGTCGGGCCGGCGCTACCGCGGGGTGGCCCCGGGGGCCCGGCTCGTCGGCGTCAAGGCGCTGGATTCCTACGGCGGCGGCTCGCTCTCCACCGTGATCCGGGGCATCGACTGGTGCGTCGAGAACAAAGACCGGTTCGGGATCCGGGTGATCAACATCTCCCTGGGCGCGCCCGCGCACGAGCCCTACCGCCGGGATCCCCTGGCGCAGGCGGCGTACGCCGCCTGGAAGAGCGGGATCGTGGTCTGCGCCGCCGCGGGCAACGACGGCCCCGAAAGCGGGACCATCGCCACGCCGGGCGTCCACCCGGAGATCATCACGGTGGGCGCCTCCGACTGCCGCGGCAGCGTCGACCGGCGGGACGACGGGGTCGCGAGCTTTTCCAGCCGGGGGCCCACCATCGACAACGTGCCCAAGCCCGACATCGTCGCCCCGGGCGTCTCGATCACCTCCACGGCAGCGCGAAAATCCCTCCTTTCGCTGCTCCAGGGCCGAAAATCGTCGGATTACATCACCCTCTCCGGCACCTCCATGGCGACCCCTATCGTCAGCGGCATCGCCGCCCTGATGCTCCAGGCCGACCCCGGCCTTTCCCCCGCCGACGTGAAGCGCCGCCTGCTGGAGAGTGCGGACTCGCTGGGATTGGACGACAACGCGCAAGGGAGAGGCCTGGTCGACGCCGAGCGGGCGGTGAGGGGGACCGGCCGCGCGAGAGAGCCCGGAGAGGATCACGGGATCGGGTGCTGAGCGAGTCCCGGGGGCAGGCGCGGCCGCCCGGCGGCTCGTGCAGGCAAGCGGCCCCGCGGGGTCACATAGACATGGTGCCGGGGGCCGCCTCCCCGCTGCCTTGGCCGCCGTGAAGGGTGCGGCCGAAAGAGGGAGGCGGCGGGCCGGTGAAGAAGGGAGGGAATGACCCGCCTCGCTGACCGGGCGCACCTGCCTGCGGGTGCGAGGCTTCAGCTTTCCATCGCCCGCGGCCCACGCGGGCTCCGCTTCCCCCTGCAGCGCAAGCGGCCCGCCTGCCGGCGAGGCGAGCGCAGGCGGAGTTTTTGCGCGCGGCTGCGGGGAAAGCCCTTCCGGTTTGCTTTTCCGCCCAGAGCCGAGCATCACGAAAGAATCACGTGAAGGACAGGTGACGGGTGATGAGCAAGATCGACGTTCGCTGCTTCAAAGCGTACGACGTTCGCGGGATCGTCGGCGAAGAGTTGAACGAGGAGATCGCCTACCGGGTCGGGCGGGCCTACGCCGAGCTCTTCCAGCCTAAGAAAGTGGTGATCGGCCGCGACGTGCGCCCGTCGAGCCCGGCCCTGGCGGCGGCGCTGGCCTCGGGATTTAACGATGCCGGCGTCGACGTGCTGGACATCGGCATGTGCGGCACGGAGCAGGTGTACTTCGCCACCGTGCACCTGGACGCCGACGGCGGGATCATGGTGACGGCCAGCCACAACCCGCCCGAGTACAACGGCATGAAGCTGGTGCGCCGGGGCGCGGTGCCCATCAGCGGCGACAGCGGGCTGCGGGAGATCGAAGCCCTCGTAGCCGAGGGGACGTTCGCCGCCCCGGCGGCCCAAAAGGGCAAGACCGCCCGGGCGGACGTGACGGAGGCCTACATAGACCACTTGCTCACGTACGTGGACGTGGAGCGGCTGTCGCCCTTCACCATCGCCTGCAACCCGGGGAACGGCTGCGCCGGCCCCGTCCTGGACCGGCTGGCGGAGCGCCTCCCCTTCCGGCTGGTGAAGCGCTATTGGGAGCCCGACGGCTCTTTCCCCAACGGCGTGCCCAACCCGCTCCTTCCGGAAAATCGCACCGCCACGTCGGAGCTGGTGAAGGAGTCGGGCGCCGACTTCGGCCTCGCCTGGGACGGGGACTTTGACCGCTGCTTCTTCTTCGACGAGCGGGGCGAATTCGTCGAAGGCTACTACCTGGTGGGGCTCTTGGCCCAGGCCATGCTGGAAAAGCACCCGGGCGCCAAGATCATCCACGACCCGCGCCTTACCTGGAACACCATCGAGATCGCAAGAGCTTACGGCGGCATTCCGGTCCAGTCCAAGACGGGCCACGCGTTCATCAAGGAGCGCATGCGGGCCGAGGACGCGGTCTACGGCGGCGAGATGTCGGCGCACCACTACTTCCGCGACTTCTTCTACTGCGACAGCGGGATGATCCCCTGGCTGCTGGTGGCAGGCCTCCTCTCCCGGGAAGGGCGCCGGCTCTCGGAGCTCATCGCCGAGCGGGCCACCCGCTACCCGGTCAGCGGCGAGATCAACCGCAAGCTGGAGGACCCCGACGGCGCCCTGGCCCGCATCGAAGCCCGCTACGCCCGGGAAGCGGCGGTCATCGACCGCACGGACGGCTTGAGCATGGAATTTGAGCGCTGGCGCTTCAACGTGCGCAAATCCAATACCGAGCCCCTGCTCCGGCTCAACGTGGAAGCCCGTGGAGACCGGGAACTGTTGGAGGAGAAGACCCGGGAGGTTCTGGCCATCATCGACGAGCGCTGACACGGCGACGTGTTACATGCGCAATGCCCACCCCACTTTGACCGAGCCGGACAGCGCCGGGGCGACGGAGGCCCCTCCTCCGTTGGCGCCGGCCAGCGGCGGGCGGTACTCGATCAAGAGGCTGTCGATGAGCCGGGCGCCGGCCACCGCGTACGGCGCGAGGCTGGACGCGGTGAGCTCGGCGCCCAGCCCGGCGTAGAAGGTGACCGCCGCCGTGACGGCGCGGGTCTCGTAAAGCAGTGCCGGGCGCAGCGCGTTGACGGCGTACGGGGCCGCCAGCCGCAGCGTCCACCGGGGCGCAAGCCGGTAGTCCAGGGCCGTATCGGTGTCAAACAGGTTCAGGCGGAGGGTTTCCCCCATCCACCAGGGCCGGGCCGCAGGTCCATCAATGAGGTCGACGTACTCCCGGGGGTCTGCAGCAGCCGCCGCAAACAGCCCCCGGACCGAATGGAGCCCTACGGCGAACCGCCCTTCCTGGGGCGCCCAGTAGTGCCGTCGGGAAAATCCAGCACGATGATGTCCTCTTCGCGGACGCCCAGGTGGGCCAGGGCGGCCCTGGTCTCCGCCAGCCTCGCCGCTTGAAAGGCCGCGACGTCCAGCGGCTCGTACCCTTCCTCCTCGGGGCTGTGGTACCGCCCGTGAATGAATCAGTAAAAGAGGCCGTTGAGCACCAGGCGGACGTCGGACGCCTCCCCCCGGGTGTAAAGCACCACGATGTTGCGACCGCCCAGAGCCGCAAACTCCATGATCCCTCCGGCCATCCCCAGAGTCTCGTCGTCGGGATGGGGGATGTGCCATACGGCCACCGGCTGCTCCACAGCGGCGCCGTTCCCGGCGGCCCACGCCGCCCCGGGCGCCAGGCCGGCAGCGGCCACCGCCGCAGCCAGAGCCGCCGCGGCAGCGAGGCTCAGGCGCCTCCTACGCTGAATCGCAGCGTCCACGGTGATTCTCCTCCCCGGTACTGGAGCTCGACGCGGGAGCGGATGGGATAAATACCGAAGAGGCGAAATCCCACGTCCAACCCGGTCTCCAGGCGATAGACCGGTCCGCGTGCCGCAGCTGCGCCTCTGTGTTGGCGTCAAGGAGAAAGTAGAGCGTGAGCTGGAGGTTGGTGACGATGGAGTCGTGGTTGATCTCCTCCAGCTCGCGCCGGACGTCCACCGCGATGACGACGTCCGCCCCCGCGCGGCGGGCCGCCTCGACGGGGACCGGCTCCATAATGCCGCCGTCCACGTACATCTCGCCGTCGATCTCCACCGGCGGGAAGGCCCCCGGGATGGACATGCTGGCGATGATGGCCGTGCTCAAGGGTCCCCGGTCCAGCCCATGCGGGTGCCCACCAGGATATCGACGGGAATCCCTTCCTCCTCAAACGCCTTGAGGAGACCGATATGGCTGAACCCGCGCGCAGCACCCCCGCCCAGCACCACGGCGACCACGGGAGCCGCCGAGACCGCGCCGGTCAAGACGGCGACACACATTCCCACGACGAACGCACGCAGCAGCGCGTGCCGAAGGCGCTTGAACACGTCCACATCCGCTCCTCTGTACTCCGTATCGGCTGTTCAGCCGTTTCTCATGACCGCGATCCTCCCGCGGCGGGGGGGGGGGCGGGGGCGGCCCGCCCCGCCGGGCAGGCCGAGCAGGCTCGCGTCCGCCGGATCGGCGGTCCCGGCGGTGATGGTGAGCTCCCCGCCGTCC
>PKEX01000010.1 GCA_002919235.1 Clostridia bacterium
CGAGGCTGAAGTAGCGCCTGGGAGCCGCCATCCACTCATCCTGCTGTTCCATGAGAACCGCGCCTGCCAAACGAATCAGCGAAGCCCGGTAGTGCTTCGCGATCGCCCGGGGGGTTACCGCCGAGAATACTTCCAGTTATCCGCCGGATTCAGCCGTTCTTTCAGGCGGGTTGAGCCGCCCCTCAAGGAGAACCTGTGCTACGATGCCATTTTCGATCCCGCCGCCACCACCGCCCCGAGAAAAGTCGGGAAGAGCCACCCGGGGCGATTTCAACGCCAGGCGAGGAGAAATCGCCAAGCCGATGGCGCAATTCCTCGCGATCACCTTCGGCTTGACGTGGGGAATCGCCCTGCTCGTCATCGTTTTCCCCGACGCGGTCTTCGCCCTTTTCGGCGAGATAAGCGTTGCGAACCCGCTCTTTATCCTCGCGGTGTACTCCCCCGGCATCGCCGGCGTGGTCCTCGTGCTTTTCCACCATGGCCGCGTCGGGCTGATCCGCTTCTTTCGCAGGTTTGCCGTGTGGCGCGCTCCGGCGGGCTGGTGGCTGTTTGTGATCGCGGGCATACCTGCCGTCATGTACGCCGGCGCGGCCCTGGCGGGAACGATTCGCGACCCGCTTCCGTTCACGTCGTGGTGGGAGGCGCTAGGTGCGCTGGCTCTCGCCCTGTTCCTCGGACCTATCGAAGAGCTCGGGTGGCGCGGCCTCGCCCTGCCCCTACTGCAGCGCCGGTTCGCTCCCCTTTGGGCCGGGCTGATCCTCGGCGTCGTCTGGGCGGTGTGGCACGTGCCGGCGTTCCTCATCGGCGGGACTCCCCAGAGCGCGTGGGATTTTCTCCCCTACTTCGCCGGAGTGATCACGATTTCGGTCCTCATGACCGGGCTGTTCAACGCCTCGCGGGGCAGCCTGCTCACTCCCGTGATCGCCCACTTCCAATTCAACAATCCCATCTGGCCCGACGCCCAGCCCTGGGATACGCTCCTTCTCGCCGCGGTGGCCGCCGCCGTCGTCTGGGCGAACCGGGAGGCGATGCTTCGGCGGGGAGGCGGCGTGACGGCCGTGCTCTCGGAGCGCCGCAGGACGCGCGCCCGGGCTGTAGCGAGCATCCCGCTCGCTTAGACGCAAGCGCAGGAGAGAAGGCGGAAGCGCGCGGCGATGAATCCTCCCGGCGAGCCCGCAGCGGCCGCAGCGGAGGACTTCCCGGGACGGCTCAGCTATTCTGCTCGTACGCCTTCTGAAGCCACGACAAGACCTCCGCGTCCACCTCTTCTGGCGACGTGAGGCTGATCTGGAGCTGCATCGACTCATGAATCCGCGACGGTTGCAACCGCCCCCCGGGCTCGTACCCTTTGAGCCGCAGCCCGAGGTCGACCCGGTTTTTCGTGGCGGCCTGCACCCGCGCGAACGTCCTCCGGGGCGTGAGCAGCGACACGTACGTCTTCCTCGCCTGCACTACTACCTCGCCCAACCCGGCCGCGGCGCGGACGATCGCGTCGTAAACGGGGCGCAGGTGGGGCCGATCTGAGTACTGGGCTTCGATGAGCTCTTCGCCCGTCGCTGCGATGAAGTCCGGGTAACCGAAGCGCTCCCAGATCAGGAGCGACTGGGCGTACCCCGTGACGCCCCGCTCGTCGAGCCAGCGCCGCAGCTCGTTTTCGTCCTCGATGCGCTTCTGCTCGATCCGCCGCTTCCACGCCTCGACGTCTTCTCCCGTGCGCTCCACCAGAAGGCGCGCACACATCTCTCTCATCGCTTCCCAGCCGCGGGTCTGCACTACCGCAGGTCACCCCTTTTTCGCGCGTTCCCTTTTTCCTGTGTGCCTTCGAATCGGCATTCCTTAGTTGCGCGGCGCCATTTCGCGACGCCAGGACGGGCTTGGCAACGCGAGTTCAGCCGATCTCCACCGGAAGGTTCTGCAGCCCGCGGAACACCATCCCCGGCCGCCAGGAGGGCTTGTCACAGGCCATCCGAAGGGTGGGCGTCTCCTTCAGCAGCGTGGTCAGCGCGATTTGTCCTTCCCTGCGCGCGAGGGGCGCTCCCAAGCAGTAGTGGATCCCGCCGCCGAACCCGAGGTGGTGGATCGCCTGCCGGGTGATGTCGAGGCGGTCAGGGTCAGGGTGCACCTCTGGATCCCGGTTGGCGGAGCCGATCACCACGACTACGTTGTCCCCTTTTCGAATGACGTGGCCGCCCAGCTCCACATCGACGGCCGCGAAGCGCGACGTCATTTGCACCGGCGCGTCGTAGCGCAACAGCTCCTCCACGGCCTGGGCCGCCCGCTGCGGCTCGCGCTGCAGGAGCTCCATTTGGCCGGGGTGCTGCAGCAGCGCGAGCATGCCGTTGCCGATGAGGTTCACCGTCGTCTCGTGCCCCGCCACCAGCAGGAGGATTGCCATGGCGACGAGCTCGTCTTCGCTCAGGCGGTCGCCTTGATCGCGGGCGGCGATGAGCGCGCTCAGCAGGTCGGCCCCGGGATTCTCGCGCCGCTTTTCGATGATGCGCGTCAGGTACTCCCAGATCTCCCCGGTCGCCTGGGCGGCGCGGCGGTCGATCTCCTCGTTCCACTCCGTATCCAGCGCCGCCGCCATGGCGTTGGACCAGACGCGGAACTTGCCGCGGTCCTCTGCCGGGACGCCGAGCATCTCCGCAATGACGATGACAGGCAGCGGGAAGGCAAAGTCTGCAATGAGGTCCATCCCGCCGTCGCGCAGGGCGGGACGGAGCAACTCGCCGGCGATCTGTTCCACCCTGCTCGAGTAGCTCATCACGGCGCGCGGCGTAAACGCCACGTTGACTAGCCGCCGAAGGCGCGTGTGATCGGGCGGGTCGCGGAAAAGTATCCACTGGGAAGCCATGTCCCCGAAGGTGACAGGACGCGGCGCCCGGGCCAGGGCGTCCGGCGCGGGGTGTGTGCTCTCCGCCGCAGCCGTAGGGTCCGCGGCCGCCGGAGCTGGTTCCGTGGGCGCCCCGGCCTTCTCCGGGAACACCGTGGCGAGGGACTTCACGAAGCGAGAATCTTTCAGGACCGCGCTGACGTCGGCGTAGCGGAACAGGTACCAGGAGCCCCGGGTCGACGGGAGCGGCTCACCCTCCCAGTGGACCGGGCGGTTTTCGCGGTAGTCCCGGTAGATGTCGTACAGGCGCTCGTGAAACCCCTCGGTCCACGGGTTGAGAGGTTCCATCACTGACCCCCCGTCGCGGGCCTGTCGTGCAGGCGTTGTGCGATGGCTGCAACGCAGCCGCTCGAAACCGGCAGAGCCCGTACGGGGCTCTGTGGCGGAGAATGGGAATAGGAATGTAATTCCAGCCGGAGCCAGTGATCACCTTCTCACCTTGGTGCGACCAGAGCCGGAGCGTGTGCAGGCGCTCCTCGTGCCAGTAGAACCCTGCTACATTCCCTAGGGCTTTCAAGTCAGCCTCTACGGCTTACCAGTCCGCCGGGCCCTCCTTGTGAAGCAAGGGGAGCACTCTCATCAGGACTTCTTCCCGCTCTTTGCCCTGCCGGCGGTGGATCTGCCTGCCGAGCTCCTCCGCCAGGCTCTCGATGCCGATGCCCTCGGTCCCGAGCAGCACGTCGGCCGACACTCCCAGGACGCGGCACAGGGAAGGGAGGAGGGTTACATCCGGAAGCGATTCGCCGTTCTCCCACAAGGCGGGATGCTAGAGGCGCTTCGTCATGAGGATGTCGTGCTTTCCGAACCCGTTCACGTTGGGAAGGACGCCCGACACGACGTACCCGTGGCGCTGGTAGAAGGTGAACGGGTGGCCGCTCGTCGCGGCGAGCTTTTGCAGGCGCCCGAGCACGTCGGGGTACAGGTCTGTTCCATAGAGGTTCGTGCCGCCGAACTCGTCGTCGGCGCCCAGCCAGATCGTGATCACGCCCGCCTCCCGGGCGGCTTTCTCCAGCGCTTCAAGCAGGCGGGAACCCCAACCCTTGCGCTGATGTGCGGGATCGACGACAAGGGGGTGAAGTTCCCAGGCGAACTTCGAGTGCCGGAGCGCCCCGATCCAGCCGCGCACGCGCCCATCCTCGAGCGCGGCGAAGGCAATGCGGGTCGGATCCCCGAGGAACTCGCTCACCTCGGCCATCGCCGCGCGCAGGTCAGGCCAGGCGTGCGGCACGTGCGCCATCGCCTCGACCAGGACGCGGCCCGCCTCGAGCCGCTCGTGCTCGCTCAGGTCGCGCAGGTTCTTGATTTCCCACGCCACGAAAGCAGCACCTCCGCTTCTGGCGATTCCGCCTCGTTAGGACGCGCCCCGCTGCGACCGGCGATCACCCCGTGCGGTCCAGGTCGTCGCTTTGGGGACGCCGCCGCTTGTCGTTCGGATTTGCTTTCGAGTTCATGAAACGCAGCAGGAAAAACGCGCTGACCGCGGCCGACGCAAAACCGGTTCCCATCACGAGGAGTTGCAGGGCCACACGCAGCTCAGGCTCGATCGGAAGGAAAGGGCTGACGCCGAGGAGCGCTGCACCAGCGATCATTCCCGTCAGCACGCCGCCGAAGACGCCCCCGGGGCTGGGCACGTCAGACCCCATTCGAAGCAGAGCAATCCCGGTTCGGACAAGCGCGAAGAACGCGAGGGCGGTCCACGCAGCCAAGAGAAGGTCTTTCCCCAGGTAAAAATAGCTCAGACCGCCGATGGCCACGGCAACGACCAGGGAAACGAGAGTCGGCACTACTTCTCCCCCCTTCTTACCCGGGAGATGCCTCCGGCGTGCCTTGCGGTAGATCTGCCGTTGTTTATCTCCTCACGCACTTTCCTGGTCGCGTTGTTGCGAGCTTCCCGCGGGGAGATTCTGCAATTTCTTGTCTGCCGACCGGGGACGCGGAAGAAAAACTCTGCAGAATCTTGCTCACCCCCGCCTGGTTGCGGGCGAAAATTTGGGGGTTACATCGTGCAGACTGCCCGCTCCGGCGGGAAGTGCGGCATTCGCGGGAATCGGACAGAAAGGTTTTCGCAAGAATTTGCCCGATCGGGCCGCCGCGCGCGGGAAAATTTTCGCAGAACCCGCCCGGCCGGCCGCCGGCCCCCACACTTCATTCTGTAACCCCCCAGAAATTCCGTCACCCCCTGAATCCTTTCGTCGCTGCCCAGGCTGGTTGTTCCGCCTAGCGCAGGGGACGTCGAGCCGTCCGGTCACTTCCGGGCAGTAACGTAGAGGACCAACTCCTCTTTGGTCTCCTCAATCTCCCGGAACCCGGACTGTTCCAAGTCCGCACGCACGGAATCCGGAGTGATCTCCCGCTCCGCCGGCCCATAAAACGACAGCGCGAGCCGTCCGCCGGGCTTTAGTACCCGCCGGACTTCGCTGAGCCCGGCCGCCTTGTCCGGCCACAGGTGGAACGAGTTCATGGCGTACGCCTTGTCGAAGAACTCACTTTCCCAAGGGATGTGTTCTACGGTCCCACTCAGAAGTTTGACGGTACCTTTTTCGATCGCCCCGGCGTTTCGAGCCTTGGCCATCTGCATCATGACGTCCGAAGGGTCGATTCCCACAATCAGACCCTCGCCGCGGATCCGCTCACTCAGGCACTGGATTCCGACCCCTGGTCCGAAGCCGATCTCAAGAACCTTGTCCTCCCGTTGCACCTGGAGAAGCTCCGCGACGTGCTCTGCGATCGCCCGCTGGCGCCGGCCGGCCATGACCCTCCCGCCGATCCGGCCGAGAAGGCCCGCCGGCACACCAAACGCCTGCCACAACAGCCGATCAATAAAGCCCAAAAACCTTCACTCCATCACCGTTTTACTCTCGTGCGCGGCCGGGATCTCCCTGCGACCGAGTCCCGTTTAGCGTACACTTCTCCGGTGGCGCCGGTCTCCCCCGCTACCCTTCCTCTTCTCCACGGGCTCCTCTCGCTGCGTGGCCGCGTCTAGAACTTAGGGTCTGCCGTGTACCGGTTGAAGATCACTTCGGAAGGGCTGCGCAACCCTTCCGGCAGCTCGACCGGGACGAGGCCGAAGAAGTCGAAGTACACAAGGGCATCGACCGTTAGATAGAAGCCGACGATCCCGATGATCCACAGCGCCGTCTCCCGCCCGGCCCGTTTCAGTTTCTCCTGCCACGAGGTGAAGCGGCCCGCGAGCCGCCCGCTGAACAGGGTGTGCAACCCGAGAAGCAGATACGGCGGCAGGACGAAGACGACGTTATACGCAACTAAGAGCAGGAGCCACTGGATGAACGGCAGGTTCATATAGGTCAGGAGGCCGACTGCGCCGAAGTACGGGATCGCCGTGGAGAATTCTGTCACGGTGATCAGGACGCCCAGGGCGAACAGCGCGGCAAAACCCGTTGCTCCCGACAGGCGCTGGAGCCGGTTGTTCTTGGGCTTCGGATCGGCCGCGAAGCTGTAGACAAGCATCGAGGCACCGATCACCCCTTGGATCGCGAAAGCCGTGGGGCTCCAGAAGTGCTCGCTCCACCTGTCGATCGCCGCGTCGAGGCCCAGCATTAAAAGGATTCCCAGCGCCAGATAGCTCGCGAACACCCCGGCGGTGTACGTGAAAACCTTCGGAGCCGGGCGCTCGCCCGTGAGCAAGTAAAGCGTGACCAGCAGCGCGGACGGGTTGATGCAGTCGAGGAGCGCAAGGCCGCCCAGCGCGATCAGCGGCTGTTCCATGGCATCCGCCTCATCACTTGCAGAGGTTTCCAGACTTCCAAGCCGTAGAGATACGCCGTCGCTCACCCTCGACCTTTCCTGATCCTTTTATTAAGCCCCAGAGTCATATCGTGTCGGGAGGGGAAGACGTGATAGGAAGCACGGCCCAGATCACCCGGCGCTGGCCGAGGGAGGCGATCGCCGCAGGCTACCGCCACAGCGTCGCCTTGACTGCGGACGGCACGGTGTTGGCCGCAGGCGACAACCGGTACGGCCAGTGCGACGTGAGCTCATGGCGGGAGATCGTGGCAGTCGCCGCGGGCAACGCGCACACGGGCAACTCGCACACGGTCGGGTTGAGGCTCGACGGGACGGTCGTGGCAGTAGGCTGGAACAAGTACGGGCAGTGTGACGTAAGCGCTTGGAGCGGGATCGTGGCCGTAGCCGCGGGATGGCGCCGCACGATCGGGCTGAAATCAGACGGGACCGTGCTCGCTGTGGGCCGGAACAAGGAAGGCCAGTGCGAGGTGGACGACTGGAGCGACATCGTCGCTGTCTCAGCGGGCGACTGGCACACCGTAGGGCTCAGGTCCGACGGTACCGTCGTGGTGGCGGGAAACAACAGCCGCGGCCAGAGCAACGTCTCCGGCTGGCGGGAGATGGTGGCGGTCGCGGCGGGCTACCTGCACACGGTGGGAGTCCGGGCGGACGGAACGGTGGCGGCAGTCGGCTCGAATTTGAGCGGCCAGTGTGAGGTGGGCGGCTGGCGTGACATCGTGGCGATCGCCGCGGGGAGCCACCACACCGTGGGGCTCCGGTCGGACGGCAGCGTGGTCGCTGTGGGATGGAACGAGTTCGGCCAATGCAACGTGGGCCGGTGGCGCGAGATCGTGGCTATCGCGGCCGGCTGTGCGCACACGCTCGGGCTCAGGGCGGACGGCACCGTCCTCGCCGCGGGCGACAACGCGCACGGCCAGTGCGAGGTGGACGGCTGGCGAGGCGTCCGTTTGCCTGGGGCGATATGGGAGCGCCGTCCGGCTTACAGCAGGTCCAGCTCATCGATTTTCCCGCTCATCCGGCCGAGGCTGCGAAGCACAGCGACGGCGGCACGCAGTCCCGAGACCAGGGCGAGTTCGGTGTTGGGGCCGAGCCAGTAGTCCCCGCAGGTGAAGACCAGCCGTCCTTCCCTCGGAGGGGCGGAGAGCGCGCCTGCAAGCGTGCGGCTCCATCCGGGATACTGGACGGGCATGGCGTACTCCCAACGCTGGACTCGGTGGAACAGAGGCTCGAAGCGGCTGCCCGGATACACGGCGCGAGCGGCGGCGATCAACTCGGCGCCGATCGCATCGTCTGGCGCGTCGCGCCTTTGCACCGAGTACGAATGCGTGGGCATGAGGACGCCGAGACCCTTTCCGGCGGGCACCCGCCGGGGATCCTTCAGGTGCTCCCAGCCGATCGCCGCGAGCGGGCTCCCAGACGCGAGCGGGACGCTCACCCCGTACGCCCGCTCCTCGGGCGGGCCGTCGTAAGCCACGGCGGTTGTAAGGTTCGAAGTGTAGCGGGTCGAGCGCAACAGAGTGGCCTCTTCAAAGCCAAGAGCTTCGTCCGGGTTCTGCAGAAGCGCCAAGGTGACGGGAGCCGGCGTCGCGAGGACCACCCGATCCGCCTCTACGGTCTCCCATCCCGCCGGGCCTTCCGTGCGCAGCCGGACGTGGCCGCCCGGTTCGAATTCAGCGCGGTGGACGGTCGTGTTCAACCTGATCTTGAGATTCCGGGCAAGGGCCTGCGGAACGGCGCCCATTCCTCCCTCAGGGACCATGACGCTCCATTGGCCTCGGGCCACCGCCCACGCCAGGGATACTGAGAACCACCACGGCGTCTGGTGGGAATCCCAGAAGAAGAACGCGGAAGCTGGAGTACTGAGCAGCCAGTCGACTGCGTCCCGCCCGATTACCCGGTCGCCCCACTCCCTCAGGCTCTCCGTGTCGATTGGAGCCGCCTTCTCCGGATGGTACCAATCGAAGAGCCTCCGGTTTCGCCAGCCCTCCAGCATCACTTTGCCCATCTTCGCCCGGGAGCGGAAGGATAGCGCCGGATGCCGCAGGATGCCCCCCGGGGAGCCCGTTCGGGTGTAGTATAGGCGACCGTCAGGAAGCATGGTGGCTGTTACAGAAGGCACCTTGTGCTGGGAGACGGGCAGCGCCAGCTTCTCCATGAGGCGCCTCATGTACCGGTAACCGCCCATCATGAACTGGGCGCCGGCATCCCACGTGAACCCCTGTTCGGAGCGGGTATGCATTCGCCCCCCACCGCGCTGGACCGCTCCAGCACTGCCACCTCAAGGCCTGCCTGTTGAAGCGCGTATGCAGCCGCCAGGCCAGAAATGCCGGCCCCAACTACTGCGACGCGGCTCACAGGTGCGAATCCCTCCTACGATGCTACCGATGTCATCGGCTATTCATCCGCCGCGTTCCTGGCGCGAGGCTCCGGGACACAGCGCTCGCATAATCGCGGGTGAGGAGCGTTGGAGCGTTCACTTCGAGGATCGTCTCCATCAGCTTTCTGAACGTCGTTCGGACGCAAGGGGCTTTCTCGGCCGTTTGCTTTTGCCCTGCTTCCTCCTCATTCCCTGCCATGTTCCCGCTCTCGTGCCAAGTTCCACTCCTTGGCATTCAAGGAAAGGAATGTGCTTCCGGCAAGGAATACTGCCCGATTACGCGACATTGTAGCTGCACTGGGAGTTTCGGCCGTCGCATCGGTCACCGGGAACCTGCTCGGCACCATCGCGCTGCACTCGGCGTGGGCCCTCGCGTTCGCCTTTGCCCACACTGCGCTTAGCGCTTTGGCCTCAGAGCTCAACCCTGACGTGCGCGGCACCATCCTTTCGCTGAGCACGTCGGTCATGTACATGGGGATGATGGCCGCGACGGCGTTGGCCGCCGCGTTGTTCCAGTGGCCGGCGGGAGTTTGGTGCCGATCGGGATCGTGTGCACTTTGTCCACCCTGGCGGCGTTTCCGATGGTGCGGCACATCGCCGCCGGGGAAACATCCCCATCGCTGTAGCTGCATGCTATAGGGCCTGGACTCTTACCCGCCGGAAGGCCGCGTCGGTCGCGGTTCCCACAAAGAATCCCGGGCGGCCCGATTCGATGAAGTACGTGAGCTTCTTCTCGAGGACGAACTGGCCGTTTACGAAGATCGAGAAGGTGTTCCCCTTCACGTCCGCCCGCGCGTTGAACCAGTCGTCCTTGGGAAGCGGAATTGTTCCTTTCTCTTGTGTTTCGTACGCTTCGGTCCACCAAGGGACAATGCCGTGAGCTACAGGCACGTAGGCGACAGTAAAGCCCCGCCTGGCCCCCGGAATGAACCACACGACCTCGTAATTCATGAAGTCCTGCGCTCGGAGGGCGAAACCGAACCATCCGGCGCTGGGGTCGGGCAGGTAATTCGCGAGGAACCGCATCTCGGCTTCAACGGAGTAATCGTTTCCCGCGTACTCGATGAGGGCCACCTGTGAATCGCGGATGTGCTCGACGTGGGTGTGGCCGGTCAGCTGCAGGACGGGCTCCTCCCCGCGCTCGTCCACACTCCACAACTGCGAATTCGCCTCGAGGCTCAACTCGCCCAGTCTCAACCGCACGCTCACACCTATGACCTCCTCGCCTCAGCGCCAGACAGGGTCTTGTCAAGGGAATCGCCAACCCGCTTCTTCTATGGCTTTCCACGAACAGCCGTTTGGATTATACCGCGCGACCCACAGTGCGGTCAAGAACGTTTGTTCGATTCCGTAAACTCAACTCAATCGATTGCTCCACCGCCAAGACCCGATCGGACTCGTCAATGACAGCGACACTCATTTGAAAGAACCCACAGTCGATCCCCGCCCACAAGCGTCGCACCAGCCTCGCCCCCTTGGCAATTCGATCGACTCCGAGGACTAAAGGGCTTAACTTGCCCCCAGATCTTGGCTATATGGGCGCGGGCAGAAAAAGGGGAGTTCGCCCAGTCGATTCCGGTGCGACGGACGGCGCTCCTCGCCGCGTCGCCACTTATACCCACTTGACCTTGTCTATCAATGTGATATCATGGTAGTAGCATACTGGCAAATCCTTCATGGAGAGGGGAGTCCTGGTCGTGACCTCTCTCCCTTCCAAGGCAGTGCCTCCGCTCGGGTACGCAATGCCGAGACGAGCAAACTGGACGAGCAAGCTGAAGGTGAGCAACAAGGAATATAGGGGTGGAGAGAGTGGCCACGGTGAGTGAACGGCAGATCCCCGGCGGACGGACCGTCGAAGGCGACCGGCAGGCGGTCGTCGAGCTGATCGACGTGACGAAAGTGTATCCCTTGGGGAAGACGGAGGTGCACGCCGTCCGCGGCGTCTCTTTCGCGGTCGAAAAGGGCGAGTTCATCTCGATCACAGGGCCGTCGGGCTCCGGCAAGTCCACCATTCTAAATATGATCGGCTGCATCGACACGCCGACCTCGGGCGTCGTCAAGATCAATGGCACCGAGACGAGTTCGCTCAAAGACAAGCAGCTCACGGCCCTTCGCCACAAGACCCTCGGTTTCATCTTCCAGTCGTTCAACCTCATTCCCGTGCTCGACGTGTATGAGAACATCGAATTCCCGCTGCTTCTGGGGAAGGAGAAGCGAAGCAAGGCCGAGACGCGGGAGTGGATTGATTTCCTCATCGAAGCGGTCGGGCTCCAGCCTTACCGCAAGCACAAACCTGCTGAACTCTCGGGCGGCCAGCGCCAGCGCGTGGCGATCGCGCGCGCCCTGGCCACCAAGCCTACGATCGTGCTCGCCGACGAGCCTACCGCCAACCTCGACTCCAAGACCGGCCTGTCGATTATCGAGCTCATGAAGAGGCTCAACCGGGAGCTCCAGACGACATTCATCTTCTCGACGCACGATCCCAAGATCGTCGAAATCGCGGACCACGTGATCCGCCTCCAGGACGGCCTTGTGGTCGAGGACGTGCGGAGAAACGGTGCGCAAAGGCAAGAGCTCGCGGCAGGGGCGGGCGCAGCAGCTGGGGAGACGGCCAGAGAGAGCGCGGGTGAGGCGCCTGGGGGGCCGGCGCAGAAGGCAGGCGGGGCCTCGTGAGCGCCGCCCTGAAGATCGCCTTTCGCAACATCCTGCGCCACAAGGTCAAGACGCTCATCATCGGCGTGCTGATCGCCATCGGGATCACGGTCCTGGTCGTGGGCAACTCGCTCATGGATACGGCGAGCCGGGGCATCGAGCGGACTTACATCGAGAGCTACACGGGGCACGTCGTCATCACCGGACGGCATCGCGGCGATCTTTCGCTCATGGGCCTCGAGGCGGCCGAATCCCTCGACGTGCCCGTGCCGGTCATCCCGTCTTTCGACGAGGTGTTCGAGCACGTGACGTCGCAGCCGTACGTGAAGGCGGTGAACCCGCAAGCGACCGTCACGGCGCTCATCGACATCGGGGAGAGCCGGTTCTTCACTCAGGCCTTCGGCATCGACCCAGCTTACTATACGCGGATGTTCCCGGACAACATCGAAATCCTCAGCGGACGCATGCTCGCGCCGGGCGAGGAGGGAATTCTCGTCGGCGCCGAAGTCGCGTCGATCCTCGAGCGGAACGGCGACGTCGAGGTGGCTCCAGGCGACACCCTGCTGCTCACCGCCATGAGCGAGCACGCGGGGATCAAAGTGCGGGAGGTCCCGGTCGTCGGGATCTTCCGGTTCAAGCAGAGCAACCCGGTCCTCGACTACGTGTCGCTCATCGACATCACCACGGCGCGCGCTCTCGCAGGCATGAACCTTTTCAGCGTGGCGCCGGCGGAGCTCACCGAAGCCGAGGCCGCTCTCCTGGGCGAGATTGACGAGAGTGCCTTGTTCGGCGGCGCGCTCGACGACTTCTTCGGGGGCAGCTTCGTTGAGGAGGTCGAGGCGCCAGGCGGGGCACTGGACGAAGAGGCGCTCCTCGCAGGGCTCGGGCCTGCGTCCCCGGAGAGCGGGCTTTTGGAGGACGCGTTCGCCTCTGACCGGTCCAATGCGTGGCACTTCCTCCTCGTGCGGCTCGAGGACGGGGTGAACCCGGCGTTTGCCATCGCGCAGTTCCAGCGCTTCTTCGACGAGCGCGGCATCGATGCCATGGCCCAGGGATGGCTTACCGGGGCGGGATCGGTTGCGCTGCTCGCGACGGGGACCAAGACCGTCTTCAACGTGGTAGTCCTCGTCATCGCGGTCGTGGCCGTAATCATCATCATGAACACCCTGGTCATCTCGGTCACTGAACGCGCGACCGAGATCGGCACGATGCGGGCCCTGGGGGCTCAGAAGAGCTTCATCCGCCGGATGATCCTGTGGGAGACGGTGCTCACCTCAGGCATTTTCGGGTTGATCGGGGCTGTAGTCGGCTTGATCGTGCTTTGGATCCTCGGTGCTACCGGGATCGAGGCGCCGAACATCTTCTTCGAAATGCTCTTCGGAGGCAAGGTGCTGCACCCGGTGCCTTCTCCCGGGGCGATCGCGGCATCGCTCTTCATCGTGATCGCGATCGCTGTCGCGGCCAGCCTCTACCCGCTGCGGATCGCGCTGAAGACCCCGCCCGTCAAGGCTATGCAGGAGTGATCGCGCATGCTGGGCGTCATTCGCATCGCATTCCGGAACACCCGCCGGCAGTTGAGGCGAGCAGTGCTGCTCGGCGGAGCCATCGCGTTCGGCGTCATGGTCATCACGCTGCTCAACGCCTTCACCTCGGGCGCCGTCGCCAACATTAAGAACAACCTCGCGTACGTCGCAGGCGGCCACGTTTACGTCATCGGCACGGAGCTGACGGAGAGCGGCCGGGAAGTGACCCGCATCGGGGACGACCAAGCGCTCCAGGCCGCGGTCGACGAGGCGGATCCGAGGATCGTCTCGGTCCACCGCCGCTCAGAGGTGTACGGAAGCCTGATCTTCCGGTCGAAGTCGGTGATGTATCAGATCGAGGGCGTGGACTTCGCGCGGGAAGCCCAATTCGCCAAAGGCCTCGCGGTGCGCAGCGGATCGGTGGACGACCTGTCGGATCCGCGGGCGCTCATCCTTCCCGCGCGTGCTGCTGAGCGCCTCGGCATCGAGGCTGGAGAGACCCTCCTGGTGAGGTTGCAGACCGTGACCGGCCAGGAGAACGTGGGCGAATTCCGCGTCGCGGCCATCATCGAAGATGTACTTGGGTTCGGGCTCACGGCGGCGTACGCGAATCTCGCCTATTTGAACAGCCTCATCGGGCTCGGCCCGTCCGAGTATCAGATGTTGGCCATCTTCCTCGCCGATCTCAGGGACATCGACACATTGGCCCGAGAAATTTACCAGGCGCTCGAGGAGGCCGGGACTCCGGTCGAAAGGCCACTCTCGCAGTCGCAGAGCTACCAAGAGTTGGAGGCGGAGGCGCTAGGACAGCTGTTCGGCCAAGCGGCCGCGGCGATCGCGAAGGAACCCTGGGAGGGAACCAAATTCTCCGTGATCACGCTCAACGAGATGATGGAACCGGTCGTCGCCGCCATGGGGGTCCTCGACTCGATCGCCCTCGGTATCTTCCTCATCCTGCTCCTCATCACGGCCGTGGGCATCCTGAACACGTTCCGGATGGTGATCATCGAGCGGACCCGGGAGATCGGCACGATGAGGGCATTCGGCATGCAGAAGAGGACAGTGCGCAGCATCTTCCTGTGGGAGGCGGCGTTCATCAGCCTCGGCGGCGGCGCGGCCGGCCTCGTGCTCGCAGGTGTCATCGCAGCGGCGGTTTCGCGGATCTCGTTCAACTCGCCGGGCCTCGAGTTCTTCCTCGACGCAGGGCACGTGACGTTTGCAATCACGGCAGGCGACCTCATCGGCAACCTGTTGGTCGTCCTGGCCATAAGCCTCCTGGCGGCCCTCCTGCCCGCCAACGCCGCTGCCAGGCTCCAGCCGGCCAAGGCCCTCGGGACGCATTTCTGAAGCAGAGCTTGCGGAAAGCTTTGAAGCCTGAAAGCGGGGCGAGAAGGTATGCGAATCCGTGCGTGGGACAGTGTGTCGACCGGTGCCCTAAGGGCAGCGTGGTTGCTTGGGAAAGCTTGGGTGCTCGCAGCGGCCGTACTGATTGTGGCAGCCTCTGGAGCGTCAGCTGCGCAGCCCGACCTGGTCGCGATCCTCAGGGCGATCGACGAGCAGAGCAACTTCGGGGACTTCGACTTTTCGGCGGTGCTGACCATCATCACTCAAGACCCCGAGAAGGGGACCGAGAAGTTCGTCGTGCGCGAGTTTCGCCGGGACAGGGAGAACAAGTTTCTTCTCCTGATCCAGGAGCCCAAGGCACGCATGGGCGAGGGGTATCTCATGGACGAGGAGAACTTGTGGTTCTACGACCCCGAAAGCCGCAAGTTCTCTCACACCTCTCTCAAGGAGAGCTTTGCGGGTAGCGACGCCCGCAACGAGGATTTCACCCAGAGCAGTCTCGCGAAGGATTACCGCCCCACTGGGTACGAGAGCGGCTCGCTCGGCAATTTCGAGGTGTACATCATCGACCTCGAGGCCGCGCATAACGAAGTGGCCGACCCCTACCTGCGGATCTGGGTCTCGAAGGACGAGAACCTTATTCTGAAGATGGAGAGTTACAGCCTGACCAAGCGGCTGATGCGCACCGCGCTCTTTCCTAATTACGTCAAGATCGGCAGCGCGATCATCCCGCGCGTGATGGTGTTCGTGGATGAGCTGGTGCAGGGGAGGCGGACGCAGATCACGCTTTCGGAGATCTCCCTCAACGCCCTGCCCGACTCCGTCTTCACCAAGGCCTTCGTCGAGCGCGCAAACCGTTGACGCGGGGAACGCTGGCGGGTAAGGCGGCGACGGGTGACGTGGCGAACGCTGGTAAGGCAGTGAGCGGAGGTGGGCGGGATGCGGCTCAAATTCCGGATGCTCTGCGGCCTCTTGTTGACGTTGGCCTGGAACGTGGCTTCCCCGTCGACGGCGGCTGGGCTGGAGGACGACATCTGGCTGTGGGCCGGCTCTGACGATTTCTTCTCGATGGACGAGGACGCGCTCTTCGGCTCCGGCGGTTTGCTCACCGAGATTGAACCCGACTCGGGCAGCGCGCTTGAAGAAGTCTTCCTCGTACAAGAGGGTGTCGACGTCGGGGGAAGTTACAGCCTGTCGATGGGAGTCGGGCGGATGTGGACTCCGGAGGACGGCGGGCCCGCCGGCGGGAATGCTGACCGCCGCGCCGACCTCTCCGGCTCGCTCTTCCTCGACGCGAGGCCGAGCCGGGAATTCCGCGCCTTCGCCAAGATCAAGGGCGACGTGCGGCTGACCGAAAGCCCGCTGGACCCGAACATCGCACTCCATGAGCTCTTCGCCGACTTCACGCTCGCCGACAAGGCGTTCTTCCGGCTAGGGAAGCAGACGGTCAACTGGGGTGTGGGCTACTTCTTCAGCCCGGCCGACATCATCAACGTCGGGCGCATCGACCCCGAGAACCCGGAGGCGGAGCGAGAAGGCCCCGTTGCGCTGGGGCTCCATCTCCCGTCGGGCCGGAACAATTTCTATACCTACGCGATCGTCGACGGTATAGCGGGCGACTACCGCCTCGCTCTGGCGCCGAAGGTCGAGTTCGTCTTTGGCCGGAGCGAGGTGGGCGCCGGCTTCTACTACCGGGCGGACCGGGCCCCCCGGGCGATGGCCACGCTTTCGACGAGTTTCGGCCGCCTGAGCCTGTTCGGCGAAGCCGTGCTCAGCAAGGGTTCCGACAAGCGCTTTGTCCGGGAGGTGCCCGTCTCCCCGGACAACCCCTTCGGTCTGGCGGTCGTGACGGATCAAGACACCGTGCGATTCCACGGTACCGCCGGCGCGCGGGCGGCGTACTCGGACCCCGACGGCCGCTTCTCCGTCAGCGCGGCCGGCCAGTACTACTACAACGGGGAAGGGTACGACGGCGAGTTCAGCAAGGCCAACAGGGCTGCGATGCTCCTCCTGCTTGGAACGGGACAGCTCGCGGCCACCGACGTGATGTCGACGGGCCGCCACTACGCCGCGCTCTCACTGGGCGGGACCAGCCGGTCGTTCAAGGATTTCGCCCCGGCCGCGTTTTGGATGGGCAACCTCAGCGACGGTTCGGGGATGGTCAACCTCACACTGAGTTACAACCGTTGGAAGGACATCCGGCCGTCCATTGCGATCTCCCGGACCTACGGCGGCGCGGGGAGCGAATTCGCGCCGCTGAGCCCCGAGACGCGCTTCACCGTGAGCGTCACCATTGCGGGTAGCTGGTGAGCTCCTCCAACCCGAGCGCGCGCCACAGGAGGGCCCGCAGCTGCTCGGTATCGCGGGCGTCCGCGCTCGCTCAGTGGCCGCCGGGGTCGAAGTGAATCGCTTCCATGCCAAGCTGCCTCACGGGATCGATGTTCCAGTGCGAAGAGCCCGAAGTAGTTCACCAAGGCCTTCGCGACGTCCCGGACCTGCTCTTCAGTGGCTCCCGAACCCCGGAGAAGTGTCGCGGCGATCTCAAGGCACCCGGCCTCTTCGTCCGCCGCTGTCCGCCACATGGGTTCCTGGCGCCTGCGAAGCTCCCGGGCGGCCCGGGCCGCGGAGGGGTTGAGCGAATCGACAGAGATTCCGGCGGAAGCGAGGCAGCGCCCGAGGAACTCCTCGTCCGTCATGCCGCGGCACGCCAGCGTGCCCCCGACGTCCCACACCACGACCCTGCGCATCTCGGATCACGTCTCCTGCCAAACATCAGCCATAGGTGCCGTCTTTGCGCTGGTGGAGGAAGACCGGATTCCCGGCCGGGTCGCGAATCATTGCGTAATAGCACGTGGTGAGCTCCACCGGCCCGTACTCCACCGCTACGCCCTGCTGCTGTAACTCCCGGACCGCATCCGCCATGTTCTCCACAGCCAGCGCGATCCCTACCGCGCCCCGTTCGCCCGCCTTCACCGGTGCCCCAGGATACTCTCCGAACAGCACCAGGGTTGTCGGCGAGGCGTCGAACTCCGCCCAGTTCCACTCCGGTTTGAAGATCGAGAGCGGAAGCCTCAGTACGTCCCGGTAGAACGCGACGGCTCGATCCAAGTCCGTGACGTAGTAGACGACGAAATCGGAACCCCGGATCACGGGATCACCCCCACGCCCAGTTGTTTCGCAAAGGATTCCAGCCGACGGCCGGGGGTCCGGAGAGGACCACGAACCTCACGCTTTTTACACCCTTCGCGCTGTGATTACCTCGGAACCTCGTATCGAAGCTCGACAAGGATCCCGCCATAGGTCGTGGCCGACACCAACCGGAGAGGTGGGCTCGCGACCTCTCGAGGGAACAGCGGCATCCCGCGCCCCAACGTGACCGGGGCAACCTGGATGATCAGTTCGTCGAGGAGTCCGCGGTCGTAGAACTGGCCGGCCAGGTCGCCGCCGCCAACGATCCAGATCAATTGGCCGCCTTATCGGGGTTGAGGTAGTTCTCATGCCGCAAGAGCCATTCGTAGGTGTGGGACCCCATTGCGACCGCGCCTACATTGCGGCGGATGAAAGACGGATAACTCGTCTCCTCAACTGAGTCGAATTGCAGCAACCAGTCGAGCGAGTGGATAGTGTCCCGTCAAGTGGTGTAATCTCCAGGTCCCAGCGTGTGCGTTAAGGATTACGGCTTCGCCACTGCCAACAGTTCCTTGGTTT
>PKEX01000021.1 GCA_002919235.1 Clostridia bacterium
AAGCGGGCGTTCCACCCGTGCGAGCTGAATCCGGCGCAAGAAAAAGGGGACCGGCAGCGGTCCCCTTGCGCTGTTGCCCAGCTCCTGCCCGACCTTCAATTCACCCCGGCTGCGCCATCGCCGGCGTGTCCCGATTCGGCCGGGGCCAGGTGTTTTGCGAGGGCGAGCACAAAGGTGAGGCCCCGCTGGACTTGGGGATCCCGGAGCTGGCGCAGGAGGCCCACCAAGCCCGCGGGCGCGGCCCGGGCCGCTTCCGCTTCGGCCGCCCGCAGCGCGCCGGGCAGGCGGTTGACCAGCCCGGTGAGCGCCGGGTCGGTCGCCGCCGCGGCGAGCCCTTCCACACGGCGGACCATGCTGACCACCATCTGGTCCGTCAGGGCCTTCTTGGCCATTTGGACGAGGCTGAGCAGATCGGCCAGCTCGTCCAGGGTCCCCTCCCGCTCCATCCGGCTCACGACGGACAAAGCGGCTGACGGCGCGGTCCCTTCCAGCCTTTGCTGCTCCGCTGTCACGCGTCCTCTACCTCCCCTTTAGGCGTCGCCAAGAGCGCGGCTCCCGCGTGATTACATCACACCCCGGGCCGTGAGCCAGTACGCCTGGTTGTACGAAAGTTTGGCCCAGTGGATCCACCGGGAGGGGCGGACCGGCTTCGGCGGGCGCTGGTAGTCAAACTCCACAAAGGTGGCCTGGTCGTTCCCGGTCTCGATGAAGCAGAACGTCTTGCCGTCGTACCGGGCGGTGGCGGGCCGCCCCTGCACCCGCGCCGCCACGTTCGCCGCGACCACCGAGGCCTGGTAGTGGGCGACGGACCCCGCCTTGCTGACGGGCAGGACCGTTACGTCGCCCAGGGCGTAGATCCCCTCGTGCCCCTTGACCTCCAGCGTATTCCGGTCCACGGGCACCCAGCCGTCGACGGCCAAGCCCGACGCCGCAAGGAACGGAGGGGCCGTGTGCTCCGGGATCCCGATGAGCAGGTGGAAGGGTAGGGCGTTCCCCTCCACAGTTTCGATCACCCTGCGCTGGGGATCGATCCGCTCGACGTTGAAGAACGTTTCGGTACGGATCCCGCGGGCCTCGAGCTCCGGCGCCGCCCACTGGGCGATGGCCGGATTGCTGTGCACGCGGTTGACCGGATAGGTGTAGACCAGCTCCACCTGATCGCGGCGGCCCCGCTCGCGGAAGAAGGCATCGAGCATAAAAGCCATCTCCAGCGGGGCGACGGGGCACATGTGGGGCACCCCGATGACCGAGACCACCACGGTCCCCTTCTCAAACTCCTGCAGCCGCTGGAACAGGCGGGCGGCGCCCTCTTCGGTATAGAACTGCTCGCCCGCCTCTGCGAGCCCGGGCGTCCGTTCCGGCACCACCCGGGAGCCCGCCGCCAGGATCAGGTGGTGATACGGGTACGTCTTCCCGCTCTCGCCCACCACCTGCCGCCCGGCGGTGTCCACCCGCTCCACCGGGTCCACGATGAGCTCCACCGCCGGGTGCAGCAGCTCCCGCTGGGGACGGCGGTACTCCTTGGGCGCCATCTTGCCGAACGCGACGTAGAGAAACGCCGGCTTGTAGACGTGCTCAGGCTTATCGGTGATCAGGCGGATCCGAGCCCTGCCCGCGGCGACTTCGGCGGCCAGCTCGTCCGCCAGCAGATTGGCAGTGACCGTCCCGCCGACGCCTCCGCCTACGATGACGATCTCTTCCACGATCTCCACCTCCTCCGCCCAGCGGCCCGAGCCCGGTTGGAGTTCCGGCAGAGCCGCTGGCTACCCTCGTCACCGGGCCTTTTCCATCACACGGTGCCGCTCTAACGGATGATGGACATCTTGGGCTGCTTGACTTCCCGCTGGGGAGCAGATTCCAGTGCGGCTGGTGCTTCCACGACGGTCGCGTCGCTCACGGGTCTTCCCTCCCGGGCTGGCATGATGGGTGTACGCATGTTGAAGCCTATCATATACCCTACGGGGTATCGTAGTGACGTTTGTCCAAAAATGGCGCACCCCGGCTCGCACGGAACGTTGGCACCGCCGCCGTACAGCCGCCGGTGCGCCTGCTTTGCGGGCACTCTCAATCCTCGAACTGCGCCCGTTCCTCGGGCTTAAGCCTCAGCCAGGCGGGGAGCCACGACCAGACCCATCGCTTCGGGCCGTCGGGAAGGCCTTTGATGAACTGCTCAATCACCCACTTGAGTCTCCGCCGGTCAAGGTAGGCCAAAGCGGCCACCCACAGGGCGAAGAGGGCCACCTCGGGGAGGCGGCGCAGCGCTGCCTGGGCCACGAGAACGATTTGGACCGGAAACATAAACGCCAGGAGAACGGTTTCCACCGGTCGCACCAGATACAGGAAAACGCAAGCGGAAAGCCAAAGCGCCAGGTACAGGCCGGGCAGGAACCCTGCGCGGGCCAAGGCGATGCCGGCCGCGAGGGTTACGAACGCGTCGATCCATATGTCCCGGCGGCCAATCCAGGAAGGAGGCGTCCGGGATCGACGAGCCAGGACCCCATCGGCGGCGTCCGCAGTCCAGAGCAGGAGCTTCCACCGGAACACCAGCGCCAATGACTGAACGGACGGCTCCCACGGCCACAGCGCCAGCGCGGCTCCCGCCACGAAGCGGGCAAACGTCAGCGTATCCGCGGCCACCCGCATCCACCGGACGGGCTGCGGCCCGGGCGCCCTGTCCGGAAACTGCAGCAAGCCCTTCTCCGGGGGCGATGGATCCACCGCCCTCTCGCGCGCTGCCCCTCGCACCGGTACTCACCCCGGCCGTACCACTTCTGCTGCATGTGTCTACTGGCTCGATCCTTCGAAAATCCGCAGCTTAGGCGCCTCATCGTAGGGGATAAGCTCCCCATTGGCGCGCTCAAGCCAAGCGTTCTCCTGGTGCGAGAGCTCACTCAACCTTTTCGCCGAATGCCGGCCGAATCTTCTCAGGATATATTCGAAGGTTGCCGTCTCATGCTCATCAAACAGCGTCTCGTCCAACGGCGTTAGCGGTCGAATCATATCGCCGATGTACTCGCCGAACTCGGCTTCTTCAAGTTCGATCACACCCGCCACCGCAGCATGGCTCAACAAGAGCCCGAACTTGTCCGGCGCTGGTCCGTGCGGCAGGCGAGCGTAAGAGACTCCTGTGATGGAGACGCCAAAGTCCCGAAAATGCTTGAAATCAGCCAGCCACAGGAGTTTCGCAAGTTTGGTTTTCACAAGGTTCTCCACACGCGTCGCAAACCACGAGACTGCCGTGGCGAAACGGAGTACGTCAAACCTCCGCCGCCCGTTGTATACGTTGGGCTGCTGGTCGGGAAGCTCGCGGGCGACATCCGCCAAGGTCCACTGCGCCCGTTCCTTTTCAAAGATCTCCTGCGCTTTACGCCGGAGACATTCTCGCTCACCGGGAGTTAAGTCGTCACCTTCTCGACCCAGCAGCGCGAGGACCCGCCGCGGGTCGAACAGGGACCGCAGCACTTGATCGTGAGCCCGGTCTTGAATGACCCCTTTTTCGTAGCGTTGGATGGTGACCAAGCCCCAACCCAACAGTCTGGCGAGCGCGCGCTGGGACAGTCCATAACGCTTCCGCAGCGTTACAATTTCTTCGGACGTCAGCAGGCCCTGCTGCTTCCGGTAAAGATCATATGCCTTCCGTAGAGCAGCATCGTCGTAGTCAGGGCTGGCAACGACTTCACCGCAGACCTGGCAAACAGCTACCTCCGCGTCAAATTCGATGCGCTTACCTTTTATGACGAGCGTGTGGCGGCGCACCTCTTCCCGCAACGCCCGCTCGTCGTCACAGTTCACGCAGTATCGGATCATCATTGGGTCGCCTCCTTAAATGGATACCGGAGCGGGTACTCATTGCGGTGAAACGACATGCAGACCAACCAACCCCGTTGGCTCAAAGCCACCTTCACATATAATGTTTGCTGCCCATACCTGGGGCCAAACACCCACCACTGAAAAGGGCGTCCCTTGTCATCCGGCAAGGGACCAGCGCAATAGTCTTCCTTGGTGATGCTCTTAAGCACAGCGGGAATCCGTCTCGAACATGTCTAGATCCGCCAAAGCCTGCAGGTTCTTGTCTCTGTTAATGAGCTGCCACTTCCCAGAAGCAAGGCAATGGCACATGGACAGGAGGAAATCTTCGAGAGACTTCTCTAGATCGTCGGGCTGGACTCGGCTCATAAAATCGATGCTCCACTTCACTGCTCGCTATCATATGATAGCACGACGTGGCGGCAATTTCAAGAGACTGGAAATTCCGCGGCAGACGTTCCAGGAATGCGAGAGGTCTCGGGTGAAGACGAGACACCGCAGCATTTTCGAGCTCATTGGAGGGAACATGGATAACCTGACAGACTACCTATCGAGGATCTCGCCGGCGCTCGCCGTCGTCGCGCTGGTTTTCGTCCTGGTTCGCCCGGGGAAGCACCTGCGGGTGGTCTTGTACATCCTCACGTTCATCCTGCTCCGAGACGCCGGCCTTCCTCGCACCGCTTCTCCTGTTTGCTGTAGCCGGGAACCTCTTGGAAGAGCTGCTGTTCAGGGGATACGTCGGCACGCCGCTCCTCCTGTTCACCCTATGGGAAGGCGTCCTCTGCGGCATCATCGGCGCCCGGTACGGCGTGCTCCCCTCCACGCTGGTTCACGGCGGTGCCATCTTTGCGCTGCCGTCCGGCCTGCTCTAGCCGGCCCGGACGGCGCGGCCCAAGCCGCGCAGGACGGCGGTTGACACGTATGGTAAATTGTGGTAGAGTCGGTGGCGGTCGCCTGGCCCTATGCGGACAGGAAAAGGGGCTCGAAGCGTTTCCCGTTTCAAGTCACCGGCAAAGCCCGTCTCGCCTGATAGGTTTCCGGGGTAGGGGTGGGCTGTCCCCTGTATCCAAGAGAAAAAAGCCGGAATGAATCCGGCGCTTCTGGCGTTCACCCCCGACTTCATGCAGCGTCAAATCCCCGGGGCCTTTGCCGCCTGCACGCTGCGGCGGGCGAACGGGACACGGAGACCGTTCACAGGCCCGGCACGCCGGGACTTTGAAATCCGGAAAACGCTTCGACCTGCCGCTCCCGGGGAAGGAAGTCCCGTTCATTACATAACTGAAGCGGGGAAACGCAGGTGGAAACCTCCCGCCACAGCCCGCCGCCGGGTCCACAAAACAAGACGGCCGCCATCGAACTGGCGGCCGCCGGCGCCGCGAGACCCGGCGCCCCACACCCACGTTACCCAACCTTGGCTCCATTTCGAGAGATCCGGAAAGCCCGACCGTCAGCGCGGTTCACAAACGTTTGCCAACTCTGTGACGCCATGCATTCGGGCATGGGGTGAAAACTCCTCTAATTCTTTTTGTTAACTTTGCACCGTTACGGAATCACTGCTTCCTATAGCCCGCCCCCGTTCGACGCCGGCGAAAAAGTCATGGTACCATGGCGACATAACGTTTCCGCGAATCCTGACGTGGGAGGCCTTGCCCGTGGACCCGCAGTGCCCGTTCTGCAACATCCACCTGATCCCCCAACAGCGAGTGGTGCTCTCCAGCGAATTGTGTCTCTTTCTCCAGATGCCCCAGGAGGTGCTGGCGGGCTCAGGCGTCATCGTCCCAAAGGCCCACAGGGAAACCCTCTTTGATCTAACCCCCGAAGAATGGCAGGATACCTATGCTTTGCTTCAGAAGGTCAAGGCGCTGCTCGATGACCAGCTGGCGCCGGACGGGTACAACGTCGGCTGGAACTCGGGCAAGGTCGCGGGACAGCATATCGCTCACGCACATCTCCACGTAATCCCGCGCTTTGCCGACGAGCCGTACGCGGGAAAGGGGATCCGCCACTGGCTCAAACAGCCGGAAAACCGCCGGCCGGGCCTCTGCTAGCGCTCCGGCGCGTCCCGGACTTCCTGCGGCTGCGTTTCCCACTCAAAGAACCCGTCTGCCCCGATGGTGCAATCCGCAATCTCACGCAGCAGCTCCCAGCGGGACTCGAGGGGGGCGGTAAAGAAAGCGGCCAGCGCGGCGCCAACGCGAGCGTCCAACTCCGCGGCCCGGCGGATCAGCTCCTTGTTGCGGGGGATGAAGTGGCCCCGCTGGAGGAACCAGTGACGGACCATCGCCATCACCGCCTCGTGCATCAGCATCCCGGCGGTGGCAGGGTCCTTTTCCGCCACGTCCCGAGCGTCTTCGTACAACGCGGCGGCGAGGTAGCGGCCCATGATAGCCCGGAACGGCGGGTATTCCACGGGCTTCTCCAGCCATTCCGCCGCTTCCCGGCGAAGCGTGTGTACAACTTCGTGGCGGGCCACTACGACCCAGCCCGTCGCCAGCATGTGCGCGGTGATCGGCTTTCCCCCCGCATGCTCCTGCTGGAAATACTGCCGCACCGACGCTGGAGGGTTCACGAAAATTTCGGCCGGAACACCGGAGAAAAACTTCTGTACCCGCTGCCGCCAGGGCTGGCCGTGAATGACGCACAGGTCCAAGTCGCTGGTGCGGTCCGGCGCTCCCCGCACAACGGTGCCCGAGGCCACGATCCCCCACGGCCGGTAGCGTTCCTCGATGTACTGGACCGCCTCCCGCAGTGCGGCGTCGTACGGCGCCGGCAGGCCGGGCCAGCGGCAGTCGCTTTGACATTGGCCGTCGTTCACACGGATCCCTCGCAGTCATGCGTCTTGCCGTCTTACACCTTCAGCAGCCCGCGAAATCCCCGGCTGGAGTAGTACGAGTCCGCACCGTTGTGGTACACGAAGACGCGGCCGTAGCGGCGATCGCAAAACAGCGCCCCGCCCAGCTTGCGGACTTCCTCGGGCGTCTTGATCCAGCTCGACGTCTTGGTGTCAAACTCGCCCAGCGTCTGGAGGTGCCGGTACTGCTCTTCATCCAGCAGCTCGACGCCCATGCTTTCCGCCATCTCGACGGCGCTGCCGGCGGGCGGGTGCTTCTTCCGCCCTTCCCGGGCCTCCCGGTCGTAGCACAAGCTCCGCCGGCCCGCCGGGCTTTGGGGCGCGCAGTCGCAAAAGACAAACGCCCCGGCTGCTTCGTCATAGCCGATGACGTCCGGCTCCCCGCCGGTGCGCTCCATCGCATAGAGCGACTGGACCTTCTCCGGGCGGGCTTTCAGCCTTGCCTCAACATCCTGCCACGGGATGCCCGGATGTCGCTGCATGTTTTCCTCAAAACGCCTCTTGAGCGTGGCCAGCAATTCCTCAAACACCCGTGGATCCATGGGACGCCTGCCTTTCAATTCGGCTGATACTCGCTGCGCACGATCGAATACATAAGCAAGTCCCTGTACTCCCCGAAGCGGTAAGTCGCCTGCCGGAGCGTTCCCTCATACTTCATGCCGATCTTTTTCAGGACCTTCCCCGACGCCGGGTTTGTGTCCATGTGGCACGCCTGGATGCGGTTGAGCCCCAGCGCTTCAAAGCCGTAGGCGACCATAGCCCGGGCTGCTTCCGTAGCATAACCCCGGTTCCAATACGGCACGCCCAGCCAGTACCCAAGCTCCGCCGCGTTGGCCAAGGCGTTGATCTCGAGTCCTATGGAGCCGATGAACAGGCCGTCGTCCTCGATGGGTCCAGTCCCCTCCCGCCCAGGGCTCCCGTCTTTCCCGGCGCCGCCCGGCAGAACGGCTTCGGGCGCAAACTCCCGCTTCAACACGATGGCCAGGTGCAGGCTGCGGCCCTGCGCCAGGCTCTTCAGGGCCGTGTCGATCCACGCTTCGGCCAGCCCGTCCGCGTACGGGTGCGGCAAAGCAGACACCGTCTTGGCCACGTCCCGGTGGCCCGCCAGCTCTTGGATGCGCGGCGCGTCCGTCATCCGGTACGGCCGCAGCACCAGGCGCTCGGTCTCGATGGGCTGGAAGTCAGCCAGCGCCAGCATGATGCGCTGGTGGTCGAAGGTGCCGTCGGCCCCGGGCTCAAACCGGAAAACCCGCTCCACCGCCTCGACGTTCAGCGGCCCGTACACGTGCGGGAAATTCTCCGTACCCCCCGACGCGTTTTCGTACACCACCCGGGACACCAGGCGGCCGGGATCGATGCGCAGCAGCACCAGCCCCCGCTGGCCCGCGTACAGCACATTGGCCACCCGGATCACCTGGTGGGCTTCGGAGCAGTGGATGAAACCTTCGGTCTCTAGCGATGCGGCCCGGTACACGCCGCCCGCTTGGGCGCTCTCCCACGCCTCCCGGGTCGTGATGTGATAGATCACGGCTCCGTCACTCCTACCCACTTTAGGTCGCGCACGGATTTTCCGGGCTCGATACGCCGGAACGCGCCCAGATCCTCTTCACACGCTACAGTTGAACGATCTTTACTTCTTGGCGAAGTTTTTCTTGCGTTATCGACGCGCAAAGCGGCCGGCCGTACAGCGCGGCCGGCTGCTCTTCCCTCCTCCTATGTCCTTCACTCATAGCTTTGTTTCCGAAAGCAGGATCTCCGGCGTGCTGGCACTGGAGTCGTTCGACTGCTCCCGTGCCAAGAGGTACAGCACCGCGTCGATGACGGCCATTTCGTTCAGGTATGAATGAGGCCTCGCGTAATCGAAACGCTTCTTGGTCCCCGCGGACAGGAGCAAACAGTCGGCGAGGCGGGAGATGGGCGAAAAGGCATGTGCGGTAATGGCGATGGTTCCGAGCCCCTTCTTTTTCGCCAGCTCCATCGCCTGCAACACGCTCTTCGACGAGCCGGATTGGGAGATCGCGATGACGATGTCGTCCTTGCCAGCCAGGTTGATATGGTTCATAAAATACTCAGGCAGAAGGTTATACGATGCCCGAATGCCGAGCCGGCCCAAACGAAAGCCCATGTACTGGGCGAAGGGGCTGGCGTTTCCCACCGCAGCCAGGTGCACACATCCCGCGGACCGGATCATGGCGACGCACTTTTCCAGGTTTTTTCCGCCGATCTTGCTCCCGATTTCGATGAACTCGTTCGCGAACAGCCGGAATACGTCGCTGGAATCGTCGAGCGACACGCCGTTGCCCTGCGGCGCCTGCTGGCGCCCCAGCTCTCTCGCCAGGCTCAGGCGAAACTGGTAGTGCCCCTCGTACCCGACCCGCTTGCACATGCGGACGACGGTAGCCTCGCTGACGCCGCTCAGGTTGGCGAGTTCGGACACGTTGGCGTCCACCGCCTCTTCCGGGTGCTCCAAGATAAACGCCGCCACCTTCTGCTCGGCGGGAAACAGCTTGGGGTAGTGTGCGCGGATCACCTCAAGAGGAGACTGCTCTTTCAAGTCTTCCATTTCAAACCTCCTCCGGACCGTGGCCGCGGCGACCGCCAACCACCCACCCCCGGCTCAAAGCGCCAGTCCAAAGCAAAGCTGCACCCCCGCGACAAACGAATCGCCCAGCCCGATAGTGTATTTCGGTTTGTCAATATACTTCGTCGGAACGACGACGGCTTCTTTTTCCAAACCTCTCTCATGGACGCGCCGCCTGGCCTCGAGTCCCCGTTCGCTTTCCTCCAGCTTCAGAAGCTCGCGAATTTGTTCCCGGGTGCCGTAGGTGCCGTGCACGGCCTTCGCGGTGGCAAGGAGATTGCCGTAGGCCAGCCCCATCTCGATATTCGCCTCTAACTCATCACCGGCGTACATGGAGTAGTCCTTCGTGTGCACGATGATCCCGCGCCGCACCCCCAGCCGCTCCCGGAGGAATTTGGCTCCCTCCACTCGTTCCAGGATCCCGTCCGCCTTCTTGGGAAAGCCGTACATCGCCAAAAGGCTTTGGAGTTCCTCCTCGTTGAGGCTCAGGATGTCGGCGACGGAATAGATGGTTTCGGCACACAACCGCCTGATGCTTTGGCTATGGTAATGCGCCTCCTCGAAAAACACGATCCCCCGCGGGTTCTTGCTTCTGTATTCCTCCACGTGTGCCTTGACGTACTCCAGCCTTTCGGCCGCAATCTCCTGGTCGAGGATCACGTTGAAGCTGGAAATCACGTTGCTGCTGATCGACCCGGCGTTTTCTTCAACGTATCTGAAATAGCGTTCCGAGAACGGCAAGATCTTGTTGACCGTCACTTTCGTCACGATCAACCGGTTCGACGCCGGGACCGGGATCTTTTCCTCGCCGAGCTCGACCACGTCTCCTTTCCTGAACTGGATAATGTAGTGCACTTCCTGGGGGTGTACCGGCACCACCTGGCTGGTCCGGATCAGTCGGCCGTCGCCGCCCACTGTATAAATGAACGGCGAGTCCAACAGTCGGCAGACTTCCTCCGAGTCGTCCGTGAGGTGGACGATGGACGGGCAGCCGATGGCCGCCAAAGCCTTGGCCGCCTGGACCCCGGTGCCCCCGACGCCGGGCACCCAGGCGAAGTGCTCCTTTAGGATCTCGCCGTCGGCGATCTCCACCTCGCCCCCGATGCCGTGAACGCAGAAGTAGGCGACAGCGACCAGCAGGTCTTCCAGGGACTCGATCCAGGCCGGAATCTTCAAGTCTGCCCGCGTCAGGCCGGGAAGATGCCGGGCAATGAGTTCATTGAGGACGGAGACCCGAAAATTGCACAGCAAATCCAGATTGCTGGTGTACCCCAGCGCCGGATAGATCCCCCTCGATTTTCGCGCCTCGACGACTTCCTCGAGCCTCGCGAACGCTTCTGAGTAGAGTTTCGAAACGGGCACTTTGCTCACCACGCGCCGCTACCGCCCCGCGTAGAGGTGCGCTTTCCCGTCCGCCCGGAACAGCTTGATCTTTTGGCGAGCCACTGCCTTCAAGGCCTCTTCGCAAGGCGGCTGAATCTTACTGGGCTCGCGCAGGGCCCTGTCCTGCAGCACTTCCCGCATCTTGTTGTAGTAGGCCACTTTGATGTCGCTGGAGATGTTGATCTTGTTCACGCCCAGCTCGACGGCCTTGCGAATCTCCTCGTCCGAATTGCCCGAGCCGCCGTGGAGTACCAGCGGCATGGGAAGCCGCGCCTTGATCTCCTTCAGCCGCTCAAGCTCCAGCCTAGGCTCCCTGCCGGGCGGGTACAGCCCGTGCGCCGTACCGATGGCAATGGCCAAAGCGTCAACGCCCGTCTCGGCCACGAAGCGGACGGCATCATCGGGGTCGGTGTAGATGATTTCGTCCGCACCCGCCTCGCCCTCGGCGTCGGCCGTGCCAATGGTGCCGAGCTCGCCTTCGACCGAGACGTCGACCTGGTGCGCCACCTCCACCACCTTCTTGGAGACGGCCACGTTCTCCTCAAACGGCAAATGCGAGCCGTCGATCATCACCGACGTGAACCCGAGGCGAATCGCCCGCATGATCTGGGAGAACTCCGTGCCGTGGTCCAAGTGGATGGTGACCGGAACCGCGGCATGGAGAGCCCTTTCACGAATCGCCTTGAGGATCTCCCCGCCCATGTGCTTGAGCTCGTCCGGGTGAATCGCGATGATCACCGGAGCCTGCGTCTCTTCGCACGCCTCCATCACGGCTTTGAACATGGAGTAGTCGCTGATATTGAACGCAGGTACGGCGAAGTAGTGCTCGTTGGCGACTCTTAGGAGATCCTTCATGTTCAGCAGCATGTGGTTCGTCCTCCAAATTTCAGGATGTAAAGCGCCCATGCGACGCTAAGCCGGCGTCTCGCCCAAGATCACGTCTTGACCGAGCCGGCGGTCATCCCGGCGATGAAGTACCTCTGGAAGAACAGGAACAAGAGCAGGACCGGCAAGGAGCCGATCACGCTCATCGCCAGCATCTGGTTCCACTGGTACGCGTGCTGGCCCATCAGGAGGCTGATCCCCACCGGCACCGTCCGCATCTCGTTGGTGCGGGTGAGCGTCAAGGCGAAGAGGTACTCGTTCCACGCCCGCATAAACGTGAACATGCCCACCGCGACGATGCCCGGCAGGGCCGTCGGAACCAGCACGTTCCACAGCGCCCGAAAGCGGGAGCCCCCGTCGATCATCACCGCCTCGTCCAGATCCTTCGGCAGAGTGTTCATGTAACCGGTCATCATCAAAATGGCGTAGGGCAGGGTAAAGAGCAGGTACGTCAGGACCAGCGCCGTGTACGTGTTGTAAAGCCGCAGCGCCACCACCAGCGCCATGTAGGGGATCAGCAGCGTGATGGGCGGCACCGCCTGGATGGCGATGATCAGGGCGTTGATCACCATCTTGCCGGGGAAGTCAAACCGGCTGAAGGCGTAGGCAGCCAGGATGCTGATGGCCAGCGTCACGATGACCACAATGGTGCTCACCAGGTAGCTGTTGAAGAAGAAGCGCATCTTCGCCGGGTCCTGGAAGACCGCGAGGTACGGCTCCAGGCTCGAGTTGGGCGAAATCCACACCGGCGGCCAAGCGAAAATCTCGCTGTTGGGCTTGAGCGAGTTGGCGATCATCCACAGGATGGGAAAGCCCGCGAACGTCGCCCCCAAGAGGAGCCCCAGTCCCAGCAGCGGCTTCGTATACCACTTCCGCTTCGCGTTCATGTCAATCCCTCGCCACCTGTTGTCTTGCGTAGAAGATCGCGATGACGGTGCAGGCGATCAGGACCAACACTGCCGCGACCGAAGCCTGCGAGTACTGGAAGCGGCTGAAGGCTTGCTTGTAGATGTACGTGCTGAGCGTCTCCGTGGCGTAGAGAGGCCCACCGCCCGTGGTGATCCAGATCAAGTCAAACTGGAAGATAGTCCACACGAAATCCAACGTGAGCAGGCTGATGAGAATCGGCTTCAGCTGCGGGATGGTGATCCTGAAGAACTGCTGCACCGCGTTAGCCCCGTCGATAGCCGCGGCCTCGTAAAGATCCTCGGAAATCCCCTGCAGTCCCGCAAGGATGCTCACCATGAAGAACGGGTACCCCGCCCAGATATTCATGAAGGTGACCGCCCCGAGGGCGTATTTGCGCGAGCTGAGCCAGGCGATCTTCGCGTCCGAGAGGCCCGTCACCGACAGCAGGTAGTTGACGATGCCGTTGGGGTTGAGCATCATCTGCCACAAGATCGCGATGACGGCGCCGGTGAACATCCACGGCAGGACGTAGACCACGCGAAAGATCCCGGTGGTCCTGGCGCTGAACACCCGGTTGTTGAGAAGCAGCGCAAAGGAGAGTCCCAGGACCAGGTGCCCGACCACGCTCACCGAGACGAAGATCAGCGTATTTCGCACTGCCGTGTGAAACCGGGAATCCCTCAAGATGATGCGGAAATTCTCAAGCCCCACCCACACGGGGTTCTTGTTGATGATCACGTTGTCGTAGAACGAGTACTTGATGACCAGAAAGATAGGCACGACGAGCAAGAGGATGATCAGGAGCAACGTGGGCGATAGATAAGCGTACGGTGTCCCGTGCTTCAGGACCGGCCCGAGCCGTGCAAATCGTGGCTGCCGTTGAGCGACTGCATCCCTCAAGCCCGATTCCCCTTCTCAGGTGAATTGGAGGGGACCGCCCGGGGCGATGCCCCGGAGCAGCCCCCTCGCCTCGTCGCGCAATCCCTTACCGGAAATTCGGCTCCCACTCCGCCTGGATGAAGGCAAGCATCTCCTCGGCGGAGTCGATCTCCCCTTCGATGTAGAGCTGGAGGTAGTCGTTGAAGATCCGCATCAGATGCTCCGAGACCGGAAGCCCCGTGAACTCGTTGATGGCGTAGGAGTCCTTGAAGATCTCATACGCATCGCGGAACAACGGGTCCGCCGCACTGTAGTCCGGGGCGGCCAGCACGTTGCCGGGGAAGGCATTGGCCGCCTCGGCCAGCCGGGCGTTGACTTCGGGTCTCATCATGTACTCGATGAACTTCCAGGCCTCATCCTGGTACCGTGAGTTGGAGGCAATGCCGATACCCCAGTTGGCCACCACCATGCCGCGGGGCCCATCATAGCCGTCCATCGCCGGCACCGGCATGACTGCGAAGTTCAAGTTCGGTGCGTTCTGCCGGATGAGGTTGATGTGGGCCAGGCTCGAGGTCATGAACGCCACGCGGCCGTTCACGAACTCCTCCACCATCGTCGCCTCAGTCATGGAGTAGGCACCCGGGGCGACGACGCCCGCGTCAAAGAGAGACTTGACGAACTCCGTGGCCTTAATCAGCTTCTCATTGCCGACCAGGTTGGGCTTGCCGTCCTTGAGCATGTACCCGCCGGAAGCCCAGAGGAAGCTCATGAACTGGTTCTGGATCCCGTTCGGAGACGACGTGGACAGCGGGATGATCCAGCCGTAGGCCTGGGTCTTCCGGGTGACCGCTTCGGCCGCGGCCTTGAACTCCGACCACGTCTTGGGGAGCTCTGTGACGCCCGCCTGCTTTAGGAGGTCCAGGTTCACGTACATGGGATAGGCGAAGTTGACCACCGGGATCATGTACGTGCTGCCGTCCACCCGGACCTGGTCCGAGAGCTGGCTGTCGTCGTAGCCGCCCTTGGTCATGAGGGCGCTCAGGTTGGAGATGGCCCCCTGCTTGGCGTAGTCGTAGACCCAGGCGCCGTCGAGGCCCACCACGTCCGCCATGGTACCCGTGGCCGCTCCCGCCGCGATCTGCGTATTGGTATCCGCATACGGGTTGCTCAGCAGACGAATTTCAACGCCCGTCTCTTTGGTGAAGCCGTCGACGATCTCCCGCAGGACCCCTCGAGGAAGCTCAACCTCCCACCACTGCTGGAATTCGAGCGTGACCGCAGACGCTGCCGCGCTCAGTGACAACACGAGAAGACTGACGACTGCAACGAGTAAGCCCCTTCTCACCACTCGTCCCCCCATGGGATGTGTGTTTTTGTCAGCAAACCGGGCTTCGTCTGCTGACCTCCTAGCTTCAGTATAAGAAATAAAATTACATATTGTCAAGGTTTGCTTGGGATAGAGCGGCGAGATGCCGAGCGAACCTGTTGGCCAAAATCGGAGTGACTGGCACCGACTCCCTCTGCGCCGCCTATGTAGTGAAATTCCATTTCAAGCTGATGCATTGATGGGCTCGTTCGATCCCTGCACTCCGTAACAGTTAAATAAGAGGCGCCCCGCTAGACGGGGCGCCGTCTGATTCCCATTCGCTCTTGTTCAGGTTCTTCCGCTCTACTCCACCGTCACCTCGGAGAAGTACTTGCGAGCCCGCGGCACCTTCCGGAGCTCGGTGACGGTGAACGTCTCGCTCAGGTGGATGTCCTCCGACGAGCTGCCGATCATCACCGTAAACTCGCCCGGCTCCACCACCAGGTTGCCGTCCACGTCGATGAAGGCCAGCTGGTCCGAGTACAGCTTGAACCGCACCACCTTGCTCTCGCCCGGCTCAAGGTGCACCCGCTTGAAGCCCTTGAGCTCCTTGATGGGGCGCGCCCGGCTGGCGAAGTGGTCGCGGACGTAAAGCTGCACTACCTCGTCGCCCGCCCGGTCGCCCGTGTTCGTCACCCGGCAGCTGACCACCAGATCCTCCGCCGGCCCCAGCTCCTTAGCCGAGAGCTGCAGGTCGCTGAAGGAGAAGGTCGTGTAGCTGAGCCCGAAGCCGAACGGCCACAGCGGCTCCGAGTCGGTGAAGACGTACCGGCGGTTCTTTGAGATCTTGGTCCGGCTGTAGTGCACCGGCTGCTGGCCCACTTTCTTGGGGATCGAAACCGGGAGCTTGCCGCCGGGGTTGTAGTCGCCGAAGAGCACGTCCGCCACGGCGTTGCCCGCTTCCTCGCCCGGCAGCCAGGCCTGGACGATGGCGGGGATGTGCTCCGCGATCCACGGGATCGACAGCGGCCGGCCTCCGACCAGCACCACCACCGTGGGCGTGCCCGTGGCGTGCACCGCCTTGACCAGCTCCTCCTGGGCACCCGTAAGGCCCAGCTCCGCCCGGTCGTGGCTCTCGCCGTCGGGCTCGGTCACCTTGGGCTTCACCCGGCCGAAGTCCACCGCCGAGATGTCTTCGTCCCCGACGATTATGCCCGATAGGCCGGACTGCCCGCCGACAACGACGATGGCCAGATCCGACTCCTCGGCCAGCTTCACCGCCTCGGGGATCCCGTCGGTGCGGTCGCTCATGACGGTGCAGCCCTGCGCATAGCGGACCTCCACGTCCGGGCCCACTTTTGCCTTGATGCCGTCGAGGATGGTCACCACTTTGATGGTGTCCTCCTTCGGATTGACGTGGGCATCGTAGGCGTAGTCGCCCTGGACCGCACGGGTGTTGTGCGCGTTGGGCCCGATGACCGCGATGCGCTTGATGTTCTTCGAGAGCGGCAGCAGGTTGTTCTCGTTCTTGAGCAGCACGATGGACTTGCGCGCCGCCTCGAGAGCCAGCGCCCGCTGCTCGGGCGTTTCAAACACCACCGATACCTTCTCGGGCTCGACGTAGATGTTGTCAAAGAGGCCCAGCTCAAACTTGAGCCTGAGGTGCCTCCGGACCGCGGTGTCGATGACAGCCTCGGAGATCAGCCCCTCCCGCACCGCCGAGAGCAGGTGCTCCCCGTAGCACTCGGTCGTGGGGCACTCCACATCCAGGCCCGCGGACAAAGCCAACACCGCCGCCTCGCGCAGGTCCCGGGCGACCAGCTGGTCCTCGTGCAGCAGGCGGATGGAGAAGTAGTCGGAGACGACGATGCCTTCAAACCCCAGCTCGCCGCGGAGGATGTCGGTGAGCAGCTCCCGCGACGCCGCGCACGGGATGCCGTCGATAGCGTGGTAGGCGTTCATCACCGAACGGGCCCGGGCCACCCGGATCGCCGCTTCGTACGGGAAGATGTGCACCTCCCGCAGCTCGCGCGGGGAGACGTTTACGGGACCGTGGTTGCGCCCGCCCTCCGAGGCGCCGTGGCCGGCGAAGTGCTTGAGCGTGGCCACGACCCCTTCCCGCAGGTCGTCGCCCTGAAGCCCTTTGACGTACGCCACCGCCATCCGGGCCACCAGGTACGGGTCCTCGCCGAAGGTCTCCTCCACCCGGCCCCAGCGGAAGTCCCGGGCCACGTCCAGCACCGGCGACAAGCCCAAGTGCGCCCCGATGGCGCGCATCTGCTTGCGGATCTCCGTAGTGACCCTTTGCACCAACTCCGGATCAAAGGTGCTGGCCATCCCGATGGACTGGGGATAGGTCGTCGAGCCGGCGGTCATCAAACCGCTCAGGCACTCCTCGTGAATCAGAGCGGGAATGCCGAGGCGCGTCTCCGTCAGCAAGAACTTCTGAACCTGGTTGGCCGCCTCGGCCGCCTCCTTGGGAAAGAGACCGCTCGCGCCGGCGATGCGGGCGATCTGCCCGATCCCGTGGGGGATGGCCTTCCTGGCCTTTTCCACGTCCAGGTTCCCGTTGTCGTCCAGGATCTCTTTGGGCCCCACCGATCCCAGCTGGGCGATCTTCTCTTCCAGAGTCATGCGAGAAAGAAGATCTTCCACCCGGGCCTCGATCGAGGCGTCTTTTTGTTTGTAGAGCGGAGTGGTCATGGTCGCCCTCCCCACCTTGTGAAGATGTTTCACACCCAACCAGGAGATTCCATGTTCCCGGCGATTTCCCTGTACCGTCCGGGCTGTGCCGCCCCCAGTACATAATGAACGCCCTGTCTCGACACAGGGCGTTCGATCTCTATCCACTCAGCGTGAAGCCTGTGGGTCCGGGAACATCCCGCGCCTTAGGGCGAACACTGCGGCTTGCGTCCGGTCCTGGACCCCCAGCTTGCTTAAGATGTTGCTCACGTGGGTCTTGACGGTGGCCTCCGCAATGGAGAGCTCGGCGGCATCTCCCTGTTGCTCTTGCCGTGAACCAGCAGCCGCAACTCGCTGACGGGGTGCGCGTCTAGAGGTCCTCAGTATAGCGACAGCGGGGGAAGTTTGAACAACCAAGAAAACGCCCGTACCGGCCGTTCCTTTCCACGAGGGGTTTTCCACATTTCGGGCAGCGACGACTCCCGGCCCGACCGCTTCGCTGATGTCCGGCCTCACCACGTGCATCCGTAGTAGCGCCGCCGGATCGCCTCCGTCGAGACCCGGTTGCTCTTGATCGGGTGAAACCCGCTGTGCCGCCGCAATCTGGATCCTCACAACGGAAGTAGTCCCCTCGACTGCCTCGTGCCCAGATCATCGGACCCCCGCAAATGGGA
>PKEX01000036.1 GCA_002919235.1 Clostridia bacterium
GCTCCTGGGAGTCCTCCAGCCCGCCGAAGTACTGCGCACGGACCAGTTGCCTACGGCCGTCCGGCCCATCCCGCCACCCCTCATGCACGTGCACCAACCGCGGCTGCCAACGTCCCCCGTGCTGTCTGGGCACATGGAAGTTATTGAGCGCCGCAGGGATCTGCTTGGCCTTGAGGACCAGGCTTCGCAAGTCGTCTAGTTTGACGCTGATCCCAAGGTTCGGGTTCGCCTTGATCCAGATGGTTTCATCGAACGGGTCATCTCCCTCGTCGATGGTGGCAATGAACGCAAACCATCGGTCATCCTGGACCAGCCCCTCAAGCACCTGAACGGAGTACTCCCGCAACTCATAGCAGATCCCATCCCGGTTAAAACCGGCCGTTGTGATGGCCCAAATCAGGGGCTGCCGCCGTGCAGCGGTGGCCGTCTCCAGCACGTCCCACATGGATCTCGTCTTGTGGGCGTGCAACTCGTCCACGATGGCCCCGTGGACGTTGAGACCGTCCAGGCTATCCACGTCGGCACCAAGGGGCTCGAACTTGGATGCCGTGTCAGGAACGAACATGTTGGCGCCCTGCGACTTAGGGCCGGTGCCCACCATCTGGATGCGCCGGCGCAAGGCCGGGGACTTTCGCACCATCTGCATGGCCTCGCGCCAGACGATCTTGGCTTGGTCCTTGACCGTCGCAGCACTGTAAACTTCAGCCCCGGGCTCACCGTCGGCATCCAACAGGTACAACCCAATGCCAGCCCCAAGGGTGGACTTCCCATTTTTCCTACTGACTTCGTTGTAGGCCGTCCGGTACCGGCGATAGCGCCCGCCATCCGTAGCCTCCCGCATCCAACCAAAAACCGAACCGACGGCAAATTGTTGCCACGGTTGGAGTTGAAGCGGCGCGCCCGCCCACTCTCCCTTGGACTGGCGGAGGAATCGGAAAAAAATCAAGAGCGTGCTGGGCAGCCTCAGGGTCCCAGTACAGCCCCCGATCCTCTCCCCTCTCCAGGTCTCGCAGGTGCCGTTCGCATGCCAGCCGCACCAGCCGGCCGGCCACCACCTTACCATCGACGACGTCCCGGGCATACTGGGTGACGGGGTCTTTAGCCGCCTTTCGCCTGGCCACGGCGCCTGAACTCCTCGTACTCGTCGCCCTCGTCCTCTTGGCCGGGCAGAGCCAACCGCACCCGGGAAGACGGGCTCAAGCCGAATTCGGCCAGGTACGCCCGAAAACTTGTGCTGTGGTCCCGCAGCACCTGGTGCAGAGGGTGCTTGCGGGGCAGCCCCCGTTCGTCGACGGCCGTGATGCCTTCACTTGGTCACGAACTTGTGACCACGGGGGTATTTCTGGCGAACACGGCAGCACATGGAGGGAAGGAAAACGCAGACAGGAAGCGGGTTTCCTGAACTCCTGGGCACCGGGCGGAAAGGTTCCTGCACAATCCCACCTTCGGCACCAGGAGTTCCACGGTTTACGCCCCGGAAGGCGAATTGCCGTTCCGGGGCTTTTCATTTTCGAACGCCGAACCCCACTGCGCTTTTCTCGCCCAGCGGTAAAGCGCACCCGCCTTCCGGGACACCACCAAGCGCTCCACGCCCCCGGGCGTGCACAGGTCCAGCTCCACGTGGCCTTTGTGCGCTCTCGGGCGGCGGATCACCCGGCCCCGGGCGGGGGCGGCGGGGCGTTTCGAGGCGACGAGATACGAGTACTTCTCGTCCTCGTACGCCAGCTCCCCGCCCTTCAGCTGCCGGTGAAGGCGGCTGCGCTGCACCCGGCGGGCGAAGTGGCACCAATCTCCTTCCCCCAGCGGGCACGCCTCCTGGTGAGGGCAAGGAGCGGCGACGAAGGCTCCCAGCTGGATCAGGCGCTCGCGGGCCGCGGCGATCCGCCGGAACCCTGCCGGCGTCCCCGGCTCCACCAGCACCAGGACCTCGCGGGCGGCCCGCCACGCCTGTTCCACCAGGGCAGCGACGGTCCCGGGCCCCAGCTCGCCCAGGACGTACGAGGCGACGACCAGATCTGCCTCGAGCCCCGCGACCCCGGCCGCCACATCAAGGCGCATCCACGCCGCCTCCCTCAGCGCGGCGTGCGGCGCGGCCGCCGCGAGCCGCCTCCCCAGCCGGATCATCTCCGGTTCCCGCTCTACCAGCACCACCCGCTGGATGTCGGGCCAGACGGCGAGCGCCGCCCACGCCGCCGTCGCCGGTCCTGCCCCCAGGTCCAAGAGCGTCCCCGGGGAAAACCGGTGAAGACGCTCTGCCGCTTCGAGAAACACCCCCTGCACCGCGGCGAAGGTCGCGGGCAGGCGAGCGGCGGCGTACGCGAGGACCTCCGCCCTGGTGGACGCAAAACGCCCGCCCCGCGGTGAAGCCTCGCCGCGGTAGCGGGCGGAAAGCTCTTCCACGGCCCGGAGCAGCGCCTCGCGGTCTTGCTCGAGCTCCTGCTGGAGCGCTTGAAGGAGGGAAGAAGGAAGACTCACCCGGACTGCCCCTGCTGCGGGCCGGCCGCAGGCGTCCCCGCCAAGTCCCCGTAGAGATCGGGCCGGCGGCGGCAAGGGAGGATGGCCCGCACCCGCTCGATCATCCCCAAGTCAATCCGCTCGGTGACCACCGCTTCCTTCTCGGCCATTTCCGCCGCGGCGACCTCCCCCCACGGATCGACGATCATCGACCGGCCAAAGTACTCCAGCTCGCCGCTTTTCCCGATGCGGTTCGCCGCCACCACCCACACTTGATTCTCGATGGCCCGGGCCTTGAGGAGCGTCTCCCAGTGCATGGCGCGGGGATGGGGAAACTGCGCCGCCACCAGGAGGATTTGGGCGCCTTGCAGGGCGAGGCTGCGCGCCATTTCCGGAAAGCGGATGTCAAAGCAGATGAGCCCGCCGGTGACGGCGCCGTCAATGCCCACCGCCTTCACTTCATCTCCCGGGATGAAATACGCGTCCTCCCGGGTGGGCGAGAACAGGTGCGCCTTGCGGTAGGCCCCCGCCAGCTTGCCCTGGGGCGAATACCACATCAGCGTGTTGTACACGCCGCCGCCCGCGCCAGGCTCAGGGATGGAGCCCACCAGCCAGATCTTGCCTTCCCTCGCCACTCGAGACATGAAGCGGCAGCTTTCGTCGTAGGTGGCGCGAGCCAGCTCTTCCAGGTCCGGATAGGCGAAACCGGTGGTGAACATCTCCGGCAGGAGCACCAAAGCCGAACCCCGGCGCACCGCCTCCCGGATGTGACGGTAGGCCGTTTCCAAGTTCTCTTCGAATCGCTGGGTGCGGACGTCCATCTGAACGGCCGAAACCAGCATCGTTCAGAGCACCTCGTCCAGAGGAGTGTACGGAAGACTGTGAGCCTCGGCCACCGCCCTGTGGACCACGTGGCCGCGCCAGACGTTGACGCCGTGGGCCAGCGCCGGGTTCCTGCGAGCAGCCTCCGCGGGCCCCAGGTTGGCTACCTCGACCACGTAAGGAAGCGTCGCGTTGGTCAGCGCCAGCGTGGACGTGCGCGGCACCGCGCCCGGCATGTTGGGGACCGCGTAGTGGACCACTCCGTGCTTGACGTAGGTGGGATGGGAGTGCGTGGTCGCCCGGTCCACCGTCTCGATGCACCCGCCCTGATCCACCGCGACGTCGATGATCACCGAGCCGGGCTTCATCTGCTGGACCATCTCGTCCGTCACCAGAATGGGGGCCTTGGCACCGGGCACCAAGACGGCGCCGATCAAGAGATCCGCGTACCGCACGGCCCGTTCGATATTGTACCGGTTGGACATGAGGGTGATCAGGTTGCCGTGCAGCACTTCGGCCAGATAGCGCAAGCGGTCGCCGTTGATGTCGATCAGCGTCACGTGGGCACCCATCCCCAGGGCGATCTTGGCCGCGCTCGCGCCCACCGTGCCGGCGCCGACGATCACCACCTCGGCCGGCGGCACGCCCGGCACGCCCCCGAGCAGCACCCCGCGGCCGCCCATGGCCTTCTCCAGGAACTTGGCGCCCACCTGGACCGCCATGCGCCCCGCCACCTCGCTCATGGGCATGAGACACGGCAGCGAGCCGCCGGGACGCTGGATGGTCTCGTACGCGATGCCGATGACGCCCCGCTGGAGGAGGGTGCGAGTCAGTTCGGGCTCCGGGGCCAGGTGGAGAAAGGTCATGAGCACCTGGCCCTCGCGCAGGAAGGGGTATTCGCTGGGGAGCGGTTCTTTCACTTTGACAATCAGTTCCGCCCGGGCGTAGACCTCCTCGGCGCTCTCGACGATCTCCGCCCCGCACGCCGCGTACTCCTCGTCCGGGATCCCGCTTCCCTCGCCCGCGCCCCGCTCCACCAGGACGCGGTGACCGTGCCGGCGCACCAGTTCCTCCACGCCGGCGGGCGTCATCCCCACCCGGTTCTCTTGATCCTTGATCTCCTTGGGCACACCGACGATCACGGGCCATCCTCCCCGGCTTTCAAGGACTCACGTGCGCCCGCAGCTGCTCTTCGCCGACGACGTGGATCTGAAGCAAGTTGGTGGATCCCGGCGTGCCCGTGAGCACCGCCGCGGCGATGGCCACCCGGTCGCCGTCGGCCACCAGTCCCAGGCCCTTGGCCTCCCGGATGGAGAAGCTGATCATCTCGTCGATCCCCCTGGCCCGGGGGACCAGGATCGGGCGGACGCCCCACACCAGGGAGAGCTGCCGCACCACGTGCGTGTTGGGCGTCGCGGCGATGATGGGCGAGTGCGGGCGGTACTTGGAGACCAGCCGGGCAGTGGCTCCCGACTGCGTCGAACACAAAATCGCCTTCACGTGGAGATCTGCCGCGCTCTCACACGTGGCGCGGGCGATGGCTTCGGCCACCGTGCGGCTGCCCCCCGTGCGGTGCCGGTCCAGCCACTTGCCGTAGTCCAGGGCCTCTTCGCTCTTGCGGGCGATCCGGTCCATCATTTGCACGGCCTCGACGGGGTAGTGGCCCACCGCCGTCTCGCCCGAAAGCATCACCGCGTCCGTCCCGTCGAAGATGGCGTTGGCCACGTCGGTCACTTCGGCCCGGGTGGGCCGCGGGTTCCGGGCCATGGAGTCCAGCATCTGCGTCGCCGTAATCACCGGTTTGCCCAGCCGGTTGCCCTTGGCGATCAGCTCTTTTTGCACCAGAGGGACCTCTTCCGACGGCAGCTCCACGCCCATGTCGCCGCGAGCCACCATGATCCCGTCGGCCACTTCCAGGATAGCGTCCAGGTTGCGCACGCCCTCGCGGCTTTCGATCTTGGCGATCACCTGCTGCGTGCCGCCGGCGGCGCGGATCACCTCTCGCACCGCCTCCACGTGCTCGGGCCGCCGGACGAACGACGCTGCGACAAAGTCGACGCCCGCCTCCACCGCGAAGCGGATGTGCTCCTCGTCCGCCCCGTCGATGGCCGGAAGGTCCACGTCGACCTCGGGCAGCGACACCCCTTTGCGAGAGCGCAGCTCGCCGCCGGTGACCACCGTGCACAAGGCCCGGCCGGCGGCGGGATCCACCGCCTCCACCCGGAGCTCCACCAGGCCGTCGTCGAGGTAGATGGTCTGGCCGGGACCGATCTGCTCCAAGAGCCGGGGGTAGATGATGGGGAGCACCCTTCGCCCGTCCTCCGCCGTCTTGACCGACGGGTCGGGCGTGACGTAAACCCTTTCACCCTTTTCGAGGACCGGTCTTTCCTCCGCCAGCTCGCCGAGGCGGATCTTGGGACCCTGGATGTCCACCAGGATGCCGATGGGCTTTCCCAGCTTCTTTTCGAGAAAGCGGAGCCGCTCGATGCGGGCGCCGTGCTCTTCCAGAGACCCGTGGGAGAAGTTGAGGCGGGCGACGTCCATCCCTGCGTGGATCAGCGCCTCCATCATCTCCAGGCTCTCCGTGGCCGGTCCGATGGTACAGACGATCTTCGTCCTTCTCACGACGAACGTCTCCTTTTGCTCAGCTGCGATTCTCGTTTCTACAGCGACGACAGCGTCTGCGCCAGCGTGTAAAACTCTTCGTCGATGGCTTTGTGCCCTTCGATGGCCTCCTGGAGGTCGAACGCTTCGATCCGGTCGTGCACGATGCCCACCATCTTGCCCCCGATGCCCTGAAGGGCCAGGAGCGCCGCCTTGTGCCCCAGGCGGCTGGCCAGAATGCGGTCGTACGCGGTGGGGTTGCCCCCTCGCTGCAGGTGCCCCAGGATGATCACCCGCACCTCGAAGCCGCCCCGCTCCCGGATGTAGCGGCCCACCCGCATGGCGACGCTCTCGGCCTCGCCGCTGGGAGGACCGTCCACGCCTTCGGCTACCACGATGATGCTGTGGTTCTTTCCCAGCTGCTGTCCCTGGACGATCCGCTGGTAGACGGCGTCCAGATCGTAAGGGATCTCGGGGATCAGGATGGACTCCGCACCGCCGGCCAGACCGGCCCACAAGGCGATAAAGCCGGACTCCCGGCCCATCACCTCCACCACGTAGATCCGCTCGTGGCTAGTGGCCGTGTCCCGGATCTTGTTGATCCCGTCGATCACCGTATTGATCGCCGTGTCAAAGCCGATGGAAACGTCGGTGCAGGCGATGTCGTTGTCGATGGTGGCGGGAACGCCGACGGCGGGCACGCCCATCGCGGTCAAGGCCATTGCCCCGCGGAACGACCCGTCGCCGCCGATGACCACCATGGCCGAAATCCCGGCCTGCTTCAGGTTTTCGACGGCCTTCTGCCGCCCCTCGGGGGTCTTGAAGGCCTCGGAGCGGGCGCTCTTCAAGATGGTGCCGCCCCGGTGGATGATGTCGGCCACCGACCGCGAGTTCAGCTCGACGAACTCCCCGTGGATCAGGCCGTGAAAGCCCCGCTCGATGCCGACGACCCCGGCCCCTTGCGAGAGTGCGGTCCGCACCACCGCCCGGATCGCGGCGTTCATGCCCGGGGCGTCGCCTCCGCTGGTCAGCACTCCGATGCGGCGCACCGTCTCTGCCAAGACTCGTCCACCCCTTCTCCAATGAGCTCTCCAGCGCCGCTGGAGGCCCCGCCCCGGCGCCCCGCGGTCAGGCCTGGCTCGCTTGGGCGACGGCGCCGATCCTGCGGTAGCGGGCCAGCCGGTCTTCCACCAGCTCGTCGGGGGAGAGCCGGTCCAGTTCGGAAAGGTGCCTGAGGATGGCCGCCTTGATGGACGCCGCCACCTCTTCCGGACCGCGGTGCGCGCCGCCCAGCGGTTCCGGGATCACCTCGTCGATGACCCCGAGCTCCAGCAGGTCCTTGGCCGTCAGCCGCAGGGACTGAGCGGCCTCCGGCGCTCGCTTCACGTCCCGCCAGAGAATCTGCGCGCACATCTCCGGGGAGATCACCGAGTACCAGGCGTTCTCCAGCATCAGCAGGCGGTTGCCCACGCCGATGGCCAGCGCTCCACCGCTTCCTCCCTCGCCGGTGATGACCGAAATGATGGGGACTCTGAGGAAGGACATGCGCCGGATCGACTCGGCGATGACCACCCCCTGTCCCCGCTCCTCCGCTTCGATGCCCGGATACGCCCCGACGACGTCGATCAGCGTGATGATGGGCCGGCCAAACTTCTCCGCCTGCTCCATGAGGCGGATGGCCTTCCGGTAGCCTTCCGGGTGAGGCAGGCCGAAGTTGCGCCGGATGTTCTCTTTCGTGTCGCGGCCCTTCTGCGGTCCGACGACCGTGACCGGCCTGCCATCCAAGAGGGCGATGCCGCCCACGATGGCGGGGTCGTCGCGGAAGGTCCGGTCGCCGTGCAGCTCGATGAATTCGTCGAAGATGAGCCCGATGTAGTCCAGCGTGGTCGGCCGCTTGGAGTGGCGCACCATCTGCACCCGCTGCCACGGCGTCATGGAGGCGTAGATCTCGCGGCGGAGCTTCTCCGCCTTGCGCTCCAGCGTGGCGATCTCCTCTGTAAAATCGATCCCCTCGTCATGCGTGAAGCGGCGCAGTTCTTCGATGCGCTTTTCCAGCTCGACGAGGGGAACTTCCCATTCAAAAACGCCGTTGGCCAAGGCGTTCACGCTCCTAGCTTCCCGCTTCGATCCGCCCGTGCTTCGTCAGGATCTCGGCACGCCCGCGGATCTTGATGGCAGAGGTGTGCTCGGTGAACTGGGCCACCATCACCTCGCCCCGGTCCAGCTTTTCGGTGTGGTGGAACTTGGTATCCTTGCCCCGGGTGAGCCCGATGATGGTTACCCCGTCCTGAAGCGCCTTGATGACCACAAAATCGCCGGCAACCACCGCATCGCGCTCCGCCGCCACCCAGCGCACCTCCATCGCGGCCTGCCACCGGTCTTTCCGGAAATTGGGCCGCAACCTTCGGATTGATTATAGATCAGCGAAAAAGCCAGCGTCAACTTGGCCTACTCCGCCGCCTGCTGCGCCGGGTCTTCCTGGCCCGCCCCGCCGGCCTGGTGCGCCAGCCGCGCGCTGGCGGCGGCGGCGATGCCCGCGATCAAGTCGTCCAGGAAGGTGTTCACCCGGCCGCCGGCGTGCCGGTTCAACCGGCCGATGATGCCCAGCTTGCGCTTGTCGAGATACCCGAAGCTGGTCAGCCCGACGCTGCCGTAGATGTTGGTGATGGCCAGCGCCAAGATCTCGTCCACTCCGTAGAGCGGCTCGTCCCGGGCGATGATCTCCTGCAGCGGGCTGGGAAGGAGCCCTTCCTCGGCCAGCTGGTCCAAGGCGAGTCCGGTCAGGATGGCGTGCTGGGCCTCTCGCTTGTTCAGCACCGCTTCCACGCTCTCCCTGCACATTTGGAAGGTGAGCGAGGGCAAGTACGGCCTTTGGAGTTCGTACACGATCTGGGCGATGTCCTCGACCCCGACGCCCCGCTGCTTGAGGGCTCGTACGATGTCATCTTTCATTGGCGACTCATCCGCTCCTTCCGGTGGCCCGCCGCGGCCCGGCTTCACGCCACGGAGACTCCCTCTACCTTATTCAACGCGGCGCGGAGAGCGTCCGCCCCGGCCACCCAAAACCGCGGCGGCAGGGCGAGGCGTGCGGTCGCGCCCGGCCCGACCAGCCGGAGGATCACCGGGCTTTCCCCCGGATGCTCCCGCAGCACCCCGCGGACGCGGGCCAGGGCTTCCCGGCGCTCCACCGACACCACCACCGGCCTTCCCGATGCCAGCCGGGCCTCTGAGGCCACCAGCCGCAAACCGCCTTCTTCTTCGACACGCCCTTCGGCCGCCAGGACCTTGCCGACCGCCAGCGCGCCCAGCCGCCGGTACAGGTTGGGAAAGAGGATCACTTCGAGTTCGGAGCCGTGCACGTCCTCTATCTGGACGAAGGCCATGGTGCCCCCGCGCCGGGCCTCCGCCAGCCGCACCGCGACCACCACGCCGGCCACCGCCGGCTCCGGCCCGGAGCCGCCTTCCACCGGCGCCGGGTACGCCTCGGCGATCTCCCGGAAAGGTTCCAGCGGGTCGATGGAAAGGTAAGTGCCCAGGAGCTCCAGCTCGTCTGTCAGCCGCTCCTCCGGCGAGAGTTCCTCCTGGCCGCTCTCCGGCCCGGCGGCAGCGGCCGTGTCCTCGAACAGCGCGACCTGGTCGCCGTCCCCCGCTCCCCGTGAAAGGCGCCCGTCGGCCGCCAGCTGCTCGAGCCGGGCCAGGTGAGCTGAACGGGGCCCCAGAGAATCCAGCGCCCCGGCCCGGATCAAGCTCTCCAGGGCCTTGCGGTTCAGCTGGGGACCGGCGAGCCGCCGGCACAGGTCGTCGAGGGAAGCATACGGGCGCTGTCCCCGGCGGGCGACCACCGCCTCAGCGAAGGCGCGGCCCACGTGCTTCACCGCGGCCAGCCCGAACCGGATCGCCTCTCCGTCTACGGAAAACTCGACGCCGCTCTCGTTGATGTCCGGCCCTTTCACGGTGAGGCCCGCCTTCTGGCACTCCCGCACGTACCGGCCCAGGCGCTCCGACGCCGCGGAGACGCTGCTCATCTGGGCGGCCATGAACTCCGCCGGGTAGTGCACCTTGAGATAGGCGGTCTTGTACGCGACCAGGGCGTACGCCACCGAATGGCTCTTGGCGAAGCCGTATTCGGCGAAGCGGGCCACGTCCGCGAAGATGGCCTGGGCTTCTTCCTCCGGGATGCCCTTCCGCACGGCGGCGGCGACGAAGCGGGCCCGCTCCTCTTCCATGATCTCCGGCTTCTTCTTCCCCATAGCCCTTCTCAGGAGGTCGGCTTCGCCCGCGGAGTAGCCGGCCAAAGCCATGGCCAGCTGCATCACCTGCTCCTGGTAGAGCATGATGCCGTACGTCTCGGCCAGGAAAGGCTCCGCCGCCGGATGGGGATAGGTCACCGGACGCTCGCCGCGCCGGCGGGCCAGGTATTCGCCGAGGTGGGCCATGGGGCCGGGGCGTCCCAGGGCCAGGATGGCCACCAGGTCGGAGAATCCCCGGGGCCGCACTTCTTTGAGAAGGTCCCGGAACATCCCGGTCTCCAGCTGGAACACACCTCCGGCATCTCCCCGGCAAAGCGCTGCGTAGACCTGCGGATCCTCCAGGGAGATCCCGTCCAGGTCCGGCGCCCCCTCCGGGCGTCTCCCGATGAGCTCGAGCGCCTTGTCGATCACCGTCAGCGTCCGCAAACCCAGCAGGTCCATCTTGAGGTATCCCAGGGCCTCCAGGTCCTCGCCCGAGTACTGGGTGATCACCGTGCCGTCCGACGTCCGGCAGAGCGGGACGCCGTCCGCGAGCGGCACCGGGGCGATGACGATGCCCGCCGCGTGCACCGAGAGATGGCGGGGCTTTCCTTCCACTTTGAGCCCCGCGTCGATCAAGGCTTTGGCCTGGGGATCCTCCTCCATGAGCCGGGCCAGGGCAGGCTCCCGCTCCACTGCTTCGCCCAGGGAGAGCCCCGGCGGGATCAGCTTGGCCACGCGGTCGACGTCACCGTAAGGCAGGCCCAGGACGCGGCCCACGTCCCGGACGGCGGCCCTGGCAGCCAGAGTGCCGAAGGTTCCGATCTGCGCCACCCGGTCCTCCCCGAAGCGCCGGGCCGCGTACTCCAGCACCTCCGGCCGCCGGACGAAGCAAAAGTCGATGTCGATGTCGGGCATCGTGACGCGCTCGGGATTGAGAAACCGCTCAAACAGAAGGCCGTGGGCCAGCGGGTCGACGTCCGTGATCCGCAGGGCGTACGCGACCAGGCTCGACGCGGCGGAGCCTCTCCCCGGCCCCACCGCGATCCCCCGGGACCGGGCGAAGCGGACCAAGTCCCACACGATGAGGAAATAGTCCGCAAAGCCCATCCGTTGGATGATGTCCAGCTCGTGCTCGAGTCTCTCCCGCACCGGCTCCGGCAGGGGGTCGCCGAACCGTTCCGTCGCGCCTCGCAGCGCCTCCTCCCGCAGGCGGCGGCCGGCGTCCTCTCCTTCCGCGAAGCGGGGAATCTGGTACCCCTGCCTCTCGAGAACCACCTGGCACCTTTCCGCGATGGCCAGCGTGTTGGCCAGGGCCCCGTCGATGTGCCCGAACGCCCGGGCCATCTCGACCGCCGGCTTCAAGTAAAGCTGGTCGGTCTCGATGCGCAGCCGCCCCGGTTCGTCGAGGCGCTTTCCCGTCTGCACGCAGATGAGCAGGTCCTGCGTCACCGCGTCCGCCCTTGAAACGTAGTGGACGTCGTTGGTGGCCACCACGGGAAGGCCCAGTTCCCGGTGGAGCCGGAGCAAGCCCCGGTTGACCGCCTCCTGCTCTCTGAGGCCGTGATCCATCAGCTCCAGGTAGAAGCGGTCTTTGCCGAAGGTCTCGGCGTACCAGGCCGCCGTCTCTTTCGCCCCGGCGTAGTCGCCCGCGAGGAGCTTCGCCGGGATTTCCCCGGCCAGGCAGCCCGAGAGGGCGATCAATCCCTCCCGGTACTCCCTGAGCTGTTCCCGGCCGACGCGCGGGCGGTAGTGAAACCCGTGCAGGAACCCGTAGGTGGAGAGGCGGGACAGGTTGCGATAACCCGTGTCGTTCTCCGCGATCAAGGTGAGGTGATACGAGGACTCCCGGCCGCCCCGCTCCCCCGGGCCGAGCCCCTCGGGGGCGACGTACACCTCGCAGCCCACCAGCGGCTTGATTCCCGCTTCCCGGGCGCTGTTTACGAACTGCACCGCGCCGTGAAGCGCGCCGTGGTCGGTGAGCGCGATGGCTTTCATCCCCAGCCGCTTCGCCTCGTGAACCAGCTCAGCCGGGGAGGCGCAGCCGTCGAGCAGGCTGAAATGGGAGTGCACGTGCAGGTGTACAAACTCCGCGGCCAATCTCGATTTCCCCTCACCGCAAGCCCGGTTCGCGCCGGTGGTAATCCCGCCCGGCCCCGCATACCTTCCAGATGGAGAGGTGGGCGCCCTTGAGCACGCTCTACGACGTCGCCCTGACGTTCTTCACGGCGCTGGGAGTGGTGGTGGGCGGATCCGTCATCGGTTCCCTGGCCACCGTGGTCTCGCCGGACTCCCCCGTCCACACCATGCTGGTCATCGCCAAGCCCATCAAACTGTGGGCCATGGTGGTGGCCCTCGGCGGCACCTTCCCCACCATCCAGGCACTGGACGCGGGCGTATGGACGGGCGAGTTCCGCCTTCTCCTGCAGCACTTGGCCTTGATCGTCAGCAGCTTTCTCGGGGCCAGCGCCGGGTACTGGCTGGTCCTGGCCCTCGCGGGAGGCGAATGAGCGTGCCCCCTGCCGCGGCGCGCTTTTCGTGGCAGTGGCTCGGGCTCATCCTCTTCGGCGCCGTCCTCGGCGCGAGCCTGGCGACGGTGCGGCTGGCACACCAGCTGGACCGCCTCACGCTGGACAACGCGCTGCTCATGGACGAAGTGGAGCGCCTCGCCGGAGAGCTGGCCAGCCGGGAGCGAGCCCTCACTGCCTCCCGCCGCGCGCCGGTCCGCTCCGTACAGGTGGAGCTCGAAACGCCCCTGCAAGAGCACGTCCGCCTGCACATCGAAGAAGCGGTCCACGACCTCCTCGCTCACCTGGTGGGCGACGAGATCGACTCCCTCAACCCCGCTCTGATTGAAAAAGCCCTGCAGCGGACGTTGCACGTCGACAAGCAGGACTTTGCGGTAGCACCCACTCTCATCGTGATCGGCAGCACGCTGTATGTCCGGCTCAAAGTCCAAGAGGGCCCGGTGGCCGTCGCGCCGTGACCGTTCACGTCTCCACCCGCATGGGATGGCAGAGCTCAGCGAAAAGCCCGTCGCTGTCGATCTCGCCCTCCACGGCGATGCGGGCTCCCAGCGCCGCGAGCTTTTGGTCGATGCGCTCGTACCCCCGGCTCAGCACCTCCGCGCCCTCGACCCGCGTCTCGCCGTCGGCAGCCAGCGCCGCGATGACCAGCGCCGCTCCCGCCCGCAGGTCCGACACCTCCACGGGCGCCCCCGTGAGCCGCTGAACTCCCCGCACGATGGCGGTGTCTTGCTCCATCTTGATGTCCGCTCCCATCCGCCGGAGCTCGTCGACGTAGCGGAAGCGGTCCGTAAAGATGGTCTCCCGGACGACGCTGGTCCCTTCGGCCACGGACATCATGGCGACGAAGGGCTGCTGGAGATCGGTGGGAAAGCCGGGATACACCGCGGTCTCCACGTCGACGCTGACGGGCCGCTTGTGGGAGCGGACCACCAGCTCGCTGTCGCCGGCCTCGATGTGAAGACCCGCCTCTTTCAGCTTGATCACAGGGGTCCGCAGGTGCTCCGGAACCACGTTGTGCAGGGTCACTTCCCCGCCGCAGGCGCCGACGGCGATCATAAAGGTCCCTGCCTCCAACCGGTCCGGGATGATGCTGTACTCCGCGGGCTGCAGCTTGCTGACGCCCTGGATCTTGATGACGTCGGTCCCCGCGCCCCGGATCTTCGCACCCATGGCGTTGAGGAAGATGGCCAGGTCGACCACTTCCGGCTCTTTCGCTGCGTTCTCCAGGACTGTCGTCCCTTTCGCCAGGACGGCGGCGAGCATCATGTTCACCGTCGCGCCGACGCTGGCCCGGTTGATGTAGATCTTGGTCCCCACCAGTCCCGCGGTCTCCGCCTTGATCAGCCCGTGCTCGATGGAGACGTCGGCGCCCAGCTGCTGGAAGCCCTTGATGTGGAAATCCACGCCGCGGGAGCCTATGGCGCAGCCGCCGGGCAAGGGCACCTCCGCCCGGCCGAAGCGGGCGAGCAAGAGCCCGGCGGTGTAGATGGAGCCGCGGATCCGCCGCGCCAGGTCGTAGGAGGGGGTGTAGCGGGAAAGGCCGCGGCCGTCCACGTGAAAGCGGCCCTTTTGGTCCACCCAGACCCGCACCCCCAGCTCTTCGAGGATGCGGCACATGACGTAGACATCCGTGTGTTTCGGTATGTTCTCCAGCACGCTCTCGCCTTCCGCCAGCGCCGCGGCGGCCAAGATGGCGAGTGCGGAGTTTTTCGAGCCCCCGACCGTGACGTGTCCATAGAGGGGAGCGCCCCCGGCGATTCGAAAGACTGCCATCCGTCGACCTCCTACGCGCGCGACCCCCGGATGCCCCCGCTTTGCCTGGTGTGATTTACGCGTTTTCGAGATAGAACCGGACGATTTCCTCCAAAAGCTCGTCCCGTTCCACCTTTCGGATCCAAAGGCGGGCTTCTTTATGGCTGGTGATGTAGGCAGGATCGCCCGACACCAAATACCCGACGATCTGGTCGACCGCCCGGTACCCTTTTTCCTCCAACGCTTCGTAGACCCTCCGTAAGATCTCCTTGGCGGTGGGCTGCGGTTGGAGTTCGGCTACCGGAAAGAGCCGCGTCTCCTCTGGAGAAGCACGCATCAGTCATCTCCTCCCACGACCATGGGCCTTTGAGAACAGATTCCCTGCGGCGGCGGAAGCCTCCTGCCGTAGACTCCTGCCTGAGGAGCCTAGGCCCGCCACGATACGAAAAAACCTCCGGCGCCCCGCGCCGGAGGCGGCGGGCGGCTCCGGCCGCCCTGGCGTTTCAGTGGGGGTCGCGCCCGGAGTGCACCGTGACGCTCCAGTTGACCCCGTTGTTGTTGTCCCAGTTGCCCGCGGCGTCGTGGAAGCAGAACTCCAGCGTGCCTCCGTCGCCCGCGGTGAGCCTGGCCGTCCACGTCCCCGGCGGCCCTTCCTCCATCGGCACGTCCCGCACGTTTTGCCAAGGGCCGGGCCCTTCGCCGCAGTGTAGGTAGACCTGGGTGGCACCGGCCTTCGCCAGCAGGCCCGAGTACGAGACCACCACGTCCGCTTCCGCGGTGATGGGCATCGGGAACACCCTGACGCCGTCGTCGGGACCCAGCTGGTAATCCTCGGCGGCTCCCACCCCGCCGTGAAGCGGCTGTTCGACCAGCTCTTCGCCGATCTCAAGGTCGCCGGCTCCGTCCAGGCCCAAGCTTTTCCGGATCGACTCCCAAAAGCCCAACGTCATCCCTCCCTTTGGGCAGCTCGACTTGGTCGCGGCGGCTCCCATCCTGTAGCGTTGTCCCAAAGGGGCGGGAAACTTTCGGGCCAAAAAAGCGGAAAGAGCGCTTCCCCTTGCGGAGCCGCGCTCCTCCGCACCGCATTTCGCTTACGGCTGGAAACCGCTCCAATCTTTCCGGCGGCTCTTTTCCAAGAAGGCGGCGACCAGCTCGTCGTCGTCCTTGGCCTTGGTCGCGAGCTCCATGAAATCCTCGGGAGAGATCCCCGCCTCGGCCAGGAAACGCTGGTCGATGGGGCACGGGTAAATGTAGTCCCCGATGGTCCCCTCCGCCTTCGCCCGGGCCTTGTCCGCGCAGCGAGCCAGCCACGGCACGCCGCCGATGACCACGTCCCGGCCTCTGGGCTTCCACTCCTGCATGCCTGACACTCCTCCTTGCGAAAAACTGGCCGGATGACCGGCGACGGGTTACTTCCCCGCCGGCCCCGGGGCTCCCTCTTTCCAAGTCACCAGTCCCCGCCGCACCCGCTCTACCCTGAGATCGTCTAGCCGCGGCCGCCGCCACATCGCGGCCAAAGGCGCCACCAGGGCTTGCGGCGGGCCCCATGCCTCTTCCAGCCGCCTCGCCGCGGCGGAACCGGGATGGCGGGCAGCGGCGAACACCCGCGCCAGGGCCATCCCCCAATACAGGAAGTCGAAAAAGGCCAAGCGGAGAGCGGCCTTCCGCCCCATGGCCCGCCGGTAGTAGGCGTAGGCCTCCGCGTCGAGGAGGCTCACGGGCTCGGGCCCGGCTCGCTGGGCGTACGCCGCCAGGCGCTTCTCCTTGCCATCATACCCGAAGGAAGCCATGTCTAAAAAGGTGACCTGCTCGCCCTGCCACACCACGTTGGCCGCCTGCACGTCCAGCGGCCCGGGAACCGCTTCCGGCCGCTCAAGAGCTTCAGCGGCCAAGTCCTGCCAGGCCGCGCGGCCCTCTTCGTCGAGGAAAGGCAGCAGACCCGCCGCCCATTCCCGCTCTCGCGCCGGGCCTTCTACGGCCCAGGGCGCCAGGGCGTCCCATGCCCGCGCGAACGCCCGGTGAAGCCGCTCGAGCCCGCCGGCCAGGGCGGCGAAGGCCCCTGGCGCCGGCAGGCGCCGGGCGCGCGCCAGGTCGCTGCCGTCAGCGAACTCCATGGCGAGCCAGCCGTGCTCAAGGTCGGCCGCGACCAGCTTGGGAACGGGTGCCCCTTCCGCCCCCAGGGCGTCCAGCGCCACCAGTTCCGCCCACGGCTCCCCCGGCCGCCACGTGGCCGCGCTCTGCCGGGCGACGCCCTTCGCGGCCAGCTGCCTTCCGTCGGACAGCCGGACGTAAAGGACGTCCCCGGTCAAGCGCCGAGCCTCTTCCAAGTCCGCACCCAGGAGACCGGCGAGCCGCCGGGCGAACCCCTGGTCCTCCGGGCTTAAGGGCGCCGGTCTTCCGCCCGCCGCCGTCATCGCTTCTCCCGCCGGACCACCAGGGGGAGAGAGCCGGCTGCCTGCAGCCTCTGCACTTCCCGCCAGAGGCAGCGGTCCATGACCACCGGCAGGCCCGCGGCGGCCGCGATCCCGGCGGCCTCTTCGCTCACGACCCCCTCCTGCATCCAAAAGACGGGTTTCTCCGGCCGCCTGGCGGCCGCTTCAGCCACGGGCGTCACGTACGCCGGCGCCCTGAAGACCTGCACCACGTCCACCGGGAAAGGAACGTCATCCAGACTCTTGTACGCCTTCTCCCCGAGGACCTCGTCGTATCGGGGATTGACGGGAACGATCCGGTACCCCTGCCGCTGCAGTTCCCGCGCCACGAGGTAGCTTGGCCGATCCTCCTTGGCGGAGAGCCCCACCACCGCGATGACCCGCGGTCGCCGGCCGCCCTCGTCTTCGACCCAAGGAGAAGCCGCTACCTTCTGGATGATCCGCTCGTCGTTGATCGCCGTCCCACCGGCAGCGCCGCTGATTCCCTTCTCTTCCACCGGAGTCCCTCCTATCCCGTCCCGGAGCCCGCCGGGCCGGCCGCTTTCGGCGAGATGCCCTCGAAGAGATACCCTAGGGGGTATCATCGCCTCTATTATACCTCACCGGCTTCACCGTGATCGACCGCGGCGGCCGGAGGGCGGAAACGAAAAAGCCCTGCGAACGCAGGGCTTTTTCACTGGTACCCCCACGGGGATTCGAACCCCGGTCTCATGGCTGAGAACCATGCATCCTAGGCCGCTAGACGATGGGGGCG
>PKEX01000019.1 GCA_002919235.1 Clostridia bacterium
CCCCCCCCCCCCCCCCCCCCCCTCCCCCGCGGGGGGGGGGGGGGGGGCCCGCGGCGGGGGGCGGCCGGCCCCCCCCCCGCGCCCCTCTTTCCCCGTTCTGCCTCAAAACGTCGGTCCCAGGCTGAAGTAGACCTGGCCTCCGTTTTCGCCGATCCCGTAGTCGAGCCGCATCACGCCCAGCGGGGTCATGAACCGGATGCCCACGCCGCCGCCTCGCTTGAAGTCCTTCAAGTTGAACTCGTCGCCGCTCCACGCTTTGCCCAGGTCGTAAAAGACCGCACCGTGGATGTTCTGGTTGATGGGGAAGCGGTACTCCACCTGGCCCACCAGCATCCGGTCGCCCTGCATCGCGCCGTAGCGGTAGCCCCGCACGGTCTCGGCGCCGCCCACCCGGAACTTCTCGTTCACCGGGATGGTGCCCGTGCCCACGCCGGCCAGCACCCGGAACGCCCACGTCTGGTCGTTCCGCCCCACCTTGACGTAACGGGAAAACGAAGCCTGGTACTTGGTGAACTCCGTGTCGCCGCCGAAGGCCGGAGTGGCCGCCTCCACCGAGAAGAGGCTGCGGAAGCCTTCCGTGGGATAGAGCAGGTGGTCCGACGTGTCCGTCCGCACCGACGCGATGATGGAGTGCGTCAGGTGGCTGGTGGGCACGTGTGCGCCCCCGGCGGCCGGCTCCGTCTCGGTGCTGTAGGCCCTGAACGTGAGCGATCCCCGGGTGAAGGCGCCCAGGGGCCGGCCCAGCGTCACGTCGCCGCCCCTTCGGTGCGCCCAGTAGTTCGACTGCGCCTCGGCGTCGTACTCCAGCCGCCGGTCGTTGTAGAGGCTGAAGCCGGCGGACGTGTTCGTCCCGAAGAGGTACGGCTCCATGAAGCTGACGTCGTACATGTTGACCCGCTTGCCGAACTCCCACTTGATGTTGGCCGTCTGGCCCCGGCCGAAGAGGTTGGTGTCCGCCACTTCGACGTAGCCCACGAGCCCGTCCTTGCTGCTGTACCCGGCGCCGAAGGCGGCCCGGCCGGTCTTGTGCTCCGATACGGGCAGCAGGACGTCGACGACCAGCGGGTCTTCGGTGAGCAGGAAGTCGGGAATGATGGGCTCAAAGTACCCCAACTGCCCCAGCTTCCTCAGGGAGTCGCGGACGGCGTCCATGCTGAGGATGTCGCCGGTCTTAAACGTGAGCTCCCGCAGGATCACGTAGTCCTTGGTCTTTTCGTTCCCTTCGATGATGATCTCGCCCACCCGCACCGGCGCGACGTCCAGCGCCAGGATCTCGCGCGCTTCGCCCGCCAGCTCGACGCCGGTTACTTGCAGGATGTAGCCCAGCCGCTCGCCCGCCAGGACCGGCAGCCGCTGGAGCTGCGCGGTGAGGGCGTTGGCGTTCAGCACCTCGCCCGTCCGGATGTTGAGGAGGCCGATCACGTCCTCGGGCGAGACCACCTCCTCCGCCACGGTCACCTCCACCGCCCGGATCACCGGAAACTCCTGGACGGTGAAGACCACGCGCGCCCCGTCTTGAAAGGCGTAGACGTCCGGTTGGACGCTCTCGAAATAGCCCAGTTCCGCGATGCGGTAGACGTCCTCCTGCAGCTTGACCGGGTCCAGCGGTTCGCCCACCCGGGTCGCCTGGACCTGGGCCAGGATCTGCTCCGTATCGACCTCCGCATTCCCTTCTACCGCGATCGCCCGGACGATCACCGTCTGCCCGGGCGCTTCACCCGCACTTTGAGCCCACGCGGCCCCGGCGGCCGCTCCGGCCGCCAGCGCGACCGCTGCCAAGAGCGCGGCGACCCGCCGCAGCATGTGTCCCAACGCCATCGACGTCGAAAACCTCCTCTTCCGGCGGCGCGTCCTGCCTCCGGAAGCGTGATCTCGCTGCCCCCGATCGCTTACGCCCACCGAGTTTCGCTTTGCCGGAGATGGTCTCCTCCCCCATAGACCGGGGGAAAAGGGAGCAGCGCCGCCGATTGTTTCCAAGACGGAGCGTGGATGGCGGTGAACACCCGTTCAGAAGGGAAGCGAGACGCCCAGCTCCAGGAACGTCCCCCGCTCCTGGTCCCAGCTGGTTCTGAGCTGGCTGTGGCGGCCGAGGGAGTACTCCAGGGAGACGGTCTGCTCGCGCCCTTGGGAAAGATCCCGCCGGTACGCGACGTAGAGCTCCGGCGTGACGTACTTGCCCAGGCGGAGGAGGAGGGCGTCGCCGTCGCCCTGGGCGATTTCCACCATGTCCACTCCCAGGGCTTCCTCCAGCGCCCGGCCCAAGGACCAGTAGACTTCGGAGACCACCTGGCGGTTGACGATGGCCGCCAGGACCCGGGCCAGCGCCCCCCAGTCGCCGCTCAGGCTGGATGAGCCTCCGAGCGGCTCCATCACCAGCTCCCGCAGCCTCTCCCCGTCCAGCGGCGGGTCCACCCGGAACGAAAGCGCCAGGTCATCCGCGGGCCCCACCGCGTCGACGTAGAGGGTGACGCCCCCTTCCCGGGTCCTCCCGGTCACGTTCAGGACCGGCACCAGGCTGGTCCCCTGGAAGGAGCCGCTCCCCCGCTCGATCTCAAACCGCCTCCCGAGGTATCCGAAAGAGCCGCGCACCACCTCGAAGTCGCCGCTCGCCTGCAGCTGGCCCCCGGCCCCCGTCACCCGCATGGAACCCGCGACCTCGGCGTCGAGCAGCGAGCGCGCCCTGAGGCGCAGCGAGGCCGCTTGGAGGCTGAGATCCAGGGCCACTCCGGATCCCGGAGCCGCCCCCCTCGTCCCCGCGCCGCCCGCGCGCGCCGGCAGCTGGAACAGGTCCACTTCTCCCTGGGCCACCCGGGCTGCTGCCGTCAGTTTCAGCCCGTCCACCGGCCCCGCCAGCGCCGCGTGGAAGTCAAAATCGGCGGTGGAGCCGAAACGTGCGAAACGCAGGCCCTTTCCTTCCGACCGCAGGTCCAAGCGCCAGCGCCCGTCCTCTGCGGCCCGGGCCCCGCCCCACAGCGTCACCCTGCCGCCCCATAGAGCGATGGACGAAGGCACCAGCTCCACCCGATCCCCGCGGAATGCCGCCGCCAGGTGCACGTCGCTGGCCCGCTCCCCGGGCCGCGAGGGGACGATCCTCCCCTCCAGCCTCCCTTCACCGAAGAGGCAGGTGCGGCAGGGTTGCCCTGAGCTCGCCTCTCCCGGCGCCGGCCCCGGCAAGTCCAGCACAGCCTGAACGCCGGCCAGCTCGACGCCGCCCGCCTTCAGCCGGGGAACTTCGAGGCTTCCGGCGCCGGTCCACGCCCCGCCGGCCGCCCGGGCCAGCTGCACCCGGCCCGACGCCTCCCCCTGGACCCCGGGCCATCCCCAAAGTCCCGTCGCGGCCGCGAGGGGAAAGCGCTCCAGAGACGCCTCAAGGCTCACTTCACCGGCGCCCCACAGGGACCGCACCCGGGCGGTGCCTTCGCCCGCGGCCAGCGTCCCGCCGATTTGAAAGGGTCCCCCGGCCCGGCCGTCCAGCGCCGCTTCCAGGTGGACGGGAGGGCCTTGGCCTTCCAGCCGGCCCCCGATCTGCCCGGAGACGGAAAGCCCTCCGCCGGCATCCTCCAGCCGGAGCCTGCCGTCTACCGTCCCCGTGACGGCCTGCAGCAAGGGGTTGTCCAGGAACGTCCCGAGCGTCGCGAGGGAAAGGGCCTGCCAGTCCGCCTCAAGGTCGACCTTCTGTCCGGGCGCCCAGCTCCCGGAGGCCGCGAGGCGAAAATCGCCGGGGCCGCCGGCGTCGATGCGCTCGACCCGCCACAGGCCGTCTCGCCACTCTCCCGCGGCCTCGGCCCGGTCCACGGCGATTCCCGCGGCGCCCGCCCGCTCCCCCTGCAGTGCGAAACGGACCGCAGGTTCGGAAGGCGTGCCGCTCAGGGCCAGGCGGCCGCTGAGCCGCCCGCGCCAGCGCCCGGCCGGCAGGGCCAGTCCCACGTCCCGGAGGGCCTGTTCCAGGGCGGGCAGGGCGACCCCGTCCAGCGTGATCTCCCCGGAGAGCTCCGCCGGCCCGGGGACGAGGCGCGCCGCCGAGATCCTGCCGCCGCCGGCCTCCAAGCTCCCGGAAAGCTCGAGGCCCCGGGGGCCTGAGGCAAACTCCACCACGCCGCCGGCAAGGCGCGTCGCCCCCAGCCAGGCCCCGCCCAGCTCCACGCGCCCTTGGACCCGGCCTTCGCCCGGCCCCCGCGCGGCGTAGACCGCCTGCCCTTGCACCCGGTCGGAGACGAAGGCGTCCCACGCGAGCTGCTCGATGCGGGCCTCGCCCTGTCCTTCCTCGACGCCGCGCGGCCCCACCGCCAGCTGCACGTGAAACCAGGCGCGCCCGCGCCCCGGCGAGGGGAGTCCCCAAGCCGCCTCGTGCGGAAGGAAGGGCGCGAGAAGCGTCCAGAGGGCCGGGAAGTCCACTCCCTCTCCCCGTATCTCCACCGTCCACTTGCCGGCGCCCAACGGGGCAGCGGCCAGCGTCACGTCGCCCCGGCCGTCCCGGGGGACGAGCCGGACTTCCAGCGCAGACGGGCCTTCAGGTCCAAGGAGAAGGGAGCCCTCGAGGTCCCACGCGCTCTCTTCGACTCTGAGGCTTCCCCGGCCTACCCGGACGCGCAGCCCCTCGCCCTCCGGCTCCAGGGTGAAGTCCGCGTCCAGGGCGGCCGCGATGGCCGCGGAAGGGTCGCCGGTTCCCAAGGAGAGGCGCACGCCGTCCGCCGACGCGCCGGTGACGGCCTGATAGGGATTGCGCTGGATCAACCCGGGAAGCGAGACATCCAGATGGACGCGGCGGACCTGTACGGGCCCGGCCTCGACGCCGTGGAGCACCGCGCCCCGCGGGAGCGCCAAGGTGATGCGGGCAACGGAGACCGGTACTCCGGCCGACGCGGACAGCTGTTCCTCGACGGCCTGCTTTGCCCGTTCCACCAGGCGCGCGCCGAGACTCCAGGCGGCCGCTGCCGCGACCGCCAGGGCCAGCACCGCCAGGGAGAGACGGCTCACCCGCCGGGGGCTCCCCCGAGGTGAGCCGGCGCCAGGTTCCGGTACCGGGACTTCGCCGCGCGTCATGGTGGGAGACTTCGGGCCGCCCGCCCGCGGCTCCTCTTGCGGGCGGCAATGGCAATCACCGGCAGGAAAAAGAAGGAAGGCTCAGCGACCGGCGCGGGTCGGCAGCATCCTCAGCGGTCCCCGAGGCGCCGGCGGCTCCGGCGGCGGAGCGGCCTCCTCGCCGGGCTCCTCCTGCTCCGCCGGCGCCGCTTCGATGGTCAACGTGAACTGGGCCTCGCCGTGGATGACGTATGCCGTGGGCTGCACGGCCCGGACCGGCCGGGAGCCCTGGCCGGCGTCGTCCGCGCGGCGCCGCCGGCGCCCGCCGCTCCCGGATCCCGCCTGTTCATCGTCGCCGTCCTCAGCGCCGCCGTCTTCCTCCGCATCGGAGCCGGAGTCCCCCTCGCCGGCGAAGCCGTCCCCGGCTCCTGCATCATCCCCGGCGCCCGGGATCTCCTCCTGCCAGGCATCCGGTTCCTCCTCGCCGGGCAACGCGCCGCCGTCCGGCGAGTATTCGTCGCGCCCGCTGAAGAACGCCGGCGGGTAAAACTCCACCACGACCTCGTTGTTCCGGGGTTCCCGCTCAAACTCGTCGATCAGCTTCTCGAGGCTCTCCGCCTCGATGCTGACGGGACCTTCCTCCCCGCCTTCCACCGGCGCCAGGGCCAAGTCCCCTTCCAGCTCCGACGGCAGGGAGACGTACCCGCCGAAGACCCCGCCGCGCACGGTGACCGTCACGGTTCCGGGGCCCACGTCCTCCGGAATGTGCAGCGGGACGGCCACGTCGAAGACCGGGGCCCGGAACGGCCGCAGCGTCACGATGACGTCTACCGTCTCCCCCTGCTCCACCCGGCGCCGGCTGGGACGGGCCCGCTCGATGCGGGCCGTCCTCCGCTCGTACCCGGCCTCGATGTCCACCGACACCCCGGTGAGCTTGGGGTCCTGAAACTCGTTGCCGTGCAGCAGGTCGAGAGCCACAAAGAGCTCGGAAAGGGCCGACGCCGCCACGTCCGACCCGCTGTAAAAGACGTTCTCGCGCACGAGGGGGCGGGGCATGCCCTCCCCTTCAATCCGGAGCCGCACCCGGGCGGTCCCCGACCCCAGCCGGTCCAGCGCCCGGTCCACCGCCTCCAGCGCCGCCACCACGGCCAGCGGTACGGTGAGTTCCCGGTCCCGCACGATCTCCGCGTGAAACTCCCGTTCGACCCGGCGGTCCCGGTCGTTCACCCGCACCTCTAGCGCCAGGGTTTCAGGGCGGCGGTCCAAAAGGCCCGCCACCGCCGCCCCCCGGTCCTGCAGGAGGCTGCCGATGGGCGCCAGCGCCGCGCCGATCTTAAAGGGAAAGCTGATCGACGGGACGGTGTGGTGGATGTACGCCCCCGTGACGAAGTGGTCCACCTCGCCCCGGTTGAAGAGAGGATGCCCGAAGGCGATGAAACGCCGGCCGTCCACGGCGGTGAGCGTGCCGATGGCCGTGAGCTCCACGTCGCCCCGGATCAGCTGCACCCCGATGGCGGCCCCCGGAGCGACCACGGGAGCGATCTCCCTCCCTGCCGGCGGCCCTCCCGCCTGAACCGGGATGAGGTCGTACCCGGCGAAGACCTCCCTCAGCCGCTCCATGGCCCGGGCGCCGAGGCCCTGCACGGCCAGGGGCACCGCGACCGGCCTCGCCACCCACACGCCGGGCGGGACCGCGGCGGCAAGGTGCGCCGCCTCCGCGGCCGAGCTCGCCAGCACGATCCCCTCCGGCAGGCCGGAGAGGGCCGCAGGCTCCTCCTGCACCCCTGCTCCTTCGCTGGGCGCCGCGCCCTCGCCCGGGACGGCCTCCCCCGCCTCGCCGGCGCTCTCCCTTTCCTCTTCCACCGGGATGAGCTCCATCACCCGGATCATGTCGGCGGCCGGGGTGACCAGCCCGATGCGGTGGTCGGCCAGCTCGAAACCGTAGCCGATGGCGCCCAGCAGCTTGCCGTCCACATAGACGGGGCTCCCGCTCATGCCGGAGGCGATGCCGCCGGCCCGCTCGATCACCTCTCCCGAGGCCCGCACCAGGACCAGGCTGCCCGCCGGCCCCGCGCCCTCCATCACCCCGAGGATCTCCACGTCGAACGGTTCGATGCGGGTCCCCTCCACCACGGTGTAGCCGACGCCGGCCACCCCTCGCTCCAGGGCCGTCACCGGATACACCTCGACGGCGGCCGCCGCCGGCGCGCCCCAGAGGAGGAGCGCCGCTACGGCCGCGAGGACTGCGCGCACCGCCCTGCTGGCATCGGTTCTCATCGCCACAACTCCTATCTTCCGGCCTCGACCAAGAGGAGCGAGGCGACGGCCCGCTCTGCGCTCCCCGAAGGCCGGCTCAGCACCCGGCCGCTGACCACCAGCGTCGCTGAGCCGCCGCCGTCTAAATTCATCGCCGAAACGGCGCCCAACTCCTTCATGAACGCGGCAAGTTCTTCCAGGGTCATGCCGGAGCTGAAGCCTTCGGCTCTCCCGTCCACCACCACCAGCAGGAGCTTGCCGTCTCCGGTCAGGCCCAAAGCCGTCCGGGGCGCCCGGCTGGCCAGCACGTCCCGCTGGAACCGCTCTTCGACTCCGGTAATCCGCACTTCGCCGTCGATGAGGAGCGCAGGACCGGCGCCCAGCGCCGCCCGGACCGGGCCGCCCGGATCGGGCGACAGGGCGTACTCCAGCCGCCAGCGCTGGCCGGGCAGGACCTCCGAAAAGCGGCGATCGGCCGGATCGAATTCGATCACCAGCCCGCCCTCGGGCACCTCCCTCCACTCCTGCTCGGAGAGGACGACGCCGTCCCAGAGGTAAAGGCGAGCACCCCGGGCGGCGGGCAGGCGTCCGTAGTGAGAAGTATACGCCACCGCCTCGCGGAACGAGGCCCGCAGCCGGTTGATCCCGTCCAGCGGGAGTTTCTCGCCCTCAGGCCCCTCCAGCCACAGCGAGACCGAAAGGCGGCTGATGAAGGGGGTCCCGTCCTCCCGGATTCCAAAGGCGGTCCTGCCGTAGATGTCCTCGCTCACCAGCTGCCCGTCGAGGATCAAGAGGCCCAAGGGCCGGCCCGTCCAGTCGAAAAACCCGCCGTTGACGGCGCCCAGGGCGCCGAGACGGGCCGCCGCCCGGCTCACCGGCTCCAGCCCGAAGCGCTCGCCGGCCAGGGCCGGGTAGACCCGGACGCCGGGGCGGTGGAGATCGACCCGCAGGAACGTGGCGCGAAACGGCCCTTGGGCCCCGCCGCCCCGCACCTGCCCGAACTCCACTCCCGGCGCGACGTAGGTGACGTCGACGGTGTGAAACACCCTTTGCAGGCTGACAACGACAGTCCCGCGGCCCGAGACGACCGACGGCGGGGGAAGGAGATAGCCCAGCTCGATCACGACGCGGGTCCCCAGGGGACCGCTGCCAAAGCGCACCTTGGGAATGGCCGGGTCGTCGAACCGCACTTCAAAGCTTTTCTGATCCCAGGGGACGGCGGCGTCGATCACCACTTTGGCCGGCGTCAGGCTGCGGCTGACCCTGTATTCCCCGTCCTCCACCCCTTCAAAGCGGAGCTCGAACCGCTCGCCCGTCAGCCGCCACGAGACCGGGAGAAGGCGTGCCGCCTCTTGGACCGCAGCGCGGCCCGCGGCAGCTGAGGCCATTGCCAACGGGGACATCACCAGAGGGAAGAGTACCGCCAACACCGTGAAACAGGGGAGGGAGATGAAGCGGCGCCGGGCCACGATCCACCGGCGCCGCGGAAGGTTCCGCTTCACGCATGCCACCTCGACTTTACATAAATCCAGATGTTCTGCCGCGACAGGCCTCGTTCCTCTGTCCGTGCCGCGAGCCGGGGGACATGCGCGCGAGGGCTAGGGAGCCAGCTGGTCGAGGAGGATTTTGGCCAGGCCGATGCCGCCGGCCTTCGCCATTTCCTGGGCCAAGGCATCGTCCAGCATGGCCAAGAAGGTTTCGCCGGCGAACCCCGTATCGATCAAGCCGCTCTTGGGTACGGTCTTGCGCATGCTCTGCAGGAGGTGCTGGAGAAAGAGCGCCTCAAAGCTGGCCGCCGCCTCCTCCAAGGCCCGCCGGTCGTCGCCGGACGCCCGGGCCGCGAGCTCTCCGGCCTTTTGCTCAACCGCCACCTGTTTCATGACCGCGCCGAAGTCCGCGGCGCGGCCCGCCGCCGCGGCCGTCCGCTGGGACAAGATCTCTCCCGGCACCCGCGAAATCCCGTCGACCTGCACCTCACATCACCACCAGTTCGCCGTAGAGCGCGCCCGCGGCCTTGATGGCCTGGAGGATGGCGATGATGTCCCTCGGTGTCGCACCGACTGCGTTCAGCGCGTTGACCAGCTCGGCGACGCTGGCTCCCGACTGGAGCACCATCAGCTGGCCCTTACCCTCTTCCGCGAAAATCTGCGGGGTCCTGGCGACCACGGTCTCGCCGCCGGAGAAGGGCAAGGGCTGGTAGACCTCCACCGCCGGCTGAATCCGGACGGTGAGCGCCCCGTGGGCCACGGCCACCGTGGCGATGCGCACGTCGTGGCCCAGGACCACCGTGCCGGTCCGCTCGTTGATCACCACCTGGGCCACCGCGTCCGGCCGGATGGTCAGCTCTTCTACCATCGCGATGAAGGGAATGGGGTTGGAGCGCAGCGCGTCAGGGATCCGGACCTCCACGAGGCTCTGGTCGACGGCCCGGGCCAGTTGGTCCCCGAAGCGCTCGTTGATGGCCTCCGCCACCCGGTGGGCCGTGGTGAAGTCAGCCTCCCGCAGTACCCAGCGGAGCGTCTCGCCGTCGCTGAGCTCCACGGGGACCGCCCGTTCCACCACGGCGCCGCCGGCGATCATCCCCACCGCCGTGTGGTTTTGCTGCACCGACGAACCGCCCCGGCGCACGTTGAAGCCGCCGATGGAAACCGGCCCCTGCGCGACGGCGTACACCTCGCCGTTGGCGGCCAGGAGCGGCGTCTGCAGCAGGTAGCCTCCCTGGAGGCTCCGGGCGTCGCCGAACGACGACACCGTCACGTCGATCTGATCCCCCGGCCGGGCGAAGGCGGGCAGCGTCGCCGTGACCATCACGGCGGCGACATTTCTCAGCCGCAGGTCCTCAGGACTGACGGTCAGGCCGAACCGCTCCAGCATGTTGGCCACCATCTGCACGTTGGCCTGAGACCCGCGCCCGTCGCCCGTGCCGGCGAGGCCCACCACCAGCCCCAGGCCCGTGAGCTGGTTGTCCCGCACCGACTCGAGCCGCGCGATGTCCTTGATGCGCACCACGGGGACGTGGCTGGCCTCTTCCTGCGCCAGCGCCGCCCCGGAAAAGACCAGGACCAGCGCCAGCGCTAGACCGGCCGCGCCGAGGCGGGCCCTCCTCGATGGACCGCGCATCCCGTTCACCCCTTTCAAAACTCCCGAGAGGCGGTGCGGGCCGGCCGCACCGCCGGTCCCGCTCTAGAACAGCCAGTTGAAAAGCCGCGTCAAGAGTCCGGGCTCCTGCTTGTCTCCCAATACACCGGCGCCCTTGAACGAGATGGAGGCGTCCGCAACATAGGTGGAGAGCACCGTGTTGTCCCGGGAGATGTCCTGGCGCCGGACCAGCCCCGACACCACAATCTCCTGCTCTTCGCCGTTGACGATGATGTTCTGGCGCCCTTCGATCCGCAGGATGTCGCCGGGGAGCACCTCCACCACCCGCGTCGTCATCTTCGTCGTCAAGCTGCTGCCCCGGGTAGTGGTGCCGCCGGCGGTCAGATTGTCGCCGCCCCGGGCCGAGATCAACGGGATCACGTCCTGGAAGAGCCCCAATCCCGGCCCGATCGACACCTCTCCGTCTTTGGCCGTGGTCGTACGCGCCGCCTGCGAAGCCTCGGACCGCTCGACGATGATGAGCGTCACCAGGTCGCCTACGTTCCGCGCTTTGCGGTCGGCGAACATGGAGCCAGCGCTGTCGTCCCAAAGCGAGCCTGCCGCGGCGCTCAACGATCCCGCCCACAAGACGAGGACCAGCGCCGCCGCTGCCATCAGCCTCTTCATGGCTCGATCACTCCTCTTACCACACGGAAACCCACACAATTCCGTCCTCGTCCAGCGTGCCATACACCACGTTGCCCGACGTGAGGTTGCGCACCGTCACTACATCCCCGATGCGCCCCTCGCTCAGCGCCTCACCGGGCACCTGGACCACGATGCCGCCCACGGCGGCCACCAAGGTCACCCGGTCGCCCCGGTGCACGTCGGGCACCGGCTCAACCACGTCCCACGTCAACGGCGTCCCTTCCCGGACGTACCGCTTCGCCCTCACCGGGACGGCCAGATCCACGGGGCCCGCTACAGGCTGTGCAAACATCCGTGTCGCCCGCGTCGCGTCGGCGGGCCCGATGGTCTCGCCTCTCAAGACCGGCCGGGCCGCGACCCAGACCTCTTGCTCCACGTACGCCTTGACGCTAGCGTTGACACGCTTGTACGGCCGGCCGTCGACCACGATCTCCAGCGGCACCGCGACGTTGCCCAGCTTGGGCTCGGCCAGCGCCACTTCGATCTGGACCGGGCCCACAGGCGCCCACTGGGGCTCGACGCTCACCTCGAGCTTCAGCTCAGCCCCTTCCGGCACCGCGGCGTGGCGGAGATACCACCGGGTCACCGCCGCCTCCAGCTGTTCCCTGGCGATCACCTGATAGCGGGTGATCACTTCCACCGGGTCCCGCTCCGCCACGATCTCGACGGCCCGCTCCGGCAGCCGCGCCTGCCGCATCCGCAGCCGGAGGGTACCCACGGTGAGGCTCCGGCTCTGTCCCGGCAGGGCCGCCCGGCCCACCTCCAGCTCGCGCAACCGCTCCGCCAGCCGGGGATCGGCCGCTTCCACCCGGGCGATGTCGCCCAGGCGGATCACGTCACCCTCGACGAAGGCCTGCTCCGGCAGGATGACCCTGGCAAGAGTCGGCTCGCCCAGGGACTGGGCGAACGCCGCGCCCGCTCCCCACGGGATCCCTGCGGCGAAGAGGACCGCCGCCAGCGCGTGCAGGGAGAGCAACGCCGCGGCGGCTCTCACTCCCGTGGCTCGCGCGCCCCTCGCCTTACTCACTGCCGCCTACCGCCTTTAACGCCTCAGGTTGTTGGCCGTCTGCAGCATTTCGTCGGCCGCCTGGATGGCCCGGGAGTTCACCTCGTACGCCCGCTGGCTCGTGATCATGGCCACCATTTCCTCGACCACCTGCACGTTGGACATCTCCAAGAAGCCCTGGGCGATGGCCCCGAATCCTTCCATGCCGGCCGTGCCCACGATGGGCATTCCCGAAGCGGCCGTGGCCAGGTAGAGGTTGCGGCCGATGCTCTGGAGCCCGGCGGGGTTGATGAAGCGCGCCAGCTCGATCTGGCCGATGGTCTGCGGCTCGTTCTCCCCCGCGAGCTTCACCGAGACAGTGCCGTCCGCGCCGACCGCCACCTCCACTGCGTCCTCCGGGATCACGATCTCAGGCTCCAGGAGAAAGCCGTCGGAGGTGACGATCCGCCCTTCGCCGTCCTTCTTGAACGCGCCGTCCCGGGTGTAGGCGACGGTGCCGTCGGGAAGGAGCACCTGAAAGAAGCCGTCCCCTTCGATGGCCAGGTCCAGCGGGTTTTCGGTCGGCCGAGGCGTGCCGTGAGTGAAGATCTTCTGCGTCGCAACGGGCCGGACGCCGTGGCCCACCTCGATGCCGGTGGGGATCTGCGCCCCGGCGGTCACCGGCGTACCGGCGAAGCGGATGCTTTGATAAAGGAGGTCTTGAAAGTCCGCCCGGCTCTTCTTGAAGCCGGCCGTGTTCACGTTGGCCAGGTTGTTGGCGATGGTGTCGATGTTGAACTGCTGGCCGCTCATGCCCGACGCAGCCGTGTAAAGCGCGCGCATCATGACGGAACATCCCCCTTCTGCCTCATCCCGCGCAAGGATTGGGTTTTCTCCGGGAAAACGCCTCCGGGAGGCAGTGCGGGGGACTCACCCGGGTGGACCGCCTCAGTCGGTCGGCGGCCCTGCGGCCTCCATCTCTGGTCCAGCCGTCCTGCCGTCTTACCCCCACCGCACTCGCTCGCTCCCGCAGCCGGCGGCGTTCCCTTACGCCAGCGACGCGGCGTCGTTGATCAGCCGCCCCAGCGTCTCGTCCTGCACTTGGATCATCTTCTGATTGGCCTCATAAGCCCGCTGGGTCGCGATGAGGTCGACCATCTCCCGCACCACGTTGACGTTGGCGCCCTCCAGGTGTTCCTGCCGGACCCGGGACGCGACGGCCGGGAGGGGCTCCCCCGAGCCTTCCGACGGGGCCAGCAGGTTGTCTCCCAGGCGGGCCAGGGCTCTGGGCTCTGCAAACTCCCACAGTGCGAGCTGGCCCACCACCTCCCCGTTGACGTACACCTGCCCGGTCTCATCGATGGCGGGAACCCCCTCGCCCACCGGAATGGGGCCGTCCACACCGAGGACCAAGAAGCCACTGGTGGTGCGCAGGAAGCCGTCGGCGCCCACCGTCATCCTGCCGTCCCGGGTATAGGCCACCTGGCCTGTCCCCGTTTCGACCGCGAAAAAGCCTGGCCCGTCCACGGCGATGTCCAGGGGGTTTCCGGTATACCGCAGCGGCGCGGGCGCCATGTCCAGCGCCAGTTCATCCAGGGCTGCACCCGTGCCCAAAAGCCCGATGACGGGCCGGGGATCGACCACGGCGCGCCCTGCGCGGACGGGATCGTGAATCCGCTGGATAAGCATTTCGGGGAAAGCGCGGGCCGCGAACTGCTGCCTCTTGAAGCCTACTGTGCTGGCGTTGGCCAGGTTGTTGGCGACGACGTCGGTCTTGATCCCTTCGAGGAGCATTCCCGAGGCAGCGGTGTAGATCCCCCGCAGCACGCTCTCACCCCCTTCTCCCGCAATCACTCCTATCATCGACGCGAAGGGGGAAGAGACTTTAGCGCGTCCCGGGAGAACGACCGGGCGTGCGGGGCGCTCGCCAGGAGACACCGAGGGAACGGGTGAAAGGCTGAGGGAAGGGAGAGGAAATCAACCAGGGAAACGTTCCGGGAGGATCCCATCGATCAGCCGTAGCTGGCCATGATCACCGAGGAGCGGAGCTTTTCCAGGCCGTCCAGCACCTTGCCGGTGCCCCGGGCCACGCACGACACCGGATCGTCCGCCAGGTGGCAGGGGATCCCCGTCTCGTGGGCCAAGAGGTCGGCGAACCCCTCGAGGAGCGCCCCGCCGCCCGTGAGCACGATCCCCTTGTCGATGATGTCGGCCGCCAGCTCGGGAGGGGTTTTCTCCAGCACCGTCCGGACCACGTGGAGGATGGCCCGCACCGACTCCTCCAGCGCCTCCGCCACCTGCACCTGGTCGATTTCCACGGTGCGGGGAAGGCCCGTCACTGCGTCCCGGCCCCGCAGCTCCATCTTGCGGCCGGGATCGGGCCGGAAGACCGAACCCAGCTCGATCTTGCACATCTCCGCCGTCCGCTCGCCGATGATCAGGTTGTGCACCCGGCGCACGTAGCGGACGATGGCGTCGTCAAACTTGTCGCCCCCAATGCGGATGGAATCGGTGATCACTTCGCCTCCCATTGAGATGACGGCGATGTCGGTGGTGCCGCCGCCCACGTCCACCACCATGTTGCCGCCCGGCTCGGCCACGTTGAGCCCGGCGCCGATGGCCGCCGCCATGGGTTCGGAGATCAGGTCCACCTGCCGGGCCCCCGCCTGCTTCGCCGCCTCGATGACCGCCCGCTTTTCCACGCTGGTGACGCCGGACGGCACGCAGATGACCACGTGCGGCTTGAACACCGGCCGCCGGCCGCACACCCGCTGGATGAAGTACTTCAGCATCATCTCCGTCACCTGGTAGTCGGCGATCACCCCGTCTTTGAGCGGGCGCATGGCCAGGATGTTCCCCGGCGTGCGGCCGATCATCCTGCGGGCCTCTTCGCCAACGGCCAGCATCCGGTGGGTCTCCTGGTCGATCGCGACCACCGACGGCTCGTTGAGGACGACCCCTTTGCCCCTCACGTACACGATGACGCTGGCGGTGCCGAGATCGATTCCGATTTCCTTTGCAAACATAGAGGCCTTCGCTCCGATCAGGCGGGGCCGGAGCCGGTCAGCCGGTTCCCATCCGGCCCATGAAATTCCAAGGAGGTGACTCGGTACTCTTCGACGGGGAAGAAGACGGGTCCTGCAAGGCGCAGCGGGAGGGACCGGCGGGCCAAAGAGGAGCTTGGGGTGGGATCGAGGCAGGCGTCACGAAGCGGCGCGCTTTTCGCCGCGGTACTTCTGCCGGGTGGCCTCACCTCCCCGGATATGCCGCTCCGCCTTGTTGCGGGCCAGGACCTTCTGGACCTTGCGGGCCAGCTCCTTGCTGACTCGGGGCAAGCGCTCCGTGACGTCTTTGTGCACCGTGCTCTTGCTGACGCCGAAAACGGCGGCCGCCTGGCGCACCGTCGCTTTGGTGTCGACGATGTAGCGGGAGACGTCGACCACCCGTTTCCGGATATAGTCTCGCATCGCCTTGCCCCCTCGCCCGGTGTTGCTAAATTATATGAGCGGGGAAAGGCGATATGTACTGGGCCTCAAGGGATCCGGCGGAGCGGTCCGCCCGCCCGGAGCCGCTCCGCCGGCCGAAGGATCACGGCGCGGTGACGGGCACCGAGCCTCCGCCGATGAGGCTCACCGGGTCGACGGGAACATCCCCCTGCCGGACGGCAAAGCCGATGCCCCAGCCGCCTCCGGGCGCCGCCCGGCCGATCCGCTGACCCGTCTCCACCAGCTGGTACGAGGCGACGTCCACCTCGGCGAGCCCCTCGTACTCGGTGCGCCAGCCGCCGGCATGATCGATGGTCACCCGCCACAGTCCCCCTTCGTACACCACGTCCCGCACCCGGCCGGCCAGCGCCGCCTGCACCCGCCCGTCCTCCGCCGGCTCGATGACGACCGACGAGGCGTACCGCCAGTCGCCGAACACCGGGTGGCGGTACCAGCCGTACGGCCGGACCAGCTGGCCTCCGCTGACCGGCCACACCATGGAGGTGACGGAGACCGCAGGGAGCGACGGGTCCATCCGGGCAGGGCTGCCGGGCGCCCCGGCCGCGGGCGGTTGGCCTCCGGCTTCGCCTGGGGTTGCCGGGGCCTCGCCGGCCTCGCCGGGCGCCGGCAGGGGC
>PKEX01000039.1 GCA_002919235.1 Clostridia bacterium
GAGGGTGTCAAAGCGCAGCCGGATCCACACGAGCTTGGCGGCGGGCGTGAGGTCCTTGGCCAGCAGCAGCTCAAGCGGCACGTCGACGGCTCGCACCGCTCCCTTCTGCGCCTTCAGGCGCATACGGCTTTTCGAAATGCTGGCGTTCCAAGGGCTCGTTGCGCGGCTGCTCATCCGACTCACCGTCTCGCGCCAATTGCTCCCACGGTAAAGATTGCCATCTGGGAATTGTTCGCCGAAGTCGAAACTCCTTGTTGGCCGTGGCGGTGGAGGGGATGTAAAGGTGAGGATTTTCGCTGAGTTGGATAAGAGCGTGATGTGTCCACGCAACCGTACTAAGGGTTAAATGCTGAGTCCGGGAAATGCTCACTACGCCCGCCGGCCCACCTCTCGCGGCGGCGTGAGCGCGTCGGATCGTTGGGTACGCCGGCGAAGGCCCTGGTAAACCCAGGGCGCGGTGGTAGGAGAACGTGCCCGGCAAGGACTCCGTCGCTTTACAAGGCACATTTCGGACGACGGGGATTTTCAGCCGACTTCTGTTCAATCGACGTCTCAGATCGATTCGGAGCTGCGACCGGAAGACGCGGTGACAAGGCTGATCGCCCCTCGAGACACCAATAACGAGGACGCGAAACCACCGCAAGAGCCCGCCGGCCGATCCAGTCCGAGAAGCGCTCGCGACGCTCACAGCCTCGTGAACTCATCGACCGTCCGGCATCGCCTCAAATCAAAATCGCAGCTAGATATCGTACAGCGGGACGAACGCGGCTCTCCGCTCAACGACGCGGCACCTTGAGAGCAAATTTCGGACACGGCACCGCGACGAAGGAGGCGCATGAGGTGGCGTCGCCATGGCACTTCAATGTGCCCGGCCGGCGGGATCCAGGCTCGTTTCGGCGCTGGTTGTCAACGCAGGACCATTGGAGTAGAATATTGAATGCCCTCGGAAAGGGGCGAACATATTTTCGTCCGCGCCGCGCGGCGAGGCCCGGCGGATCGGTGCCAGCCCGACGGGGCGCACGTGACGGGGCGCACTTAGGGAAGGCGGCTGCACACAAGAGTTGCTGCCTGTGCACCCTGTACACCAAGACCGGCGCGTGCGGACAAGATCGCAGCGTGTGCCCAAAATCGCCCCGTGCGCACAGAGATGGGCGCGTGCGAAGCGCGTACGAAGGTCGAAAGTCGACGGTGGAAGGTCGAAGATCGGCCATCGGAGATCGACCATCGAACATCGACCATAGGAGATCGAAGGATCGCAGGTAGCGGAAGTCTCTGCGCACCAAGTCTCTGCGAGGAGGGGTTGACGTTGCCGCAGGAGCGGAAGTTCCGGGTCGTCGCCGATTGGGAGCCCGCCGGTGACCAGCCCAAGGCGATCGAAGAGCTCAGCAATGCGCTCCTGAACGGGGCCAGGCGGCTGACCCTCCTCGGCGCGACCGGCACGGGCAAGACGTTCACCATGGCCAAGGTGATCGAGCGGGTGCAGAAGCCGACGCTGGTCATCGCGCACAACAAGACGCTGGCGGCGCAGTTGTGCAGCGAGTTCCGGTCGTTCTTTCCGGAGAACGCCGTGCACTACTTCATCAGTTATTACGACTATTACCAGCCGGAGGCGTACATCCCGCAGACGGATACCTACATTGAAAAGGACACATCCATCAACGACGAGATCGACCGCCTGCGGCACGCGGCTACCAGCGCCCTGTTCGAGCGCCGGGACGTGATCATCGTGGCCAGCGTGTCGTGCATCTACGGCCTGGGTTCGCCGGAGGACTACGTCGGGATGACGCTCTCGCTCAAGCACGGCGACTTCCGGGACCGGGACAACGTCCTGCGCCGGCTGGTGGGACTCCACTACGAGCGCAACGACATCGGCTTCACCCGGGGCACCTTCCGGGTGCGGGGCGACGTGATCGAGATCATCCCCGTCTATGAGGAAAACGTGATCCGGATCGAGTTCTTCGGCGACGAGGTCGACCGGATCCTGGAGCTCGACCCTATCACGGGCGAGATTATCGACGAAAAGGACAGCATCACCATCTACCCGGCCACGCACTACATCACGTCCGAGGAAAAGATGAAGCGGGCCATCGCTTCCATTGAGGAAGAGCTCAGGGAGCGGGTGGCCTACTTCAAGGCCCAGGGCAAGCTCCTGGAGGCGCAGCGGCTGCAGCAGCGGACCGAGTACGACCTGGAGATGCTGCGGGAGATCGGCGTGTGCCAGGGGATCGAAAACTACTCCCGCCACCTGACGGGGCGGGCGCCGGGGGAGCCGCCGGCGACGCTGCTGGACTACTTCCCCCGGGACTTTCTGATGATCATCGACGAGTCGCACCAGACGATCCCCCAGATCGGGGCGATGTACCGGGGCGACCGCTCCCGCAAGGAGACGCTGGTGGAGTACGGGTTCCGGCTGCCTTCGGCCCTGGACAACCGGCCGCTGACGTTTGAAGAGTTTGAGCAGCACATGAACCAGGTGGTCTTCGTCTCGGCGACGCCGGGGCCGTACGAGAGGCGGGTCAGCGAAAAGATCGTCGAGCAGATCATTCGCCCCACCGGCCTGGTCGATCCGGAGGTGATCGTCCGGCCGACGAAGGGGCAGATCGACGACCTGCTGGCGGAGATCCAAGCGGTGACCGCCCGGGGCGAGCGGGTGCTGGTCACTACGCTTACCAAAAAAATGGCGGAGGATCTCACCGACTACCTGGCGGACGTGGGGGTGCGGGTGCGCTACCTGCACTCGGAGATCGAATCGCTGGAGCGGATCGAGATCCTGCGCGACCTGCGCCTCGGCGAGTTCGACGTGCTGGTGGGCATCAACCTGCTCAGAGAGGGGCTGGACCTGCCCGAGGTCTCGCTGGTCGCCATTCTCGACGCGGACAAGGAAGGCTTCCTCCGCTCGGAGACGTCGCTCATCCAGACCATCGGCCGGGCGGCCCGCAACGTGAACGGGCGGGTGATCATGTACGCCGACGAGATCACCGGCTCCATGCAGCGGGCCATCGACGAGACCAACCGCCGCCGCGCCATCCAGATAGCCTACAACGAAAAGCACGGCATCACCCCGGAGACGGTGAAGAAGCGGGTGCACGAGGTGATCCGGGCCGAGCGGCCGGCGGAGGGGGAAGTGAAGAAGCCCGGCGTCCTCGAGAAGGTGAAGGGCATGAGCGACGAGGAGCTGGCCGCTTACATCAAGGAACTGGAAAAGCAGATGTTCGAGCATGCCAAGCGGCTTGAGTTCGAGAAGGCCGCCGAGCTCAGAGACGAGATTGAGGCTCTCCGCAACAGCCTCCTCCAGTTTACGGGCTGAGGTGCGTCCACGGGATGAGGTGCGCCACACGATGAAAGACAAGATCGTCATACGCGGGGCGAGGCAGCACAACCTCAAGAACATCGACCTTGAGATCCCTCGCAACACCCTCACCGTCTTCACCGGGCTGTCGGGTTCGGGAAAGTCGTCGCTGGCGTTTGACACCATCTACGCCGAAGGCCAGCGCCGCTACGTGGAGTCGCTTTCGGCGTACGCCCGGCAGTTCTTGGGCCAGATGGACAAACCCGACGTCGACTTCATCGAGGGGCTGTCGCCGGCCATCTCCATCGACCAGAAGACGACCAGCCGCAACCCCCGTTCGACCGTGGGGACGGTGACCGAGATCTACGACTACCTGCGCCTGCTGTACGCCCGGATCGGGCGGCCGCACTGCCCCAACTGCGGCAAGCCCATCGCGTCCCAGACGGTGGAGCAGATCGTGGACCGGGTCATGGCCCTGGGCGAAGGGGCCCGGGTGCAGGTGCTGGCGCCGGTGGTGCGGGGGCGCAAGGGCGAGTACAAGAAGCTCTTTGAGGAGATCCGCCGGGAAGGGTTCGTGCGGGTGCGGGTCGACGGAGAGCTGCGGGACGTCTCGGAAGAGATCGAGCTGGACAAGAACAAGAAGCACGAGATCGCGATCGTCGTCGACCGGATCGTGGTGCGGGAGGGCGTGGAGAGCCGCCTGGCCGATTCGGTGGAAACGGCGCTGAAGCGGGCGGACGGGATCGTGCTCATCGACGTGGTGGGCTCGGAGGAGCTGCTCTTTTCGGAGAGATTTGCCTGCGTCGACTGCGGCATCAGCTTTGAAGAGCTTTCGCCCCGGATGTTCTCGTTCAACTCGCCGTACGGGGCGTGTCCCAGCTGCGACGGTTTGGGGCACAAGATGGAGATCGACCCGGACCGGGTGCTCGACCCGCGAAAGTCGCTGTCGGAGGGCGGGATCATCCCGTGGGCGGACAGCGGCAGCCGCTGGCTGGCGGGGGTGCTCTCCGGCGTCTGCCGCAAGTACGGCATCGACCCCCACGTGCCCATCGGCAAACTCACGCCGGAGCAGCGGGAGATTCTCCTCTACGGCACGGGCGACACCAACGTCAGCTTTGAGTACACCAACCTGCAGGGGCGCACCCGCATCTTCCACAGCCCGTACGAGGGGGTCATCCCCCATCTTGAGCGGCGGTACCGGGAGTCGCAGTCCGACTGGGCCCGCAGCGAGATCGAGCAGTACATGAGCAGCCGGCCCTGCCCCGACTGCAAGGGCAAGCGCCTGCGGCCCGAAAGCCTTGCGGTCACGGTGGGCGGGCTCAACATCATGGAGCTTTCGGCGCTCTCGGTCAAGCAGGCGCTGAAGTTCTTCGACGAGCTCGAGCTCACCGAGCGGGAGCAGCTCATCGCCCGCCAGGTCCTGAAGGAGATCAAGGCGCGCCTGGGATTCTTGGTCAACGTGGGCCTAGATTATCTAACGCTCGACCGGGCGGCGGGGACGCTCTCGGGCGGCGAGGCGCAGCGGATTCGCCTGGCGACTCAGATCGGCTCGTCGCTGGTGGGCGTTCTTTACATCCTGGACGAGCCCAGCATCGGGCTGCACCAGCGGGACAATCGCCGCCTGCTGGACACGCTCAAGGGGCTGCGGGACCTGGGCAACACGCTGATCGTGGTGGAGCACGACGAGGAGACCATCCGGGAGGCCGACTTCGTGGTGGACATCGGCCCCGGGGCCGGCGCCAACGGCGGCCGGGTGGTGGTAGCCGGCACGGTGGAGGACGTGATGCGGTCGCCTGAGTCCATCACCGGCCAGTTCCTCAGCGGCCGCCGGGCGATCCGGGTGCCGGCCCAGCGGCGCAAGCCCAACGGCCAGTGGCTGGTGGTGAAAGGCGCCCGGGAGAACAACCTGAAGGGGATCGACGTCGCCTTCCCGCTGGGCGTGTTCATCTGCGTCACCGGTGTCTCGGGCTCGGGCAAGAGCACGCTGGTGAACGAGATCTTGCGCAACCGGCTCCTGCACGAGCTGCACGGGTCGCCGGTGCGGGCGGGGGCCCACGACGCGATCGAAGGGATCGAGCACATCGAAAAGGTGATCGACATCGACCAGTCGCCCATCGGCCGCACGCCCCGCTCGAACCCGGCCACGTACACCGGCACGTTCGACCTCATCCGGGAGCTCTTCGCCCAGACGCCCGAGGCCAAGATGCGGGGGTACAAGCCGGGCCGCTTCAGCTTCAACGTGAAAGGCGGTCGCTGCGAGGCGTGCAAGGGCGACGGGATCATCAAGATCGAGATGCACTTCCTCCCGGACGTGTACGTGCCCTGCGAAGTGTGCAAGGGCAAGCGGTACAACCGGGAGACCCTGGAGGTCCGCTACAAGGGGAAAAACATCGCCGACGTCCTGGAGATGACCGTGGACGAGGCGGTGGAGTTCTTTAAGCCTTTGCCCCGGATCCACCGCAAGCTCCAGACGCTGCAGGACGTGGGCCTCGGCTACATCCAGCTGGGGCAGCCCGCCACCACGCTTTCAGGCGGCGAGGCACAGCGGGTGAAGCTGGCCACGGAGCTTTCCCGGCGGAGCAACGGCAAGACTCTTTACATCCTGGATGAGCCCACCACCGGCCTGCACATGGCCGACATCGAAAAGCTCCTGGCCGTCCTCAACCGGCTGGTGGACGCGGGCGACACGGTGCTGGTGATCGAGCACAACCTGGACGTGATCAAGACGGCCGATTACATCATTGACCTGGGCCCCGAGGGCGGCGACGAGGGCGGGCGCGTGGTGGCCTGCGGCACTCCCGAGGAAGTGGCCCAGGTGGAGGCGTCGTACACCGGCCAGTTCCTGCGGGAGATTCTTGCCAACCCGCAGCCTCTCGGCGTCGGCCACGCCCGTGGTGTATGATGAAACCGGGAGGTGGGGCGGTTGGCGCCCGTCTCTGAAGAGACGCTCCTGGAAAAAGTCCGGTCGCTCCCGGCCCTCCCGGGAGTGTACCTTTTTTCCAACCGCGACGGCGAGGTCATCTACGTGGGCAAGGCGGTCTCGCTGCGGGACCGGGTCCGCTCCTACTTCCAGCAGCACGGCCGCTTCGTCTCGCCCAAAGTCAAGGCGATGGTGCAGCACATCGCCGACATCGACTTCATCGTGACCGACTCCGAGGTGGAGGCCCTCATCCTTGAGGCGACGCTGATCAAGGAAAAGTCGCCCCGCTACAACGTGCGCCTCAAGGACGACAAGGCCTACCCGTACCTCATGATCACCGACGAGCGGTTCCCCCGGGTGATGGTGGTCCGCCGCCCGGGGAAAGGCGGCCGGGTCTTTGGCCCTTACGCCAACCCCCGGGCGGTGCGGGAGACCCTCGCCTTCCTACGCAAGCTGTTTCCGGTCCGCACGTGCAATCTGGATCTTTCAGGCGAGCTCAACTACAAGCCCTGCCTGCTCTACCACATCGGGCGCTGCGGCGCCCCCTGCGCCGGGCTTCAGTCGGAAGAGGAGTACGGCAAGCTCATTGACGAAGTCGCGCTCTTCCTGGAAGGCCGGCACCAGCGGCTCATTCCCGATTTGCGGCGGAAGATGGAGGAGGCCGCCGAGCGCCTGGAGTTTGAAAAGGCGGCCCGGCTGCGGGACCAGATGCTGGCTCTGGAGCGGGTGGTGGAGCGCCAGAAGGTGGTCTCCACGGGCGGCGAGGACCAGGACGTGATCGGCCTGGCCCGCTCGGCGGACGTCGGCTGCGTGCAGGTCTTCTTTGTCCGGGACGGAAAGCTCACGGGGCGGGACCACTTCTTCCTGACGTCCCTGGACGAGGAGACCACCGACACCGAAGCGCTGACGGCCTTCATCAAGCAGTACTACAGCAACGCCACCTTCGTGCCCAGGGAGATCCTGCTTTCGCACCCCGTGGAAGACGGGGAGCTGCTGGCCCAGTGGCTCACCCAAAAGCGGGGCTCCAAGGTGACGCTGCGCGTGCCGCAGCGGGGCGAAAAGAAGCGCCTGGTGGAGATGGTGACGCAAAACGCCGAGCTGGTCCTGGGCGAGCGGGAGGCCAGCGACCAGCGGCGCCTGGAGCGGATCGAGCAGGGCCTGGCGGAGCTTCAGGAGGTGCTGGGGCTGCCGCACCTGCCCCGGCGGATCGAGGCGTACGACATCTCCAACACGCAAGGCGCCGAGCCGGTGGCGTCCATGGTGGTGCTCCTGGACGGCGAGCCGGCGCCGTCGGAGTACCGGCGCTTCAAGATCCGGGACATCCCCGGGCCCAACGATTTCGCCATGATGCACCAGGTGGTCACCCGCCGCTTCCTGCGGGGGCTCAAGGAGCGAGAGGAGCTGGCTGCCCTCGACGAGGCGCAGCGGGAGAAAGAGGCCAAGAAGGCGAAGTTCGCTTCCTTCCCCGACCTGGTGGTGATCGACGGGGGCAAAGGCCAGCTCAGCGCTGCCCGGGACGCCATGCGGGAGCTGGGTCTCGAAGAGATCCCCACCATTTCCCTGGCAGAGCGCTTGGAGGAGATCTTCCAGGAGGACGAGCCGGAGCCGCTCCTCTTGGACCGGTCCTCGCCGGCCCTGCACCTCCTCCAGCAGATCCGGGACGAGGCGCACCGCTTTGCCCTGACCTACCACCGCAAGCTCCGGGGAAAGAGCCAGTCCCGCTCGGTGCTAGACGCCATCGAGGGCGTGGGGCCCAAGCGGAAGCGAGCCCTCCTGCGCCACTTTGGTTCTCTAAAGCGGCTGCGTGAGGCGAGCCTGGAGGAAATCCGGGCGGTGGAGGGCATCCCTGCGGACGTGGCCGAGCGGATCTACCACGAAGTGCGGGGCAGCGCCGAATGAGGCGCCGCGGCGCAGGGGGCTCGCTCCCCCACGACCTTTCGGTCGAGGTGGATCCGGCGGGGCTTACGGCCCGGTTTGCCGACGACGTCACCTTCGTGAGCGCCGGCGCCGGCGATCTTTACGTGCTGCTCGGCGCGGACGCCGTCCTCGAGCGGGTGAGCGGCCCCGAGGGGCAGGACGTCGCCTTCTCCCGGGCGTACGGCTGGCTCTCGCTGCCGTTCGCCGTCTACCGCATCGCCTCGCCCGGCATCGAGCGCGGCCGGGAATTTTCGCTCCGTTTTGAATGGCACATCACGCCCGGGACGGTGCGGTTCGTCAACCCCTTCGTCGCGCTGCACTTCTTCCACCTGGGATTCGATGCCCTCTGGTATCCCCACATGCCGGGGGAGGAGACCAGTGCCTCGCTCCTCTATGCCAAGGCGTACCGCCCGTACGTTCTTTCGCATGCTGCACCGGCGCCTGGGGGACGAGGCCTTTTTCGCTTTGATCCGGAGCTTCATCCACCACCACGCGGGCCGGGTGGTGACGGGCCAGGAGTTCATCGACTTTGCCGATGCCTTCGTGCGGGAAGCCGGCGCTGCCGGAGCCGCCGGCGTCCACGAGCCCGCTGGCCTGCGAGCCTTTTTCCTTCTCGCTCCTTCCCCCTAGGCAATTCCCCAGCTAACGGTGGTTCACTCTCGATAGCTATCGCGCCACATCAACATTTTTCATCTCGACCTTAAAAATGTTAAACCTAGATATTGATTTTGTCGCGTCGTCTGGGTACAATGTGTGGCAGATGGTGACAGTCCCTGCCAAAGGAGGAGTGCGGATGGCGGCGAGGCGGTTCGTGGGCACCTGCCCGGTGTGTGACGGCGAGTTCCGGGTGACCAAGCTCACCTGCCGCTCGTGCGGCTCCACGCTGGAAGGCGAGTTCGAGGTGTGCGCCTTCTGCCGGATGACCCCGGAGCAGCGGGAGTTCGTCGAGGTGTTCCTGGTCTCCCGGGGCAACATCCGGGAAGTGGAACGGGTCCTCGGCATGTCGTACCCGACCGTGCGGGCCCGGCTGGACGACGTGATCCGGACGCTGGGGTACAATGTGCAGCGCCCGGCCGAGACGGTGGACCGCCGGGCGGTGCTGGAAGCGCTGGACCGGGGCGAGATCACGGCGGAAGAAGCGCTCAAGCGGCTGCGCGGCGAGTAAGGCCTCAAGGCGCAGACCAGGGATCCGCACAGACCACGAGCCAGACAGACCAGGTGAAAGGAGGCGCCACGGCGTGAACGAAGAGCGTCTTTTTATTCTGAAGATGCTGGAAGAAGGAAAGATCAGTGCACAGGAAGCGGCGGCGCTGCTGGATGCCCTGGAAGCCAGCGATGCCGCCGGCGCCGGCGAGCCCGCGGAGAAGGCCGGGGACGCCGGGAAGGGCGGCACCACGGGACCCGGCGCGGGTGCGTCCACAGCGCAGCCGGACGGAGCAGCGGCTGAGGCTGCCTCCCGCGCAGCCGGAACAGGCGCAGGGGCGGGCCAGGCGGGTCCGGCGGAGGGCGCTGCGCGGGAAGAGTCCGGCGCCGGGGGCAGGCCTGAGGAAGGCGCCCGCCGGGACCGGGACGACGAGCCCAAGTGGCAGGAGTTCTCCCGGGACCTGGGCCGGCAGATCCGCGAGGCGATCCACAACGCCATGCGGGGCGTGCCCCAGATCAAGGAGGAGCTCAAGGAGAACTTCCAAGAGGTCCGCGAAGAGGTCCAGCACACCATCAAGGAAGTGCGCGAGGAGATACGCAAAGGGCCGCTGGTGGACGTCAGCGGGCTGGTGAATCTCATCAACAACCTGTTCGGCCGGGGCCCGTCGCACGAGGTGACGGATGAGGTGACGGGGACCTGGGCCGAAGGGGTCCGTCCCAAGCTGGAGCTCAGGACCCGCAACGGCAGCGTGACCGTGACCGGCTGGAATGAGCCGCACTACAAGGTGATCGTCCGCAAGTGGGTCCACGCCGCCGGCGAAGAGGAGGCAAAGCGGCTGGCCGCCGACGCGGTGCACGTCGCCGCCGGGGACGACGGGCTCCAGGTGGTCTCCCGGGATTACCAGCGGGTCAGCGTCTCCATCGAGGCCAAGGTCCCCAAGGACCGGGTGCACGAACTCCTGGCCAGCAGCACCAACGGCGCGGTGGTCCTGGAGGAGCTGAAGGTGGCCACCGCCCGGACCTCGACCACCAACGGGGCGGTGCGCCTGCGCCAGGTGACCGGCGAACGGATCGACGCGGGCACCACCAACGGCCGCATCGCCTGTGAGAAGGTGCACGCGAGGGAGCTGGACCTTTCGACGACCAATGGGGCGATCCAGTGGGACGGGAGCGCCGCACACGCCCGGCTTCACACCACCAACGGGGCGATCCGGTTCACACCGGCGCTGCCCGCGGGTCGCGGCGGGGCGGGCGAGGATCGCCCGGGCGAGCCGGGCGAGGCTCAAGAGGCCGTCGCCGGCTTCTATAAGGCGTCGACCACCAACGCGGGCATCCACGTGCGGCTTCCGGACGACCCGGACGTGGGCGTGCGCTTTGAGGCCCGGGGAAGGGGCGTCAGCCTGGGCGTCGACGACGGGCGCTTCGTGCTGGAGAACTCGTCGCGCGAGTTCACCGGCTCGCAGTTCATCAAGGCGGCCACTCCCGGGTACGGCGAGGCGAAGCGCCGCATGGAGCTGTACCTCGAGACCACCAACGGCGGCATCCGCTTGGAGGGGGCGTGGTCCCGGCGCGACGAGGAGCGGGAGCCCGAAGGCTCCGGCGAGTGACCAAAGGCGCGGGCCGGATTGTCGACTGGTTCCGGTGTCGATCGCGGTTTGAGATCAAGGCTCGATCAGATAACGAAAGGAGATGGCATGATCACCATGCACAGCGAACGGGAGCAGATCCTCAAGATGCTCGAGGAAGGGAAGATCACGGCGGAGGAGGCCATGAAGCTTCTCGACACCGTCGAGTCCCAGCCTGCGCCGCCGCCGAGAAAGAACAAATTCATCCGCATCCGGATCAGCTGGGATGACGGGGAGAAGGTCAACGTCAACCTGCCCATCGGCCTGGCGAAACTCGCGGTGCGCATGGCGTCTAACTTCGAGCCCAGCGTCAAGGAGATCGATCTCGACAAGATCATCGAAGACGTGGAGTCGGGGGCCGAAGGGCGCCTGCTGGAGCTTCAGGACGGCGAGAACAAGGTCGAGGTCTACGTCGAGTAGAAGAATCCCGCCGGGAACGATGGCCTCAGCCGGGCGCGCCCGCGCCCGGCTGGGGCCGGCATCATTGACGCAGGGGTGGATGGCATGGTGGAGGTGCGGGTGTCCAACGGGCTGCTCTACCGCTGGGTGCTCAACGCCCTGGCGCTGTTGGCAGTCTCCTTCCTTTACAGCGGGGTGTCGGTGAGCGGTCCGCTGGCCCTGATCATCGGGGCGGCGGTGCTGGGGCTGGTGAACGCCTTTGTCCGGCCGGTGCTCTTTGTGCTGACGCTGCCCATCAACCTGCTGACGCTGGGGCTGTTCACGTTCGTGCTCAACGGCTTGATGCTCTGGCTCGCCAGCGGGCTCGTCCCCGGCTTTGCGGTCCACGGGTTCTGGGCGGCGGTGTGGGCGTCGATCCTGCTGAGCATCGTGAGCGCCTTCTTGTCCATGGTGGTGAAAAGCCGGTGAGTCGACCCAAGCTGATCGCGGTCGACTTGGACGATACCCTGCTGGAGGCGGACCTCACTCTCCTGGACGAGACGGCTGCTGCCCTGGCCGAGGCGAAAGCCCGCGGCGTCAAGCTGGTCCTCGCCACGGGAAGGATGTTTCGGTCGGCGCTGCCCTATGCCCGACGGCTGGGCATCGACGGCTACTTGATCACCTACAACGGCGCCCTGGTCCGCTCGGTGGACGGGGAGACCTTTTGGCACAAGCCCGTGCCGGCCCACCACGCGCGGGCGCTGGTGGACTTTGCCCGGCGGGCGGACCTGCGCCTCAACCTCTACCTGGACGATACCCTGGTCGTCGACGAAGTGGACGAGCGGGTGGAGTATTACCTCACCATCGCCCAGGTGGAGCCGGAAGTGGTGGACGACCTCATGCAGGCCTTGGAGCGGGGCGAGCCCACCAAATGCCTCTTGGTGGGTGAGCCCGGCCAGGTGGCAGAGCTCTTGCCCCGGATGCAGGCGGCGTTTCCGGACCTCCAGATCTCCCGCTCCAAGCCGCGGTTCATCGAAGTGACCCGCCGCGGAATTCGCAAGGACGTGGCGCTGGCCGCGGTGGCAGAGCGCTTCGGGATCCGCATGGAAGACGTGATGGCCGTCGGCGATGGCGACAACGATGCGGCGATGCTGGCCGGGGCGGGCATCGGCGTGGCCGTGGCCAACGCCAGCGCCAAGGCGAAGGAGGCGGCGGCCTACGTCGCCGCGGGTGCCCGGGGCGCGGGCGTGGTAGAAGCCGTGCGCCGGTTTGTGCTGGCTTGAGCGACCGGCAATTCTCTTCAAACCCTCTCCGGCAGCGCTGGGTGCGGGGCAATATTGCCCCGCACTTACATTTTGTAAACCAACCCCCAGGTTACAACTGACAAGAGGGCGCTTCGTCGCCTTCAACGAAATCAGCAGTCGCCCAGATCAGAGTGGGTTCCACTCCCCCGCAAGAGCCCTCTCTTGGCTGGGACGGCGCTCCAGCCCTGGAAAAAGGTAACCCGCCAAAAGGGGCAGGATGAGCCTGAAAAGGGGCGAAATGGTGCGCCGAGATAACTAACGTAAGTCAGTTTACGTTTGCCCGCCGCTCGCTGGGTGGGGGTGGATGAAGAGAAAGGAGGTGCACACGTTCCCCGAACCACACCCCGCTCGCAGAGGTGGACGGGCAATTAGAGGACACAGCAAGAGACGCAGCCGGCGCCGGAGGGCGGACGACCCGGTGAGGAAACATGGGACACTCTCGGCAAGCCGGCCCCGGCCCCAGACGCAGCATGGACCGGAGCACGACACAAGGCACGCAACGCAGCTTCATCTCACTACGAGACACCGGCGACACAGCAATCATCGAAGCTAGGGGGAACGACACAACCATGAGGAAACTGGCAGCACTGGTCTCAGCAGCGCTCGTGCTCTCGCTGGCCGTCCCCGCCTTCGCCGCGGTGGACGTCAGCGGGAAGCTGGCTACCGAGTTCAAGCTGGGACAGAACAGCAGCGACGAGTGGGAGATCACGGGCGTGACCGGCGTTGAGCTCGAGACGAAGGTCTCGGCCGAGGGCGGCAGCCCGGTGAAGGCGGTCATCCAGCTCAGCCCGTGGAAGGCCGAGTCGGGCGAGTTCGATGACGACGGCAATCCCACCGGTGAGTTCGGCGACCCTCACCCGGCCGGGGCGCCGATGACCATCGGCATCGACAAGGCCTGGCTTGAGACCCAGGGCGCCTTCTGGCACGGCGGCCCGACGGTCCGGACCCGCATCGGCGACGTCGAGATCAAGTGGGATCGCTACGTCGGCCACCTGGGCGACCAGCGGGGCGTCACCCTGGAGGGCATCGGCATCGGCCCCGTCACCGCTGACGCCTTCTACACCTGGGAGGGCGCCGAGCGGCCCATGGGCCTGGCTGCCCGCGGGGTCGTCGAGGGCGTGGCTCTCAGCGGCATGGTGGTCAAGCGCGGCGACGAGAACAACCTGACGGTGGGCGCCGGCCTTGAAGTGATCCCGGGCCTCGACGTCAGCGCCCAGCTGGCTCTCGACGGCGAGCGCCGCCAGGCCTACAGGCTCGAGGCTTCCGCCGACGACCTGCTGGAGGGCATCACCGTCAAGGTGGGCTACCGCGCTGCGGACACCGCCTTCGCCCCGATGTACGGCAACCAGGGCGACGATGAGGACCAGTACGACCTGCTGACGGGCTTCAATGTCGCCGCCGAGACCGTGCAGAGCGGCTTCCACATCAAGGGCGAGTACGACGACCCGACCGGCAAGGCCAACATCTCCGTCAGCCGGGATGTGGAGCTGGCCGGGCTGGTGGTGAGCGGCGAGTACAACGCCAAGCTCCAGCGTGAGGTCGAGACCGAGCACACACTGAAGGCCCGCACCACCATCGACGCGATCCCGCAGCTTCGCGGCCTGGTCCTCTCCGGCCAAGTGAAGCTGCAGGGCGACAACACCTCGTACGAGGCCGGCGCGGAGTACGAGGCGCCCAACGGCATCAAGCTCGGCGCCAAGTACGGCTCCGCCGAAGGCTTCACGGCCACGGCCGGGGTGAAGGTGGAGTTCTAAAGGACTCGGGGAACCGCCGCACGGCGGGCCCGCGGCAAATCACGCACAGGCGCATTGAACGGGACCCTGGAGGCAGCTCCAGGGTCCCGCTTTTTCTGTCCATTGGCCCGCCGCGGCGAATAGTGTAAAGGCGGGCAAAAAAGCATGGAAAAACTTGCCCGCGCAAGAAGGAGAGTGCCTGAAGCCGCAGAAAGTACCACTCGACAAGCGTACTCGCCTCCATCTCGGTCGGCGGTCCTCCCTGGAAGGCGTTCCTAGCTGTAGGAAATGCTTGACGGAGATGGGATTGTCGATCAAAATGGAGGTCGAGTGCACGTCTTCCCAGCTCAGGCAAGAGCTGGATGACGCCTGATCCCTCGCCGAGGCAGCCGGTGGAAAGGAGGTGCACGTCCCCCCGACTGCGGCTGAGGGCCTCACATGGCGGGAGGATCAGGGGGGAGACGAGGAGAGGCTGAGCGGCAGAGGAGGAAACTCGGATGCTCCTTGCCTGGCAAAGCCCCTCGCTCGCTCCTCAAGCGCTTGGAGCATAAACTCGAGGGGGATAAGAAGAAGAAATGAAGAGACTCGTAGTTGCGCTGGGTCTCGTGTTGGTGATGGCCTTCTCGCTTCCCGCGGCGGCCGGCATCAACACTGAGATCGGCGGCAAAGTGCAGACGGATCTGTACTACAACCAAGAGGACGGCCTGTGGGCCTATGGCGAGGTCGTCGCGAAGATCACCATGTCCGCCGGCACCGATGGGGCGGTGAAGGCCGTGCTCGGTCTCGGCGCTACGGAGACCAAGAGCGATGGTGAGTTCGGCGACGACGACGGCAGCAAGCTGACCAAGTCGGAGGGCGTCGTCCTCAAGATCGACACGGCCTATATCGAGGCCAACGGTGCGTGGCTCGAGGGCACGCCGGAGGTCACCACCAAGTTCGGCCGCTTCGGCACCAACTATAGCGACTGGGTGGCCAACCTCGGAAACCGTGACGCGATCGAGCTGAGCAACATCGACCTCGGGCCGGTGTCGGTGGCTGGCCTGTATGCGTGGGTGAACGGTGCGCCGTTCGGCCACGATCCGCTGGAGAAGCGTTTTGCTGATGAGG
>PKEX01000046.1 GCA_002919235.1 Clostridia bacterium
CCGCCGTCGTCGTCGTCTTCCCATGGTCGACGTGGCCGATCGTCCCCACGTTCACGTGCGGCTTCGTCCGCTCAAATTTCTGCTTCGCCATTCTCCATGACTCCTTTCATGAATTGCCGTTGACGACCCGCCCGGTGCGGGCCCGATTCCGTTGATGACGCGTACCGTTTACCCTTGACGGCTCGCAACGAGCTCCTGGGCGATGTTGGCCGGCACTTCCTCGTAGTGCGAGAAGTGCATCGTGTACACCGCGCGCCCCTGCGTCAGGGAGCGCAAGTCGGTGGCGTAGCCGAACATCGACGCCAGGGGCACCAGCGCCCGGATCACCTGGCCGTTGCCCCGGCGCTCCATCCCTTCGATGCGGCCCCGGCGGGCGTTGAGATCGCCCACCACGTCGCCCATGAAGTCTTCGGGCGTGACGACCTCCACCTTCATAATGGGCTCCAAGAGGACCGGATCGGCCTTGCGCGCCCCTTCCTTGAAGCCGATGGAGGCGGCCAGCTTAAACGCCATTTCGGACGAGTCCACCTCGTGGTACGACCCGTCGAACAGCGTCACCTTGACGTCCACCATGGGATAGCCCGCCAAGACGCCGTTCTCCATGGCCTCGCGGACACCCGCCTCCACCGCGGGGATGTACTCCTTGGGCACCACGCCGCCGACGATCTTGTTGATGAACTCGAAGCCCTTGCCCCGCTCGTTGGGCTCGATCTCCAGCCAGACGTGGCCGTACTGGCCGCGGCCGCCCGTCTGGCGGATGAACTTCCCTTCCTGCTTGACAGAAGACCGGATGGTCTCCCGGTACGCCACCTGGGGCTTGCCGACATTGGCTTCCACCTTGAACTCCCGCAGCAGCCGGTCGACGATGATCTCCAGGTGCAGCTCGCCCATGCCGCGAATGATGGTCTGCCCCGTCTCCTCGTCGGTGCGCACCTGGAAGGTGGGATCTTCCTCCGCCAGCCGCTGCAGGGCCAGGGCCAGCTTGTCTTGGTCCGCCTTGGTCTTGGGCTCGATGGCCTGGTCGATCACCGGCTCGGGGAACTCCAGCTTCTCCAGGACGATGGGGTGGTTCTCGTCGCACAGCGTGTCGCCGGTGGTGGTCGCCTTCAGGCCGACCGCCGCCACAATGTCGCCGGAGTGGACCTCGTCCCTCTCCTCCCGGTGGTTCGCGTGCATCTGGAGGATCCGGCCGATACGCTCCTTCTGGCCGGAGACGGAGTTGTAAACGTAGGAACCGGCCTTGAGGGTGCCGGAATACACACGGAAGAACGTCAGCTTACCCACGAAGGGGTCCGTGGCCACCTTGAACGCCAGCGCCGCGAAAGGCGCCTCGTCCACCAGCTCGCGCGTGATCTCCTCGTCCGTGCGCGGGTCGATGCCCCGGACGGGAGGCAGATCCAACGGCGAAGGCAGGTAGTCGACGATCGCGTCCAAGAGCAGCTGCACACCCTTGTTCTTGAACGAAGAACCGCAGAGCACGGGGACCGCCTTGGACGCCAGGCACGCCTTGCGCAGGCCGCGCTTGAGCTCCTCGGGAGTGATCTCCTCACCCTCGAGATACTTCTCCATCAGCTCCTCGTCGTGCTCGACGATGGCCTCGATCATCTTCTCCCGGGCCGCCGCCACCTCGTCCGCGACTTCCGCGGGAATCTCGGCCAGCTCGGTGCGGGTGCCCAGGTCGTCGGTGTAGACGACCGCCTGGTTGTGAATCAGGTCCACCATGCCGCGGAAGCTGTCTTCCACGCCGATGGGCACCTGGATGGGGATGGGGTTGGCGCCCAGCCGCTCCCGGATCATCTCCACCACGTTGTAGAAGTTGGCGCCCACCCGGTCCATCTTGTTCACGTAGGCGATCCGGGGTACATGGTACTTGTCCGCCTGCCGCCACACCGTCTCCGACTGCGGCTCGACACCGGCGACCGCGCAGAACACCGCGACCGCGCCGTCCAGCACGCGCAGGCTCCGCTCCACCTCGACCGTGAAGTCCACGTGTCCGGGCGTGTCGATAATGTTGATGCGGTGGTCCCGCCAAAAGCAGGTGGTCGCCGCCGAGGTGATGGTGATGCCGCGCTCCTTCTCCTGGACCATCCAGTCCATGGTCGCGGCGCCCTCGTGGACTTCGCCAATCTTGTGCACGCGACCGGTGTAAAAGAGAATCCGCTCGGTCGTCGTGGTCTTTCCGGCATCGATATGGGCCATGATGCCGATGTTACGCGTTCGCTCGATGGGAACTTGCCGAGCCATCTTCGATTCCTCCAATCCAACGTGCGGCCGGCCTTACCAGCGGTAATGCGCGAAGGCCCGGTTGGCCTCGGCCATGCGGTGCGTCTCCTCCCGCTTCTTCACTGCGCCGCCCTGGTTGTTGGCGGCGTCCAAAATCTCCGCGGCCAACTTCTCCTCCATCCGCCGTTCACCGCTACGGAGCCGGGCGTACTGTACCAACCAGCGCAAGCCCAGGCTCACCCGCCGCTCCGGGCGCACCTCGATGGGCACCTGGTATGTCGCACCGCCCACCCGCCGGGGCCTCACTTCCAGCAGCGGGGAGACGTTCTTGAGCGCCTGCTCCAAGACCTCGATGGGGTCCCTGCCGCTGCGCTCCCGCACGATCTCCAGCGCCCGGTAGAAAATCCTCTCGGCCAGGCTCCGCTTGCCGTCACGCATGATCTTGTTGATCATCATCGTAGCGAGACGGCTGTTGTAAATGGGATCGGGCTGCACTTCCCGCTTTGGGACATGCCCTCTGCGCGGCATGTCGTATCCCTCCCTTGACAGCTCAACCGGAAAACTTCAAAACCCTTTCACTGGGTCAGCCCGTACACCGCGCAAAACGGGACCTGCCAGCCGGGACCCAAGGCCCGGGCTACGCGGTCCCGCCGCCTCACTTAGGCCGCTTCGCGCCGTACTTGGAGCGCCCCTGCCGCCGCGCGCTGACGCCCGCAGCGTCCAGCGCGCCGCGGATGATGTGGTAGCGCACACCGGGAAGGTCCTTCACCCTGCCGCCGCGGATCAGCACCACCGAGTGCTCCTGGAGGTTGTGTCCCTCGCCGGGAATGTAGGAGGTGACCTCAATCCCGTTGCTAAGGCGCACGCGGGCCACCTTGCGCAGGGCCGAGTTGGGCTTCTTGGGCGTCACCGTGGAGACGCGGGTGCAGACGCCTCGCTTCTGCGGCGAGCCCGGCACCTCGATCGTCTGGTTCTTCTCCGCATTGTAAATCCACCGCAAAGCAGGAGCCGCCGTCTTCTTGCGCACCTTCTTGCGACCCTTCTTGACCAGCTGGTGAATGGTGGGCACGACTCGTACCTCCTTTCCCGCGTCATCCCTCACGCCCTCTCAAGGCGGGGGAGATCCTCCTCCAAGATGGCCGCCGCGGCTGCACCGACGTCGATACCGCACATGCGGCCCAAAAGCTGCATGCTCTCCACTTCAACCACTTCGCACCGGCTGTTGGCCAGTTCCGCTCGCAAGGGGCGCAGCACTCTCTCTTCGGCGTCTTTCGCGATGTAGACGATCGCCGCCGCGCCGGCCTGCACCGCCTTGAGCGTCTGCTTCGTACCCACGATCCGCCGTTTGGCTGTGCGCAACCTCTCCGGCACCGCCGCCGGCCTCCTCTTTCGTACGGCCAGAAGGCTCGTCTCAGTCAAACGCCCTTAGGACAAGCCTTTTGGCACACACTTACGTATTCTAGCACCCTCGATTTGAGGTGTCAACCCTGCCCACGCCGTGCAACCCGAGTGAGGCCGGTCCGAAGACCGGCCTCACCCAGCCCGCAGCGGGCGGCGGGAAGGCCGCCCGCCCGGCAGCCACGGCTTCTAATCCAAGTCGTCTCCCAGCGGGCCGACCAGCGCTTCGGCCGCCGAACCGATCCGCTGGTTCTCTTGCCCCTTCCCGCCGGCCTGCTCCCTTTCGACAGGCTCTGCCTCTCCGTCCACAGGCACCGCCCCTTCGGCGGGCGATACCTTGATGTTGCGGTAGCGGGCCATCCCCGTTCCCGCCGGGATCAGCTTGCCGATGATCACGTTCTCCTTGAGTCCCAGGAGCGGGTCGGTCTTTCCTTTGATGGCCGCGTCGGTGAGCACCCGGGTGGTCTCCTGGAACGAGGCCGCCGAGAGGAAGCTCTCGGTCTCCAGCGACGCCTTGGTAATGCCCAAGAGCACCGGCCGCGCCACGGCGGGCCGGCCGCCCTCCGCCATCACCTTGGCGTTGGCCTCCTCGAATTCGAACTGATCCACCCGGGAACCGGGCAGCAGGTTGGTGTCGCCCGGATCCTCCACCTGCACCTTCCGCAGCATCTGGCGGACGATGATCTCGATGTGCTTGTCGTTGATGTCCACGCCCTGGGAGCGGTAGACGTCCTGGACCTCCTGGACCAGGTACATCTGCACCCCGCGCACGCCCTTGACCCGCAGGATGTCGTGGGGGTTCACCGACCCTTCCGTCAGCCGGTCCCCTGCGGTCACCTCCTGGCCGTCCTTCACCTTGAGGCGAGCGCCGTACGGGATGTTGTACACTCGCTCCTCGCCCTCGGCCGTGGTGACGACCACCTTGCGGCTTCCCTTGCTCTCGACGATCGAGACCACGCCGTCCACTTCCGTGATGATGGCCTGCCCCTTGGGCTTGCGCGCCTCAAAGAGCTCCTCCACCCTGGGAAGACCCGCCGTGATGTCGTCGACGCCGGCGACGCCGCCCGTGTGGAAGGTGCGCATGGTCAGCTGCGTTCCCGGTTCACCGATGGACTGGGCGGCGATGATCCCCACCGCTTCGCCCACCTCCACTAGCTGGCCCGTGGCCAGGTTCCGCCCGTAGCAGCGGACGCACACGCCGTAGCGGGTGCGGCACGTGAGGACCGAACGGATCTCCACTTCCTGGATGCCCGCGTCCTCGATGGCCGCCGCCGTGGTCTCGTCGATCAGCTGGTTCTCCTCCACCAGCACCTCGCCGGTGACCGGATGGACGACGGCCTTCGCCGCCACCCGCCCCGTGATCCGGTCGCGCAAGGGCTCGATGATCTCCTCCACGCCGCCCGAGATCTCCTTGATCGGGCCGACGATGATCCCTTCAGTGGTGCCGCAGTCTTCTTCCCGGACGATGACGTCCTGCGCCACGTCCACCAAGCGGCGGGTGAGGTACCCGGAGTCGGCCGTCCGCAGCGCCGTGTCGGCCAGCCCTTTGCGGGTGCCGTGGGTGGAGATGAAGTACTCCAGCACCGTCAAGCCCTCGCGGAAGTTGGCCTTGATGGGGATCTCGATGGTCCGCCCCGTCGGGTCCGCCACCAGGCCCCGCATCCCGGCCAGCTGCCGCAGCTGGTGGATGTTGCCCCGGGCCCCCGAGTTGGCCATCATGTAGACGGGGTTGAAGGGATCGAGGCCCTCCCACATGGCCTTGGTCACTTCGTCGCTGGCCCGGGCCCAGATGTCGCAGACCCGCTGGTACCGCTCTTCGTTGGTCAAAAGGCCCCGGCGGTGCTGCTCTTCGACCTTGGCCACCTCTTCCTCGGCCCTGGCCAGGATCTCCTTCTTCTCGGGCGGGACGGCGATGTCGGTGATGCCCACCGTCGTGCCCGACTTGGTGGCGTAGGCGAAGCCGATCCGCTTGATCTCGTCCAGCACCTCCGCCGTCCGGGTGGTGCCGAAGCGGCGGTAGAGAGTGTCTACCAAGCGGCCCAGGGTCTTCCGGTCGATCACCTCGTTATAGAACCCAAGCTCCTTGGGGAGCACGTCGTTGAAGAAAATCCGGCCCGGCGTCGTCTCGATCAGCTGGCCGTCGATGCGCACCCGCACCTTGGCATGGAGGCTCACCGTTCCCTCCATGTACGCCATGCGCACTTCGTCCGCCGACGCGAAGACGCGCCCTTCGCCCTTGGCCCCCTCTTTGACGTTGGTCAGGTAGTAGCAGCCGATCACCATGTCCTGGGTCGGGGTCGCCACGGGGCGGCCGCTAGCCGGCAGCAGGATGTTGTGGGCCGAGAGCATCAGCAGCCGGGCTTCCGCCTGCGCCTCCGCGGAGAGCGGCACGTGCACGGCCATCTGGTCCCCGTCGAAGTCCGCGTTGTACGCCACGCAGACCAGCGGGTGCACCTGGATGGCCCGCCCCTCTACCAGGACCGGCTCGAACGCCTGGATGCCCAGGCGGTGCAGGGTCGGCGCCCGGTTGAGCAGGACCGGGTGCTCCTGGATCACCTCTTCCAGCACGTCCCAGACCTCGGGCCGGACCCGCTCTACCATCCGCTTGGCGCTCTTGATGTTGTGCGCGTAGCCCTTGTCCACCAGCCGCTTCATCACGAAGGGCTTGAACAGCTCCAGCGCCATCTCTTTGGGCAGGCCGCACTGGTGGAGCTTGAGCTCAGGACCGACCACGATCACCGAACGGCCCGAGTAGTCCACCCGCTTGCCCAAGAGGTTCTGGCGGAACCGCCCCTGCTTTCCTTTCAGCATGTCGGAGAGGGACTTGAGCGGGCGGTTGCCCGGCCCCGTCACCGGCCGGCCGCGGCGCCCGTTGTCGATGAGCGCGTCCACGGCCTCCTGGAGCATCCGCTTCTCGTTGCGGACGATGATGTCGGGGGCGCCCAGCTCGAGAAGCCTCTTCAGCCGGTTGTTCCGGTTGATCACCCGGCGGTAGAGGTCGTTCAGGTCGGAGGTCGCGAAGCGGCCCCCGTCCAGCTGCACCATGGGGCGCAGCTCGGGCGGGATCACCGGGATCACGTCCATGATCATCCACTCGGGGCGGTTGCCCGACTTGCGGAACGCCTCCACCACCTCGAGCCGCCGGATGGCCCGGATCCGCCGCTGCCCGGACGACTCGGCGATCTCTTTGCGCAGCTCCTCGGCCATCTTGTCCAGGTCCAGCTCCTCCAGGAGCTTCTTGATGGCCTCGGCGCCCATGCCCGCCTTAAAGCTGGTCCCGTACTTGTCCCGGTACTCCCGGTACTCGTTCTCCGTGAGCAGCTGGCCTTTGGTCAGCGGGGTCTCCCCGGGATCCGTGACGATGTACGCGGCGAAATAGAGCACTTTTTCCAGAGTGCGAGGGGACATGTCCAGCAGGAGGCCCATCCGGCTGGGGATCCCCTTGAAGAACCAGATGTGGGAGACAGGCGCCGCCAGCTCGATGTGGCCCATGCGCTCGCGCCGTACTTTCGCGCGGGTCACCTCGACGCCGCAGCGGTCGCACACGATCCCCTTGTACCGCACCCTCTTGTACTTGCCGCAGTGGCACTCCCAGTCGCGGGTGGGACCGAAGATCTTTTCGCAGAAGAGGCCCTCCCGCTCCGGCTTGAGCGTGCGGTAGTTGATGGTCTCCGGCTTTTTCACTTCACCGCTGGACCAGGCGCGAATCTGTTCCGGAGAAGCCAGACCGATCCGGATGCTGTCAAAGTGATTTACGTCGAGCAAAGCTCACCCTCCTAGCCAGGTGAAAGAGCCGCCCATCCCGCAAAGGGACGATTAATCCTCGTCCACCTCGTCATCGAAATCCTCGTCGCCTTGGCCGGGTCCCAGGTCGTCCAGGAGCCGGTCGAAGTCGACGTCGTCCTCGTCATCCTCTCCGAGGCCGGAGCCTTCGTCCGCCTCGTCGTCCGCCAGCTCCTCGTCCTCTTCGTCGCCTGCGGACGCCTCCGCCGCATCCTCCGCCTCGGCGACGGCCGAGGCCCGCTTGATGCCGCGGCGCGGCACCTCCTCGTCCTCGTCCCGGCCTTGGATATCGATGCCGAGCTCGCGAGCCATCTCGCTGATGTCCTCTTCCTCCTCCCGGATTTCGACCTCTTCGGCCTCCTCCGTGAGCACCCGGACGTCCAGCGCGAGGCTCTGCAGCTCTTTGATGAGCACCTTAAACGACTCGGGCACGCCGGGTTCGGGCACGTTCTCGCCCTTGACGATGGCCTCGTAGGTCTTGACGCGCCCGACCACGTCGTCGGACTTCACCGTGAGCAGCTCCTGCAAGGTGTAGGCCGCGCCGTACGCCTCCAGCGCCCACACCTCCATCTCGCCGAAGCGCTGGCCGCCGAACTGCGCCTTGCCGCCCAGCGGCTGCTGGGTGACCAGCGAGTACGGCCCGGTGGAGCGGGCGTGGATCTTGTCGTCGACCAAGTGGGCCAGCTTGAGCATATAGATGTAACCGACGGTGACCGGGTTGTCGAAGTACTCGCCGGTCCGCCCGTCCCGCAAGTAGACCTTGCCGTCGGGCGAGCCCACCTTGGCCAGGTACTCCAGGATCTCGTCCTCCGTCGCCCCGTCGAAGACCGGGGTCGCCACGTGGATGCCCAGCGCCTTGGCGGCCCAGCCCAGGTGCGTCTCCAGCACCTGGCCGATGTTCATCCGGGACGGAACGCCCAAGGGGTTGAGGACGATCTCCACCGGCGTGCCGTCCGGCAGGAACGGCATATCCTCCTCCGGCAGGATGCGGGCGATGACGCCCTTGTTGCCGTGGCGTCCCGCCATCTTGTCGCCTTCGGAGATCTTGCGCTTCTGGGCGATGTACACCCGGACCAGCTTGTTGACGCCCGGCGGCAGCTCGTCGCCGTTCTCCCGGGAGAAGACCCGCACATCGACGACGACCCCGCCTTCGCCGTGCGGCACCTTCAGCGACGTGTCCCGCACCTCGCGCGCCTTCTCGCCGAAGATGGCCCGGAGCAGCCGCTCCTCGGCGGTGAGCTCCGTCTCGCCCTTGGGCGTCACCTTGCCCACCAGGATGTCGCCGGGACGCACCTCCGCGCCGATGCGGATGATCCCGTTCTCATCCAGGTCCTTGAGCATGTCCTCGCCCACGTTGGGGATGTCCCGGGTGATCTCCTCCGGCCCCAGCTTTGTGTCGCGGGCCTGCGCCTCGTACTCCTCGATGTGGATGGAGGTGAAGACGTCCTCCTTGACCAGCTTCTCGCTGACCAGGATGGCGTCTTCGTAGTTGTACCCTTCCCACGGCATGAAGGCCACCAGGACGTTGCGCCCCAGCGCCAGCTCGCCGTGGTCCGTCGAGGGGCCGTCCGCGATGACCTGCCCCTCCTCCACCCGCTGGCCCACCTGGACGATGGGCTTCTGGTTGAGGCACGTGCCCTGGTTGGACCGGGCAAACTTCATCAGCCGGTAGCGGTGCTCGTCGCCCCGATCGGTCTTGATGACGATCTCGTCCGCCGAAACGTAGGTGACGGTGCCCGCCTCCTTGGCCAGCACCACCACGCCCGAATCCACGGCCGCCTTGTACTCCATCCCCGTGCCCACCAGGGGCGCCTCCGTCCGCAGCAGAGGCACCGCCTGCCGCTGCATGTTGGAACCCATCAGCGCCCGGCTGGCGTCGTCGTTCTCCAGGAACGGGATGAGGGCCGTCGCGATGGAGACTGTCTGCTTCGGCGAGACGTCCATGAAGTCCACCTGCTCCACGGGGACCGTGAGGATCTGGTCCTTGTAGCGAGCGGTGACCTTCGGGTTGAGGAATCGCCCGTTCTCGTCAAACGGCTCGTTGGCCTGGGCGATGACGTAGTTGTCTTCCTCGTCCGCGGTGAGGTAGACGATCTCGTCCAGCACCACGCCGTTTTCTACCTTGCGGTACGGGGTCTCGATAAACCCGTATTCGTTGATCCGGGCGTAGGTGCACAAGGAGCCGATGAGCCCGATGTTGGGGCCTTCCGGCGTCTCGATGGGGCACATGCGCCCGTAGTGGCTGTGGTGGACGTCGCGCACTTCCATCCCGGCCCGCTCGCGGGAGAGCCCGCCCGGGCCCAGGGCCGAAAGGCGCCGCTTGTGGGTGAGTTCGGACAACGGGTTGGTCTGGTCCATGAACTGCGACAGCTGGGAGCTGCCGAAAAACTCCTTGATCGCGGCGACCACCGGACGGATGTTGATCAGCGCCTGGGGCGTGATGATTTCCGTGTCTTGGATGGTCATGCGCTCGCGCACGACCCGCTCCATCCGGGACAGCCCGATGCGGAACTGGTTCTGAAGCAGTTCGCCGACGGACTTCAGCCGGCGGTTGCCCAGGTGGTCGATGTCGTCGACGGAGCCCACGCCCTCCATCAGGCCGATGAGATAGTTGATGGTCGCGACGATGTCGTCCCGCGTCAGCGTGCGCACGTCGTCCGGCGGCTGCTGGTTGCTGACCACCAACAGCGGCGACTTGTCGCGGCCCTCGATGACGACCCGCTGCACTCCCGCCTCCTCGATGCGCTGGGCCAGCTTCCGGTCGATCCGGGCGCCGGCCTCGGCGATGATCTCGCCGCTCTCCGGGTCAGCCACCGGCTCGACCAGCGTCCGGCCCACGATGCGGGGCATCAGGCGGAGCTTCTTGTTGATCTTGTAGCGCCCCACCGCGGCCAGGTCGTACCGCTTGGGATCGTAGAAGAGGGTCTCAAACAGCGAGCGGGCGCTCTCCTCCGTCGGCGGCTCGCCGGGGCGCAGCCGCTTGTAGATCTCGATGAGCGCCTCCGCCTCCGTCTCGGTGTTGTCCTTCTCCAGGGTGTACTTGATGGGCTCGGCCTCCATGAACGCCTGCAGGATCTGGGCGTTGCTGGAAAGGCCGATGGCGCGCAGGAGCACCGTAGCCGGGATCTTGCGCGTCCGGTCGACCCGGACGTAGATGACGTCGCTGCTGTCGCACTCAAACTCCAGCCAAGCCCCGCGGTTAGGAATAATTGAAGCCTGGTACAGGGTCTTGCCGGAGCTGTCCACTTCGCTGCTATAATAGACGCCAGGAGAGCGAACCAGCTGGCTGACGATGACCCGCTCCGCGCCGTTGATGATGAACGTGCCCTTTTCGGTCATGAGCGGGAAGTCTCCCATAAAGACCTCCTGCTCCTTGACCTCGCCCGTCTCCTTGTTGATCAGCCGCACGCGCACCTTGAGCGGCGCCGCATAGGTGACATCCCGGTCCTTGCACTCTTCTACGTCGTATTTGGGTTCGCCCAAGGAATAATCGATGAATTCGAGAACCAGGTTGCCGGTGAAGTCCTGAATCGGGGAGATGTCGCGGAACATCTCAAGGAGGCCTTCCTTGAGAAACCATTCGTACGACTTCCGCTGCACCTCGATGAGGTTGGGCACGTCGAGGACCTCTTTGATCTTGCCAAAGCTGACCCTCGGCCTCCGCCCAAGCTCTTGCGTAGCGACCGCCAATCGCGCCACTCCTCTCAAAGAACATCTGCCTGTTCCCGCGATCCAGTGCAGTCAGTCCGACGTCCTAGCCGGCCGAATCAGGTGGGGGGAGAGAGGCTCCTAACATGATGAAAAGCAAGGCCGAAAGAAGGTTTCGTCAAGACGCGAACCTCCCGTCCTCGCTTGGAATCGCCTATGGGGGTGCTAGAGTCACATCGCTTAACATGTGCCGGTGTGCCGGCGAATATACATTTTACCAGTTCAAGCTTGCGATCGAACGGAAGTAGGAGCCGCAGGACGCCTCAAGCTTGAGACTTTAGCACCTCGGAATCATATCACACGCTTTACCCGGTGTCAAGCAAGCCCTTTTCGAACCCCGGGAGCACGAGGGGGACGATCCTGCGATCGTCCCCCTCGTGCCGTTTCCCGCTTACTTGATCTCGACGGTGCCGCCGGCCTCTTCGATCTTGGCCTTGATCTCCTCCGCCTGCTCCTTGGAGACGCCCTCCTTGAGCGGCTTGGGAGCGTTGTCCACCAGGTCCTTGGCCTCCTTGAGGCCCAGCCCCGTCAGCTCGCGGACCACCTTGATCACCTGGATCTTCTTGTCGCCGGCGCTGGCCAGGATCACGTCGAAGGAGGTCTTCTCCTCCTCGGCCGGCGCGGCCGCAGCGCCCGCAGCGGCCGGCGCCGCCGCCACGGCCACGGGAGCGGCGGCGGTGACGCCGAACTCCTCCTCCAGGGCCTTGACCAGTTCGGCCAGCTCCAACACGCTCATCTGCTTGATCGCTTCAAGGATCTGCTCTTTGGACATGGATAACCCTCCGTCGTCTCAAATTGTGCTCAGGCAGCTTGCTCTTCCTTTTGCTTGCGGATAGCCTCCAGCGCGTAGACGAGGCTCGCCAGGGTGCCGTGGAGCACGTAGACCAACCCGGCGATGGGCGACTTGAGCCCGCCCAGCACCTTGGCGATGAGCTCCTCCCGGGACGGCAGGCTGGCCAGGGCTTTCACCTCGTCGACGCTGATCGCCCGGCCGTTCAAGATGCCGCCCTTTACCTGAAGCGCCTCGTGCTTCTTGGCAAACTCGCTGAGGAGCTTCGCAGGGGCGACGGGATCGTCGTAGCTCACGGCGATGGCCGTCGGCCCTTCGAGGACCGGCTCCAGCCCCTCGATCTGAGCCTGCCGGGCCGCGAGGAGCGTCAGGGTGTTTTTCACCACCCGGAATTCCACGCCGGCCTTTCGCAGCTGGGCGCGGAGCTCGGTCATCTCCTTCACCGTCAAGCCCCGGAAATCCGTGAGGACGATCCCCTGGCCCCGGGTCATCTTGTCGGCCAGCTCCTGGACGACGGCGACCTTTTCCGGACGCGGCATACGCTCTCCCTCCTCTCCTCTTCGCACGGCGGCCTCAACTGTTCGAAGGCGCGCGGTCAAACGCAAAGCCTCCGGCCTGATACCAGCCGGAGGCTCAACATGCGCGAAGCCCACGCCGCACACGGCGGAGCCACCATCACCACGCATTCGCGAGCCTCGGCCGGCGGGCGTCCGCCCATTAACTCGCGAGAGACCGGCTGTCTCAGGCCTGCTACGTGCAGTCTTGTTGTTGTATCGATCCCTGAGGCTGCGGGGCTTTAAGACCGCTCGCTCGCGGCGCTCATCACCGCCTGCGGGTCGAGCTTGATCCCCGGCCCCATGGTCGACGAGACGGCTACGGACCGCAGGTACTGCCCCTTGGCGGCGGCAGGCTTGGCGCGCAGGATCGCGTCCATCAGCGCCTTGAAGTTGTCGTACAGCTTCTCCACGTCAAAGGAGACCTTGCCGATGGCGACGTGGATCCCCGCTTCCTTATTCATACGGAACTCCACTTTACCCGCCTTGATCTGCCGGACGGCCTCCGCCACGTCCATCGTGACGGTGCCCGACTTGGGGTTGGGCATCAAGCCCCTGGGGCCCAGGATGCGGCCCAACCGGCCCACCAGTCCCATCATGTCCGGCGTGGCCACCGCGACGTCAAAGTCGATGTCGCCCGCCTCAATCCTCTGGGCCAGATCTTCCGCGCCCACGATGTCGGCGCCGGCCGCCTCGGCCTCCTTGGCCTTCTCACCCTTGGCGAAGACGGCGACCCGCACCTGCTTGCCCGTGCCGTGAGGCAGGACGACGGTGCCCCGCACCTGCTGGTCCGCGTGGCGCGGATCGACGCCCAGTTTGATGGCGACGTCGACGCTCTCGTCAAATCTGGCCGGGGCAATCTCCTTCACCAGCGCCAGGGCGGTCTTGGGGTCGTACTGCCGGTCGCGGTCCACCTTCTTGGCCGCTTCAAGGTACTTCTTCCCGCGCTTTGCCATGATTCTCTCCTCCCGTGGTGCAAACGAGTGGGGTCACTCTCCCACCGGACGGCGGCCGGCCGCGCGGGCCGGCTCAGTCCACCACCGTGATTCCCATGCTGCGAGCGGTCCCTTCAATCATCCGCATGGCCGCCTCAATGCTGCTGGCGTTGAGGTCGGGCATCTTGGTCTCGGCGATCTCCCGGATCTGGGCCCGGGTGACGGTGCCGACCTTATTGGTGTTGGGCTGGCCCGAACCCTTCTCCAGGCCGGCGGCCTTCTTCAGGAGGACCGCCGCGGGCGGCGTCTTGGTGATGAAGGTGAACGAGCGGTCCTCGTACACGGTCACCTCGACCGGAATGATCATGCCGGCCTGGTTGGCCGTCCGCTCGTTGAAAGCCTTGACAAACTCCATGATGTTGACGCCCTGAGGACCGAGGGCGGTACCGACCGGCGGCGCCGGGGTGGCCTTGCCCGCCGGCACTTGCAGTTTGACGATCGCAACGACCTTCTTCGCCATCGTTCGCGAGCTCCTTTAGCCTGAACTACGAAGTCTTTTCCACCTGCTCGAAATCGAGCTCCACCGGTGTCTCCCGCCCGAACATAGAGATGGAGACCCTGAGCTTGCCCCGCTCCACGTTCACTTCCTCAATGCGGCCGTCGAAGTTCTCGAACGGGCCCGAAATCACCCGGACCACGTCGCCCACGCTGAAGGCCACCTTGGGCTTGGCCTCGTCGAACCCCAGCTGCTTCAAGATGGCCCTCACCTCGTCCGGCTCCAGGGGGATGGGTTTCGAGCCGGATCCGACGAAGCCCGTGACGCCTGGTGTGTTGCGCACCACGTACCAGGAGTCGTCGCTCATCACCATCTCCACCAGCACGTAGCCGGGGAAGACCTTCTTCTTGGTGATCTTCTTCTTCCCGTCCTTGAACTCGATCTCTTCCTCGGTGGGAACGAAGACGCGGAAGATCTTGTCTTCCATCCCCATCGACGCGACCCGGCGCTCCAAGTTGGCCTTGACCTTGTTTTCGTAGCCCGAGTAGGTATGGATCACATACCAATGCTTATCGATACCGCTGTCGAGATCGAGAAACTCGTCGATATCGATGGGCTGGCGCCCTTCCGCGTCCTCCGCTACCGGATCCTTCACCATCGGGCGCTCACCCCCTCAGAGCCTTCCGAGCAAGCTCAAGAGCTGCGAGACGATCAAATCCACCACTCCGAGAAAGAGCGCGCAGATCGCCGTCGACACAATGACCACCGCCGTGTAGGTGGCCAGCTCCTTCCGGTTCGGCCAGGTCACTTTCCGCAGCTCCGCCCGGGCCTCCCGCAGGAACTTGCCCAGCCTGGCCGTGACCGCCGGTCTCTCCTGCCCCTTCGCGACGTTTGCCATGAGGCTCATCTCCGCCCTTTCCCACCGCTGGCCAGCCAGCGTCTTACGCCGTCAGCGAGTCTCCCGGTGCAGCGTGTGGCGCCGGCACACCTTGCAGTACTTCTTCAGCTCCAACCGGTCCGCGTCGTGCGTGCGGTTCTTGGTGGTACGGTAATTGCGGTTCTTGCACTCGGTGCACTCCAGGGTGACGCCCACCCGCATGGAGTCGATCCCTCCCGGCTCGCTCGAAAGTCACCTCATGACTGTACCATATGGCGTCCAACCGTGTCAACACTGCACGCTTGACAGCCCCGCCGCGCGCCCGGCGGCAGACGCAAAAACGTGGAGTCGAGCACATCCCGCTCCACTCCACGCTTCTGCCGTGCGATGACGCTTTGGCCGAGCCGCTCGCAGGCGGCTCCCGAAAGCCCGCCGGGGAGCGCCCGCGCTCACTCGATGATCTTGGTGACGACGCCGGCGCCCACGGTGCGGCCGCCCTCGCGGATGGCAAAGCGCAGGCCCTCTTCCAT
>PKEX01000020.1 GCA_002919235.1 Clostridia bacterium
TGCTGCTCATGGCAGCGGCAGGGATGGCGCTCCAGGCCCTGGGATAATGCGGGTGGGTGGCCGCGAAACGTTTCCCCTGGCATTCCTCTCTAAGGATCCTCTTGAGATTCTAAGGAAGAGAAAGGAGTGCGCGTCGTGGCACGTCACACAACAGGGATCGGGCGGGTTCTCTTTGCGGGACAAAGCCTCCCGGCTGCGGCGCCGGGGAGGCAGCCCGGGACGATGAGGCCTGCGCTGCTCGGGAGCAGGGTTCCCCGGGGGCTCCGGCGGGCTGTTTGGTCCCTCGTATGCTTGGTTGCCGCCGCCGCGCTGGTGGCTCCTGCCGCCGCAGCGGCCGGCGCATCCCTTTGGGTGGGTTTGGAGGGCAGCGGGTTCCTGGGGGCCGAATTGGACGGGCTGCTGGGGCCCGTCACCTTGGTGGTGCAGAGCCGGAACGGGCAAGAGCCCCGCTCGACTCCGCAAGAGAAGTTCCTTTCGGCGACGCCCATCGCCGCGGCGGAGACGGTCTTGGGCGCGTTCTACACCGTGGACTTGGGCCCGGTGAGCGTCGGGGTGGGGGGCGTTCACCTCAGGCGGGAGCGGACCGGGATGGTGCGGGAGGCCGATCTTCGGCTCGCGGCTCCCCTGGCCGGCGGGCAAGCCGGGGCGTCGGGGCAGAACGGCTCCACGCCGTCCGAGTTCCCTTATTCGTTCCTCAGCGAAACGTCGACCGGCCTTGCGGCCCAGCTGCGGCTGGCGGCCGCCTCGGGGCCGTGGCGGGGCGAGACAAGCGCCCTCATCACGTCGGAGGGGACGTTCTGGGCGGTCCAGGCGGGATGGGCGATGGATCCGGCAGTGGGCTCGCTGTACCTTGGGATCGGCTACCGTGCCGGCACGGCGGACGGCTGGTGGAACGGGCCGTTCGTGGCGGTGGGCGCGGGCTGGTGACGGTGGGCGCGGGCTGGTGACGGGGGGCCGGTGACCGGGGGCCGATGGCTGCGGGCCGCCGGCGGGGCGGCGGCAGAGCGCTGCCACGGAGGGGCGGTCCAGTTTCCGGGAGGTTCGCAAAGCCACTTCCAAGAGGGTTGCCTGGTTTCCTGGCTTAATCTATTTAGACTGTAAAATAGGTTGCGATACAAAATTCACATTCGCACGTTGAACGCCCACTCCATAGGTGTTTCACCTGTCCCTATCACGCGCCGTCAGGAGGGAACGCCCGTGATCTCGGTGCAGAACGTGACGAAGCGCTACGGCGATACGGTTGGCGTGCAGGACGTCAGCTTCGAGGTAGGCGAGGGTGAAATCCTGGGGTTCTTAGGTCCTAACGGTGCCGGCAAGACCACCACCATGCGGGTGATCACGGGGTACCACCCGCCCACGTCCGGCACCGTGACCGTGGCGGGGTACGACATCGTCACCCAGAGCCACGAGGCCAAGCGGCACCTGGGATACCTTCCTGAAAACCCGCCGCTCTACGCAGACATGACCGTGGCCGAATACCTTCACTTCGTCGCCGCATTGAAAGAGGTGCCGCGCAAGGAGCGCCGGGGCCAGATCGACGAGATCGTCGATATGCTCAACCTCGGCCCCGTGTACCAGCGGCTCATCCGCAACATCTCGAAGGGGTACCGCCAGCGGGTGGGCCTGGCCCAGGCGCTGGTGGGCCGGCCTCCCGTCCTCATCCTCGACGAGCCCACCGTGGGGCTGGACCCCAAGCAGATCCACGAAGTCCGCCAGGTCATCAAGAGCTTGGGCGGGCGCCACACCATCATCTTGAGCTCCCACATCCTGCCTGAGGTGAGCATGGTCTGCCAGCGCATCGCGATCATCAACAAGGGCCGCATCGTCGCGGTGGACCATCCCGAGACGCTTTCGTCGCGCCTGCGGGGGAACACCCGGGTCATCGCCCGGATCGAAGGCGACCCGGAAAGGGTGCGGGAGGCGATGCTCAAGATCGACGGGGTGCTTTCGGTGGCGCACCACCAGCCGGAGACGGGCCCGGACGGCGCCGCCCGGTACGAGATCGAGGTGGAAGGGAAGAAGGACGTGCGGCGCAACCTCTTCTTTGCCATGGCCGCCATCGAAGCGCCCATCCTGGAACTGCGGTCGGTGGAGATGAGCCTCGAGGACGTATTCCTGCAGCTCACCACGGACGAAGCAGTGGAGGCGGGCGACGAGAGCACTGCAGGGGAAGAGGAGGTGGTCGCCGGTGCGTAAAGTGGGAGTCATCTACCGGCGAGAGCTGGCAAGCTACTTCCGCTCGCCCATCGCGTACGTGGTGATCGCCGCGTTCTTGTCGCTGACCGGCTATTTCTTTTCCGTCACGCTCTTTGCCACCCGGCTGGCCGAAATGAGGTTCACCTTTGCCAACCTCAGCACGGCGGTGCTCTTCATCGCGCCCATCCTCACCGTCAAGGCGCTGGTGGACGAGCGCCGCTCGGGCACGGACGAGCTTCTCTTCACCGCGCCGCTCAGCGTGCCCGCCATCGTGGTGGGGAAATACCTGGCCGCGGTGACCATCTACGGGCTCATGCTCCTGGTCACCGGGATCTTCCCGGCGGTCCTGGCGCAGCTGGGCGACCCTGACTTTGGGCCGGTGATCTCCGGCTACCTGGGGCTGCTGCTCCTGGGCAGCGCCCTGCTGGCCGCCGGGATCTTCGCATCCAGCCTGACGCACGACACCATGGTAGCCGGGATGGTGGGCTTCGTGATGATGCTGTTCCTGTGGTCGTTTTCGTGGCTTTCCAACGCCCTTCCCGGCCGGTGGGGAGAAATGGCGGCGCGGCTCGCCTTGCTGGAGCGCTTTGAGCCGTTCCTGCGGGGCGTCGTCGACACGGTGGACATCCTCTTCTACTTGAGCTGCGTGTTCGTCTTCCTGTTCCTCGCGGTGCGGGTCGTCGACCGGAGGAGGTGGAGCTGATGGCAGAGCTGGCACCGAACCCTGCGCCCCGGCGGATCTCCTCCGGCGTGCGAGCGGCTGCGGCGGCGGGCGGCGTCCTCGCCGTCTTGGCCGGCGCCGGGCTGTACCTGTGGTCGCCGTCCCTTTGGGGGTGGGCGCTGGCGCTGGCTGCGGCGGGCCTGGCGGCGGTCGCCTTCGCCGCGCTGGCCGGGCGCGACCTGGCCCAGCTCCGGTCCTCCCGCTCGCTCTACTACGGGACGTCGGCCACGGTGCTCACCGTCGCGGTGATCGCCATCGTGGCGCTGGTGAACGTCATCGCGGAGCGGGACTTTCACGTCCGGTGGGACCTGACGGCCGAAAAGCTCTACTCGCTTTCCGACCAGACGCTGCAGGTCCTGCGGGAGCTGGACCGCCCCGTGACGGTCTACGCCTTCGTGCGGGACGACAGCTACGGCCGGCAGGTGGTGGACCTGATCCGGGAGTACACCTACCGCTCAAACCAGATCCGGATGCAGGTGATCGACCCCGACGCGCAGCCGAGTCTCGCCCGGGCGTTTGAAGTGACGCAGTACAACACCGTCGTGGTGGAGGCGGGCGACCAGCGCCGCACCGTCTCACCGTACGACATGTTCTCGCTGAACCTGTTCGGGCAGCTGACGGAGTTCCGCGGGGAGCTGGCGCTCACCCGGGCGCTCATCGGCGTCACCCGCGGCACCCAGGGGAAAGTGTACTTCACCACCGGCCACGGCGAGCGCGACCTGAGCCGCGATCTCAGCCAGTTCCGCTCGTTCCTGACGGGCGAGGGGTACGAGGTGGAGGCGGTCAACCTCGCGCAGGCCGGAGAGGTCCCCGCGGACGCCTCGGTCCTGGTCATCGCGGGTCCCATCCGCGACTTTGACCCCCGGGAAATCGAGGCGGTGCAGGCGTACATCCAAGAGGGCGGCCGCGTCCTCCTGCTGCTCGATCCCGCCCCGCCCAACGTGGATCTCCAGCGGATCGCGGGGCTCCTGGCCCCGTGGGGGATCACGTTCCGCGCGGACTTGGTGGTCGATCCTGAGCGGCACTACTTCATCGACCCGCTGAGCCCCATTCCCGAGCTCCGGCTCCACGAGGTGACGGCCACCCTGGCGCAGCGAGGACTGGGCGTGGTGCTGACCCGCGCGCGGAGCATCGCCGTGGAGGACGCCTCCGAAGCGGGCGCCCGCGTGCAGGCGCTCCTTGAGACCAGCGCCTCGGCGTGGGGCGAGACCCGCCTTGGGGAGCAGCAGCTGGCCCGGGACGAGGACGACGCCCACGGCCCGCTGGCGGTGGGGGCGGCGGCGGAGGCCGGTTCGGCCCGGCTGGTCGCCGTCGGCTCGTCGTCGCTGGCCGGAAACGACGGGATCACGTTCCAGGGCAACCTCGACTTTGTGGTCAACGCCGTGAACTGGCTGGCCGGAAAGGAAGAGAACCTGACCATCCGGCCCAAGAGCCCTGAGTACCGCTACGTGACGCTCACCTCCGGCCAGGCCAACGTGATCTTTTACTCGACAGTCATCGGCGTGCCGGCACTCTTTCTGGTGGCGGCGGGGATCGTCGCCTGGAGGAGGCGGCGCCTGTGAGCCCGAGAAACAGCGTCATCGTCGCCATCCTGATTCTCGCTGCCTTGGCCGCCTACTTCTATCTGGGAGGGGGCGGCGAGCGCAGCCAAGAGGCCGCGGACCAGGCCGTCTCGACGGCCGTCCTGTCGCTGCCCCGGGATGAGATTTCGGCCGTCGCGATCCAGCGGCGGGACGGGACTTCGCTCCGGCTGGAAAAGCAAGAGGCCGGGGAGGGGGCAGCCGGCGCGGGCGGCGAGGCGCCCGCCGGCCAGTGGCGGCTCGTCGAGCCGGTGGTGTGGCCGGCCAATGCGCAGCGCATGGAGTCGATCTTGGATGTCTTGAGCCACCTGGTCGCGCAGCGGGTCCTCGTTCAGGAGGGCGAAGGGGTCGAGGACGATGAGGCCGGGCGCCTGGCCGAGTACGGGCTGGACGACCCCGAGCTGGTGGTGACCGTCCGGACCGGGGACGGCGAGCGAAGGCTCGAGGTGGGCGCACGGACGCCGGTGGGGACGGCCCGCTACGCCCGCCTGGACGGGCGGGAGCCGGTGTTCACCCTCGGGGAGTACCTGGTGGACTACTTCACCCGGCCGGTGAAGGACTACCGGGAGCTCACCATCCTTCCTTTCACCCCGGAGCAGGTCCAGCGGCTCGAAATCGCGACCGCGGCGGGCGTGGCCGTGGTGGAGAAGGAGAAGGAGTTCTACTGGAACCTGGTGGAGCCGTTCGAGCATCCCGCGGACTACGAGGACGCCATTTTCCTGCTGCTCATGCCCCTCTCCGGGCTGGCGGCGCAGGAGTTCATCGACGAGCCCGGGGATCTGGCCCCGTACGGGCTTGACCGGCCGCAGGCGGTCGTGCGGCTCGCCTGGGACCCCGGGGACGGGACGGGGCTGAAGGAAGAGGTCCTTTACATCGGCAAAGCCGGCGAGGGGGGCACGGCGTACGTCAAGACCGGGAGCGACACGGTGATGGTGGTCCGGCTGGACCCGGTGCCGTTCGCCCGGGTGACGGCGGAGAGCCTCGCCCTGATGGACCTGGTGCGCATCGACGACCTCTTCACGCTGCACCTGGAGGTGCTCGGGCCCGGCGGGCTGCACCTGATGCTGGACAAGACCGAGCAGCCCGAGATCATCTGGCGGCGGGGCGACGGGGTGAGAGTGCCTGCGCCCATGATCACGGAGCTTCTCAACGCGGTGACCGGCATCGACGCGGTGGACCTGGGCGAGCCGCTGGCGCCGGGCCAGGCGGAGGGGCTGACCTACGCCATGCTGTACATGGAGCCGCCGCCCGGGACCGAAGCCGGCTCGCCCCCGCGCGTGCTCCGCTTCGGCGAACCGGATGAGGAGGGCTGGCTGCAGGTGGTCTCCAACGACCGCGACCGGATCTACCGGATTCCTGCCATCCGGCTGGAGCGGCTCTTGGACCAGGCTGCGGCCATCTTGGCGTACCAGGAGGCGGAAGAGGAAGAAGCGGCCCCGTAGGCCGGGTGCTGCTGTAAACGGAAAAACGAGAGAGCTTCCGGGAGGTTCCCGGAAGCTCTCTTTCTTCCTTCTTGTGATTTGCGCAGTTCTGGCGGCCTGCGGCGGCAGGCCGGCGCCGGGTCAGCCGCTTACCGCCCGCCGAGGGCCTCCTCCAGCCCTTGGATCTCCGCGGCGCCCACCGGCACCGTGATGCTGGAGCCTTCGAAGTCGTCGCCGAAGGGCTCAAAGCGGCCGCCCAGGTGCTCGTGGAAGAAGGCCTCCTGCACAGCGGAGAAGGAGAGCCGGTTGGGCGGCCGGACGAAGCCGTGGCCCTCGTCGGGATAGAGCACGTAGGTGACGGGGATCCCCGCCTCCTGCATGGCCGCGACGATCTGGTCCGACTCCGACTGCTTCACCCGGGGGTCGTTGGCTCCCTGGCCGATGAGGAGCGGCCTTTGGATGCGGTGGGCGTAGGTGAGCGGCGAGCGCTCGAGCAGGAACTCCCGGCCCTCCGGCGTGCGGTGGTCGCCCACGCGCGTGGCGAACAGCTCCAGCTGGGGCGCCCAGTAGGGCGGGATCGACTCCAGGAGCGTCACCAGGTTGGAGGGGCCCACGATGGAGACGCCGCAGGCAAAGACGTCGGGAGTGAAGGTGAGCCCCACCAGGGCGGCGTACCCGCCGTAGCTGCCGCCGCTGATGCACACCTTTTCGGGATCGGCGATCCCCTGCTCGATGGCCCAGTTCACCGCGTCGATGAGGTCGTCGTGCATCTTGCCGCCCCACTCGAGGTTTCCGGCGTTGAGGAACGTCTTGCCGAAGCCCAGAGAGCCCCGGAAGTTGACGCTGAGCACGGCGTAGCCGCGGTTGGCCAGCCACTGGTGGACCGGGTTGTACCCCCACGCGTCGCGAGACCAGGGTCCGCCGTGCACCTCGAGCACCAGCGGCAGCGGGCGGCTCGGGCGGATCGTCCCTTCCCGCTCCTCCCACGGCGGCAGGGTGAGGTAGCTTACCAGCTCAAGGCCGTCGCGGGACGGGATGATCACCGGGTGCATCTTGGCCAGCGTGTACTCCTCCAGCACCGGGTGGTTGGTGAAGAGGAAGCGGGCCTCTCCCGCCTCGCGGTCGTACACGTAGTAGCGGACAGGGCCGTCGTCCCTGGTGAACGCCGCGATCCACCGGGAGTCGTCCAGGGTGCGGCTGACCACGCTGAGCTCGCCGTCGTCCAGGGATTCCAGGTAGGCCAGGTCCGTCTCGATGCTCGGGTCGAGGATGGTCCAGGTGCGCCGGGCGTACGTGGAGGCCGCCGCCTGGATGGTCCGCTCGGTGGGATGGACCAGCAACTCGTCGACGTCGGCCTTGGGGTCCTCGTAGATCACCTGGCTGGAGCCCGTCTCAAGGTCCAGGACCACCAGCGCCGCAGTCTCGCGGCCGGTGCTGTCCAGGAGGTAGAGCTTGGTGCCGCTGGGATCCAGGAGAAGCGGCCAGGAGGTCATGGAGTCCTCCGCCGAGATCTCCCAGAAGGGCTGCCACCCGTCTTCGGAGGCGGCGAGGATCAACACGCCCCCGTCGGCAGTCATGGTGGCGGCGAAGCGCACGCGGTAGTCGTCGTCCAGGAAGTAGGCGAGCATGCCGTTGTTCTCTTCGATGAGGGTCCGCTCGCCCGTGCGCAGGTTTACCCGGTAGAGGTCGTGAAACTGCGGGATCCGGTCATTCAGGCCCACCACGATCTCTTCGGGATGCTGCGGGCTGAAGGCCACCAGCTGCGCATACACTCCGCTGGCAGGGGTGAGAAGGCGCGTCTCGCCGGTGGTGACGTCGACGCTGTAGACCCGCCAGTTTTCATCGCCCGCGGTGTCCTGCACGTAGACCAGGTGCGATTCGAGATAGGTCCAGCCGTAGCCGGCGATGCCCCGGTCGCGGTCGTGGGTGACCGGCTTCGCCGCGCCGGGATCGTCCACGGGCGCGACCCAGACGTTGAGCACGCCGTCGGCGGGTGCCAGGTAGCTGATCCACCGGCCGTCGGGGCTCAGCCGGACGGTGCTTCGCTCCGGGTCGCTGAACAGCACCCGGCGCGGGATGAGGGGAACGTCCTCTCCGGATGCCGCCGGTGCGGCGGCAGCCAAGGCGGGCAGCGCCGCCACGATGAGCGCGAAAAGGAGCAGCGCCGCAGAGAGGCGCGCGGCCGCGAATCGCGCGGCACAGGTTTTCCCGGCCCCAGCAGCTTGAGATCTGCGTGCCGTCGTCCGTGGTCTGATGCGATTCATCGAATATCCCTCCGTCGGAACCAGTGTCCAGAGCGAGTCTATGGGTACATGCCAGGCCCCATGACACCTGCTGTATTCAGCGCGGGCGGGGATGTCCTTTAAAAATCCCAGTAGCCAATTTTAGCTCAGAAAGAAATTCAGCCCCGGAATCCACCGCAGCACCTTCTCCACGGCCCCCAGCACGCTGGCGGGGCGGAGGGCGGCCGCCGCGTACACGCTCCAGGCGCAGGCGGCGGCGGTGAGGCCCAGCGCCACCCACCGGGTGCGGCGCGGCGCCCCTTTGGCCCGGAGTTCGGTCCAGACCAGAGCGGCGGCGGCTGCGTAGACCAGGAAGACCAAGGGGACGCTCACAGGTCTCCGCCTCCTTGCGAGAGGGACTCCGGTTCATCCTTGCCGGCGCCTTGCGAAGCGTCGCCCCCGCCTGCTGCGGCGTTTCCCTCCTGCGGTTTCCCGCGGCTTTCGGCCTCCGGGGTCCTGCGGTTCGGTCGCCGGGGCGACGGGTCCAAGGCCCGGAGAATGCTGCCGGACTCGACGATCACCGCCTCGACGGTCACGTCGACGGCGGCCTGGGCGAAGATCTCCGGCCATTCGGCCTCGATCTCTTTCCAGAGGTGGGGGCGGGAGCGGTACACCACTTCCCCGAAGCTCAGAACGTCGCTTTGAAGCGTCTGGAGCTTGGCGATGAGGCGGTCGATCTGCTCCTTGAGCTCTGTTTCCAACTCGCGCGCGAGCTTCTCCGTGAGCTCGCTGCCCTCGTAAACGCCGATGGTGTGCAGCTGGCGCAGGTCGCCCCTGACCCGCAGGTGGACGGAGAACCGCAGGTTGTCCGGATCGACCAGGCGGAGCCGGGTCCCGGCCGGGCGCACCCTGACGTCCGCTTCCACCTCGCCCCCGACGTGAAAAATCGCCTGGCGGATGCCGCCGATCAGCAGCTGCAGCACGGGGGACTCGGTGCGGTCGAGAAAGCCCACCATCCGGTCGTCCCGGAAGATGGCCGTGCCGACCAGGGCCACTTGATCCGCCCTCGCTCCGGCCGTCGCGTCGGCCGGAAGGAGGGAGATCGCCGGGGCGAAGGCATCGCGGCGGGGGTTGGCCATGGCTTCCAGCAGGTCGCCGAAGCGGGCCACGGGCACGACGCCCACCTCGGCCACTTGCGCGATCACTTCGCTGAATCCCAGCCCCGAAGGGGTTCGCAGGCGAGGGCGGGCCTCCCGGAAGATGTCCGCCGCGTCCACGTCCTTGGTGATGAAGAGGTGCACCGACCGGCGCAGGTCTTCGTCCCGCTCGAAGTAGTCCAGGATCTCGCTGACCCCCTCGCGGGCCAGCGACTCCCCGACGATGATCCCCTGGACGTGGCTGAGAAACGGAAGGCGCGGCAGCTGGGTCCGGAGGCGCTCCATGGCTTCCGCGGCCGTCTCGGCCTTGACGGAGACATTGAAGGTGGTCTCGCCCGCCGTGACGGCGCCCCCTTGACCGCTTTCGGCGCCGCTTTGGCCCCCCGCCAGCGAGCTGGGGTCCGCGATGCGGTAGCTGACGATCAGCTCCTTCTCGTCCGCCCGGTCGAGCCCCACGGCCATGATGAAGGCCAGCGTGTCGATCTCGCGGGCGCTCCAGCATCCGGAGAGGAAAAGCGCGGCACCGAGCACCAGGGGAAGGAAGAGGATTCTCCCGGCGGGGAGTCCCGCCCTGGCCCTGGCGCCGCGGCGGCCGTTCGCACGGATCCCCTTCGGCGGCCGGTGGGCGTGTTCGGCGTCACGGGCCGGTGCGGCGCGCACGGGCGACCCTCCTTTGCACCAGGTGAACGCAGAGGAGCCCCAAGGGGAGGATTTCCTTCACCAAGATGGCCATGGCGGCCCAGACCCCGTTTATCACGCGGACCAGGGTCAGCAGATCGACGGCGTTGGTCAGCGCCGCGGGCATGGCGGCGGCCGCCACCGGGATCACGTAGTGCCGGTGCGCATCGCGCGTCCCCACGAGGTGGTCGATCATCTTGGCGGCGCTGTACATGAAGAGGCACATCTTGATCATGACGGCGGGAGTCCACAAGGCGATGAGCAGCACCTCCACCCGCTCGAAGAAGACGCCGACGTCGATGGCCCGGGCCACGGCCAGCGCCGGGATGGTAAGGCGAGACGCCTCTTCCGCGCTGAACACCCCTTGTTCGAGGAGAAGCATCACGTAAAAGGCTAGCCAGCTGAACCCCATCCCGGCGGCGCCGGCCCAAAGCCCTCGCCGGAAGTACTCGGCCTGCGCCTCAGTGGACGGGGCGGCGAAACGGCTTCCCCGCGAGCCCCGCCGCGGGCCCCGGGCGCGGCCCGGATCCGGTGGCCCCGGGGCAGGCTGCCGCTGCGTCTCGGCCGCCGGCGCCGCCGGAGCCCTTTCGCTGCCGGCGGGCACCCGGTCGTCCCGCGTCAGCGGCAGGAGGAACGCCAGCAGGGCCACGTGCCCCAAGAGCGCGACGGGACGGCTGGCTCCCCGGAGGACCGGCGCCCAGCCGTCCACCAGGACGGGCAAGAAGTTGCGCCCGTCGATCAAGGAGGCCAGGGTGACGAGGGTGATCACGAAGGTGCCGGAAGCCACGCCGACGTGAACGGTGGCCATCCGGCCCAGCGCCTGCGGGCCGAGGCGGGCGGCTGCGGCCCCGGCGGCCAGGGCCAGCGCCATCAAGACGGGAGGCGGGGTCTCAGACAGGATTTGCAGCATCACCTCGCCGATCATGCGGGCGGAGACGCCCGTCTCCAACAGGAAGTAGAGGGCGAAGACCAGGTTGATGAACCACCCGGCGGTGCGCCCCGCGATGGCGTCGACGATTTCGGGCAAGGTGCGGCCGGGAAACCACGCGCAGAGTCTCGCCCAGAGGAGGACGATGACCACGCCGGCGACCCCGGAAAGAAGGCCCGAGAGCCACGCCGAACGCCCCGCGGTCAGGAACATGTAAATCGGCGAGAAGACCAGCGGCGCCGAGTACATCATGGCGAGGAGGGCCGCCACTTCCCGCGCGGAGAGCCGGTCGGAGGCGGCGAGGCGCTCCTTGTCCGGCGGCGCGCCCGGGCGTCGCGCGGCCGGGTGCCGCGGGATCCGGCATCCCGCGCTCCTGCGCTGCGCCTTCGGAACTTGCGGGCTGCGGCGCCGTGAGCCGGGGTGCTCCGGAATCCACCGCGGCGCGCGGTAGAGCGGTGAGTCCGCCAGCTCTTTCAGCCGCAGGGGCGCGATGGGCGTCAGGTACGGCCGGCCGAAGGATTTCAGCGACGCCGCGTGGGCGAAGATGACGAAGGTGCCGAGGACCACGCCGTACACGCCCAGGCTGCCCGCCAGGAGCATGAGCGGAAACCGCAGGAGCCTGGCGGGGGCCGAGACGGCGAAGATCGGCACCGCGAAGGACGAGACCGCCGTGGCTCCCACGACGGTGATCATGATCGGCGAGACCACGCCCGCCGCCACCAGGGCTTGGCCGATCACCAGCACGCCGACGATGGAGACGGCGGTGCCAATCTTGCGGGGGATCCGCAGCCCGGCCTCTCGCAGCAGTTCGAACTGGGCTTCCAGGAGGAGCGCCTCGACCACCGCGGGAAAGGCCGTCCCCTCCCGGCCGGCTGCGATGCGGAGCGCCAGGGTGGTGGGGATCATTTCGTGGTGAAACGAGGTGGCCGCGACGTAGAGCGAGGGGAGCAGCATCGCGATGAGGAACGAAGCCACCCGCACCCAGCGGATCAGCGTGACCAGGAACGGGTTTTGATAGTAGTCTTCAGGGGACATCAAGAAGTCCCAAAAGGAGTTGGGCGCGAGCAGTACCACGGGCGAGCCGTCCACCGCCACCGCCACCTTGCCCTCCATGAGCCCGGCGGCGACCCGGTCCGGGCGCTCGGTCATCAGGATGGTCGGGAAGACGGGATAGCGCTGGTCTGAGAGGAATTCTCCCAGCTCGCCGGTGTCGGAGAGGGTGTCCGCGTCGATGCTGCGGATGCGCCACAGCACCGCATCCAGGACGTCCGGATCCACCCGGTCGTCCAGGTACGCCACGGCCACGGCCGTCGGGGCGGTTTTTCCGACCTCCAGCCGTTCAAGCCGGAGCGCGGGCGTCCGGACCCGGTTCCGGATGAGCGCCACGGTGACGGCCAGGGACTCGGTGAACCCGTCGCGGGGCCCCCGCACCAGCGCCTCGGACTCCGGTTCCATCACGCCCCTGTGCGGCGGGTCTTCGCTTGCGACCACAATGGCCCGGCGGGCGCCCGCCACGAAGATGACGGTGGACCCGCGCACCACGTGCCGGACCACCTCCTCCAGCGACGCGGCTTCCGCGATGTCGTTCGCAGCGTCGAGCGCCGCAAGGACGTGTCCGTAGGCGCTGCTCCGGGTGAGGCTGCCCTCCCGGGCCCGCTGCAGGATCGGGAAGATGACGTGTTCGGAGACGTAATCGGACGAAGAGAGCCCGGCCAGAAAGCAGACGGCTGCGTCGATCCGCCGGCCGGGGCCGAGGCGCAGGCGGCGGCGGATGAGGTCCGGCGCCTGGCCCAGCGCCTCGGCCAGCAGGCGGCAGTTTTCGTCCACGTCTTGCGAGAGGCCTGTGCTCCTGGTCCCGGCGGCCATGAATGGTCTCGACTCCTCCGGCGCGTGCGGCGGCCCGCAGCAGGATCGTTCCTGCGCTGGCAGTTTGCGCCGGAGGCTGCCGGAGTATGCGCCCGGGTGGGCTGCCGTCAGCTACCCCAGGTCCGGCCTGGGGTTGGGGCAGCCGTGCGGGCCGATCAGCGTTTCGGCCTCCTCGTCGGTGGGGAGCCGGACCGGGCCCACGGACCTGCCGTCGAACTGGTTCGGCTGCAGGAACGCGGGCAGGGCCGAGAGGATCTCCGGGACGGGTTGATTCGGTGCGTTCTCAAAGCAGAGGTTGGAGGCGGGAACGAGGTTTAGGACCTCGCGGAGAAGCGCCCGGTGTTCGGCTTCGACGCCCATGATCCGGTCCATCAGCCGGGCCAAGTCGAAGCGGCCCATGCGGGCCAGCTCGTCGCTGGCCTGGATGTAGGCGGCGACGCCGGCCGTCTCCAGTGTCAGAAGCGTGTTGACGTAGAGGTTGAGGTCGTCGAACACGCCTGGAGGATAGAAGAATTCCTCGTACGGAACGGACGCCCCCAGCCTTTCCAGCGCGGCGATGTGGGCCCGCTCGTGGCTGAGCCCCGCCTGGAAGTAGGCGAACTGCTCCGGCGGCAGGCCCCGGAGCGCTTTCGACACCAGGCCCTTGGCGTAAAGGGCCGTCTCGACCTTTTCCGCGGTGAGCAGCGTGTCGAGGATCTCCTTGACGCTGTCGACGGGCCCCGGAATGCAGATGACCTGGCCTTCGCTGAGCACGTCCGGATCGGTGACTTGCGGGTTGGCCGCGAGGATCTCCTCTACGCTCACTCCGAAAGCGCCCGCCAGCCGGAAGAGGGTATCCCCGGGCCGGATCTGGTAAAGCCTTCCGCTGCACACGGGGGGAGGCGGGGGGATCAGGCCCCGCCGGTCTTCAGGCGTCCGGCCGGCCCGGTCGTCCGGACGGCGGCGGCGGTCGGGACCGGCGGGCTTCTCCGGGCCGTCAGGGGCATGCGGGGGCTCCGCCCGTCCGGGACGGCCAGCGTCGCCGTATCCGGCGTCTTCGTCGCGGCCCGGGGGCGGATGGGCTCGCCCGTTCCGATGCCGGCGCCGGTGTCCTTCGTGGGGGCCGTCGCGATCGCCGTCGCCCCGGGGGGCGCGAGGGCTGTAGCCCGGGCGGCCGCGTTCGCCGCCGCCCTGCCGGTCGCCATGGTCGTCCTGCCAGTCGCCATAATCGTCTCGCGGCAATCCTGAGCCGTTCTTCTGCCGGTGGCCGTCACCCTGGTCACGCAGCGTGACGATGGGCCACGCCAACGTCTTCGGCTGGGGCGCGACCAGCTCTTTTGCTTCCTGTTTCGCCTCCGTCCGCTTCCTGGACCCTGGACGTCGTCTCCTGATCGGCATCCACCCATCCCTCTCCTTTGACGACTTTTCGATGACCTCGCGGTTCAGGTCCCGCGCTGCCCACAGTAATCCGGGGCCAGGAAGCCGGTGCTAGGAAGGGGTTCCTAATCTGGCCTGCTCGTTCTCGGCATCCTGTGGTGGGATCTTGGTTTTGATCTTGTGAGGTCTTGAGACGCGGAGCCTGTAACGTGTAAGGCTCGTAAAGGTGCTTAGGTCTCGTAGGGTTTTCAGTAGGATTACACACTGTTTGCCCGGCGAAAGGCGTTGACGTGTCTGCCGTGCGAAGGGAGAATGGTCTTGCCGAGGGGACCGGAGTCCCTCTCATGCCCACGCCCTGAATACAGCGCCTCAGTTCTCGGTGCCAGCAAGGCCCCTCCGCTCTCGTCAATGCGAGACGCACCGCACG
>PKEX01000007.1 GCA_002919235.1 Clostridia bacterium
GGCGCCGGGGCCTGCTGCGCCGCCGCGCCGGCGGCCGGACCGGACGACGCGGCGGGAGCCCGGCTGGCTGCCTGGTTCGCCGTTTGGGCGGGCGAGGGTGAGAGCACGACGGGTGCGGGAGACGCCCCGCTGTCGTCCACAACCCGGGTGCCGGAGGCCGCGGGCCGCTCGGTGACGATCAGCGGTTCGGCGAAATAGTGGACGGCGTACTGGCCCACCAGGTAGCCGGTGAAGATGGCGAACACGGAGACGATGACCAGCGTCAACACCAGGTTAAGCCGGTCGAAGGCGGCCCGGGCCTTTTCCGACCACTCCCGCCTTCCCTTTCCCGCCGCCTGTCGCTCGCGCCGCGCCATGCCTCAACCTCCGTCCATGGAAGGCTTCTCCCTGCCTATTACGGCAGCCACAGCTGCCAATCCTTGTGACGCCGCTCACTCTCTTGGCCCGGCGCCCCGCGGCCGGCGGGGCGGCGGCACCGGCCCGGGCCGGCGCGTCTACTGCAGCGTGTGGGCGGCCCGGGCCACCAGCAGGGCCCGCACGTCGCCCACCAGGTAGAGGGAGCCGCAGACGCAGACCATCCCGCCGGGCCCGGCCCGCTCCACGGCGGCGTCCAGCGCCGCGCCGGCGTCGGGGCACGCGACGGACTCGACGCCCAGCTCCCTGGCACATTCCGCCAACCTCTCAGGATCCACCGCAGGCAGGCGGGACGAAACCGGCCGGGTCGCCACCACCGCGGCGGCGTAGCGGAGCAGCGGGCCCAACACCTCCCGCAGGTCCTTCTGCCCGGTCACAGCCACGACGAACACCGGCCGCACCCCGGGAAACAGCCGGCCGAAAGAGGCCGCGAACGCCCGGGCGCCGCCGGGATTGTGCACCCCGTCCAGGAGGATCGGAGGCTCCCCCGGGAACAGCTCAAACCGTCCCGGCCAGCGGGCCTCCGAGAGCCCTTGCCGCACCGCCTCCTCGCTGACGGCAAACCCCGCCCCCGCCAGCGCTTCCGTCAAGGCGACCGCGACGGCGGCGTTCTGGATCTGGTGCAGGCCGAGAAGGGAGATGTGGAGGTCCTGGTAGACCGCGCCCGGCGTCTCCAGGTGAAAGCGCCCGCCGTGGGGCCCCCAGTCCACCACGGTGTAGAGCGCCTCGCCGCAGCCGGAGCCCACAGGCTCGCCCTGCCCGCCTTCTTCCTTCCCCTTTTCCCGCACCCAGATCAGCGGCGTCCCCAGCGCGTGAGCAGCCTCCCGGAACACCGCCGCCGCGCCGGGCTCCTGGGGCGCGAGGACCGCGGGCACGCCCGGCCGGAAGATCCCCGCCTTCTCCCGGGCGATGGAGGCCAGGTCCGGTCCCAAGATCGCAGTGTGGTCCAGGCTGATGGGCCCGATCCCCACGGCGCGGGAGTGCACCACGTTGGTGGAATCCAGCCGGCCGCCAAGGCCCACCTCCACCACGGCGACGTCCACCGCCGCCCGGCGAAAGTGCAGGAACGCGGCGGCGGTCCCCACTTCAAACTCGGTGGGATCGGAGCCCAGCTCCTCCCGGACGGCGTCGGCCGCCGCAGCCACCTCTTCAAACACTGCCTCCAGCGCTTCGTCGGAGATGGGGCGCCCGTCCACCCGGATGCGCTCGTTGTAGGCGATGAGGTGCGGAGAGGTGTAAAGCCCCACCCGGTAACCGGCCCGCTGCAGGATGGCCGCGGTCATGGCCGCGGTGGAACCCTTGCCGTTGGTGCCGCCGATGTGCACCGCGGGAAAGGCCGCCTCGGGATGGCCGAGGCGGCCCAGGATCGCCTTGATCCGCTGAAGGCCCGGCTTCATGCCGAAACGGGTGAGCGAACGCAGATATCCTTGCACGTCGAAAGCCATCCGGCCGCCTCCCTGCTAAGACAGCTCCGCGAGGCGGGCGCGCAGCTTCTGCTCGGCGTCCTCCAACTCGCGCACCCGGGCCCGGGCGCCTTCCACCACGTGGGCCGGCGCCTTCTCCACGAAGCCGGGGTTGGCAAGGCGCGCCCGCGCCCGCTCCAGCTCGCCCAGGACTTCCTCCAGTTCCTTCTTGAGGCGGGCGGCCTCGGCCTCGACGTCCACCAGCCCCGCCAGCGGCAGAAAGATCTCGACGCCGCCGGCCACCGCGGGCACCGCCTTCTCCGGCTTGGCGGAACCGGGCGGCTCGATGCGGGCGTCGCCCACTTTGGCCAGGGTCTTGACGTACGAGAGGTTCTCCTCCAGCAGCCGGGCCGTCTCTCCCTCCGCGTGGAAGACCGCCGAGATCTCCCGGCCGGGCGGCACCGTCTTTTCCGCCCGGATGTTGCGGATGGCCCGGATGACCTCCATCAGCCGCTCCATCTCTTCTTCGGCCCTGGGGTCCCGCAGGCGCTCGTCAGGCCGGGGCCAGGGCGCGATCATGATGGACTCCCCGGTGCCGGGAAGGTGCTGCCACAGCTCCTCCGTGATGAAGGGCATGTACGGGTGAAGCAGCTCCAGTGTCCCCTTGAGCACGTACCAGAGGACCCGCCGGGCGCTCTGCCGGGACGCCTCGCCCTCCTTGCCGTAAAGCCTGGGCTTGATCACCTCGATGTACCAGTCGCAGAGCTCGCTCCAGACGAAATCGTACAGCGTGCGAGCCCCCTCGCCCAGGTCGTACCGCTCGAGGTGCCGGGTCACCTCCCGCACCGCCCGGTCGTAGCGGCTCAGGATCCAGCGGTCCGCCAGGGTGAGCTCCAGGCCCAGCTTGGGATCGGCGGGGCTCTCGCCGCCCGCCGGATCGAAATCGGCCAGGTGCATCAGGGCAAAACGGGTCGCGTTCCAGATCTTGTTGGCGAAGTTGCGGTTGGCCTCCACCTTTTCGGGGTGGTAGCGCATGTCGTTGCCCGGCGCGACGCCGGTGACCAGCGTCATGCGCAGGGCGTCCGCGCCGTACTGGTCGATCACTTCCAGGGGATCGACGCCGTTCCCCAGCGACTTGCTCATCTTGCGGCCCAGGTGGTCCCGAACCAGCCCGTGGATGAGCACGTCGGAGAAGGGCTTCTCCTTCATGAACTCAAGGCCCATGAAGATCATCCGGGCCACCCAGAAGTAGATGATGTCAAACCCCGTCACCAGCACGTCGGTGGGGTAGTAGCGCTCAAGGTCCGCCGTCTTCTCCGGCCAGCCCATAGTGGAGAACGGCCAAAGCGCCGAGCTGAACCAGGTGTCGAGGACGTCCGGATCCTGCACCAGCTGGGTGTCGCCGCACTCGGGGCAGGCCGCGGGGTCCTGCACCGCGGCGAACTCGTGGCCGTTGGCGCAGGTCCACACCGGGATGCGGTGGCCCCACCAGAGCTGCCGGGAGATGCACCAATCCCGGATGTTCTCCATCCAGTGCAGGTAGTTCTTGCTGAAGCGCTCGGGCACGAACCGGATGCGGCCGTCCCTCACCGCCTCGATGGCCGGCCCCGCGAGCGGCTTCATCTTGACGAACCACTGGTCGGACACCAGCGGCTCCACCACGTTGCCGCAGCGGTAGCAGTGGCCCACGGCGTGGGTGTGCTCTTCCACCTTCTCCAGGAGGCCCAGCTTCTCCAGGTCCTCCACCACCCGCCGCCGGGCCTCGTACCGGTCCAGGCCCGCGTACGCCCCGGCCGCTTCCGTCATGCGGGCGTCGAGGCCGATAACCTGGATCTGCTCGAGACCGTGCCGCTGGCCCATCTCAAAGTCGTTGGGGTCGTGGGCCGGCGTCACCTTCACCATCCCCGTGCCGAACTCGGGATCGACGAACTCGTCGGCGATGATGGGAATCTCCCGGTCCATCAGGGGCAGGATCACCGTCTCGCCCACCAGGTCCCGGTAGCGCCCGTCCCCGGGGTTGACCGCCACCGCCGTGTCGCCCAGCATGGTCTCGGGACGGGTGGTCGCCACCACGGCGTAGCCGGGCCGGTTCTTGTACGGGTAGCGCAGGTGCCAGATCTTGCCCTGCACCTCCTGGTGCTCCACTTCCAGGTCCGAGAGGGTGGTCTGGCAGTGGGGGCACCAGTTGATGATGTACCGGCCCCGGTAGATCAAGCCCCGGTTGTAGAGGTGGACGAACACCTCCCGCACCGCCCGGGAGCAGCCTTCGTCCATGGTGAAGCGCTCCCGGGACCAGTCGCACGAGACGCCCAGCCGCTTGAGCTGGCCGACGATGCGGCTGCGGTAGTGCTCCTTCCACTCCCAGACCCGCTGGAGAAAGGCTTCCCGCCCCAGGTCGTGGCGGGTGAGGCCTTCCCGCTCCCGCAGGTCCTCCTCCACCTTGATCTGGGTGGCGATCCCGGCGTGGTCGGTGCCGGGGAGCCACAGGGTATCGTACCCTTGCATCCGCTTCCAGCGGACCAGGACGTCCTGAAGGGTGTTGTTGAGGGCATGTCCCATGTGCAGGGAGCCCGTCACGTTGGGCGGCGGGATCACGATGGAGAAAGGCCGCCTCCCCGGGTCTCCCTCCGCCCGGAAGTAGCCCCGCTCCTCCCAGCGGGCATACCACTTCTCTTCCACCTGCTTGGGATCGTACACTTTCGCCAGTTCCGGACTGGCGTGGGCAGCGCTGTCGAGCCGCTGCATGCCGTCGCCTCCTCCCACAGCCTTCGGCCCTCGATGCTCGGGAAAAATCAAAACGCCCGCGTCCTCACGTAAAGGACGCGGGCGACATCGCTCGCGCGGTACCACCCTTCTTCGGCAGGCGCGCTAAGCCGGCGCCTGCCGCACTCTGCACCCGTTAAAGGAGGTGACCCTGGCAAGCCTACTGCCGGCCGCCGGCCAGCGGGACGCCCTTCGGCGGACCGTTCCCCACCACGGCAGGGGGCGGTCCAAAGGTCCAGGGCGGGCCGCGGACCCGGCGCGGGTTCAGCCGCCGGCTCCCGGGGCGACTTCGGGCGAGCGCTTCCGGAAGGTCCTTCCAGCCGCCGGGACCTTCTCTCTGGGACGGGCACCCTCGCCTTACTCCTCCCCGTCATCGCCGTGCGCCGTGTACTCTGTGCGGCATCTCCGCGCCATGATACACCAACGCCGGCGGGACGTCAACTCGAAGGGCGGCCGAGCCGGCCCTCTCCCGGGCCCGCCGGCGAACGCCGCACTGCCGCGGCCTGGCGCTGCCGGCCGCAAGGCGCAGCCGGCGGAAGCAGCGGGCTCCACCTGGCAGCGTCAATCGTCCGCCAGCTTCTTCGCGAACCACCGGCCGTTCACCCGCTCCAGCAGGAACGTCCCCTGCCCCGTCACCACCGTCATCCGGTGCGCGCCTTCGCCCTTCTCTTCGTTCAGAACGGCGTCGATCGTATAAAGCTCCTCTTCGTACCAGAACGACACCGGCAGGGCCCGCTCGGGAGCGAACCCGACGGCCACCGGCACGCGCCCGTTCACCGGGCCGCTCTCGCGCTCCCGGCGCAGGCCGCCGCCGGCTTCCGGAAGATCCCGGTTCCCGTGCGCCCCGTTCTCTCCCGGCCGCGAGGCAGGCGACGCCGGCCAGCGCCCCGTCGCCCCGGGACGCGGGCCCATCTCCTGAGGCCACCGCCCCAGCGCCTCCGGGGGCAGCCCCGCCCGCTCGCGGCCTCTGGGCCACCGCAGCTGCTCCGGCTCCGCCTCCTCCGTCAAGGCCTGCTCATGCCGTTCCCCGTCGTCCGGGCCCCTGGGATCCTCCTCCGGCCTCCGGTAGGCTCCTGGCCCCGCAAAGCCCACCAGCATCCGCTCCCCGTCGGGGCACCCCTCGTCGGCCGGGGCAAAGAGCGGCTCCGAGCTGGAAGCCGTCCACCCCGCGGACGCGGGGGTCTCGCCGCCGGAGCCGCCGCTCTCACCCGGCGGCCCGGCCTCACCGTCCTCCTCCGCCGCCTCCGGCCGCCCGGCGCCGGCAAGCCCGGCGGCGGAAAGGTCCGGCCCCCTCGCACCGCGGCGGGGAGCGTCTTCCGCCGGGCCCGGCCAACTCCACGCCGGCGATGGGTTTCCGGAGGCCGCGCCCTCTCCTTGGACGGCGCGAAGGGGGAGGAGCGTCTCCTCCAGCAGGCTCAAGAGCGAACCGGGAGTGCCCTGGACCTCGGGATAGGAGAGCGACGAGAGCTTGAGCGCGTCCCTCGGGAACAAGCCGAAGACCACCGCCTCGTCGGCGAGCTCCACCGTGCGGCGCCGGACGCCGGCGCCGTCCTGCTCGGGAAAGAGGAAACAGAGGGCCCGGTCGCCGTAGAGGACCGCCACTTCCTCCGGCTGGAGCGCCCGCTGGAGGAAGGGCCGCCAGGCCGCCGGCACCAGTTCTCCCTGGTCCAGCCGGAAGAGCCCGAGACCAAAGGGACGCCCGCTCCGGCGGGAACGGGCGATTTCCGCCGGCAGGCGGTCCGCGAGGTAAGCCCTGGAGTACCAACCGGCCTCCGCTTCTTTCACCACGCGCCACGAAGAGGCACCCCGGTCCAGCTGGAGGCGGAGGAGCTCCCCTTCAAGCTGTCGCATGAGATTGAAAATTTCATCCCAGGAGGCCATGACTCTCCCTCCTCCCGCGCGGTTTCGTGCCGCGGCGCCCCATTCCTCTTTGAAAATCGCTGCCGGTTGCCGCCGGCCGAACCGCCGCCCGCCCTCCTCCTTGCAGCCTGCTACGCCGCGGCCGCCCGGATCAGCACCAGCACTCCGTAGACCAGCAGCCACCCCGCCCAGCGGGAATAAGACCCTTTCACTGGTCCTTTCACCGGCTCCGCCGGCGGCTCAGGCTCCACTTCCCGCAGCCTCCGCAGCATCGCGACGCCCGCCAGGACGGCCGCGGCCCGCGCCAGGTGATCCAGCACCGGCCACGGGATGACCGGCGGCAGGAACGCGGAAAAGACCAGGCCCGTCACGAGCCGGAGGAGGCTGTCCCCGGCCAGGACCGCGAGCGCCAGCTTTCCCCGGCCGCAGAGCCGCCGCGCGTTCCAGGCCCAGGCCAGGAGGGCGTAGAGCCCGGTGAGGTACAGGATGTCAAGGCCGAGCCGGACCCCGTAGGGCGACCCCGCCTTGACGGCGGGCGCGCCCCAAAACAGCGACGCCAGGAGAAGCCCCACGAGCCATGGGAGCGCCACCAGGTCCGCCACCTGCCCGAACGTCAATTCTGCTCGCCGGGCGAACCGCCGGGCGTACGCCGCGCCCGCCAGCAGCGCGCCGTAGTAGCTGAGCCCTTCCACCGGGGGCCGGATGATTTCCAAAGGATACTTAAGATAGTAGCCGGCGTTGGGGAGAATGTAAGAGAGCCTGCCCCCGATGGCGCCGCTGATCATCAAGCCGGCCACCAGCCGCCACCAAGCATCCGGATCTAAACCACGCCGCCGGGCGAGGGAGCGGCCCACCACGCCCCCTGCGAGGCACGCCACCCCGATCCCCAGCCCAAAGCCGTGCACTTCCAACCGGAGCACCCCCGCGCCGGGCCCCGTCGTGACGCCGCTCAGCCGAACGGGCTGCGCCGGGTCGGGCCGGCGGCCGCCGGGCCGCCGGCCTCAGGACCCCGCCTCCCTTGCGCGCCGTCGCGGCGAGCGGCCCACCCCTCTTCCACTTGCGCCCCACTCAGCCGCTTACGCCCCACCGGTGAGCTTTTGCCGGAGGAGTTCGTTCACCATCTTGGGGTTGGCTTTGCCCTTGGTGAGCTTCATGACCTGGCCCACCAGGAACCCGATGGCCTTCTCCTTCCCGTCCCGGACGTCCTGGACGGGCCCAGGGTTTTCGGCGATGACCTGCTCCACGATGGCCTCCAGCTCGCCGGTGTCCGAAATCTGCTCGAGGCCGCGTTCCTTCACGATATCGGCAGCGCTTTTTCCGGTCTTAAACATCTCCTCGAGCACTTCTTTGCCCACGTTGTTGCTGATGGTCCCTCGCTTTACCAGCTCGAGGAGGCCGGCCAGGTCCCCCGGGCCGATGGGAAGCGCGTCGAACTCGATGCCCGCCTCGTTCACCAGCCGCTGCACTTCCACCATCACCCAGTTGCTCACCGTTTTCGGCTCCCCGAAGCGCTCCACCGCTGCCTCGAAGAAATCGGCCATGGCCTTGGACGACGTCAGCACCCGGGCGTCGTAGGCCGGCAGGCCGTACTGGGAGATGAAGCGGGCCGCCTTCTGGTCCGGGAGCTCGGGCAGCTCCCGCCGCCACGTCTCGATCTGCTCCTCCGTCAGGACCACCGGCACCAGGTCCGGATCGGGGAAATAGCGGTAGTCTTCGGCATCCTCCTTGGAGCGCATGGAGATGGTGACGCCCTTCTGGTCGTTCCAGTGGCGGGTGTCCTGCTCCACCCGCTGGCCGGCGTCGAGGATGGCCGACTGGCGGCGCACCTCGTACTCCAGGGCCCGCTGCAGCGCCCGGAAGGAGTTGAGGTTTTTCACCTCGGCCCGCTCCCGCAGCTCCGTCTCGCCGAAAGGCCGCAGCGAGATGTTGGCGTCCACCCGCAGGCTCCCTTCCTCCATCCGGCAGTCGGAGACGCCCGCATAGAGCAGGATGGTGCGCAGCTTTTCCATGAAGAGCCGGGCCTCTTCCGGCGAGCGCAGGTCCGGCTCGGTGACGATCTCGATCAGCGGCACGCCGCCGCGGTTGTAGTCGATGAGGCTGTACTCGGAGCCCATGATGTTGTCGCCCGAATGGACCGACTTGCCCGCCTCTTCCTCCAGGTGCACCCGGTTGATGCGCACCCTCCGGATCTCGCCGTTCGCTTCAAACTCCACGGCCCCGTTGCGGCAGAGGGGAAGGTCGTACTGGGAGATCTGGTACGCCTTGGGCAGGTCGGGATAAAAGTAGTTCTTCCGGTCGAACTTGCTGAAGCGGTTGATCTCGCAGCCCAGCGCGAGCCCCGCCTTGACGGCCAGCTCCAACGCCCTTTCGTTGAGGACGGGCAGCGTCCCCGGAAGGCCCAGGCAGATGGGGCAGACCTGCGTGTTGGCGTCGGCGCCGAACCGGGTGCTGCAGCCGCACCAGATCTTTGAATCCGTCAAGAGCTCCGCGTGGATCTCGAGGCCGATGATCACTTCGTACACGTCACTTCACCTCCAGCGGCGGCCGCATCGACGCCCACCCCGCCGCCGCTTCGTAGGCTGCCGCCGCCCGGAAGAGCACCGGTTCCGCCAGGGCCGGGGCCATGAACTGGAGGCCGATGGGAAGGCCATCCTGGCTCACGCCGCACGGGACGGAGATGGCCGGGATTCCCGCCAGGTTGGCCGGCACCGTGAGCCGGTCCGACTGGTACATCGCCACCGGGTTGTCCGCCTTCTCGCCGAAGCGGAAGGCCACCGTCGGCGACGTGGGCGTCACCAGGAGGTGGCAGCGCTCAAACGCCTTTTCGAAATCGCGGCGGATCAGCGTGCGGACCTTGAGCGCCTTGAGGTAGTAAGCATCGTAGTAGCCTGCCGAAAGGGCGTACGTGCCCAGCATGATGCGGCGCTTCACCTCGGCGCCGAACCCTTGCGCCCGCGTGGTCTCAAACATCGTCACCACGTCCGCGTCCTCCCGCGAGCGGAACCCGTAGCGCACCCCGTCGAAGCGGCCCAGGTTGGAGCTGGCTTCGGCCGTGGCGATGACGGCGTACGCCGCCAGGGCGTAGCGGACGTGCGGCAGCGACACCTCTTCCACCCGGGCGCCCAGCCCTTCCAGGACCCCCACCGCGGCGTTTACCGCCTCCCGCACCTCCGGCGCCACGCCCTCGCCCAGCATCTCCACGGGAAGGCCGATGACCAGCCCTTCGACGCCCCGGTCGAGCTCCGCCAGGAAATCCGCCCGGTCTCCCGGGATGCTCGTGGAGTCCAGCGGGTCGTGCGCCGCAATGGCCGAAAGCAGCAGGGCCGCGTCCTTCACGTCCTTGGTCATGGGGCCGATCTGATCCAGGGACGACGCGAACGCCACCAGGCCGAAGCGGGAGACCAGGCCGTACGTGGGCTTCATCCCCACCACGCCGCACAGCGCCGCCGGCTGGCGGATCGAACCGCCGGTGTCGCTGCCCAGCGCCATCACCGTCGCGCCGGCGGCCACCGCCGCCGCCGGGCCCCCGCTGGAGCCTCCCGGCACCCGCTCCAGGTTCCAGGGGTTGCGGGTGAGCTTAAACGCGGAGGTCTCGGTGGACGAGCCCATCGCGAATTCGTCCATGTTCAGCTTGCCGAGGATCGGTGCTCCCTGCGCCTTGAGCCGGGCCACCACCGTCGCGTCGTACGGCGGCACGAAGTTTTCCAGCATCCGGGAGGCACACGTCGTCCGGGTCCCCTCGGTGCAGATGTTGTCCTTCAAGCTCACCGGGATCCCGGTCAAAGGGCCCACGTCCCGCTGCTCCCGGATCCGCCGGTCCGCCTCTTCCGCCTCCTTCAGCGCCTCCTCCACCCGGATCGCAAGGTAGCTCCCGATGGCGCCGTCGACGGCCTCGATCCGTTCGATCAGGCTCTTGGTCAGCTCGACCGAGCTGATCTCACCCCGGTCGAGCATCTGCCTCAACGCATGCGCCGGTAGCGCGTACAGCTCCATGCTCCAGCCTCCGATCACGACTTCAGAGTGTAAACGGCGTGCGGCGGGCCGCGGCCTGCCCGCCGCCGGCCCGGTCCAACGGCTCTCCCGCCTCCCCGCTACTCCTCCAGGATGCGGGGCACGAAGAAGTAGCCGTCCATCTCCTGCGGCGCGTTGGCCAGCGCCTGTTCCCTCGGCATGGACGGCCTCGCCCGGTCGGGCCGCAGCACGTTGGTGAGCTGGACCGCATAGGGCGTCGGCTCGACGCCCTCGGTATCCACCTCCTGCAGCGCCCGTACGTGTTCGAGAATGGCGCCTAACTGCTCTTGAAACAGCGCTTTCTCCTCTTCGGTCAGGGCGAGGCGGGCCAGCCGGGCCACCCGCTCCACATCTTCTCGCTCAATGGCCGCCATCCGGTTCACCTCCCGCGGCTCCGATCAGCTTCAAGAACGCCTCTTCATCCAGGATGGGGACGCCGAGGTCCAGCGCCTTCTGCAGCTTGGACCCGGGCGACGCCCCCACCACCAGGTAGTCGGTGTTGCGGCTCACTGAACCGCTGGTGGTGCCGCCCAGGCGCTTGATGGCCGCCTCGGCCTCCTGGCGCGTCATCCCGCTGAGCGTGCCCGTAATGACGAAGCGCTTCCCTTCCAGCGGCCGCTCGCCTTCCCCGGCCGGCGGTGCGTCCTCCGTCATCTTGACGCCCGCCGCCTTCAGGGCTTCGATCACCGCCAGGTTGCGCGGCTCCGCGAAGTACTCCACGATGCTGCGGGCGATCTTTTCGCCGATGTCCGGCACGGCCGTCAGCTCGTCCACGGAGGCGCGAGCCAGGGCGTCCATGCTGCCGAAATGCGCGGCCAGTTCCGCCGCCGTCCCTTCGCCTACGTGGCGAATGCCCAGCGCATACAGGACGCGGGCGAGCCCCCGGCCCTTGCTGGCCTCCAGCGCGGCCAGGAGATTGCTCGCCGATTTCTCGCCCATCCGCTCGAGCTGGACCAGCTGCTCCTTAGTGAGCGAGTACAGGTCGGCGACGTTGGAGACCAAGCCCTTCTCCACCAGCGCCGCCGCGAGGGCCGGGCCCAGCCCCTCGATGTCCATCGCGTCCCGGGAGGCAAAGTGGATGATCCCTTCCACCAGCTGCGCCGGGCAGCTCGCGTTGACACACCGGGCCACCGCCTCGCCTTCGGGGCGCACTACGGCACCCCCGCACGCCGGGCAGGCCTTGGGCATCTCGAACGGCCGCTCGGCACCGGTGCGCTGGCTCTCGACGACCCGGACCACCTCCGGGATGATGTCGCCCGCCTTCTGGATCACCACCGTGTCGCCGATGCGGATGTCCTTCTGGCGGATGTAATCTTCGTTGTGCAGGGTGGCCCGGGAGACCGTCGTCCCGGCGACCCGCACCGGATCCAGGATGGCCATGGGCGTGATGGCCCCCGTGCGGCCCACGTTGACCACGATGTCCCGCACCACCGTCGTCACTTGTTCGGCCGGGAACTTGTAGGCGATGGCCCAGCGGGGGCTCTTGGCCGTCACGCCCAGGCGCTCCTGGTAGTCGAACCGGTTCACCTTGACGACGACCCCGTCGATCTCATACGGCAGCGAGCGCCGCTGCTCCGTCCAGTGGCGGCAGTACTCGATTACCTCGCCGATGCCCCGGCACAGCCTCCAGTGGGGATTCACCTTGAACCCCAGCTCCCGGAGGAGCTCCAGCGCCTCCTTGTGAGTGGCCGGCCGCGCCCCGCCGGCGCCGGCGGGGCCCGGGCCGGCTCCCGTGCCACCCAAGCCCGCTCCAGCCGCCGGGCCAGCCCGGTCCGCTCCAGCGGTATCTGCCCCGGCCGCTGCCCCGGCCGCTTCTGCCCCGCCGTCCGGCGCAGCTCCGCTCGGGATTTCGAGATAGCCTATCCCGTAGCAGAAGATGTCCAGCGGCCGCTCCGCCGTAATTCGAGGGTCCAGCTGCCGCAGCGACCCGGCCGAGGCGTTTCGCGGGTTTGCGAAAAGCGGCTGGCCCTCCGCCTCCCGCCGGCGGTTGAGCTCCTCGAACGCCTCCCGAGGCATGTAGACCTCGCCCCGCACGTCGATGGTCACCGGCCGGAGCAGCCTCAACGGCACGCTGGCAATGGTCTTGAGGTTCTGCGTGACGTCCTCTCCCCGCTCGCCGTCGCCGCGGGTCGCCCCCCGCACCAGCCGTCCCTCCTCGTAACTGAGCGAGACGGCGACCCCGTCGATCTTGAGCTCGGCCACGTATTCCACTGCGTCGACCCCCAGGGCTTTCCGCACCCGGGCGTCAAACGCCTCAAGCTCCTCGCGATCGAACGCGTTGGAGAGGCTCATCATGGGGGTCCGGTGCTGAACCGTCTTAAAGGCCTCCAGCGGCGCAGCCCCGACCCGCTGAGTCGGCGAATCCGGAGTCACCAGCTCGGGATACGCCTCTTCCAGGCGGATCAATTCCCGCATGAGCTGGTCGTACTCGGCGTCGCTGATCTCCGGATCGTCCAATGTGAAGTAACGGTAGTTGTGGTAGTGGATCAGCTCGCGGAGCTGCTCCACCCGCTTAACCACTTCCTCCGGAGCCGCCATAACAAACCTCCCACTAAGACACCGGGAATCGGCTGGACCTATGACGATGACGACGCTCGGGACGTCCTGCCGGAAACAGTACGAAGTGGCAAAAAGCACGTTTAGCCTTCAACTTGAGCGAGTCTAATCCTTCCACGACCACCGGCCGCCATACACCGCCTTCAGCGAGCCTCCGGTACCCCTCTCGTACCGCTCCGGACCCTCGTATCCGTCTGGATGCAGAATCGCCATTTTTCCCAACGCTTCCGCCCCCGCCGTGGCGCGCTTGTCCAAATGCTGATACGATATCCATGACACGTCGAGGGAGGTCTTGACATGGACTTCTTCACCCGGGCGCGCCGCTACGGCGAAGCCGTCGCTGTCATCGACGAATTCCTGGGCTCTCACGTGCGGGAAAAGGTCATGGAGCGCTTTTCTCACATCGCCGGCCCGCTCCAAAGAACCGGGCTGCGCGATCCTTGGGAGATGATTGCCCGCGCCGCCAAGGAGGCCGGAGTGAAAAAGCATGAGATCCAGGCCCTGCGTTATGCCTACCTGCTGCGAACCAAAGAATTCGACAAGCTCCCCGACCGAAACTCCCTCTCCCCCGAGGTCGTCGCCCTCCTGATGGAATGGGGCATTCTCCAACTGTAATCGACAACCGTGATCGACCGTCGAGCGGTTCCATCCCCCTCACCGCCGGACCGGCGGTGCTCCGCTGCGGACACCGCCCTTGCGCGTCCTTCGGACTCCTTTGGGTGGCGTGTGAGGCTGCCTTTCCACCGCCAACGGCCCATCGACGTGGCGCGGACACCCTCGGGGCGGTCCGGACCGGTCGTGTGATCCCCCTTTCCCCTCTCACTCCGTATCCACTGTTTCATCTAGTGTGGGCGAGGGTCGGGTGGGGCCGGAAAGGCTCATCACACACCGGTTTCAGGCATCACACTC
>PKEX01000035.1 GCA_002919235.1 Clostridia bacterium
GCGGCATATTCTCCGCCCGTTCCTCATAGCCGAATACCAGGGTGCAGCCGAGAGGCTCGCTGAGGACGGGAGGGATCGCCATGTGGTGGAAGCTGGCCGCCGGCGCGGCGGCGGGGCTCGTCGTCGGCCATTTTGTCGTGCCGGGATACTGGCTCTGGCTGGTGGTGGGCGTCGTCGCGGGATACCTGGCGGAAACGTTCAACCGGCGCAGGAAAGGCCGGACCGTCGCCGCCGGGCACTGAGAAGAGGGATGGAGCCCCCCTCCGCCGAAGTGTGGCCCATCGGCCGGAGCAGGCGGCCGGCAAGGCCCCTTGAGCCGGGGCTTTGGATTTATCAGGCGGAGGCGTGGTCTTGGCAGAGGTTGAACATCAGCAGCTCGGCGCGTCCGGGCTCGGGCCGCTGGGCGAGCGGCCGGTCTTGACGGTTTCCGAGCTGACACAGGCCGTCAAAGAGACGCTGGAGCTGGATGCCCGCTTTCAGAACATCCTCGTCAGGGGCGAGATCTCCAACTTCAAGCACCATACGTCCGGCCACATGTATTTCACCCTCAAGGACGAAAAGAGCCGGCTCAAGTGCGTGATGTTCCGCAGCCACAACGCCCGGCTGCGCTTCCGGCCGGAGGACGGGTTGAAGGTGATCGCCGGCGGCCGCTTGGGCGTCTACGAAGTGGCCGGGGAGTACCAGCTCTACGTGGAAGAGCTCTACCCCGAGGGTCTCGGCGCGCTCCATCTGGCGTTTGAGCAGCTGAAAGCGAAACTCCAGGCCGAGGGGCTCTTCGACCCGGCGCGCAAGCGGCCCCTGCCCGGGCTCCCCCGGACCGTGGGGATCGTCACGTCGCCCACGGGCGCTGCCATCCGGGACATGGTGAGCGTGCTGCGGCGGCGTTTCCCCAACGTCAACATCTTGCTGGCCCCTGCCATCGTGCAGGGAGACGCCGGTCCTCCCAGCGTCATCCGGGCTTTGGAGCTGCTCAACTGGCGGGACGACGTGGACGTGATCATCGTCGGGCGGGGCGGCGGTTCGCTGGAGGAGCTTTGGACCTTCAACGACGAGGGAGTGGCGCGGGCTATCGCCGCGTCCAGGATCCCGGTGATTTCCGCGGTCGGGCACGAGACCGACTTCACCATCGCCGACTTCGTCGCGGACCGGCGGGCGCCGACGCCCTCGGCCGCGGCGGAAATCGCGGTGCCCGAGCGGGCGAAGCTGCTCCAAGACGTCCGCGATCAAGAGGAGCGGCTGCGGCTGGCGATCCAGAAGCGCATCCGGCAGCTGCGGGAGAGCTTGGGGTATCTTACGCGAAGCACGGCGCTGACCCGTCCTCTGGACCGGATCCACCAGCTTCGCCAGGTGTTGGACGAGCTGGTGTACCGGGCCGAAGCCACCTTCCGCCACGGGCTTGAGTCCCGGAGGCGGCGCCTCGAGGCGCTCGCCGGCAAGCTGGACGGGCTCAGCCCCCTGGGGACGTTGGCCCGGGGGTACGCCATCTGCCGCGTGGCGGCCACCGGCCAGGTGGTCACCCGCGCGTCGCAGGTGCGCCCCGGCGAACGGCTGAAGGTGCGCCTCAAAGAAGGAGAACTGCTGTGCAAGGCGCTGGGCGCAGAGAATGGGATCGACCAGCCCAGCCTGCCGATGGAGTGAGCCCCGGCGAGGGACAAGGGGGTCGGACGGGATGAGCGAGGAAAAGGTGCTCAGCTTTGAAGAGGCGTTTTCCCGTCTCGAGCAGATCGTGCGCCGGCTGGAAAGCGGCGAGGCAAACCTGGACGAATCGCTCCGGTTGTTCGAAGAGGGAGTCAAGCTCGCGCGCGTCTGCTCGAGCCGCTTGGATGCGGCGGAGGGCAAGATCCAGCAGCTGTTGGAGAAGCCCGACGGCACCGTCGAGGAGGTGCCGTTCGAGCTGCCCGGGACGGAGTCGTCGTGATGCGGTCCGCGCAGTTTGAACGCACGCTGAAGGAAGGGGCCGAGGCCGTGGAGGCGGCCTTGGACCTCCTGCTGCCGCCCGGGGAGGGGTACCCGCGCGCCATCCATGAGGCCATGCGCTACAGCACGCTGGGCGGGGGGAAGCGGCTGCGGGGGATCCTGGTGCGGGAGGCGGCCCGGCTGGGCGGCGCGCCCGTAGACGGGCCCCCTGGCCGGGAAGGCGCTTCGGAGGCTCCGGCGCCCGCGGCCCCTGGCTCGATCCCGCTGACGCCCCGGGTGATGCAGGCGGCCGGAGCGGTGGGCGCCGTGAGCGCCGCGGTGGAGATGATCCACGCGTACTCCCTGGTCCACGACGACCTCCCGTGCATGGACGACGACGACCTGCGGCGGGGCCGGCCCACCACGCACAAGGTGTTCGGCGAGGGCATGGCGGTGCTCACCGGGGACGCCCTGCTCACCCGGGCCTTCGAGGTGCTGGCCCGGCTTCCGTGGGCCGGGGTGGATCCCGGCGCGGCGCTGGCCGTCACGGGAGAGCTGGCGGTGGCCGCCGGCACCGCGGGGTTGATCGGCGGCCAGGTGGTCGACCTCGAGTCCGAAGGACGGCTCGCTCCCGCAGGCGACGCGCGGGCCGCCGGCGGCGAGGCGGGCGACGCCAAGGCGGCGCTTTCTTACATCCACGCCCACAAGACGGGCGCGCTGTTCCGGGCGTCGCTGCGGGCCGGCGCCATCGTCGGAGGACTCCAAGGCGACCCGCTGCTTTGGGTGACCCAGTACGCTGAAGCGTTCGGCATGGCCTTTCAGATCGTCGACGATCTCCTGGACGTGCTGGGAGACCCGGAGCGGCTGGGCAAAAAGACCGGGAGAGACCAGGAAAAGGGAAAGCTGACGTTTCCGGCGCTTTACGGCGTCGAGGCCTCGCGCCGCATGGCCCGGGAGCAGGTGGAACGGGCCAAGGCGGCTTTGGACGGGTTCGGCGAGGCCGGAGCGTTCCTGCGGGAGCTGGCGGACTACGTCCTCGAGCGGAACCAGTGAGGACGGGCGGCAGCGGCTGCTTTTGGCCCGGGACGGCGGCCGCCTGTACCGCCGCGCCCGCCTATGTTATAATGAAAGCACCAAAAGGGTAGGTGGTGCAGTATCCTAGTCAGGGACGGCGCCTTTGAAGACGGGCCTAAAAATCCGTCGCGGGCACATCGATGAAGTCCCTGGTGGTGGCCATCGACGCCCAGTCGGGGGCTGCTGCTGGGGGTTAAGGCGGCGGGGCGATCTACAAGGGCATGTAGGCGTTGACCCTGCCGCCGCGGAGACCCATGTGCGTGGGAATCCGCCCCGGCCCTTCCTCTGAGGAGGTGTCCGGCGCCGCGGTGAACTACGGCATGGGGTGAACCTGTACGCGATGCGAAAGGAGGGCGGTTCGCCGCGCTCCCTGGCGTTGGGTACAGTGTAGCCTGCCTTGAGTGGGCTGGGTGGGAGAGCAGGCCAGTCGCCTGCTCCAAAGGCCACGGAGCGGGCGACCTTTGCTGCTTGAAACCCAGCCTGCAAAAGAGGCTAGAAGGCGTCGTCGCTGTCGAGGAAAACTCCTAGGCTGTTCCCCGGGAGGGGAGGCCTTGCGGGGATTGCGGTGTGGTCTTAGTGGTAATCCAGCCTTGCCGTCGGCGACGCGGCAAAGCGGCCGGAAAGGGGAAACCGCCGGGACGGCGACGTCCCGGAGGGCCGTTGGGAAAACCTGCTGGACCTTAAGCCACAATCTTTACTCGCAAGGTCACCACCTAGCCATTCCCTTTCGAGAGCAAAGGTGAACGGCTTTCAAAGAGCCGCCGGCTTGGGTGCCGGCGGCTCGGCGCGTGCGGAGCGCCGCTTCTGCCGCGCAGCGCCCTTCTCGTCTAGAGCTCGCCGGGAAAGGATAAGCTTTGAGCGCGGCGAAGATCGAAGGAGCGAAACTGCGGGGAAAGCGAGGGAAGCCAGTGCCCAGGATATTGGACGGCATCGCCTCGCCCAGGGATCTCAAGGGGCTGGACCTGGACGCCCTGAAACAGCTGGCGCAAGAGATCCGGGAGGAGATCGTCGCCACGGTCTCCCGCAACGGGGGACACCTCGGCGCGAGCCTGGGAGTGGTCGAGCTGACGCTCGCCCTTCACTCGGTGCTCGACGCGCCGAGGGACAAGATCATCTGGGACGTGGGGCACCAAGCTTATCCCCACAAGCTGCTCACCGGCCGGCGGGAGGCCTTCAAGACGCTCCGGCAGGCCGGGGGAATCAGCGGGTTTCCCCGCATTTCCGAGAGCGAGTACGATGCCTTCGGCGTCGGCCACGCCGGGACGTCCATCTCCGCTGCCCTGGGATATGCGCTGGCCCGGGACCGGATGGGCGAGAGGTACGCGGTGGTGACTGTCACCGGCGACGGCGCGCTCACGGCGGGGATGGCCTTTGAGGCGCTGAACCACGCGGGGCACGTCGGCACCGATCTCGTGGTGATCATCAACGACAACGAGATGTCCATCTCCCGCAACGTGGGGGCGCTCTCGGCGTATCTGACGCGGCTTCGCATGGATCAGACGCTGCGCAAGGCGCGCAGCGACATCGAGGCGCTGCTCAGGAAGATCCCGGCTATCGGCGCACCGATGGTGCGTTCGGCGGAACGCTTGAAGCAGACGCTGATCAACGTCCTCACGCCGGGCGCCCTCTTCGAGGCGCTGGGCTTCAGCTACTACGGTCCCATCGACGGGCACAACATCGCCCTGCTGCAGCAGGTGATCCGGGACGCGGTCCGCCGGGGCGGCCCGGTGGTGATCCACGCCGTCACGGAGAAGGGCCGGGGTTACCGCCCGGCGGAGCAGCATCCGGAGAAGCTGCACGCGATGAAGCCCGCGGCGTCCAAAGGGGCGGCCGCGGCGCCGGCGGCCCCCTCTTACAGTGCGGTGGTGGGGCAGACCTTGGTGGAGTTGGCCAAGGCGGACCGCAGGGTTGTAGGCATCACCGCGGCAATGCCGGAGGGCACCGGCCTGAAGGCTCTGGCGGAGGCGCTGCCGGACCAGTTTTTCGACGTGGGCATCGCGGAGCAGCACGCGGTGACGCTCGCGGCGGGGCTGGCCTGCGGCGGCATGAGGCCCGTGGTGGCCATCTACTCCACGTTCCTGCAGCGGGCTTATGACCAGGTGATCCACGACGTCTGCCTTCAGGGGCTGCCGGTCACCTTTGCCGTCGACCGGGCAGGCCTGGTGGGCGACGACGGGCCGACCCACCACGGCCTCTACGACCTGGCCTACCTTCGCACCGTGCCCAACATGGTGATCATGGCGCCCAAAGATGAAAACGAGCTGCGCCACATGCTCAAGACGGCCGTCGAGTGGCCCGGCCCCGCCGCCGTGCGGTATCCCCGGGGCGCGGGACTGGGCGTGCCGCTCGATCCCGAGCTGCGCCCGCTGGAGATCGGCAAAGCCGAGGTGCTGAGAGAAGGCGACGACGTAGCCATCCTCGCGCTGGGCTCCATGGTGGCGCCGGCGGTGGAGGCCGCCAAGCGCCTGGAGGCCGACGGCGTGCGCGCCGCGGTGGTGAACGCTCGCTTCTGCAAACCGCTGGACCGCACGCTCATCCTGTCGCTGGCGGCCCGCACCGGGCGGATCGTCACCGTGGAGGAACACGCCTTGATGGGCGGCTTCGGCTCGGCGGTCCTGGAGTGCCTGGCCGAAGCGGGGCTCGCCAACGTGCGGGTGAAGCGCCTGGGCGTGCCCGACCGGTTCATCGAGCACGCCAAGCCCGAAGAGCAGCTGGCCCAGTGCGGCTTGACCCCTGCGGGGATCCGGCAGGCGGCGCTGGAACTGGTGGGCGCCGCGCCGCGGGCCAAGGCCGCGAGCGGCCGGGTCTGACGTGGCAAGAGGCGTCCGTTTGGATGAGCTGCTGGTGGCACGGGGGTTTTTCCCCACCCCGGCGCAAGCCCGGGCCGCCGTCATGGCAGGCCTCGTCTACGTAGACGGCCGCCGGGTGGACAAGGCGGGGGCGGCCATCCCACCGGGCGCCGCGGTGGAGGTGCGGCGGGCGCAGCACCCTTACGTCAGCCGCGGCGGCCTCAAGCTCGAACGGGCCCTGGACGTGTTCGGCCTTCCCGTGGCCGGTAAGACCTGCATCGACGTGGGCGCGTCGACGGGGGGATTCACCCACTGCCTGCTCCGCAGGGGGGCGGCCCGGGTCTACGCGGTGGACGTGGGCTACGGCCAGCTCGACTGGAAGCTGCGCCAGGACCCTCGGGTGGTGCCGGTGGAGCGCACCAACTTCCGGCACATCCGCGAAGGCGACCTTCCCCGCGCTGACCTGGTGGTGATGGACGTCTCGTTTATCTCCCTCGTGAAGCTCCTCCCCGCTGCCCGCCTGGTGCTGGCCGGCGAGGGCGACGTGGTGGCGCTGGTGAAGCCGCAGTTTGAAGCGAGCCGGGACGCGGCCGGCAAAGGGGGCGGAGTGGTGCGTGACCCGGAGGTGCACCGGGAGGTCTTGGAGACCGTGCTCGCCGAAGCCGACCGTCAAGGGTGGAGCGCGCGCGGGCTGACCTTTTCTCCGATTCTTGGACCCAAGGGAAACATTGAATTTTTCGTGTGGTGGAAACCGGGCGCGGGCGGTGCCGGGGGCGAGGAAGGCCAGCCGGGCGGGATCGATCCCGAGAGAGTGGCGCGGGCCGTCCAAGAGGCGCACCGGTTTTTTAAAGAATCGTCGAACTCAAGGTGATGGCTGTTGCTGGTCGCGCTCATGCCGCATTCGGGAAAAGAGGCCGCCCTGGAGCTGGCACGCCGCCTCATCGCCCGGCTCGAGCAGGAGGGGATCGAGATCTGGCTCGAGCCGGAGGCGGCCGGAGCGCTGGACCGGGTGGATCTCATCCGGCCCGAGAGCGATCTGGCCAGGGCCAAGGTCGCGCTGGTGCTCGGGGGTGACGGCGCCTTGCTCAAGGCGGCGCGCGCCGCGGCGCCGCATGGGGTGCCGCTGCTCGGCGTCAACCTGGGGCATTTGGGCTTTTTGACCGCCGTGGAGCCGGCGGGAGTGGAAGAGGCCCTGGCCCGGGTTTTCCGGGGCGAGTATACCATCGAAGAGCGGCTGATGATCAAAGCGTGGGTGGAGCGGGACGGCCGGGTGGTGGCCTCCTACTACGGCCTGAACGACGCCGCCATCACCCGCGGCACCTTCGCCCGGGTGATCGAGTACGAGAGCCGCATCGACGGCTCCCTCATCGGCACCTTCCTGGCGGACGGCGTGGTGGTGGCGACCCCCACGGGCTCCACGGCCTACTCGCTTTCCGCCGGCGGCCCCATCGTGCATCCGGGGGTGGAGGCGCTGATCATCACGCCCATCTGCGCCCACACCATCGGCGCCCGCACCGTGGTGGCCATGCCCGGGCAGCGGGTGACTGTCCGGGTCCTCTCCCGGGACGACGCCATGCTCACCGTCGACGGCCAGGTGGGAGCCCGTCTCAAGGCGTTTGACCAGGTGGTGGTCGAACGGGCGACAAAGCCGGCGAGGCTGGTCAGCTTCGGCGAAAGGGAGTTCTACTCGCTGATCCGCATGCGCTTCGGTCTCGGCAAGGAGTAGGGGGATGTGCGGGTGGCCAGGATGTCGAAAGAGGAGCGGCAGCGAGCGATCCTGCGGATCATCCGGGAGCGCAGCGTCGCGACCCAGGAAGAGCTGGCAGGGCTGCTGGCCGAAGCCGGATTCGACGTGGCGCAAGCCACGGTCTCACGGGACATCCGCGAGCTCCGGCTGGTGAAAGTGGCGACGGAGGACGGCGGCTACCGGTATGCCGAACCGCCGGCCGGACCCGCCGCCGACGCCCTGGGCAGGGCCCAGCGGACGTTCCGGGAGTTCGTGGTGGACGTGGCCTTTTCGGGAAACCTCCTGGTGGTGAAGACGCTGCCCGGGAGCGCCCAGGTGGTGGCGGCCGCCCTGGACGAACTGAGGCTCGAAGGGGTGATCGGCACCGTCGGCGGGGACGACGCGATCCTGGTGGTCCTCGCGGACGGGCGGACGGAGCCGCCGCCGGGGGTGGCGAGCCGGGTGTACCGCACGTTCCTCGAATGGCGCGGCGTGACGCCTTAGGAGGTGACGGGGCGTGCTGCAGCTTCTCAGGATTCGCGACTTCGCTTTGGCGGGGGACATCGAGATCGAGTTCGGCCCCGGCCTCAACGTGCTCACCGGCGAAACGGGGGCCGGCAAGTCCATCATCGTGGACGCCGTGGCTGCGCTCCTGGGTGGGCGCGCCCGGGGGGGCGACGTGAAGGAGGGGGAAGACCGGGCGCTCCTGGAGGCGGTGTTCGTGCCGGGCCCCCACGTGCAGCCTCTCCTGGAAGAGCTGGGCCTTGAGCCGGATGAAGGGGAGGACGCGCTGATCGTCGCCCGGGAGATCGCCTCGACGGGGCGGAGCCGCTGCCGAGTAAACGGGCGGCTGGCCACGGTGCAAAACCTGGCGCAGATCGGCAAGCTCCTGGTGGACATCCACGGCCAGCACGACAGCGAATCCCTGGCGCAGGCGGCGCGCCATATCGACCTTTTGGACGCGTTGGGCGGGGAGCCCCTGGAGGCCCTGCGGCGGGAGGTGAGCCGCCTCGCCGCCGAGCGCTCCCGGCTGCGCAGTGAGATCGCCCGCCTCAAAGAGGGGGAGCGGGAGCGGGCACGGCGCGAGGATCTCTTGCGGTACCAAATCGAGGAGATCCGGGCGGCACGCCTGACGCCCGGCGAAGACCAGGAGCTGGAAGCCGAGCGCGCCCGGCTGGCTCACGCGGAGCGGCTGGCGCAAGGGGTAGCCGAAGCGTACGCGGCCTTGTACGAGGGCGGGGGCGTCTCGGCCAGCGCCGTGGACCTGGCCGGCGGAGCGCTCCAGCGCCTCGAGGGGTTGACGGCCTACGACGAAGAGCTGGCCGGGCTGGTCCGGGGGCTGGAGCAGGCGCTCATCGCGATGCAGGAGGCCGCCCGGGACCTGCGGCGCTACCAGGAGCGGCTGGTGGCCGACCCCGAGCGGCTGTCCCAAGTGGAGGCCCGCCTCGAACAGATCGCGCGGCTCAAGGCCAAGTACGGCAGCACCGTGGAGGAAATCCTGGCCTTCGCCGAGGAAGCCCAGCGGGAGCTGGACGCGGTGGTCAACTCCTCCGCCTCCCTGGCGCAGCTCGAAAAGGAGCTGGCCGGGATCGAGCAGGAGCTGGCGGAAAAGGCGCTGGAGCTCTCCGCCGCCCGCCGGGAAGTGGCTCGCGAAGCCGCCGCCGAGATCGGGCGGCGCCTGGCCTTGCTCAACATGCCGCACGCCCGCTTCGAGGTGGCGTTCTCGGTGGAGGAGGACCCGGAGGGGATCGAGTGCGGGGGCCGGCGCCTCGCGGTCAGCCGCAAAGGCATTGACCGGGTGGAGTTCCTCTTCTCGGCGAACCCGGGCGAGTCGCTCAAGCCCCTGGCCCGCATCGCGTCGGGCGGCGAGATGTCCCGGGTCGCCCTGGCCATCAAGACCGTGATGGCGGGGGCCGATCCCGTTCCGACGCTGGTGTTTGACGAAGTCGACGCCGGCATCGGCGGCGAGACGGCCGAACGGGTGGCCGACGCCCTGGTCCAACTGGCCGCGAGCCGCCAGGTGCTGGTGGTCACCCACCTGGCGCAGATCGCCGCGCGGGCCGACCGGCACCTGAACGTGGTGAAGAGCTCGGACGGCCTGCGCACCACCGTGTCGGTCCGGCCCCTGGACGGCGAGGAGCGGGTGTGGGAGATCGCCCGCATGCTGGACGGCCAAGCGACCGCCACCAGCTTCGACCACGCACGAGCCCTCCTGGACATGGCCCGCCGAGCCAAAACCGCCAGCTAATAAGCCCGGTGCTGCCCCCGGGGCGCGGGCATCCTACGCCCCGGGGAGGGGTGTGGCGTGGGCGTGCGGGTTTCGTCATGGCGGCGGCTGGGAGCCGCGGCAGCCGGGCTGTCGATCGTGCTCCTGCTCGCTCTTCACGTGGGCGTGCTCCTGTCGTTTCCCCGAGAGTTCCGGGTGCATCCCGGCCAGGCGGTGAAGTTCAACCCGGTACCGCTCTACACTTTGGTCACGGTGCTGCCTGAGACCGAGGAGGAGGGCTCCCGGCAGCCGGGCGAGACCGGGGGATACCAGGTCGAGCTGCGCTTTTTGGACTGGCTGCCGGTGCGGCGCGCCCAGGTCAAAGTGGTGCCCGAGATGTCCGTCGTCCCGGGCGGGCAGGCCGTGGGCATCCTCCTCAGCCCGGGAGGCCTTCTCGTCGCCCGCACCACCCCCGTCACCCTGGCCGACGGCACGCAGCGCTCGCCCGCCGCGGAGGCGGGGATCGTAGCCGGCGACATCATCGTCGAAGCGGGCGGGGTGGCCATCGGCCACCCGGCCGAGCTCGAACACTTGGTCCAGCGCTTCGGCAGGGCGGGAGAGCCGATGCCGGTGGTGGTGCGCCGGGGCGGCACGGACGTGCCGCTGGAGGTGCTGCCCGTCCTGGGCAGGGATCCTTCGGGCAGGTCGATGCGGTATCTCATCGGCGCGTACCTGCGGGATCCGGCCGCGGGAGTGGGCACCCTCACGTTTTGGGATCCTGTGTCGGGCCGCTACGGGGCGCTGGGCCACATGGTAGCGGAGGGCGGGCGGCCCGCCGATCTCTCCGACGGGCGGATCGTCGCCGCCCGGATCCAGGGGATCCAGCCCGGGGCGCGGGGCCGGCCGGGGGAGAAGGTCGGGCTGTTTGAACCGGGCGACGCGCTGGGCACCATCGACAAGAATACGCCGGTGGGCATCTTCGGCCAGCTGCTGAAGGCTCCCGCTTCCGGTCTCGGGCCGGTGCCGGTGGCCCTGAAACACGAGATCGAGAAGGGCAAGGCGGAGATCCTCACGGTCCTGGAAGGCGGCAGGATCGAGTCGTTCGAGGTGGAGGTGGTCGCGGTGGAGCGCCAGTCCCGCCCGGGCGGCAAGGGCCTGGTGATCCGGGTGACCGACCCCCGGCTGATCCGGCGGACCAACGGGATCGTCCAGGGGATGAGCGGCAGCCCCATCTTGCAGAACGGGAAGCTCATCGGTGCGGTGACGCACGTGTTCATCAACGACCCGCTCCAGGGCTACGGCGTCTTAGCCGAGTGGATGGTGTACGAGGCGGGGCTCGCCGCCGCGGGGGCAGCGGGGGACCGCACTGGCGAAAGGGCGGCGGCGGCAGGATTTCAGCCATTTTCTGATGAATTGAGCGGCGGGGGTGTGTCGTGTTGGCAAGGAGCATTCGCATCGTCATCGCCGACGACAACGTAGAGTTTTGCGAAATCTTGCGGGAGGCGGTGGATTCAGAAGAGGATATGAGGTGCCTCGCCTGCGTCCACGACGGCGAGGCAGCGCTGGCCGCGATCGAAAGGCACCGCCCCGACCTGCTCATCCTGGATCACGTGATGCCCAACCTCGACGGGCTCGGCGTCCTTGAAGAGCTCTACCGCGCCGAGCGGCGCCCGCGGGTCCTGATGCTGACGGCCTTCGGCCAGGAAAGCCTCATCCAGCGGGCGTCCAGCCTGGGCGCGGATTATTACATCATGAAGCCCTTCGACATCCCCACCTTGCTGGAGCGGGTGCGCCAGATCGCCGACCCCGGTTCGGTGGTCAGCACCTTCCAGCAGGAGCGGCGGCGCCAGCAGATCGAGCGCCACGTGGCCGAACAGCTGTCGGTTCTGGGCGTCCCGCCCCATTTCAAGGGGTACACCTATCTCAAGGACGCGGTGACGCTGGTCGCGCTGGACCCGGACCTTTTGGGCCACGTCACGACCAAGCTGTACCCCGCAGTGGCGCGCATGCGCAAGAGCACCCCGGAGAAGGTGGAGCGGGCCATCCGGCACGCCATCGAGTCCACCTGGGTCCGGGGCAACCTCGACTCCATCGAGCGGATGTTCTCGTACTGCATCGACGCCAACAAGGGCAAGCCCACCAACTCGTCTTTCATCGCCCGCCTCGCGGACCAGGTGCGCATGGAAATGCTGGCTAGCTAGCATGCCGGCTTTCTGGCCTCGGGATACTAAGGGAGAGCCGAGCTCTCCCTTTTTTCTTTGCCGCGTGACACTACGCCGGGGGGCGGGGGGCGGTGCGGGCGAAAGCGCGACTTGGCAGGAGGACTAAGGAGCTGGTGGCCCGGCTCCAGCCGGGGGAGATCGCGGTCATCGACCACGAGGACCTGGACGAGGTAGCCGCCAGGAGCCTGATAGAGGCGAAACCCGCTCTGGTGGTGAACGCCCGGCGGTCGATCAGCGGCCGCTATCCGACCCCCGGCCCCCGCATCGTGCTGGAGGCGGGAATACCGGTTCTCGACGCCGTGGGCGACGGGGTGTTCCAGTGCCTCGCGGACGGCGACGTGGTGGAGGTGAAGGGGGGGCGAATTTACCGGGACGGCCGTCTCATCGCGCAAGGCCGCCGGCTCACGCGGGAGGGCGTGGAGGAGGCTTACGCCGCCGCCCGGCGGAACGTGGCGCACGAAATCGAAGCCTTTGTCGAAAACACGCTGGAATACGCGCGCAGGGAGAAGGACTTCATCCTAGGCGCGGTGTGCTTTCCCCGGCTCGATACGGGGTTTGCGGGCCGCCCTGCCCTGGTGGTGGTGCGGGGCCCGGGCTACCTCGAGGACCTCAGGGCCATCGCGTCCTGGATCGACGAGGTGCGCCCGGTGACCGTGGGCGTGGACGGCGGCGCCGACGCCTTGATGGAGCTGGGGGTCCGCCCCGACGTCATCGTGGGGGACATGGACAGCGTCAGCGACGAGGCCCTTCGCTGCGGCGCCGAGCTGGTGGTGCACGCCTACCCCGACGGGCGCGCGCCCGGCATGGACCGCCTCCGGCGGATGGGACTTGCGGCGCACCAGGTGGCGTCGGTGGGCACCAGCGAGGACGTGGCCCTGCTGATGGCGTACGAGCTCGGCGCCTCGCTCATCGTGGCCGTGGGCACCCACTCCAACATCGTCGACTTCTTTGAGAAAGGGCGGCGGGGAATGGCCAGCACCTTCCTGGTCCGCCTCAAGGTGGGGAGCATCCTCGTGGACGCCAAGGGCCTGAGCCAAGTGTACCGGGGCCGTCCCAAGGGAAGCTACCCGCTCCTGGTGCTCATCGCCGCCCTGCTGCCCTTCGCGCTGGTCGCTCTCCTTTCGGCGCCGGTGCGCCAGTGGGTCCGCCTCTTCGTCATCTACGCCCGGCTTTCCCTGGGGTTCTAGGGGCAAAGGAGCGTGCCGCCGTGGTCGTCGACATCCGCTATCACCTGGCTTCGCTGGTCGCCGTCTTCTTCGCGCTGGGCGTGGGGATCCTGGTAGGCACCACGCTGTCCGCGGCAGAGACCGGGCAAGAGGTGCGAGAGCAGTGGCTGGCCGCCATCGAGCGGGAGCTGGAAGCGCTCAGGGGCGAGCGGCAGCAAGCCCGGGCCGAGGTGGAGCGGGTGGCGAAGGAGAGGGACTTCTACCGGGATTTTGCCGAGGAGCTGGTGGCCTGGGCCGTCCAGGGCAGGCTGCCCGGCCAGGAGGTGGCCGTCGCCGTCCTCGGTCCGGACCCGCAGGCCGCGGCTCGCTTGGAGGCGGCGCTGGAGCGGGCCGGGGCCGCGGTGGTGCGCCG
>PKEX01000024.1 GCA_002919235.1 Clostridia bacterium
GCGGGAAAGCCTGAAGACCGCCGGCTGGCCCTCCAACGCATCAAAGCCGCGTGCCGCACGACGGGCGCGCGCCTTTCGAAGACCCCGTGTCAAGATCATAGGCCAGGGAAGCTCCGGCGAGCAACCACCTTGCGCGAGGGGGAAGCGCCGTGCAGCCGCCGCTGCGCCGCCCTGGCCCACAACCACTGGCCCACAACGAACAGGCAAACCGCAAACGGAAACTCCAGAAACCTCCATTACAACACACGACGAGGGACGGAAGCGCCATCGCCGGCCAACCGCCTTGCGCCCGCCGGCGTTGCCCCCGGCGCGCCCGCACGCCAAACCCGGGAATCAGCCTGGTTCACGAAGAATCCTGGCACGAAAAGGTGGAGAAAGGATGGCCGATTGATGACATTTTTGTGACACCGACTGGATGGATCGGAAAGGCCGGCCAGCGGGTGCAGCCGTCGGAGAACCGGTGGTGAAGAAATCGGGTGAACCGGCCCTGCATGAAGGCCGGACCTACAGGCGCCCCAACGCAAGCGGGCACGACCTTGAGGATCCCAAAAGGCGCGCTGTGATCCTTCCCCGGCGTCTCGGCGGATGCCGCCCGCTCCCGGTGTTCCCTTGGGAGCGGCCGCTTCACGCAGAACCCCGTCCCGCCGGGCATCTCAAGGAACCTGTCGCCCGTGAAGCTCGTTCGAAAGCCCCTCCCCCGTAGGCAACACACGTCCCCGGGCACGGGCCTCCCCGCCCCGCAGCCCTGGACCAGCCTTCAAAGCCCGAGCCACTGGAGGGTTTCCGACAGCCTGGTGAGGAACGTGCGCCTCCGCTGCGGCGCGGGCTGGACCGGCTCTAGTTCCGCCGCCTCCTCGCTGCGCAGCTCCTGGTACCTTTCGAGAATCGGCTCGGGGTCGCATCCCACTGCCCGCGCGTAAAGGCGGATGAACCCCGTCAGGTAGGGCTCTCCGGGAAGCTTCTCAAATTCGCCGTTCTCGAGCGCCTCCAGGTACCGCATGGAGATCTTGGTCTCTTCCCGGATCCATTCCAGCGAGACCGCGCGCGCCATGCGCTCGTGCCGCAGCCGTTCTCCAATCTCCCTCACTCTGACGCACCCCCCTTTCTCCGGGCGCCGCGCCCGCCCCGACCGTCGGCGGGCAGCGGCAGGCCTCGGGCACCGCCGATCCCCCGGCGCCTCGACCCATCCCTTCAGAGACCTGAATACCGGCGCGTTCACAGCGCCTTCTCAACGAGTGCCGTCGAATCAGAGTGTCGTCGAAGAACTTCGCGTCGAACAACCTCACCGGCGAGTGTGATCAGCAAACGTGACTGAAAGCCGCTCCTGCTAAGAACGCCGTAAACGCCGTGACGCGAGTGCGGCTGCGAACCCCGAACACGCTGCGCTCGCATGGCGGCTTGAGTTCTCGATTTTGTTAGGAATTATTTCGAAGATCGGGAGTACATTTCGATGCGTAAACAGCCACTCCTTCACAATGTCAACCGCTCACTTCTTAAGGATCGGACCTTCGCCGTTCGATCCCTCGCTGATGCTGCTTCTGCTTCTGCCTCCGAACCCGCCTTCCTAGCGCGCCTCGGGTCTGGCGGCGAAATCTTTCATTGGCAGTTCCTTTAATCGGCACATTTCTCGAGTTTCATAAACCCTATCTTTCCCGCGGCTAGACCACTGTTTCATTCCGTGTGGGCGGTCTCTACCTGCGGCGGCGCGGCGGATTCCCGGCCGGTCTTGGCACCCCTAGTCTTCAACCGAGGCGAAATTGTCGACACTGCAGCGCGCCAAAGTCAAGGGGAAACCCCGCGCGACCACACGGAATGAAACAGTGGATACGCTGGCGAAATAGAAAGGGCGGCGCGAACGCCGCCCACGCCCGTCATCCGCCGGCGCACCTGCGCCGGCGCACTGCGGCACCGGCGGCTCAAATCCCTGCCCACTCCCGGGCCTTGCGGATTTCGTCCGCATAATCCAGCTCGTCCGCCACCGGCGTCTCGATGATGACCGGCAGGTGCCGGATGCGGGGTTCAGCCAAGAAACGCCGCAGGTTTTCGACGCCGATCTCCCCCTGGCCCAAGAGCTCGTGGCGGTCCCGCCTGGCCCCTTTCGGCGCTTTGCTGTCGTTCAGGTGGATCACCTTCACCAGCGGGAAGAACGCGTCGTCGAAGAACTCCGCCGCGAACCGGTCCCAGTCGTCGAAGTCCAGCAATCCCGAGGCGAACCCGTGGCAGGTGTCAAAGCAGACGCCGACCCGGGACTTGTCCTCGATCCGCTGGTAGATGCTGAGCAGCTCCTCGATGGTCTGGCCCAGCTCGCTGCCTTGGCCCGCCGTGTTTTCCATCAAGAACATGGTCTTGCCGTCGAACTGCTCCAGCACCCGGTTGATGGCGTCAGCCATCAGCTGTTCGCCCCGCTCGCGCCCTTCGCCCACATGCTTGCCGCAGTGGACGACCAGGTAATCGGTGCCGAAAGCATCCGCGATCTCGAGGTCGTTCACGATGGAAGCGATGCTGATCGCGCGCAAGGAGGGGTCCGGCGTCGACAGGTTGGTTACGTACGGGGAGTGGCAGACCGAAGCCACCCCGGCCTGCGCCGCTGCTTTGGCCATCTCCCGGTACTCGTCGGGATCGAAGCTCTTTGGACGGTAGCTCTTGGGATTCTTGGGAAAGTACTGGACGACGTCTGCTCCCACTTCAAGGGCTCGTTCCACCATCTTGTCAAAGCCCTTGGAGACGCTCAGGTGACAACCGATGCGCAATTGGAGATACTCCCTTCGTACACTGCTTGGCAGCGCTGCTGCGCAGGCGGCCGGGCGTCCGGCGCCCGCACGGCCAAGCGCGCGCCGGACGGGATCCGGTGCGAGCTTGCGGCCGCGGCCGGGTTGGCGTACACTCTCTACTGACAGGCCCCGGCCGGGATGCGCCCCGAAAAGAAGGCGGGCCCTTGCCCCGCTTCGGGAAGGCGGCGCCCGTTTCCTCCGGCGGAAGCGTCAAAGGAGGTTCTGCCGTGTCCAGGCTCTCCGATCTTTACTACGAACTCGTCCAAGACGAGGGCCCCATCGAGCTCGAAGCCTTTCTCGAGCGGGTGGCCCGCGGCGAGCACGGCGAGTTCAGCCCCGAAGAGATCGAAGCCTTTATCGACGAAACCCTCGGGATGATGATCGAAAACATCCGCGTCAAGGCCAGCGAGGCACCGTACTACGAAGAGATGGCCGCCCAAGTGGAGGCGGAGACCTACGAGCGCATCAAGGCGCTCAAGGAGAAGTACGGTCGCCGGCGCTCGTGAGGACCGGACGTTGACGGCGCCGCTCAGTCGTCTTCCAGGTCGATGCCGGCTTCGTATACGCCCCGCAGCGCCAGGGCGTAGAGGCGCTCGCTGTAGTGCGCGTTGAACTCGTCCCAAGAGAGCGCCCGCCCGTTCCACCGCTCCACCAGAGCCCGGTCTTCCTGGAGCGCGTTCTGGATGCCCTCCCGGTACCGGGGCGGGAAGGCTAGAACCGGTCCGATGGAGACCGTCAGGCCGTCGATGGGAACCAGCCGGGCAAAAAGCACATCGCCGGGCCCTACCGGCTGGGCCAGGCGCAGCCAATCCACGGCCACCCTCTCCTGGTCCATCAGATCGACCAGGACCAGGCGGGAGCTTTCCTCCTCAACCCCTTCCACGACGTAAAACGACGGGTGCCGCCCGATCCAGTGCAGCAGGGCGCCGGATTCCTCTTCGCCGAGATCCCCGTAGAGATACGCCTGCTCGACGAAGGTGCGGCCTCCCATGACCGGCACCCGCCAGTCAAAGTGGTACCAGTCGAGGAACATCTCCTCCCAACGGGACGCCTGCCCGCTGCCGACGTGGGAGGCGAAAAAGGCGTACGCCTTCTCCTGGAGCCCCGGGTTGGCGCCGACGACACAGCGGGCGATGGCATCCCTGAGCCGCGCCGCTTTGGCCAGCGACGCCGAAAGGCCGTCGTCTTCGCCGTCCGACCCGCCCGCCTCGGCCGCCAGCGCCGGCACCAGCCGCCGGAAGAGGCCGCCCGCCAGGGTGAACACGGAGTAGCGGTCGTCGTAAGGCTGAAGGTACAGGGTGTCTACGATTTTCCAAGAGTTCTTGGAGATGGAGGCCGCCCTCACCCCGTAGAGCGCGGCCAGCTCGTCCCAGCGCAGCGGCCGGTTCTCCACGAGACCGACGCAGTAGTGCACGGCGGCCGCCCACGCGCCGGGCTTCCTGATCACGGGATAGGCGAGGCTGCAGAAATTCCACCAGATCCACGCCCCGCTGCTCAGGTGCTCGGCGCGCAGCTGGGCGGCGGCCACCCGGTAGAACTCGTCCAGCACCGCCTTTTCGCTGTCCCGGTTCCACCGGTGGGGCTGGGCGTCCAGGGGCAGCACCACCCCGTCTTCGTCCGTCAATCCCAGCCGGCGGCGCAGCTCCTGGACGGCCCACGGGCCGTCGCTCCCGGGCCATGCCCGCTCGTGGTACTCCATGCGCTTGAGGAGCTCCGCCACGCGCAGCCGGCCCAGCGGCAGCGCGGCGACTCGCTTGGGCGGCAGCCCGTTGAGCCCCGGATGGGGCCTCTCCAGCCAGCCCTCGACGAACTCGGCGCACGCCTCCGGCTGCCGCCTCTTCAAAGCCTGCCCGCTGTCCCCGTCCACCGGCTTCAGCCCGTGTTCCTCGTAGGCGTCCACCAGGTGGTGCACCAGGCCGCCGAGCCTTGAGGCCAGGACCCGCTTCGCCTGTTCCAGCCGCTCCGGCGACCAACAGCGCACGAACATGCGCCCTTCCGCCAGCCGGATTTCCGCCAGGGTCCGGGCCTTGTCTTCCTCCCGTTCCCGCAGGACCAGCCGGCCCGGCCTCACCTGGGCGATGTCGCCGTACGCCCGGAGCCGCGCCGCGACGCCCTCCGGGTCCCGGAGCCGGTAGACCGCCCGCGCGTGCACCATCCGGTGCGCCTGCTCGTCCTGGGCCCGGGCCGCGGCGATCCAGTCCGTCAGCTCGGCAAGCAGGTCGTCGAAACAGTAGCCGTTCTCCCGCAGGAACTCCTCCACCGAGGCCCCTCGCCGCTCCAGGCAGTAGCGGCGGTACTCTCCCCGCAGGTGCTCGAGGAGGATCTCCTTCACCGACGGCGCCAGCCGCGCCGCCGCAGCCGACACCAGGTGCGTCTTTCCCACCGCCAGGGGCCTGGCCACCACGATCGACCAGCGCAGGGGCGGCTCGCCCGCAAAGCGGACCGCGTCGTAGCGGCGGCCCGTCAAGAGATCGACGCACGCCCACACGCCGTCCCGCTCCGCCACCACTTCCAGCAGCGTGAGATGAGCGTTCATCCACTCGCGCAGGAGGGCGCGCTCCTCGGCCGGCAGCTCCGCGCCGTGCTCCAGGTCGAAGACCTCGATCAAGCGGTGGCCGTTGGAGAGCGGGTAATCGTGGATAAACCAGTCCAGGAAGCGCAGGAACTCCGCCTCGCCCAGGGAGTCCGAGAACTCGCTGATCCCGTGGCCGAAGTAGAAGTCGAACGCCTCTTCCAGCTCCCGGTCAAACCTGGGACGGCCGGCAAACCGGCCCAGCTTGTCCCGGAGCTCCTCGGCCGCCTGTTCCAGCCCCCGGGGCCTCCTTCCCCAATCCGACCGGCTCAAGCGCCCGGCACCTCCACCCGGCCTCGTGCGAGGCCGTGCAGCTGCTCCTGCCCGTTCATGCGTGCTGCTCCACCAGGATCTCCATCTCGTCCAGGAGCCGCTCGAAGACAGACAAGGCCTGCCGCACCGGAGCCGGGGTGCTCATGTCCACTCCGGCTTTGGCCAGGACGTTGAGGGGGTAATCCGAGCTGCCCGCCCGCAGGAAATCCAAGTACCGCTCGACGGCGCCCGGCTGGCCGGAGAGAATGGCGTCGGCCAGCGCGTTGGCGGCGGAAAAGCCCGTGGCGTATTTGTAAACGTAAAACGCCGAGTAGAAATGGGGAATCCGGGCCCACTCGATGTCGATCTCCGGGTCCACGGTCACTTCCGGGCCGTAGTAGTCCAGGTTCAGGCTGCGGTACATCTCGCACAGGCGGTCGGCGGTCAGCGCGCCGCCTTCCTCCACGTACTGGTGGGCCATCTTTTCGAACTCGGCGAACAGCGTCTGCCGGAAGACGGTCGTGCGGAACTCCTCCAGGTAGTTGTTGAGAATGTACAGCCGGCGCTTGGGATCCGATTCGGAATCCATGAGGTAATTCACCAGCAGCGCCTCGTTCACGGTCGACGCCACTTCCGCGACGAAAATCGAGTAGTTGGAGTAGATGTACGGCTGCGCCCGCTCCGTGAAGTAGCTGTGCATGGCGTGCCCCAGTTCGTGGGCGATGGTGAACACGTCTTCGATCTTGCCCTGGTAGTTGAGGAGCACGTACGGGTGGACGCCGTACACGCTTCGCTGGTAGGCGCCGGACATCTTCCCCTCGTTTTCGTAGACGTCGATCCAGCGGCCGCTGAAGCACTCGTCCAGCGCCGCCTGGTACTCCTCGCCCAGCGGCAGGAGCCCCGTCTTCACCATCCGCTGCGCCTCTTCGTACGGCACGTCGAAGTCGACGTCCCGCACCAGCGGCGTGTACAGGTCGTACATGTGCAGCTCATCCAAGCCCAGCACCCGCTTGCGCAGCCGGAGGTAGCGGTGCAGCGCCGGGAGCGATTCCCGCACCGCCTGGATCAGGTTGTCGTACACGCCCACCGGCACGTTGTCCGGGTGCAGCAGCGACTCCAGGGCCGAGCCGTACCGGCGCATCCGGGCGTAGAATGCGTCCCGCTGCACGCTGGCATTGTACGTGGCGGCCAGGGTGTTGCGGTGCGCCCGGTACTGGGCGTGCAGGGCCTTGAACGCCTCCTCCCGCACCCGCCGATCCCGGCTGCGGATAAACTGGAGATAGCGGCCGTGCGTCAGCTCCACCTCGTCGCCGTGCTCGTCCCGGATCACGCCGAAGCGCATGTCCGCCTCGTTGAGCATGTCGAAGATGTTCTCCGGGCCGCGGGCGATCTCGCCCACCTCGGCCAGGATCTGCTCCTCCCGGGGCGACAAGACGTGGGGCTTGCTTCGCAGCAGGTCATCCAAGTAGTGGCGATAGACGCCGAGCTCCGGGTTCTCATCCACCCACTTCCAGAGCGTCTCTTCGGGGATGGCCAGGATCTCCGGCGCCACGTACGCCGTGGCGCTGCCGGCCTGCGAATAGAGCGCCAGGGACCGCTGCGCCATCTCCTGGTACTTGGAGACGGTGCTGTCCTCGTCCCGGCGCATCATGGCGTACTGGATCACCCGGTCCAGCATCTTCCAGATCTCTTCCTGCATCTTGAGGGTCTCCAGCAGCGTCCCGGCCGACTCGCCGACCTTCCCCTGGAAGCGGCCGGCCTGCCCGATGGCCTCCTTCAGCCGCTGGAACTCCTCTTCCCACGCCTCGTCGGTGGGATAGATGTCCTCGAGGCGCCACTTCGTTTCTTCCGGCAGTTCCGAACGGGCCGGAACCCGCTTCGGCATCCCGTTTTGAGCCATACGATCTCCTCCAGGCTTCAAATCCCGTCTTGACTCTGAAAAATTCTCCAAGAGATTCTCCAAGAAGATTCACCAAAGGTTACAGGACGTTGCGTGAACGGTTACGGCAGCAGGCGCCGCGGCCCCGAACGCCCCGGTGGTGCGTTACATGTTGTGCGTTGCATGTGCTGCGTTGCATGTGCTGCGTTGCATGTTGTGCGTTACGTGGTGCGTTACATGTGGTGCGTTACATCTCGTTCATCTGCTCGTTCATCGAATTCGTTCATTCGACCCGCTCGTCACTTCACCGTTCACTCAACCCGTTTGTTCAATCCGTGTGTCCAATCCGTTCGTTTGTCCAATCCGTTCAAACCGTTCACCCAATCCGCTCACCCAACTCGTTCACTCCACCGTCCATTTCACGCATTCATCCCAACCCTGCATTCCATACTTACCCGACACTCACCCGACGAGCGGTGCCCCACGCCCCGCGCGGCAAACCCGTGCATTACATCAGCAAGACGCGCCGGCGTTCCACCGTCAGAATCTGAGACTCGCACGTTTCGGCGACATATGCTACCGACTTCTACGAGGAGCTACCCTTCCCTTTTGCGCTACGAGGATTGTCGCCGCCGCTTAGGGAACCATCAGCAGTATGACGCAGCACCGCCATCGCCAGCGAAAGGTGAAACGGGAGCACACCATCATCGAAGGCTTGTGGCCTCTGTTGCAAAAGGCGGGAAAGCTGGACGTGGTGTCCAGCATCACGCCGGGGAGGATCCGCCGTCGCGCCCGTTCGGGAGGCGACACCGGCCTATTTTACCAGTACACAATCGAAACCGGCCTCAAACTCCTCGGGCGCTCCACCACGTCCGTCCAAGAAGTGTTTGTGGTCACCCCCGACCCCGAGGCAGCGCTGGAAGCCCTGATACGCCACGGGATCGTACACCCGGTGAAATCCCCCCGCCCATCCCCGGGCGCCGGGGGATCCGAGTCTTCCCGTTCATCCGGAGGTACCAGGGGAGCCACGTCTTCCCGGCCGGCCCCGCGCACCAAAAGATCCGAGTCCTCTCGCAGACCCTCCCCGGCGGGTGAGCCTGAGTCGCTCTCCCGGTCCCGGTCCCGATCCCGCCCATCCCCGCCGGCCGGCGAGCCCGCGCCGGCCCGCGAAAGCATGCCCCCCTCGCAGTCAGCCTCGACCCAAGGTTCCCCGCCGGCCAAACAGGCCGCGCCGGTCCAAGATGCGCCTCCCCAGAAGTCCGTCGACCCGGACTCGCCGGAGGCACAAAAAGTGGAGCCCAAGCTCTGGAACGACTTGCTCAGGCTCCACCAAGAGCTCTGGGAACTGGAAAAGAGCCTCGAAGAGGCCTTCGGTCACGTTCCGCCGCCCTGGGAAGGACCGGGCGACAGGTAGATCGTCTGCGAGTACCCCGTCGTCTCGCCGATCGGCTGCGGCTCGCCTTCGGCCTGATCGAACCACGGCCGCCACGCGCTGGCCTCTCCGCGGACGACGATCTCAAAGCCTTCCACGAGCCGGCCCTCGTTGACGACCACAACCACCGACGGGCCGTCGGCGCCGTAGCGGATCCCGCCGCCGGGAGCACGGACCAGAGGCCCTTTGAAGTGGGCCGTGATCTCGGGATTGAGGGAGGCGAGCTTGTCGAGGTCGAGGTCAGTGCCGGGAACCACTTTCGCCGACGCGATCCTGGCCGCAGGATCCCAGCCGACGCCGCCGCCCGACGCCACCGCCAAATCCCGCAGGCGCACGTACAGTTCGCCTTCGAACCACAGGATCGCGCTGGGAGCCATGCGCAGCGGCAAGCCGTTCCAGGCGATCTCCGTCGGCCCTCCCAGGCGGATCAGCTCCGGGTGGACGATCTGCAGGGTATGCGTGTAGCCGGTCCCGCTGCCCGGAAGAGGCCCGGGTTCAGCCTGGTCAAACCAGGGAAGAGCGCTCCCTTGAGCAGCGGAAACAGCTAGCTGAAACCCGGTGATCACGCCCGCCGGCGTCGTCACGACCGTAAGATGCGTTCCCGGGGCGCCGTAGTGAACCCCCTTCCCTTCGATCAACGGCGACATGGGCTGGTACGAACGCAGCTTGGGATTGACACGGACCAGCTCTTCCCATTGCAGCGCCGCATACCGGCCCGTGTTGACGAAGGCCACTCTCAAATCAGGGTCGTAGACGAAGCGTCCCTCAAGGACGGATGCAACGTCAGCGATCCGGACGTAGGTCCTGTCGCCGTACAGGAGCCCGGCACGGGGCAGCACGTGTCCGTTGATCCTGACGTCCACGAACACCCCTTGCGCCTCCTGCGCAGCGGCGGCTCCGACCAGAGCAACGGCCACCAACCCCCAGACGACCCACGCAACAGCCAGCCTTGGCCGCATAGTGCTCCTCCCTTTCGCTCGGTCTCTTCACACGACCTAACGCGAGCTTGACGTCACCCCGTCCTTGGCGGCGTTGTTTCCGGACCGCCCCGCGGGCGACCCGGCCCTCGGTCCATCCCTCATCTTGTCCGCCAAGCACTCCTTCTCGCCGGACGGACACACGTTTGTCAGTTTTCCGGGCGCTTTTTCAGAAGGGCCTCCACCACCTCCACTTTCTCTTCCATACGCACTTCTTTATCCCGGCGATCGTCGATCTTGATGACGGTACTGATCCGCGCCGCTCCTGCTTGGGCCACTGCGTCGTGCACCTTTTGAATGATCTCAAAGATGACGGAAAGGTCCCCCTCCAGGGTAGTAAACATCGGATCGAGCCGGTAGCGCACCCGCCCGTCCTCCCGCACCACTCTTTCCGCTTCGGCAACAAACCGGCTTACGCTGGTGCTTCCCGTGCCTATCGGGGTTACACTCACGGCCACGATAGCCAAGATGATCACCTCTAAGTAAGATTTCACCACAAACCCTCAAGCTCGACAAGCAGACACTTCGAACATCTCAAAAGAGATCGCCGGCAATTTGTTCCATCCCGCTCTCCCGCGTCTCCGTTGCGTCTTTACGGCTCTCAACGCCGCTAGCCCCGCTTCTTCGCAAGAGGCGTCGACACCCTCACGCAAGGGCAGGCACGGGTTTCCGGCACCCTGAGAAGCGCTTCCATCGCCAGCCGCCGCACGTTTTCCGTGTTCGCCGCCATGATCTCCACCACTTCCTCGTGCGACAGCGGCCGCTCTTCCATCCCTGCCCCCATGTTCGTCACCATCGCCATGGCTGCGTAGCAAATCCCTGCCTCCCGGGCGAGCACCGCTTCCGGAACGCTGGTCATCCCCACTACATCGCCGCCGAGGATGCGAAAAGCTCTGATCTCCGCTGCCGTTTCAAATCGCGGCCCTTCCACGCACACGTACGTCCCGCGATCATGCAGACGAAGCCCAAGTTCCCGCCCCGTCTCGATCAGCACCTCCCTGACTGCAGGGCAGTACGGCTCGGTCACGTCCACGTGCACCACACCCTGGCTCCCATCGTCGAAGAACGTGCTCGTGCGGCCTTTCGTGAAGTCGAGAAACTGATCCACTATGACGAAGTTCCCAGGCTTCATTTCCGGATTGATCGACCCCACAGCCGCGGTCGCCAAGATCACCTCCACTCCCAGCATCTTGAGCCCCCAAATATTGGCCCGGTAGTTGATCCGGTGCGGCGGAATGGAGTGGCCTTTCCCGTGGCGGGGCATGAACGCCACCTCAACGCCCTTGTACCTGCCGATCTGCACCTCCACCTCCCCGTACGGCGTGTCGAGCACCGTGGAGCGCACCTCATCGAGGAGCTTGGGGTCGTATACCCCCGTCCCTCCGATGACGGCGTAGCGCACCGAATTCGACCTCGTTTCCACTACTCCACCACCTCGCCGTCTCTCATTGCCATCGAAGCGGGCATTTGTTATCGAATCGCTGCGAGCTGGCGCGAGAACCACCAGCCGCCTCTGACGTATAGAGTTGAAGTTGGGCGCCGCTGGCCTTTGTCCCTTTGCGCAGGCGTAGGCGCAGGCGTAGGCGCAGGCGCACGCAGGCCCGTCCGTCGCGCCCCTCCCCCTTCACTCCGTATCCACTGTTTCATCTAGTGTGGGCGAGGGTCGGGTGGGGCCGGAAAGGCTCATCACACACCGGTTTCAGGCATCACACTC
>PKEX01000012.1 GCA_002919235.1 Clostridia bacterium
AGAGCCCGCCCGCGCCCACCGAGCCGGAGGAGCCCGCGGCGCCCGGCGCGTTCGAGCCCCCCGCGGCGCCGGCTCCCGGCGAACCCGCCGCGCCGGTAGCCCCCGTGGTCCCGGTGGTCCCCGCGGCCCCCGTGACGCCCGCGCCCGAAGAGGCGGAGGACACCGGCCCGGTCCTCGCGCTTCCGGAGGACGCCGCGGCGAGCGAGCCGCCGGCGGAGGCCGGCGCTTTGCCGGAGAGTGAGGAGCCAGCCGCCCCGGCTGAGGAAGCGCCTGTCGCGGGCCAGGAGGCCGCAGCGCCGGTCGAGGCCGTCGAGCCTGAGGAATTCCCCGAGCCGGCCGGGACCCCGGAGGCGGGAGAGCAGGCAGAGCCCGCTTCCCCGGCCCTGCCCGCTGACGCGGGCGCGACCGTCCAGGATGCCCCCGTCATCGCCGCCGTGTACCGCGACCCCGCGGGCCGGTTCGAGCTGGGCCTCGGTCCTGAATGGATCCCCGAGCCCCGCTCCGTCGGGCTGCGGGTGACCACCTTCGCGGCGGCCGCCGGCGGCGAGGAGATCCACGTCCACGTCAGGCCGCTGCCCACTCCCGCGGCGAGCGCACGGACGGTGGCCCATTCGGCGCTGGCGGCGTTCGGCGAGACGCTGCCGGGCTTTCGGATCCTGATGGAGCCCCAGCCCGATCAGCTGGACGGCGAAGCGGCCTACCGGGCCCGGTACACCTACCAGCTGGACGGGGAGCCCGTCACCGAATGGGCGCTCTTCGCCCGGATGAGAGACCGGGCGGTCTACCTCCAGTACGCCGCCGTGGGCGAGGCCGCGGCCGCAGCCCGGGGCGACGCCAAGCTCGACGCGCTGCGGGACGCCTTCCGCTTCGGCGACCCCAGGGGAACGGTGCCCCCGGAGGTGGTGCTGGAGAGCCTTACGACCTACGTCGATCCGCAGGGACGTTTTTCGCTAGAGGTCCCCGCGCTCTGGCCCGTCACCGAAGCGGCCGGCGACGGGAGCAGTGCCATCTTTACCGAGATCGGCGAGAACGGCTCCCTCACGCTCCTGGTGGAGACGGGAGCCAGCGGGCTCCGGGCCGACCAGGTGCTGGCCGCCTGGAGGGACCAGTCGGCGAGAGAACCCGGTTTCGAGCTCCTCCTCGACGTGACGCCGGCGCCGCTGGGAGCCCTTGAAGGCTACCGCTTCGACCACGCCTGGTCCGACGGGGCCGGCGGCATGCGGGCGCGCCGGCTCCACGCCACCGTGGTCGGCGACCTGTTCGTCGCCGTCGCGTTCGACTACGCTGCCTCCGGCTTTGCCGAGCGGCACCCCGTCTTTGACCGGATCGTCAGGAGCTTCCAGGTGCTGGAGCTACCGCCGCTCCCGGAGGAGGAAGTCGAGGAGCAGCCGCTTCCCGCCGCGCCTCTCTTTGAGGAGCCGGCCGGCGACGACAGCGTCATCCTCCTCGGGCGCGTCCTCACCCGCTATCCCGGGCCCGACGGCCGCGTGGTGGAGACGTGGGCCCGAGGCCTGGAAGTGACGGTGCTGGTGGGCCCGGACGAATACCGGGGCGTCACCGACGAGCAGGGCTACGTCTATGTGGCCAACCTCCCCCGTCTCACGCCGGGCCGGTTTTACACTTTGGCCCGGCTGGACGGGCCGATGCTGGGCTTTGAGGAGCCGGTCTCCGTCACCTTTAACAACCTGCGGGTCGGGCAGATCGCTCCCCGGGTCGCCCACCTGCGGACGCTCATTCTCACGCTGCACCTGGACCGCACGCTCTCCGTAGAGCTGGTCCGGTCCGCGCCTTCGGCGCCGGACGATCCGTCGGCGCTGGAGCATTTCGTGGCCGCGTATCCCGACAGCGGCTGGACGCCCCACGTCCAAGAGGCGATCCTCGCGGGGCTCGACTGAGACCCGGGCCCTGCCCAGGCCCGTCCGGGGACAGGCACGCCCTCCCGGAAAGCGCATACCATGCGGTCGTGACGTGGACGGGAGGGAGTCATCCGATGCCTGAGGAGCCTCGGGAAAAGGGGTTTACGCTCTGGTTTACCGGCCTTTCGGGAGCGGGGAAGAGCACCATCGCCCGGCTGGTGGCCGAGCGGCTGCGGGCCGGCGGCCGCCGGGTGGAGATCCTGGACGGCGACGAAGTGCGCCGGCACCTCAGCCAGGGCCTCGGTTTCTCTAAGGAAGACCGGGACACCAACGTGCGGCGGATCGCCTACGTCGCGAGCCTCCTCACCCGCAACGGCGTCGCCGTCATCACCGCCGCCATTTCCCCCTACCGGGAGGCCCGGGAGTGGGCCCGGCGGCAGATCGGGGACTTCGTGGAAGTGTACGTCCGCTGCCCCTTGGACGTCTGCGCCGCCCGGGACGTCAAGGGCCTGTACCGCAAAGCCTTGGCGGGCGAAATCTCCAACTTCACCGGGATTTCCGACCCGTACGAGCCGCCGCTCCATCCCGAGCTCATCGTCGAGACCCACCGTGAGACCCCCAGCGAAAGCGCGGCCAAGGTGCTGGGGTGCCTCGCCCGCCTGGGATACATCCCGGCGCCGGCCTCCGGCCCGGTGGAGGCTCCGGCCCGCGGGCCGCTCCCTTGATGGACCGCCCGCAAGACGGTACACTACCCCTGGGTGATCCATCTCTTGGATGCGGTGAATGTCCTTCTAGACGGACTCGCGCGCATCGGCGTCGACCTGCGCGCCTCCCTTTCCATGCGGTGGCTGGGCCTTGCGCTCTGGCAGTACCTGCTGGTCTTCATCCTCATCGCCGCCTCGCTCTTCGCGCGGCGCATGGCCATCCTCCTGCTCGAGCGCTTGGTGCTCCCCTCCCTCCAGCGGTACGGCGCCAACGTGGCCGGCCGCGTCGTGACCGCGCTGGCCCAGCCCCTCACGGGATTGATCGGCCTCTTCGGAATCTACCTGGCCATCAACGTCCTCCTGATCCCGGCGCCCGGGCGGGAGCCGGTCATTGGCGCCGCCACGGTGAACCAGGCCCTCGAAGTGGCCGTGGCCGTCCTGGTCATCTGGGCCGCGATGCGGCTCGTCGACGAGCTGGGCCGGTATTTCAAGGAGCAGGCCCAGCGGAACCAGATTCCCGTCGAAGCGCCCGTCATCCCGCTGCTCCAAAAGTCGCTCAAGTTCTTTGTCGCCATCGTCGGCTCGATCCTGGTCATCCAGGAGCTGGGCTACCCCATCGCCAGCCTCCTGGGCGGCTTGGGCATCGGCGGCCTCGCGGTGGCCTTGGCCGCGCAGGACACCATCGCCAACGTGTTCGGCTCGATCATCGTCTTTACGGACAAGCCCTTCAAAGTAGGCGACTGGGTGAAGATCGGCGACGTGGAAGGCTTCGTGGAAACCATCGGGTTCCGCTCGACGCGCATCCGCACCTGGCCGCGGACCCTGGTGTTCATCCCCAACAAGACCATCTCCAACAGCCAGATCGAAAACTTCTCCGCCATGCCCATCCGGCGGATCACGTTCACGCTGCGCATCGCCTACGGCGCCCGGGCCGAACAGATCGAAGCGCTGGTCGAGGGGATCCGCAGGATCCTGAGCGAGCATCCCGGGGTCGACCAGGGCTTTCACCTGGTCAACTTCACCGAGTTCGGCGAGGACGGCCTCGGCGTGTACGTCTACTACTTCACCAAGTCCACCGTGTGGAAGGAGCACATGGAGGTGCGCCAGGAGGTGAACCTCGCCATCATGAGGCTGGCCGACTCCCTCGGCCTCACGCTGGGCGTCCCCGAGCGCCGGGTGCGGGTGGCGCCCGCCGTCGAGGCGCTCCAAGAGGGCTCCGGCCCGGCCGGAGCGGGCGGCAGCCCCGGCGAAAGGGACTAGGACATCCTGCAAGACACAAGAGCGCCCGGCAGGCATCCTGCCGGGCGCTTTCTGGTGGGCCGTATAGGACTCGAACCTATAACCTTGGGATTAAGAGTCCCCTGCTCTACCAATTGAGCTAACGGCCCAGATGAAATGGCCTCGTCGCGGAGGCCAAGGTTCATTCTAAATCAGTTTCCCCAGGCTGTCAAGATCCGCTCCACTCGCTCCACGATGAGGCGCAGGATCTCCTTGTCGCTCTCCGGCCTGGTGGGCGAGGCGGGGTGGGCCCGGTCGGTGGAGATCCAGCCCCGCAGGTGGAGGAACTGCGCCGCGCTGTGCTTGTAGGCCGGCGTCGGGTGGCGGAAGGCGAACTCGCCCAGGTACTGCAAGACATCGTTCACCGGGTAGAACCGCCCGTCCCCCTGCTCCCAGAAGCGGTCCCGCAGGGCGAAGAGCTCCGGGGCAAAGGTGGACAGTCCCAGCAAGTAGTCGCTGCCGTACATGACCATATCGATGGCCAGGTCGTTCCCGGTGAAGATCTTAAACTCCGGCCGGATCCGGTCCCGCAGCGCCAGGCGGGACCACTCGATCATCCGGTCCAGCGACGAGTGCTTAAAGCCGGCGATTTCAGGGATTTCCATGATGCCCCGGGCCACTTCCTCGCTCCAGATCATGCCGAAGGGGGCAAACATTTCCCCTAGTTCAAAAGCGAACAGCGGCCCGTTGTCCTTGGCCACCCGCCGGTAAAGGTCCACCAGCTCCGCCGGGCTCAGGCCTTTCATCGCCGAGCACTGGAAGATGATGGGGGTGCCGCCGAAGGCGCGGATCTGGTCGATCTCCTTGCGGTAGAGGCTGACCGGATCCCCCTCCTTCCCTTCGATGAACGCCCCGGCGATGAAACTTCCCTCGCCGCCCAGGGCCTCCCGGGTCACCGCCAGGATCTGGCGCCGCTCCTCGTCGGTGAGGAGGTTGACGTACCCGGTGTCCATGTTCACCGCAGGACCCAGGCCGGCCTCCGCCGTCCGGCGTACGTGCTGGGCAAACTCGTCGAAGTCGATGCTTCCCGACGGGGTGAACGGCACCAGGACGGCGGAATGCCCCTCGATCTTTCTCCGCGGCTTGATCCTGGCGATCACGTCCTCCACGCGCTCAAACGAGGTGGATTCCCGCACTGCCATAAAGGACCACGCGCTCCTTTCCGTGTCGTCCCCCGGGCACCCGCCGCTCAGGCCCGGCCGGCGCCAGTGGAGGCCCGGACCAAGAGATGGGTCTCCAGCCAGACGCTGGGCCTTGCCTTCCGGCGGCCGCCCTCGATCATCTCCAGCAGCATCCCGGCGGCCGCTTCACCCATGGCCTTCATGGGCAGCGCCACCGTGGTCAAGGGCGGGTCGACGAACTCTCCGGTGGGGATACCGCCGATCCCCGCCACCGCGATCTCCTCCGGCACGGGGATGCCCCGCTCCTTCAATCCCTTGAGCACCCCGATGGCCATCTGGTCGTTGGCCGCGAGGATCGCGTCGGGCTCGGGGCAGGCTCCCCGCCCGCAGCGCTCCAGCAGCTCCGCCACGGCCCGGTGCCCTCCTTGCGGCGTGAAGTCGCCGCGGACGATCCACTCGGGACAAGACGGAAGGCCTCGCTCTTTCAGCGCCGCGAGATACCCCTCGCGGCGCTCCTCCGCGGCCAGCAGCCCCTCGGGGCCCGCCACGAACGCGATGCGCCGCGCGCCGGTCTCCGCCAGGTGCGCCACGGCCTGGCCCGCCGCCTTCACGTTGTCCACCGCCACGAAGGGCAGCCCCGCGTGATGCCTGCCGATGGTGACCACCGCGATGCCGTCGCCCTTCAGGTCCAGCGGCGCCGCCTCGTCCTCCGTGCCCGAGCCCGCCAGGATGATCCCTGCCACCCGCTGGCCTTCAAAGATCTCCAGGGAGCGTCGCTCTTTGGCGGCCGAGCGGTCGGTGTCCGCGAGGATCAAAGCGTACCCGGCGGCGGACAGCACGTGTTCCACGCCCTTGGTGATCTCGTGAAAGTACGGGTCGGTGATGTCCGAGAGCACGAGGCCCACCGTCTGGGTGCGGCGGGTGACCAGGCTGCGGGCGATGGCGTTGGGCCGGTAGTCCAGCGCCTTCGCCGCCTCGAGGACCCGCCGGCGGGTGGCTTCGCTCACCGGGCCCCGGCCGCTGAGGGCCACCGATGCGGTGGAGACGGAGACTCCCGCCCGCTTCGCCACGTCCTTGATGGTCGTCATGGTCGTCCGCTGCTCCCCGCGCCGTTCCATCGGATCCTCACCGGCGTCAAAGCGCCTTCTTGATCTCCGCCAGCTTCTCCCGCTCGGGGCGGAGCTTGTAGAACTCGTCCAGCGGATAGCAGCCGCTCACCATCCCGTTGCGGGGCGCTGTGGTGCAGTCGCTGAACGTGCGGCAGAGGAGCTTGCGCTGCATGCCCCTGCCCGAGAGGGTGTCGCCGGGCAGGTGAGGATAGGCCAAGGTCATGCGGCCCATGCCGACGAAATCCATCCAGCCCTCCCGCACCAGTCCCTGGCCCACCCGGGGAAGGAATTCCTGCAGGTACGAGAGGCCTGAACCCACCATGGGCAAGCCGGGCACGTGGGCCTTCAGCTCCCGCACCACGTTGGCCTGGCGCGCCACTCCCACCAGCGGGTCTTCCGGGGGCTGGTACCCGTCGGAGGGCGGGAAGAGCGCCGGGCGCTGCAGGTGCGGGTTGTAGTACGGGCTGGCGGCGGTCACGTTCACCATGTCGACCCCGAGCTCTTTCATCAAGACCAGGAGCTTCTTGGTCTCCGTCAGATCGTACGAAGTGGGGTCGTCCGGGTCGATGCCGAACTGGTACCGGTACGGCAAGTAATCCTTGTAGTCTTCGGGAATCCCCCTGCCCAGCTTCCCGCTGTGGCTCTCCTCGGGGTCGGGCCGGAACGGCACCAGGTCGAAGGCGCTGAGCCGCACGCCGATGATCAGGTCCGGGCACGCCTGCCTTACGGCGGTCACCACTTCCCGCAGGAGGCGGGTCCGCCCTTCGAAGTCGCCGCCGTACGGGCCCGGACGGGTGTGGGCCCCGAGAAATTCGTGCAGGAGATAGCCGTGGCAGTGCTTGATGTCCACGAAGTCAAAGCCCACGTCCCGGGCGATCTTCGCCGCCGCCACGAAGTCTTCGATCAGGTCTTCCACCTCGGCGTCGGACATCACCGCCGAATCGTCGCCGGGGTCGATGCCGAACTTGCGGTCCAGAATGGGGTGATGGTAGGCGATGCGGGGCTCCAGCCGGTCGTGGCGGTTGGGCCGGGAGAAGCGGCCGGAGTGGGTCAGCTGCACGCCCACCATCAGGTCGTCCGCCGTGCCGTAGCGCTCTTTGTGCGCCTCCACCAGGGTCTCTCTCAGCCGGCTGAGCCCGCCTTTGGTCTTGGGCGAAATCACCAGCTGGTTGGGGTTGGCCCTGCCGTCGTGGCGGACGGCCACCGCCTCCCCGCCCCAGATCAGCTTGCCGCCGCTTTCACCGAACCGCCGCCAGCGGCGCAAGGTGAGCTCGCTGGGCATGCCGTCCGGGGTCCCGTCCCACCCCTCCATCGGCTGGATGCACCAGCGGTTGCCGATCTTCTTCCCCCGCACCACCAGCTCCTGAGCCAACGGCGACTCAGGCGCCGGGAGGATCTCCTCCTCCACCGGCAACTCCACTCCCAGCTCCTTCAGCCGCTGCCTGAACGCGGCGGCATCCTTGAACGACGCCACCCGCGGATACGATGCCATGTTCGCCCCTCCATGTCCGGTCGTGGTGCTGTTCCTGGCGCCTTGCTGCCTGCTGCAGCCGGTCCTTTAAGACCTCTGCCTCTGCCGAAACGTTTCGAAACCCATACTTCCACGCCAGGGCAGCGATTTCCTCCGTTGCCTCTCCTGCGCATGCCGCTGGCCCGTTCCGGCCCGGCCGATCCTTCCCCGGCCGCCGGTCCCGCACCCCGGAAACAACATACGACCCGCGGGCAAAAAAAGAGGCCGTCCTCATGGACGGCCTGCTCTGGCTCCTCGGGCTGGACTCGAACCAGCAACCACTCGGTTAACAGCCGAGCGCTCTACCATTGAGCTACCGAGGAACGCGGGTCCCGAAAAAGACCCGTGACGCTTACTTATTTTAGACGACGACGCCCGCTTTGTCAACTCCCGCACAGCGTCCGGGCGGCCCGGGAGCCGCGGGGTTCACCACAGCGCCTTCAACACGGCAGCTTGACCGGGGGCCAGCGCCAGCGCGACCTCCCCTCCGGCCACCGGGTGCGTCGTCTCCGCGAGGAGTTCCACGGCCCACGCCGCGCCTGGCCAAGCCGCGACCGGAACCGCGACCTCCGCGGCGTGGGATGAGTTGTTCAGCACCACGTAGAGGGCGGACGGCCCCGCGCCCCGGCGGTAGGCGTACACCCCTCTCCGGTCATCCGCCAGCACTCCCTGGTACTCCGGCGACCTGAGGGCCGGTTCGAGGCGGCGCAGCCGGGTGAGCTGCCTTACCCACCGGTAAAGCTCCATGTTCCACTGGGCCGGGTCCCAGGGAAACGCCCCCCGGCATCCCGGATCCTTGCCGCCCGTCATCCCGATCTCGTCTCCGTAGTAGATCACCGGCGCTCCGGGGTACGTCATCTGGAACGCCATGGCCAGCTTCACCCGGGCCGTATCCCCCTGGGCCACGGTGAGGATGCGGGGCGTGTCGTGGCTTCCCAAGAGGTTGAACATGGCCAGGTTCACCTGGACCGGGTGGCGGCTCAAGAGCTGCGTGATGGCGCCGTCAAACGCGCTGGCCGTGATGGCGCGCTCCGCGAAAAACTGCACTGCCGCGTCCCGGAATACGTAGTTCATCACGGCGTCGAAGTTGTCTCCCTGAAGCCACGGCGTCCCGTCGCCCCAAATCTCGCCCACGATGTAGGCGTCCGGGTTGATCCCCTTCACCAGCGCCCGCCACTCGGCCCAGTAGTCGTGGGGCACCTCGTTGGCCACGTCGAGGCGCCAACCGTCGATGCCCACCTCCTCCATCCAGTAGCGGGTCACCTGCCGGAAATACTCCCGCACCTCGGGGTTCCCGTGGTTGAACTCCGGGAGCGTGCCCAAGCCCCACCAGCCCTTGTAGTTGGGCTGCTCGGGCCCGGATACCGGAAAGCCGTAAAAGTGGTACCAGTCCTTGTACGGCGAGGCTTCCCCCTTCTCCACCACGTCGGCGAAGGCGAAGAACTCCCGCCCCGAATGGTTGTGGGAAATGTCCAGGATGATCCGCATCCCGCGGCGGTGGGCCTCGTCCACCAGATCCTTCAGGAGCTGGTTGGTGCCGAAGTGGGGGTCCACTTTCAGGTAGTCGCCGTGGTCGTACTTGTGGTTCGACCGGGCCTGGAAGACCGGGTTCAAGTAGATGGCCCCCACTCCCAGGTCCTCCAGGTAATCCAGCCGCTGGAGCACGCCCAAGAGGTCCCCGCCCATGAAGTTGTCCAGCGCCGGCGGCGACCCCCAGGCCTGGGTCCCCGGGGGATCGTTGCCCGGGTCACCGTTGCAGAACCGTTCGGGGAAGATCTGGTAGAAGACCGTGTGGTGCACCCACGACGGCGTCAGAAACGGCTCCAATCCCGTCCGCCCCACCTTTCGCCTTCAGCCACACTACCTAGTGGTGCCCCATTCGCCCCGCCTTCAACCCCGCCGGCGCGCGCAGCAAAAAAGCCCTACGCGTCCGCGTAGGGCTGATAAAAAGTGTGCCGGCGACGAGCTACTCTCCCACCGGGTTGCCCCGGCAGTACCATCACCGCTGAGGGGCTTAACTTCCGTGTTCGGAATGG
>PKEX01000041.1 GCA_002919235.1 Clostridia bacterium
TCGACCGCCCGCATCCGAGCAGGGCGGCAAGCGCGGGGACGTTCATGCGGACGACGCTACGACCTCCGCGAACGCGTCCGCAAATGGTTTTCCGGGCAGCCTACGCCCAAGTGACCTGGGTGCAATGCGGGCTCGAGCACGTGCAGGTTCGCCCAGGCTGCGGACCGGGCGGCCTGTCTGCTGCCCCAAATTTCATTACCGGCCAGTTTATCCAGGCCGGAAACCGGCATGGCCATGGCTCGCCTGCACGACCAGCCAATCAGTCACGACCTTCCCAATGATTGAACGGCAAGCTGTATCGTCACTCAGAGGATGAGGACGCCCAGGGACGATCAGGACGGACGTGTCTGACGCCAAGCGAGAACAGGCTCGCAAGCGCGCCTACGAGCGGCGGATTTATCCCCCCGCACAGAACGAAGGCCGCTCGGCGAACATGCGGGCGATCCGCAGAGCCGACACCAAACCTGAGGTTGCCCTACGCAGCCAGCTGCACCGGCTTGGCTACCGGTTCCGCAAGGACTACCGGATCGATCTGGGTGACCTCAAAGTGCGGCCGGACATCGTCTTCACCGCCCGCAAGGTCGCGGTCTTCGTCGACGGGTGCTTCTGGCATGTCTGCCCGCAGCATGGACGCGAGCCGACCGTCAACGAGTGGTACTGGGCACCTAAGCTCCGGCGGAACATGGAAAGGGACCGCCAGGTCAACAATGCCCTGCGCGAAGCAGGCTGGCGGGTCGTCCGTCTCTGGGAGCACGAGCCCTTGGCTTCTGCGGTCGAGGCGGTCGTGGCTGCGCTGCAGGGCGAGGAGATCACAAAGCCGGACGGCACCAGCGCCAGCGGGGACACGGTAGCGGCACCAGATCCGGAGAGCGAACCTGCCCCCAGCTAAACGCACGGAGGCATACAGCGCTTCGTCGCGTACTCCGGCCGGCAGGTAGGCAACCAGCCCGCCAAGAAGGTCCGGCAATCCGGGATAAACCGGGGACTAGCAGCATAACCGTTTAGCGCGCCAGCCTGCCATATCAGCAAAGGCGTGCGGCTCCCCGCAGCGAGGCATAGCGGATGTATCCATCACTTAGCAGGCGATCCGCTCGTCAGTTAAAGTCAGCGCATGTTCGGCGATCCCCTGCCTGGAATGACTCCTCCCGACCCCGAGCTCGACAAGGTCTATGACCACATCCTTTCGCTTGATCCGACGGGTGAGCGCATTGGAAAAGTTATCCGGCGGACCTTCGACATGCTGTACGACGGGAAAAACACTGGCCGCTACCGATGGGAGCAGCTGCATAAGACTGAGAAGACACACTGCGGCACGCTGATTGAGATCAACCTGCAGCGCGAGTTTAAATTCCCCGATGGGAACATCCTGGACTACAGGATCTGCGGGATCGAAGTTGACTGCAAGTTTTCCCAAAAGCTCGCCGATTGGATGATCCCACCAGAGGCGGAAGGGCACATCCTCCTTGGCCTCTGGGCCAATGACAAGCTGGGCCGCTGGTCTGCCGGCCTGGTGCGCGCTGACCCGAGCTATCTCCAGCGATCCCACGGGAACCGTGACAAGAAGCGGCAGCTGAGCAGCACTGGTAGGGGAATGGTCAGATGGCTATTCCGTAACGCGAAACTCAAGGACAATGTGCTGCTACGGCTACCTGAAAAAGACGTTAAGGCGATCTTTTCCCATTCAAGCGGCCAGCAACGGGTGAATGAGCTATTCCGGCGGGCTCAGCGCCACTTGATATCACGAACCGTGGTCGCAACAGTAGCCCAGCAAGAAGACTACATGGCAAGAGTGCGGGGAAGCAAAAATGGCGCTCGCACTCATCTCCGCCCAGAAGGAATCGTCATCTTCGGGCAGTATAAGAATCACGCGCAGGATGCGGAAAAGCTCGGGCTACCGGTACCCGGACCAGGCGAGTTTGTCAGCGTACGCCTAGCGCGCAAGCGCAGCCATCATGGAAATGCGCCATCGATCGTATTAGATGGCGTCGAATGGGTGGTCGCTGAGGAAAGTGATCCCGTGGAACCTGCTCCGCTTCTCCGCAATATAGGACGGCTCGAGGAGTAGCTGAGGCACACTGCATGGAGGCTGGCACACAGATCTTTTGGATGCGGGCGAATCAACCTGCCTGCCGATCATTGCCCCTCATATGACCCTAGGCACAGGGCGCTCACCGTATCTTTGCGGCCTCCTGCTCTGCTGGGCCTCAACGGCGCGAGCCTGCCACTGACGGACTATTCAGACGCGCACACCTGTAGAGAAGCCCACGTGGCAAAGCCAGATAATTGGCCTGAAAACGGGACCCACAGTACAGGACCTCGGCTAGGCTGAGGCAAACTCCCGTTCCGCAATATCAATTGATTCCTGAATATATGCCACCCGGCGTCTCTTGGGAGCTATCCCTTTATCGCATGGCCCGCCTAGCCCATCAGCACAGCGCAGCGCGTTAAAGATCACTCTTCCCATTGCCTCAGCTACGGGTGGAGGGAAGGCATTGCCGACCTGGCGGTATGCAGCGGTCTTCCTGCCAGCAAACTCCCAGTCCTCAGGAAACCCCTGGATAATTGCGGCTTGCCTGACGGTGAGCTTGATGCCACGCTCACCAAACAAATCGCGATTCTTGTCTTTTACAGGATCGTCTGCGACACCATGCGCGTCGATCCCAAGCGCTTCCCAAGCCTTCTTTGCACGCGATGGACCGAGATCAGCTCCTCCGTGCTTTTTAGAACCCCCTACAAGGGTCGGGGCAACTGTGCCCTTCCGCGCCTTCTGAAGCCACCACTCAAATCGCCTGATACCTTCATCGCCGAAGGGCTCTAGACGTTGCCACATCGACTCTTTGAGCGCATCTGCTACGGATACAAATCGCCGAGGATCACCCTGAGGAAGCTCATCTGGAAGGTATTGTGCATATGGCTCTCTTAACGCGATGAGAATTGCACGTGGGCGCAGCTGCGGGACGCCGAAGTTGCGCGCTTCCACAAGAGTCCATTCACTCGGTATGTATCCGAGATCAATCAGACGCTTTCTGATGGACTCACGATATGCCGCGAACTTATTCCGTGGCACCATGAGGCCTCGGACATTTTCAATCAGCACAGCCCGCGGCTTGAGCGCCTCAACCATGTCGAGCATCACGGGGAAAAGGTCGCGCTCATCACGTTCCCCGAGCTGCTTTCCGGCGAGCGAGAATGGCGGACAGGGAACTCCTCCCGCCAGTAGATCAATCTCGCCGGGATGCAAGCCAAGATCGTATATATCAAAATGATCTTCTTGCGTCTTGGGGCCCTTAGTGAACTTTTTCAGGTCCCACTCATAGACCTGGCAATCAGCCTGACCGCGAAGCCTATGGAGGTTCGCGCGGAGTGTCGCGCAGGCGTCCTTGTCGATCTCAATGAGTGCTCTATGCCGGAACCCTGCCATGTGCAGACCGAGGGCCTGCCCGCCGGCACCAGCGCAGATCTCAACCGACGTGTACTCTCGGTGTTGCTCCGGCATCCGCACCTCCCAGCCCAGCGTGCGCCCACGGGCGGTCCAGCGCCGCACCAGCTTGCCTGACGTGTTCGAACAAGGGAACGACCACTATATACGGCGATTGCACCGGCAGCATCAACGTGCGCCAAAACCACAGGAGCTTCGGTGTGCACAAGTGCACATGAAGCTGGCTGGGGAGATCGCGAACACGTGGGCTTCTGGGAACTGGCCTGTGCCAAGGCAAGGTTGGCAGGGAGACACCTCAGCGCTGCTGAACTAGGGCTCACACCAGAGAGGATGTGCAAAGCTTAGAGGCTTCGGCTTCTTAATGAACTGCGATGTGCATAACAAGAAGAGGCAAAAGGCAAGCTGCCCAGCAATTATTGGGCTGGGCAGCCCCAATAATTTGCAGCGGTTAGACCCGTTTTTTTGCGCAAGGTACGCGCTGCTAAGCCATGTTCCGTTTGCCGGTTTCTCACTTGTCCCAGCGAGCTCGCAGATGAGCGCCGACGCCCTACCGGGGCCACGCATCGCGTCTTCCTTCGCAGGGCTAATCCCGGGAAAGGTGCATAAGCCCGGCATCAGCTCGGCTTCACGGTATTGATGTGACCGAGCAGCGCTTGAATGTCGGCCATGTCCATCCCTCCAGCGAGGGACGGTTCCTCTTCTAGATCAGCGAGCTGCTGGACATCCGGGTCATCAAGAATGCCGGCTAGGAACTGGAGCTTCTCCTCCAGCCTGACGGCAACGACCTCGTCGATCGTCCGCCGCGCTGCTATGACCGTAACCCTGGTCTCGGCATCTTGTGGCAGGCCGAGCCGGTGAATCCGGTCGAGGCTCTGCAGGAACCGGCCGGCCATGAAGTCCCGATCAATGTACACCGCATCGTGGCAGACGTGGTGAAGACTGATTCCCTCGCCGAGGGTACCCGGATTAGATAGAAGCACCATGCAATCCGGGTCTTCCCGGAATCTCCGGATCCGTTCCTCCCGGTCCTGGGTACCCCCGTGCACCGCGACAGCACCGTAATGAGCGAGCATCTGCTCCAAGGTGCTAAGGCTTCTGACAAAGTTTGACCACACCAAGGTCTTCCGCCCTTCAGCGGCGTTCTCTGCGACCAGAGCGAGTGCCTCCTGGTATTTCGGGGAAAATTCGTGGCTGGGCAGCTTGCGGAGCACGTCGTAGAGCGAATCCTGAGGATTTACTGGCAGTGGCGGCACGCTATAGGTGAGTGGTTCGTAACGGCTGCCGGTACCTTCCACTAGTAGTGCCGGGCTTATCGCGGCGATCAGGAGCCGCAGCATTGCTCTGCCCAAGGCGTCAAAGTCATCACGCGATAGCTCCGCCCGGGCTGAGTATCGCCCGATCAGGGCGTCGTAGATCTCCCGGTGGAGCGGAGGGAGATCGACATAGCGAATCTTTATATCGACCGGGGGCAACCCGAGCTCCCGTTTCGTTGTCCGGGTAAAGAGCGGGCGCAGCACGGCGCTGGCGCGCGCGAGATTGCCGCCGCCAACCGCATCGATGACCACCTGACGACCCCGGCCCGGCCAGACGAAGGACAGCAGATTTTCCAGATCCCGCGCTCCATTGGGAGCGGGGGTGCCAGTGAGGATGAGCCGGCGTCGCGCGATAGGCCCAAGCGCAAGACACGCGGAACCGTAGGTGCCCTTGGCTCCTAGCTTCATGCGGTGCGCCTCGTCGAGAATCATCATCGAGGGGACCGCCCGCAGCCAGCTGGCGAGATTCACGAGCGATCGATCGAGCCGCTCATAGTTGACGAGCAAGAGATCAGCTTCGACGTCGGGCACCTTGTCCAGAATGCGAACCCGCAGTGGTTCCTTAAAGCACACAGTGCCCTCGTATTGCCACGACTCAAATGCAGACTTGGGGCTGACTACCAGCGCCCGCTGCACCTCCCCTCGCTCCCGCGTGGCCGCGAACACCGCAAGGGCTACCCGGGTCTTCCCAGCGCCTGGGACGCTGAAGTTGGCGCCATGACGCAGCGAGAGCAAGCGGGCGATATCCCGGCGCTGAAAGTCAGTCAGCGGAGCATTCCAGTCCTGACCAAGGAGGAGGTCAACGTCCTCGGGCTGTACTTCGCTAGCCGTGATGCCCTGTTCGTGGAGCCGTTGCTCGGCTGCATCAGCGTCGTCCAGAACATCGTTCACTAGCGTGGCCAGCGACTCGTCCCATTCCACGCTCGGGCTAGGCCAGCGGCTGAGTTCGCTAATGCCGGCTAAGAAGTCGTCGAGGTCAATCTCAGCGCTGACCGGGCCGCGCATCGTGCCGACGGGAAAGCTCGTCACCAATCGAGCGAGATCTTGCTGGTAGTCAGGGTGTGCCTGAAGGACCACTTTGGTCCTGGTTACGTCGAAGCCGACTTTCAGAGAAGGCGAATCCGTGGTCATCAGGACTCCTCGCTCACGATCTTCAGCAGCCAGGTGATGCCGTCGCCGGGGGCCTTGACGGAGCGCGCTGTCTCAACCGCGAGCTTGGCCAGCACGTCGTGCAGCCTGAGGAGTGCTTCGTCCAAGCCTTCCTCGTCTAAGGTGTTCGACGACCGAGCCAGCACCACGTCGGTGATGCACTGCTCGATGTCGTCGCAAGCGTCGTTGATACGGTCAGCTGCCGCCCGCCGACGTTTGCGAAGACGGGCATCCTTTCCGGCATAAGCCAATGCCTCATTAAAGGCCTTCTTAGCCGCGGCAATTGTCTGGGATGCCTCTGTAACCTGGGCCACAGTCGAGTGCTGCCCAGCAGCCTCGACGGCCTTCGCACGCAGAATGCGGTCAGTGAGCTCCCTTGCTTCTGCAACCTGCGATCCCCCGGTCTTCACCATCCGGTTGAGCCCGGGAATCGCAGCCACCTGCTCGGCTGCTTTGCTCTGTGTCCTAAGGGATTCAGGAAGCAGACGATCGAGGTACCTGACGCGGAAGTCTGACTCGACGAGCCGGACGTCAGTCTTAGAGAAGTTGAGCGCGATAGCTGCTAGCCTGATTTCCTTCAGCAGCTCCGCATTTTCGCGATTTGTGCGCACTGCATTCATATAAGCACGATGCAGCTCGCGCAGCTTCTCCTGGTGCTCTTCAAAGTCCATCAGCCGCAACGCCACGCCACCGTGGCGGCTCCGGTCGATGAGATCACGCAGAGTCTTCAAAATCCAGAGATCCTGGTGGCAGGTTGCTACCCGGATCCGGAACTCGCGGGCTATGTCTTCAATTGGGCGGCCGAGTGCTACCTGCTCCTCAATCGCCAGCAGGCGATTAATATAGGAGTACTCGCGCTTATGTTCCTTGCGCAGCTGGAGGGACAGCTCCACGGCGCTGACGTCTGCCCAGGTGCACGACTCGGGCAGGACGCCGACTCGGATGTAGGCGACGCCAAGCTCCTTCAGCGCAGCGCGCCTGGTATTCCCGTCGACGAGAACGCCCTCGTGCGTGATGAGCCCAGGGTTGTTCTGCTTGAAATCCCGGATGCTTTCCTTAAGCACCTCGAAGTCGGGATCACGCCTGCTGGGATCAGCCGGAAGAGACTTGAGCAGGTAGTCGATGTAGCTCTGGCTGGTTTCGCTCCACGGGTCACTCTTCAGGGCATCATCCCGGACTGGGTCGTAGCTCCGCTGAGCGCGGATGCGGCGCGTACCAGGGTTGTAGTAGGTCATGTCGATCGGCATGTCGATGACATCGCAGTGCAACCGCTGGCCACGCCACTCCACCGTTACCGTCTCCCGGGTTCCCCCGAGCTCACGGACCTCCTTAAGCCGTTGCGCCACGAGTGCGCGGATCTCATCTGCCCGAGGCGGGCTACCAAAGGTCTGCATATGTAAGACTCCTTCTTGGCGACTGCTTCGACCGATAAATCTGCGCTATCCCCATTCACTTGCCGGTGATGGCTAGGACTTCGCGAACCTTAGCCCGCGACTCTGCCGGCAGGGTGCGGTAGAGCGCCCAGAGGCTTTCCAGCTCACTAAACGACCTCCTGTCCTTGGCGATCCAGCCGGCGAGAATCTGACGCTCGAACTGCGAAAGCCGACTGACCCGCTGCAGGAAGCCGCCGAGATCAGCGGTAACTTCGCGCCCGCCCACGCGGCATCGGTTGCACTCAATGACCAGCTGGGTTGTTACAGTGCCGTCTGGCTGCCGGACATCGCGGCGCGCCACATCGAGCTGCGCTGTCTCGAGGGTTCCGCTGTAGGGCTCGCCGGCTGCAATCCCACACGATCGGCACAAGTACCCATCGGCTGCGAGGAGCTGGCGGCGCTGGACCGCTGTGATTGAGACTGACGTCCGCTTGGTGCCTTTGCCAGGCTCCCAAACCGGCTCCCCCATTGCCACGAACCGCTGCTCGTTGCTCCCAAGGGTGGGGTCCTCGCGAGCGGTATCGATTTTCCAGCCGAAGTCCCTGAGGTCACGTAGCCGGCGATCGATCTGGGCGACACCTGGGAAGGCGTCCCGGAGTTGCTCCTTCGTGAAGCTGTTCCCTTCCCCAACGACCTGGACCAGCCATAAAGCTGCCCGCCGCATCGTGCCGAGCCTCGCGTCCTGCCACGACGGAAGCTGCATGCCACGCCCCTTCTTCTGCTGCTGCGATGCCGAGTCCATGCTCCTGACCGCGACGCCGGTGCCTCGGCAGCGTCGCCCCCTATTTGACACCAGTTAGCCGCCGGCACGAAACCGCTTCCGGATATTCGCGCCAAACCGCGAAAATCGTACTTTTAAAACTTTGTTGCATGACGTCCAGCTTCGTGGATTATTGGACTGTGGGCCGTCTCTGAACAGCGATGTCGTCATTCCTGAACGTGCATAGGCGCACTTCGAGGACGCGCCGCACGCAGCTACGGCCACCTGAGAGGAAGGTCACACAGTGCCTAGACCCGGCCAGATCACCGGCAAGATCCGGGACAAGTCGAGTGCGCAGCAGGACTTCGCGCGGATGCTCCGTGAGCTTGTCAAGATCATCGGCTTACCCAGTTGTGAGATCGCGGATCAGCTTCATGTGGCACGTTCCACGCTGTCTGGCTACCTCAGCGCTTATCGATTACCTGACCTGAAGCTGGCGGTGAGCCTCTACCAGGCCGCCGAGAGCGCAGCGGCATCAAACGGCGGAGTCATGCCATTCACCAGGGAAGCGTTGGAGGCGCAGTACCGGCTCGCGCAGATCAAACTGTGTGCTAAGTGCCCAGCTTGGGAGGGTGCCCTGCCCGGCTATGACACCCCCGCTTCGTCCCAGGGGGGTTCGTTGAACGGGCCGGCTGCTCTCGCTGCAGGCTTTCCAGCACCGCTTAGTTCTGAACAGACCCCCCCGGAGCTATCGCAGGCACCGGCTGACCTGCCGGTCCTCCATGTTGGGGGGGACCGGCAGGTTAAGAACAGGCGGCAGCACAAAGCTGCCCGCGAACTCGTACAGCATCTCTATGCTGGCAACCTGGACAGCGCACGCGTGCTCCTGCACCATGCCGGCACCAGCATGCCTATTGAAGAGATTCCGGAACTTGTCAGGTGGTGCCGGGCGTTGGGGCACGACGAAGCAGCGAACACCTTGCTCTTCCACGCAGCAAGGCGGGTAATGGAGGACGTGCTGCGCCTGTCGCGCTCCTTGCTTGCTGCCGGCTACTACGGGGACGCAAGGTTGCTGCTCGAAGCTTGTCCTCTATGATCACGCCACCAAGGGCGTTTTGCAGGAGGTACAGGACATCACCACAAGTGCGATAACCGTCCGTCGCGTCGGTCCTGACGAGTGGGCCGTGTGGCGGGAGCTCCGGTTGGCCGCCCTCGCCGACGCCCCGGACGCG
>PKEX01000015.1 GCA_002919235.1 Clostridia bacterium
CCCCATGGTCATCGAGGCGCGCAGGAAGGTCATCGAGAACTGCCTCTACGGTGCCGACATCAACCCGATGGCGGTCGAGATGGCCAAGCTTTCCCTCTGGCTCGTCTCGATGGACCCGAACCGGCCTTTCACCTTCCTCGACGACCGACTCATTGCCGGCGACTCGCTGCTCGGGATCACCTCGATCGAGCAGCTCGAGTACATGCACCTTGACCCCCAGCGCGGACGCAGACTCCACGAGAACGCCGCCCTTGACCTCACCAAAGGTGTGCGGTCACTGCTCGCTCGGGTGGCCGAGCGCCGCCGGTCGCTTGCCGAGCTTGGGGACGAGAACGAGACACTCGCGGTCCAGGAGAGGAAGCGAGGCATCCTCGGCGAGGTCGAGACGGAGACCAAACTGGCCAGGCTCTTCGCCGATCTCCTCGTCGGCGCCTCGCTGGCGCATGCGGCTGAGGAGAAGTCCAGCCGCCTGGTCCACGATCCGTCAGAGCGGACAAAGGTCCGCGGCTTTGACGGGGCCTCGCTTGAGGCGTCCGCGCTGGCCGGTGCCGTGATCCAGCGAGAGCCGGGCAGCGACCGCGAGCTTCTCGTCCGAGGCAGGGAGTGGCTCGACACCGACCAAGTGCAGGGCTCCTTTGCCCGGCAACCCGTCCATTGGCCTCTGGTGTTTCCGGAGGTCTTCGACGACGATCCGGCCAAGCGCCCCGATGGCCCAGGCTTCGATGCGGTCATCGGCAATCCGCCGTTCCTGGGCGGGCAGAAACTCACGGGAGCCCTGGGGAACGCCTATCGGGAGTACCTGGTCAACGCGATCGGCCGCGGTGTACGGGGGAGCGCCGACCTGGTCGCCTATTTCACCCTCCGTGCGCACGATCTCTTGCACACGTGTGGGCAGACCGGTCTCATCGCCACCAACACTCTCGCGCAAGGGGATACACGTGAGGTCGGTCTCGATCAAATTACGGCGAACGGCGTCACTATCCGGCGGGCGGTGAAGAGCGCTCCGTGGCCATCAGCCAGTGCCACTCTAGAGTATTGCGCGGTTTGGACCAGTCGCGCAGAGCTGGGAGATTATGCAGAGAAGGTTCTTGACGGGGTAGCTGTCCGCGGAATCACGTCATCGCTTGATTCGGGAACGAGAGTTACAGGTACACCGTACCGCCTCGCCGGAAATGTCGGTACATCTTTCCAGGGGTCGAACATCGTGGGAGTCGGCTTCACGGTGGAGCCTGAAGTTGCGCAAGCGATGATTTCTGCCGACATGCGAAACGCGGATGTGCTGTTTCCCTACCTGAATGGACAGGACTTGAATTCGCGCCCTGATTGCTCGGCCAGTCGTTGGGTGATCAACTTCCATAGTATGGAGGAATGGCAGGCGCAGACCTATGTCGAGCCTTATGCTCAAGTGCTTGCTAAGGTGAAGCCTGAGCGTGACAAGAATGGGCGTGAGACCTATCGCAAATATTGGTGGCAGTTCGGGGAGAAGCGGCCGGCGTTGACCCGGGCCATTAGCGGGCTGGGGCGAGTAATCGTTATCGCGCAGACGAGCAAGACAGTTATGCCAGCGCTTGTCCCTACTGGACAGGTGTTCTCGCATATGCTCGTAGTGTTCGCAACCGATGATCCGGCAATGCTGGCATTGCTGTCGAGTTCTCCGCATTATTGGTGGGTCGTGAAATATGCGGCAAAAATCCGGACGGATCAAAGATATATTCCGTCAGATTGTTTCGAGACACTACCGCTTCCCGAGCTGACTCAGGAGATGCGTGAACTCGGCGGTCGGCTGGACACCTTCCGCCGCGAACTTATGTTGTCCCGGCAGGCCGGGCTCACCACGACTTACAACATGGTCAACGACCCCAGGAACACCGATGACGACATCGCAGAACTGCGACGCATACATGTGGCAATCGACGAGGCCGTCTGTCGCGCCTATGGCTGGGAGGATTTGATTTCCAAGCTCGATCACGGACATCACCCGGTGGCCCGGGAAACGCGGTTCACCGTTGGCCCGTACGCGCAGCGGGAGTTGGTGGACCGGCTGCTGGAGCTCAACCATAAGCGGTACGAGGAAGAGGTCGCGCAAGGGCTTCACGACAAGCCCGGGAAGAAGACGACCCGTCCGAAGAAGAGCAGCTCTGCCCGGGAGAGGCAGCAGGAAAACGAAGAGAAGCCACCGGGACTGTGGTGAGCGAGTGCTGAAGAGGCGGAGCGAGATTGTGATGCGGTGCGACCCGTCACACCTGTAAGGAGTGACCGGGAACAGTGGGCGTGGTGAGGGAGGAGCGGTCAGCTCATGGCCGACGAGCAAGGTGAACGATCCCTGGTGCGGGAAAATCGGCAGCAGGCGGTGGACCTGAGCGTGAAGGGAACCACCACTCCCGAGGACAGACGGCAGGCGCTCATCCGGAGCCTGAGTCTGCCGCAGGCATTCGAGGATGCGACTTCCTACCAGGTGCGGGACGAGTTCGAGGAACTCGTGCGTCGTGACCTGCTCGGGCCCTGGGGTGGTGAGCTGGAGCAGTTCCCGCCCAGGGCGATGGGGCCCCGCGAACGGTACCTGGTCGGCATGCTCGGACCGAAGCACGCCCCGAAGCCGTCCCTTGCGGCGGCAGCGGACATGCCCGACACCGAATCCGGGGTATCCGGGGACGGGTATGAGAGCGAGCTGGGCGAGGTGGTGACGCCGCAGAACCTCGGCCGGATCTGGGCGTCCTCGATGGGGCTGGCGTTCGCGGTCGGGGCCGACGTGCACGCGGTTGCCGTCTCGGCCTCCTGGGGCCGCTACACCAAGGCCCGGGTGGAGCGGGACGACGGCAAGACGGTGAGCGTCTGGGCGCGCGAGCCGGTCCGCGTGGACAAGGAGATCCGGCTCGACGGCGAGCCCTCGTACCGCGTCTCGCTCACCGGCGGCGACAACGGCGTCCTGCTCGCGGTGGCCGTACGCCCGCAGCAGGACGGCCGGCGGGTGGTCGAGCTCACGCTGATCAACGCGCAGCCCGAGCCGGAGACCAACCCGGACACCGCCTGGCTGTTCCAGTCCGAGCTCGTCGTTCGCGCTCTCGACGGCAATAGCGCGATCTTCCTGCCGATCGACGACCCGCTCGACGACACCGAGTGGGAGGGCGTCGATCTCGAGGAGAAGCACCTACGGCTGCTGTACCGCAACGAGCGCCGCTACGCCAACGGCCGCAACGTCGCCGTCCACGCCTCGGTGCGCGAGGGCGAGCGCCTCGCCCACGAACTGCGCACCACCTGGATCCCCGTCTACGAGGTGCCCGCCACCGTGGCCGCGAGCGAAGGGCTCGCCGGCGTCGAGCTGTCCATGGACGTCCTCGCCGAGGCCACCCCGGAGCGGCTGAAGGCCGGGCTCGCCCCGCTCGCCGACGGGTACGCGGCCTGGCTCGACCGGCAGCGTGACCGCATCCCCGAGCTGCCCGTCCCGCTGCGCGACACCGCGGAGAAGGCCGTGCACGCCGCCCGCGAGGTGGCCGAACGCATCCGTGCGGGCATCACCCTGCTCACCGACCCGGCCCAGCCCCGCCACGAGGAGGCCCTGCGGGCGTTCCGGTTCGCCAACCGGGCGATGGCCCTGCAACGGAAGCACACCACCGCGGCGCGGCTGCGCGAGGAGTACGGCTGGGACTACCGCCTGGCCATCGACAAGGTGGAGAAGCAGGGCCCGAAGGCCGCGTCGTGGCGGCCGTTCCAGCTCGCGTTCGTGCTGCTCAACCTTCCGGCGCTCACCCACCCGGGACACCCGGAGCGCGCCCCGGATCGTTCCGGCCTGGTGGACCTGCTGTTCTTCCCCACCGGTGGCGGCAAGACCGAGGCGTACCTCGGCCTCACCGCGTACACCCTCGCCATCCGCCGCCTCCAGGGCGTGATCGGCGACGGCGCCGACAGGCGCGACGGTCGGGCCGGTGTCGCCGTGCTCATGCGCTACACGCTGCGGCTGCTCACCGCCCAGCAGTTCCAGCGGGCCGCCGCGCTCATCTGCGCCGCCGAGGTGCTGCGCCGCGAGGACCCGGAGACCTGGGGGCGCGAGCCGTTCCGCATCGGCCTGTGGGTCGGCGGCGGCATGTCGCCCAACTGGTTCGAGGAGGCCTACGAGCAGATCAAGGAGGCCCGGGAGGCGGGCGACGGCAAGCGCACCAACGTGCTGCAGACGCTGAGCTGCCCGTGGTGCGGCGAACGCCTGCAGGGCCACCAGAATCTCCACCCCGACGAGGACCTCCGCCGGGTCTTCCTCTACTGCCCGCGCGGCGAGGGGGACGACCCCTGCCCGTTCTCGAAGCGCGGCGAGGAGGCGACGCTGCGCCCGTGGCTGGAGAGGATCGCCGCCGAGGCGGCCCCGTCCGCCCGCAGCGACGCGGAGCGCGCCGAGCTGATCGCGTCCCGGACGCGGGCGCTGCTCGCGGTGAGCCGCGAAGGGCTGCCGATCCTCACCGTCGACGAGGAGATCTACCGGTACGCGCCCGGCCTGGTGATCGCCACCGTGGACAAGCTGGCCCAGCTCCCCTGGAAGGGGTTCGCCGGCATCCTGTTCGGCCGGGTCACCCGGCGCTGCCCCCGCCACGGCTACCGGCACGACGATCTCGACGAGCACACCGGCTGCGCCGAACGGCACCATGCCAAGGGCGACCTCGAGGCGGTGAAGTACAGCGAGCCCGTGGTCCGGCTCCGCCCGCCGGACCTCATCATCCAGGACGAGCTCCACCTCATCTCCGGCGCGCTCGGCACCACGGTCGGCCTCTTCGAGGCGGCGGTCGCCGAGCTGTGCACCTGGCGGCTTCCCGACGGCACCGAGACCGGACCGAAGATCGTCGCGTCGACGGCGACGACCAAGCAGGCCGCACAGCAGGTGCTCGGCGTGTTCGGTAAAAACCTCGCGGTCTTCCCGCCGCAGGTGATCGACGTCGGCGACACGTTCTTCTCCCGGCAGGTCCCGGTCTCCCCGGAACACCCCGGCCGCCGCTACCTGGGGCTGTGCGCGCACGGCGTGCGGCTCAAGTCGGCCGAGATCCGGCTCGCCGAGATCCTGCTGCTCGCCGGGCAGACGCTGTTCGACAAGTACGGCGAGCCCGCCGACCCGTACATGACGGTGGTCGGCTACTTCAACGCGACCCGCGAGCTCGCCGGCATGCGCCGGTACGTCGACGACGACGTGACCACCCGGGTGCGCAGCCACGGCACCCGCAAGGGCCTGTCGAACCGGATCACCTCCGACTCAGGCATGCTGAACGTGCAGGAGCTCACCTCGCGGATCTCCTCCGGCGACATCAGCGACGTGCTGCGGCGGCTTGAGCATGGATTCGACCCCGACCTCGACACCACGCCGCGCCGTAAGCAGATCGCCGCCGAGTGGGCCGACGTCTACAAGGTGAAGGACGCCAGTAAGCGCCGCAAGGCGCATCCGCTCGCCGAGCGATGGCGCGCCCGCCTCCAGGACAACGCGGTACCCGTCGACGTCGCGCTCGCCACCTCGATGCTCCAGGTCGGCGTCGACGTGCCCCGCTTCGGCCTGATGATGGTCGTCGGCCAGCCGAAGAACACCGCCGAGTACATCCAGGCGTCGTCGCGGGTCGGCCGCGACCCCAGGCGGCCCGGCCTGGTGGTCACCCTCTACAACTGGTCCCGGCCCCGCGACCTGGCGCACTACGAGGACTTCGAGCACTACCACGCCACCTTCTACCGGCAGGTCGAGGCGCTGTCGGTCACCCCGTTCACCCGGCGGGCGCTCGACCGCGGCGCGACCGCCACGTACGTGGCGGCGGTGCGCAACGCGTACGAGGAGTTCTCCCGCAACGTCGACGCCCACGACGTGCCGCTCGACGACGACCGGGTGAAGCGGATCGAGGATCGGTTCCTCGACCGGGCCCAGGCGATCGGCGAGGAGCGGGCCAGGGGCTACCTGGAGGAGCGCCTCAAGGTCATCCGGGATCTGTGGAGCGAGAAGAGGACCGGTTCCACCCGGCTCGGCTACCGCGACGGCACCTTCAAGAAGCAGCCCCTGGTGGGCCTGCTCCACCCGGCCGGCGACGGCAAGTGGGGCGACCTCACCGTCGGCCAGTCGATGCGCGAGACCGAGAACGAGATCAACCTGCTGCTCCCCGGCGGCGGCCAGATCTTCACCCCGCTGTACGGCGCGCCGTCGTGGACGATGTCCCCGTTGGACGCCACGTCCGCCTCGCCGGACGTCCCCGAGGGTGACGAGCTGGGCGAGTCCGCGCTGAACAGGAGGCGCTAACGATGGCGAGCGAGAAATACCGCACCCGCGTCGGCTCGGTACGGCCCAGCCACCTCATGTTCACCAGCGGGGTGGGGGCGCTCGTCGACCTGCCGAACTTCTCCGTGCTCGTCAAGGGCCTGGACGAGTGGCGGTACGACGGGGCGCACGGCTGGGAGCCGCTCGTCGAGCCGCGCCTGCTCGCCGCCGTGCAGTCCCTCCCGTACCGCAAGGGGGAGCCGGAGTACCTCGACTTCCGGCAGGTGAAGGAGCTGCGGCCCGCGCCGTGGCTCGCCGGGCTCGACCAGAACCCGGCCGGGCCGGCGTCCCGGGTCGGCGTGCCCACCCTGCCGTTCCCGAGCTGGATGCGCTGCACCGCCTGCAACCTGCTCGCCCCGATCGACTCGAAGGTCTTCGGCTTCGAGAACGACAAGCCGCGCAAGCCGCACGAGGCCCGGTTCTTCCACGAGAACTGCGGCCGCAAGCGCAAGGGGCGCAAGCCGCTCGCCGTCGCCGCCCGCTTCGTGCTCGCCTGCACGGCCGGGCACCTCGACGACTTCCCGTACGTCGAGTTCGTGCACCGCGGCCAGCCGTGCCCCAAGGTGAGCCACCCCACGCTGGAGATGAACGACCGCGGTGGCAACCTCGGCGCGAACGTCGCGATCAAGTGCATGAACTGCGAGGCCCAGCGCAACATCCGCGAGTGGATGGGGGACCGGAACCTGGTGCGGCTGCCCCGCTGCCGGGGGCGGCACCCCCACCTGTCGTGGTTCGCCGAGGGCGGCTGCGACCGGCAGCTGTACGTGCTCGTCGTCGGCGCCTCGAACCAGTGGTTCCCGCAGACGCTGTCCGCGCTCGCCGTACCGCAGAGCGGGGCGCGGGCGGTGGAGGCGACGGTCGAGAAACACTGGAAGGCGCTGGAGCCCCTGCCGAAGTCGATGTACCCGTGGGCGCGGGAGAACGTCGGCGCCTTCCGTGAGCTCGCCAAGTGGAGCGACGACGAGATCTGGGAGGCGGTCGAGCGGCTCAAGGCGCGGCGCGAGGGCGGCACGGACGCCTCCTCCGGCGGCTACCCCGACCTGCGGACCCCCGAATGGGAGGCGTTCACCGGCCATCCGCTGCCCGAGGAGAACGACGACTTCGCCGTCCGCCGGCTCACCGAGATCCCGGCCGCGCTGCGCGGCATCTACGCCGACGTGGTGCAGGCCGAGCGGCTGCGCGAGGTGCGCACGCTGATCGGGTTCACCCGGCTGGACGCGCCCGACCCCGACGACCCGGATCTGGTCACCCGGGCGCCGGTCACCCGGGGCAGCCCGCAGTGGCTGCCCGCCACCGAGGTGCGCGGCGAGGGCATCTTCCTGCGGCTGCCGGAGGACCTGCTTCGCGAATGGGAGGACCGGGTCGCCGAGTCGGTCGCGGTGCGCGAGCACCGCGAGGCGTACATCCGGTTCCGCAAGCACCGCTTCTCCACCCGCATCCAAGGCCCGTTCGACCCCGAACGAGGCTGGCCCGGGCCGAGGTACTACGCCCTGCACACCCTGTCGCACCTGCTGATCCGCACCATCGCGCTGGAGTGCGGGTACAGCTCGGCGAGCCTGACGGAGCGCATCTACGCGGGCACCCCGGAGGACCCGCGCAGCGGCATCCTCATCTACACGGCGGTCCCCGACGCCGAGGGCACCCTGGGCGGGCTCGTCTCGCTCGCCGAGCCCGACCGGCTCGTCGAGATCACCCGCAGGGCGCTGCGGGACGCCCGGCACTGCTCCTCCGACCCGCTGTGCGCGGAACGGCTGCCGCAGGCGCCGGAGGACTTCCTGCACGGGGCCGCCTGCCACGTGTGCCTGTTCGTCTCGGAGACCACGTGCGAGCGCGGCAACCGGTACCTCGACCGGCGGTTCATCGTGCCGATCGGAGACGAGCCGAAGCTCGCGCTCTTCCCCGAGCTGCCGTGAGACGACGCCGGGACGTGGAGGAGGCGGTCGCCGCCGCGGTCGCGCCCCTCGACCCGGGGGACCTGCTGGTGCTCGCCGACCGCATCGAGCAGGGCTGGCCGCGTGAGGGGATCCTCGCCGCGGTGCCGCGGCCCGGGTTCGGCCGGGCCGCCGCGGCCGTGCTCGA
>PKEX01000042.1 GCA_002919235.1 Clostridia bacterium
TTTCGGGTTTTTCTCCTACCACCGATGGTAGTCCAGACCACTCGCTTTTTACAGACAGATTAAGCCATCACCGGCCTCCCAACCAGGCGTCCATCTCCGGTGAAGTGTGATCCGGCCAATGTCGAATGAGGTACCACGGTGCCCCCTCGTCCGGTTCGAAACCGCATGACAGTTTCAACTTACCAGTCTGGTGTAAGAGCGAAAGACGGTCTTCGGACGTACACCCTCCCCCAGTCCCATGAACCGGGCTTGTATCTCGCGTAACTTTTGATCGTTGCTCTCATAGCCCACTTTCCGCACCCTGAGTGAGTAGCGCTGAAGTTTCTTTTATGGTTCAGCAGGAATACCGAACATACGCGCGAACTTCCCTCTATCAACATCCGGAGGGAGTTTGGCGATGTCTGCACCGAAAGTCACACCTCTGGTCGTCGGCGCAAGCGGGTATATCGCCGGTGTATGCCGCCAACTGCGTATTGCCGAGCTGGTCAACCGCCTGGTCACCTGGGACGACACGCAGTGGAAGCGGTCCCCGGGCACGCTCATCGTGGCCTTGATCATCAACATCCTGACCGGCCGCAGGCCTCTCTACCGCGTTTGGGAGTCCTTCGAGCGACTGGACCTTCCCACGCTCTTTGATGAACCCGTTCAACTGGCGGACCTCAACGACGACGCCTTCGGCCGGGCTCTGGACCGGCTCCACGCCTCGGGGAACGCGAAGCTGCTGGTGCATTCTGTGGCCCTGCGTGCCGTTCATCTTTTGCCTTTAGGCATCCGGTCCGTCCACGCGGATACGACGTCCATTGCTCTTTGTGGCGCTTACGAGTGGACGGAAAGCGATGAGCAGTTTGCCGAAGCGCATCCGGACCGCAGCCTGCTGCGGATCACCTACGGATACAGCAAAGACAACCGTCCCGACCTGAAACAGTTCATCTACGGCCTCATCGTCTCCGCCGAGGGCCTGCCGCTCATCGGCGAGGTCCGGGACGGCAACCTCAGTGATAAGGTCTGGCACCGGGATACCCTCGACGAGATCCGGCAGAGCTTTCTCGATCCGCAGAAGGTCGTCTACGTCGCGGACTCGGCGCTGGTCACACCCGAGAACCTGGCCCGGATCGATCAGTACCGGATGCGCTTCATCTCCCGGCTGCCCGAGAGCTACCGCCTGGCTGCCGAGCTGAAGGACCGTGCTTGGGCCCTCAATGCTTGGGAGACGGTCGGACGAGTGGCGCAGAGTGAGAAGGCGGCAAGCTACCGGGCCCAGTCGTTTGTGGAGCCCTTCGAAGGCCGGCCGTACCGCTTCATCGTGGTGCACTCCTCAGCCCTGGACAGCCGGAAGAAGAAAGCCCTTGAGCGGCGCATTGCCAAAGAACGTGCTGAGCTCGAGAAAGCCGTCCAAGCCCTCGCCAAGCAGCGCTTTAACTGCCAAGAGGACGCCACGAAGGCCCTCGACGCCTTCTTACGCGCCCATGCCGATGCGGTGCACCAAGTCAACGGCGCCGTCCGTGAAGAGCGTCTCACCAAGCGCCGGCCCGGACGGCCACGCAAGGACGAAGTGCCGCAGACTACCGTCCAATGGCGTCTGGAGCTGCAGATTGCGGCGCCGACAGAGGAAGCGCTCCAAGAGCTGCACGAGCGTGAGAGCACCTTTGTGTTGATCACCAACCTCATGGATCCTGAATGGTCCAATGCCGACGTGCTTCGGGAGTACAAGGACCAAACGGCGGTGGAGACACGGTTCCGTAACTTAAAGGCGACGCCGTGCATCGTGGACGGCATTTACGTCAAGTCGTCCCGGAGGGCGGAGGCCTTGGCGTATGTCTTTCTGCTTGCCCTGATCGTTGCTGCCTACATCGAGATCCGGATCCGCCAGGAGCTCAAGCGGCGCAAGCGGCAGTTTGTGATGCCCGGCAAGCGCTTGACCGACCGTCCGACGATGACCGGCATCTTCGACATCATGCGGACCGTGCTGATTGTGATCGTCGAGACCGCTGAGGGTACTTACCGAATGCTGCCAACCAACACCGATCCGAGGGTCCACGAGATCTTGGAGCTCAGTGGCCTCGATGAAAGCGTCTACACGCGCGTCACGGCATGACAGGGGAGTTGTGATTCAGCACGGAAAAAACCCGAACTTATGGCGCCCAAGGGTGCGGAAGACCGGCCATCGTGCGGACGACGGATTTTGCCGGCTCTTGCCGTCATTCGAAGGCCTTTCCCCGCTTCTCCGCCGACCTCCGCCCAGGGCTTGACACCCACACACAACATATGGTAGCATGAGCACCACTAAGACACTATATATAGCGATGGTGCGCCGCCTGTCCGACAGGGCAGGGCCGGGCGGGATCGTCCCGCCCGACTGGGGGAAGTCCGGTGCAAATCCGGCGCTGTCCCGCAACGGTAACCGGTCCAGCGACAGCCGGCCGCTGGCCGTGAAGCCCGAGTACCCACTGCGCACCACTGCACCGCCCCCGCGGAGGGGCATGGGCAGTCCCCGCTGGCAACCCGTCGCATGACCCCGGGGGGCGGGCGTAGCGGGCGATCGGTTCCCCCTCCCTCCGCGCGCGGCGTAACCAGGGAGGAGGAAGAACTGATGGACCCGCGCTGGGCACCCTTCGTCACCGGCCTGCCTGAGGAAGAAGCGGTCGCCGCCTACCTGGCCCGGGAACTGAACGGGCGCCCGCTGCCCGTGCCCGAGTCATCCCCCGAAGAGTGGGAACAACGGGTCACCCAAATCGCTCTCGAAAACATGCATCTGGAACCCCGGTGCCAAGGGGTGGCTACCCGTGCCGTGTTGCGGGGATTGTACCGGGAAGTGCTGGGCACGCCCGAGCCCGATGACGACCGCTACCGGCAAGGGTTTCTCCGCTACATCCGCGTCGGGGTGGAACGAGGACAGCTGGATCCGCGGCTGCTCCAATGGGATCTTCCACGGCTTGCGGCCGCCTTGGCGCCCGAACGGGACCGGCAGCTCCCCTTCGTGGGGCTGACCACCCTCATCGACCGCTACCTGGTCCGGGATGTGGAGTCCCGCAGCTTGTTGGAGACCCCCCAATACCTCTTCATGCGGGTGGCCATGGGCCTCTGCCTGCGCGAGCCCGATCCCTACCTCTGGGCCCAGCGGTTTTACCACGGCATGAGCACCCTGCGCTGGCTGCCCAGCACCCCCACCTTGTTCAACGCGGGCACGTGCCACCACCAGCTCTCCTCGTGCTACCTGGCCGACGTCCATGATTCCATGGATCACATCCTCGAGTCGGCCCGGGACTTCGGCCTCTTGGCCAAGTACGCGGGCGGGATCGGCGCCGCCGTGTCCAAGCTGCGGGCCGTCGGCTCCCCGGTGCGGGGCGTCAACGGCCAGTCCTCGGGCATCGTTCCCTTCATCCACATGTTTGACGGGCTCATCAAAGCGGTGAACCAAGGCGGCCGCCGGCGGGGCACCATGTGCGTCTACATCGAGCCGTGGCACCTGGAGATCCGCGGTTTTCTCGACCTGCGGAAAAACTCCGGCGACCCGTACCTGCGGGCCCACAGCCTCAACACCGCCTTATGGATTCCCGACGAGTTTTTCCGGCGGGTGGAGGCCGGCGAAAAGTGGTATCTGTTCGACCCCCAATACGCGCCGGAGCTGACCGAGGTGTTTGGCGAGGAGTTCCGGCAGGCGTACCAACGCCGCATCCGGGACGCGGAGGAAGGCCGCATTCCGGCCCGGGCGTGGCGGGTTTGTGACGCGCGGGAACTTTACCGGGACATCCTGGCCACCTTGCAGGAGACGTCGCACCCGTGGATCACCTTCAAGGACACGGCCAACGCGCGCAACATGCTGCCCGGCGTCATTCACTCGTCCAACTTGTGCACGGAAATCTTCCTTCCCACGTCCCCCGATGAGGTGGCCGTCTGCAACTTGGCCTCGGTCAACCTGGCCCGCCACCTGGGGCCCCAGGGGTTGGATTGGGAGGAACTGTCCCGCACCGTAGCCGTGGCCATGCGGGCCCTGGACAACGTCATCGACGTCAATTTTTACCCCATCGAAAAAGCCCGTCACGCCAACCACAAGAACCGCCCCGTCGGGCTCGGCGTCATGGGCTTCGCGGAAGTGTTCGCCCGCCTGGGAATGGTGTACGGGGATCCCGCGTCGCTGGAGCTCACCGACCGGGCGCTGGAATACATCAGCTACCATGCCATCGAGGCCAGCTGCCGCCTGGCTCAGGAGAGGGGATCCTTCCCTGCCTTCGCCCAGAGCCGCTGGGCCCGGGGATTGGTGCCGATAGACACCTGGGTCGCGCTGCAGAGGGAACGGGGAGCCGCCGCGGACGCGGATCCCACCCTTGACTGGGACCGCCTGCGCGCCCTTGTACGGCACGGGATCCGCAACGGCGCCCTGCTGGCCATCGCGCCCACCGCCACCATCAGCCTCATCGCCGGGACGACCCCCAGCCTCGACCCGTATTACGCCAACGTCTTCAGCCGGCAAACGTTGTCCGGGAAGTTTCTGGAAATCAACCCGGTCCTCGTGGACGAACTGCGGTCCCTGGGCCTTTGGGAGCAGGTGCGCCATCGCCTGGTGGAAGAGCGCGGGGATGTATCCCTCATCGAGGACATTCCCCTGGACGTCCGGCGCCGCTTCCCCACCGCGTACCAGATCCCGCCCGAGGCCTACATCGAGGTGGCCGCCCGCGCGCAAAAGTGGGTGGACATGGGGATTTCCCGGAACTTGTACCTCCAGCGCCGGGATCTGCAAGCCATGGAAGAGGTCTACTTGACGGCATGGCGGCGGGGGCTGAAAGCCACCTATTACTTGTTCATGGCGCCGCGAATGCACGCGGAACAATCCACCGTCGCGGTCAACAAAGCCCGGCGCAAGCCCCGGTGGAACTTGGAGGGACTCAACGGGCATACCGAGGCGGTCGCGGAGCCGGTGGCCTGCGAAGGAGAGCAGTGTGAAGTGTGCCAGTGACGCAGGCGACGGCGTCCTCCGACTCGTTCACAAACCATCCGATGGATCCGCAAGGAGGAATCGGCGGCATGAGCCAGCTCATCGGTGCGAACCCCTTGGAACCCATTCAGCTGTTTCCGCTGCGCTACCCGTGGGCCTACGCCCACGCGCTGCAGGGCAAGCGCAACACGTGGTTCCCCGAGGAGGTGCCCCTTGGGGAAGACGTGCGCGACTGGGAACTGCGCCTCACCCCGGAGGAGCGCCACGGCGTCGAAATCTTGCTGGGCTTTTTCAATCCGATGGAGAGCCTGGTCACCCACAACCTGGTGCTGTCCCTGTACCGCCACCTCACCGCGCCCGAAGTGCGCCTCTATCTCGCCCGCCAGATCTGGGAAGAAGCCAACCACACCATGGCCTTCGAGTACGTCCTCAAGACGTTGCCCGTGGACCGAAACCGGGTGTTCAACGTGCACCGGGACGTGCCCGCCGTCCGGGCCAAGGAAGAGTTCCTGCAGCGGCTGTCGGCCCCGATGCTGGCCGATGTGGACTTGAACACCGTCTCAGGGAGGCAACAGTTCCTCCGCAACTTGGTCGGGTACTACATCGTGCTGGAGGGAGTCTTCTTTTACGGCGGGTTCCTCTTCGCGTACACCTTCCGCCGGCGGAACTTGCTCAAGGGACTGGCCACCATCGTGGACTGGACCCTCAAGGACGAGAGCCTCCATTTGTCTTTCGGCATCCACCTCATCAGCGAACTGCTCCACGAGCACCCGGACATTATGACGCCCGCGGTGGCCCGGGAAATCAAAGACCTCATCCTGGAGGCGGTGGCGCTGGAGCGGGAGTATAACCGGGTGCTTCTGCCGAAGCCGGTGTTCGGGGTGGACGCCGACTACCTCAACGCCTACATCGAATACGTCACCGACCGGCGCCTGGACGAGCTGGGACTGGGCGTCCACTTCGGCACCCCCAACCCGGCCAAGTGGATGGCCGTGGAAGTGGACGTGCCCGAAATCGTCAACTTCTTCGAAGCCAAGAACATCCATTACGAGGTGGGCGCCGACCGAAACCGCTGAGGCGCCTCCCACACCTTCCCACCCACCGGGCCCGCTGCACGGCGCACCGCCGCGGGCCCGGTGTCGTTTCATCGTCACCGCCAAGCCTGGCGACAGTGACCGTGGTCCTGTCCAGTCCATCCAAACGCTGGTCGGGTCAAGTCCCATTCTATCTGTAAAAAGTGGTCTGGCTCATGTGGGGTTGACCCGATCTCGTGGACACCTACAGACTTGGGGTGTAGCCCCAACGAGGAGGGTGTCCCATGCCACCAACCCATCCCCCCTACCCACCGGAGTTTCGGGCCGAGGCAGTCCGGCTCGTGCGCACCACCGGGAAGTCGCTGAAGGCCATCGCCGCGGACCTGGGGGTCTCCGTTGAATCTCTGCGCAAGTGGCTACGCCAGGCTGAAATTGACGCCGGCGAGCGGGAAGGCCTGACCACTGCCGAGCGGGAAGAGCTACAGCGGCTGCGGCGAGAAAACCGCATCCTGCGGGAAGAGCGGGAGATCTTGAAAAAAGCCGCGGCCTTCTTTGCTCGGGAGACCGACCGGACCCGGTAGCTGCCTTCCGGTTCGTGGAGCAGCAGAAGGCCGAGCATTCGGTGGCTATGCTGTGCCGAGTGCTGGGCGTCTCCACCAGCGGGTACTACGCATGGCGCCGCCGGCCCCCGTCGGCTCGGGCACAGGAGGACCGGCGACTCATGGAGCGAATCCGGGACATTCACACAGCCAGCCGAGGTACGTACGGCGCACCCCGGGTGTGGGCGGAGCTGCGCATGGCGCAGGGCGTCTGCTGTTCGCGCAAACGGGTGGCGCGGCTGATGCGCCAGATGGGCCTGCAAGGAGTCCATCGACGCCCACACCGAGGCCTCACCCGGCGGGATCCCCGCCGGCCGGTCTTCCCCGACCGCGTCCGGCGGGTGTTCACGGTGGACGCCCCCGACCGCCTCTGGGTGGCCGACCTGACCCAGCATGCAACCGGGGAAGGCTGGCTCTACCTGGCAACCGTGTTGGACGCTTTCTCTCGTCGCGTGGTGGGTTGGGCTATGGGCGAGAGACCCACGGCGGAGCTGGTCATCGACGCCTTGAACATGGCCATTTGGAACCGCCGACCCGGGGGCGGGCTGGTCCATCACTCCGACCACGGTACCCAGTACACCTCCCTGGCCTTTAGCCGTCGGCTGGAAACGGCGGGCATCCTGGGTTCGATGGGCTCTGTGGGCGATGCGCTGGATAATGCAGTTGCCGAGAGTTTCTTCGCCACGCTGCAGACGGAACTGCTGAATCGGGACGCCTGGCCCACGCGCCAGGATCTCAAGACGGCGATCTTCGAGTACATCGAGGTCTTCTATAACCGCCGCCGGCGCCATTCGGCGCTAGGGTATCGGAGCCCCGAGGACTACGAGAGGAGGTGGCGCCTGGAACACGAAGTGTCCGCTACAGCTGCTTAACCACAGGGTGCCCACGGAAACGGATCAACTCCAGGACGCCGGCCAGCACAATCTTCGCTTGGCCCCAATCCACCTGCGCCATCTCTCCAGGGGCGGGGGAGAGGACGAAGAACGGCTC
>PKEX01000038.1 GCA_002919235.1 Clostridia bacterium
TACGGCTGACATAAACGCCTGCTCAGGAGAGGTGACCGGCCTCGGAGATTCCACAGCTGTCCATGGTCGTCCAGGGTTGTTGTTAGCACCAGCGTTAGCAAAATCAACAGATGAAGAGGCTCGGTTGGGTCGGCAGCTATTGTCGCCATTGAGGATCTTTATCGCCTCGAGTACATCGGTGACGACATGGTCGGTCATCGCCGAACGGCATAATTGTGGACCCTGGCGATTGGACAAGGCCCGGCGTCCATGTTGCGATCCCTTCAGGGGGTAATCAGCGAACTTTTCATAGATGCGCGGCCGAGAGCACTCGAACCCCCAACCTTCTGATCCGTAGGGAAGGCCACGTCGCTCGCTACTCGCTCCCCCATCGTCCGTTTCAGCAGCTATAGATTGATGCAATACGCTCGTGTAAGGCAGCGTTGCTGTATGTCTCTGCTGTACACCAGTCCTCATGAGGCCCATCTCTGGCCATTCCACCCGGTCAGCGCTGTGACCTCATAACGTACTTCTACTCTGAGGACGCCAATAGCACATCCAGAACCGCCGTCAGAAGATCAACTTGCTTTCCTTAGGCTACTTCACCTCGGTCAAGCACGCTTAGTGGCCACTGGACCGGTACAGGTCCGGCTCCCGCTAAAGTGACTCAGCCTGAATTCACTCAGCCCATGCGAGTCCGTAGTAGACGCGCGATGAAGGGTGGCGTTTATGGTGTTTGTTAGTTGCCTCACCAATTCCACCAGTCAACCCACTATAGGCTGCGCGCGCCCTGTAACTCCTAGTTGTTTCCCTTTCCTTTGATCGTCTGTTCAGTCAGCACGCGAAGGACCCGCTCGGCATTAGCTAACGGATAAGCCGCCCAGTTATGCGCCAGGGCTACCGGGATCAGCGCGTCGTCATACAGGCGACTGCCAAGTCGATCACAAACTTCGAAGGTCCGAGCGAGCGTTGGGAAACGATGAAGTTCGCTAAGGTCGTTCTTGTCCTTCTTGGAATAGGCCTCTCCGTTAACCGGCGGCACCGTCAAGACAAGAAGCTGACCATCTGCGGCGTGGTAAAAAAACTTGCGCCCGAAGTACGTCTCAGTGAGGCTGCTTACGCGCAAGAGTTCCCGCATGTAGAAGTCGTCAAGCCGCATTAAATGCCGCCTTGGTATGAAACGCCGGATCCCGCGCAGGTGTTCAACGGGATAACCTCGTTTTGCGACGCCGACTACAACGGGAGGTTGATGACCACGGCTGAGGCAGCGGCTCCACAATGCCTGCCACGTTCCTAATAGTCCGGTGTGGAGAGGGGCCGGCTCACCGAAGATGGCGAGGTCACCGTCATAGAGAAAAGCTGTCTGCGGCAATAATCTTGGTGACAGCTGCTCAAAGCTGAGCGCGACCCCCAGCAAAATCAAGTGTTCGATTACCTGGTGGCAGCGTCCAAGGGCTTCTTTGTTAGGCGCGTCCGGTTTGAACGCCTCATAGATCCGAAGAATGTCCGTGGGCCACAGTGACTTACTGCACTCAGGGCAGAAGGTGGCTTCCTGAGCGGGTACTGGGATTCCACCGAAGCCTCGGTTGGGCCTGTTAAGAACGCAATCGCGATTGGGGCATTTCGATAGCAGTATCTCTCCCCTAGCAGCCGCCTCTCGGTCTGCCGGCTGCCCATGCTTCTGAACTTCTAGGAGAAGCTGGAGCAGGGTTCGCTGCTGCACTTCGGTGGAAGAGAAAAGGTAGAAAAGCTCGGCGCGAAACGCCTCGGTCGGATCTTGGTACACCTCGTGCTCAAGGTACGAACCGGGCAGAAATCCCGAGACGACCGACGCCTCCATAGCATCAGCAAGCCGTGCTGGATCGACGAAGCGGTCAGACTGATCCAGCATGTCATTCAAGTCTATGAAAACTCCGGCTATTTGCATGTAAAGTACGCGGGTGGAGGGATAACGATCGAAGGCCTCCTCGTACTCATGGCCTGAACCATCAACCGCGACAACGTAACGGATGCGAGGGGTAGGACTCTGCTCAAGTGCATCGACAGGGACGACACGCTCTGCTATCAGAGCAGGGTCGAAGGAATCCTCTGGCTTGCGATACCGGGCGAGACGCTCTCGAATCTGCGGGTTGGTAGTCGTAGGTAGGTGCCCGAGACGAGATGCCAGTTCGTAGCGGATCGAACTGCCTGGACCCTGAGCGATGTATGGCACGGCTCAGCTCTCCCATCCAAAGAGAGGCTCGGTCATCGGCGGGTTCTTACGAGTGAAGACGTCGTCCGGGTCTGGGCAGTCCTCAAGGTCATCGTGAGCTACGTCAGCGGCGTCTGGTGCATAGTCAGTGCTTCGCTCAACGGGATCGAGATCGCAGTCCTTACGGATGCTGTTCACCATCTTCAAGTCGAATTTGGCGATTTGCACTGGAAGCGTGTAAGGGGAGGAGGCTGTACGCAGCCGCACAAACCCTCGATCGTCCGCGGTTACGATTTGGTCAGCGAAGTCTGCGAAGTCATAGTACTTGGCGAGTTTCGCCGCTTCGGCCGTATTATTCATATACGCGCAAATCCAGTTCGCGGTATTCGACAAGATGGTCTCGTCGACGCTAGAAACCTCCTGTGTTGCGTAGATCATACCAATTTTGTACTTAGCTGCCTCCTTGGCCAGCATGACGTAGGGGTCGGTTTTCTCGGTGGCCTTATTGAATTTGTCCCGGTGCAGCAGCCGATGAGCTTCCTCCAAGAAGATCTGCATCGGCCGCGGCGGCTTACCGTCGCGGAAGCGTTGGGATGCCCGGGAAACGATCTCTCTCACGACCCGCTCTGCACAGGTCTGCAACACCTGTTCCGAGCCGCGAGACAGATCCACGATGACAAGCCGTCCGCGCGCCAAGTCCGCGTAGATGGCCTTGGCGAAATCGATACGGCTTTCCGGTGAATGGTAGGCGCGAAGAGGCCTAAGAATCTTCCATCCGCTAGCGTGGCCAGTGGGTGCCAACATTCCTACCAGACCGTCAACGGCCGGATCACCATGGCCGCCTTTGGACTGATCGGAAAACCATAGCTTGACTGCTTCAGCGATCGAAATTTTAGTGTCGTTTTCCTTGTCGTTCTCCTTGACCTTCTCCTTGTTTTTGTCTGCTTTGGCGGCATGCTTGGCGATAACCTCACATGCCGTTCTTAGCTCAGAGCCGTTGAGGACGATGTAGCCCTTCCTGCTAGACGGCTTGCCAAAGATCTCATATTTCGCTAGAAGCTTTTTCAGCTCATTGTTGACCGGTAGCTCGTAGGTCCATTCACCGGGAACATCAAGAGCCTTCGCTAGGATTCCGAAGTACATTGCCCGAACGGCTTCAAGCCGCCTTCTGTCACCCTGGTCCTCGACATCGGCTGGAGAGCGAGTCGGGTCGGCTGCCAAGAAATTGGTGACGTATCGCTTATTTTCCCCTGCAAGGAAGGTCTCAATTAGACTCCAACACCCGTCGATTTGCGACTCATCGAAAAAGTTGAGCGACAGCGGGCGGACGTTGCGGGCACGATCTGCTTCGGTGGCACCCAGCCGGTATATGCGAACGTTTTCGCCCAATTGGGCCAGGGCCGTGCCATCTTGTCGGTTGGCATAGGCGTACTCACCAGCGGGGTCGAAGATCAGCTGGCCCACACGAGTACCGGTCTTGTGAGCGTAAAGATGTACCGCCGCCGCCAGGACCTTCATAGTGTTGGATTTTCCGGCGCGTGTCATGCCGAACACCGCTGTCTTGTGGGCGACGAAGTCCTTGACGCGTACGGGTACAGCAACTTCGGTAGTCATTCCCGTTTCGGACGCGATCCGTTCGCGATGCCGGGATGACGCGTACCGCAGCCTGCCAATGACCATAGTGGCGTTGGTCTCCGGCAGATCATCATTGAACGCATCGCGTTCTCCCATCGGTAGCTCGACATGCTCAACGATCTTCTGGAGGCTCTCGCCATATGGCTTGCAGACCACGTAGCCCGCAGCAGCGTAGACTGCATCCACGTCCTTGCCGAAAACGAGATTGCCGGCATCGTCCTCCACGAAGGTGCCGAGAATTCGACAACGGAACGCGCATTGCTGCATCAGGCTGCGCGTGAGGACATCGGTTTCCGATCTGGGATCACCGCTGTTGCGGTAGTGGTTCGTGATGGTCCGCTCGCTGTCCTCCGCGCGCAGGCGCACGAGATCGGCCTGATTTGGCAGAGCGGTCTCACGAAGGACGCGCAAGAGCACGATTTCCCGATCGGCACGGGCTACCTGGGGGGCCTCATCGGGATCGTCTAAACCGCGTGGGTAAGCCAGAAGTAGACAGTGCTGCGGTACCCCATGCGCCCGATGGAGCCAAGCGTCGTTCGTCAGGATGCTCGCTTCACGGTAACCAAAGTCGAAGATCGCGCCGATCTTGACCGAGTACCGGAGTAGACCCTGGAGAGCCGATTCTTCCGCAGCCGCCTTGCTACCCAAGGTGAACGACATGACTCCCTCATCTCACGCGTGCGTTCGTGGGTCGTAGCCCGATGAGATTGTCATACATCATGCCGCGGCCGGCTGGTCAAGATCAGGGAATTACGAAAGATGTTCGACATGTTCCTCTGGAACCACAGGGAGGTTGGTGATGATCAGCTCTTTGACCCTGCGCCCCTGGTGCCGGTTGCAGTACTGCAATTGGGTCGTATGCAGCTTGTGACCAACTGTCCCGTCCACAACCGGCCTCGAGGGCGACACAGTTCGACCTCGACCTCCCTGCTGAGAGCTCTGATAGAGCTCGATGATCTCATCGTGGTAGTCGTACGACAGGACCCATGGAGCGTCGAGTCTCTTAAGAAGTCGAGCTAACCGTTCGTGATCCTCCCGAGAAAAGGCATGCCGGTACAGACGGGCACCCTTGGCCCAGAATGGTGGGTCGAAGTAGAAAACATATCGCATATTGTTCAGTTGGCTCTTGACCCACTGGACGGTTTCCTCAACGTCGCACGGGAGTACCGCGAGAATGCGCCCCTCTGCGGCGAATGCACCAATCTGACGAATCCGGTTTGCTAACTCTTTCTTCGGAAAACGACAATCAATTCTATAGTTACTTTGTTGTTTTTGCCCCCCAATCGGACCAGCACGCCCCTGCAGGATGCCCGAGTAGCTCGTGCGGTTAAGAAAGAGACACGCGTATGCTTTCTCGCGCAACGTGGTACCTGGGTTAGCCCGTAAACGATGCCACTCTTCCAACGTGACTGGGGCGTTGATTAGATCCTCAATAAGTTCCTCAGTCGCAAAACACGCTTGGTGCCAGAAGGCATAGACCAGAGGATCCAGGTCAGCTAATACCACCTTATCCACTAGGCCTGAGGCCAAGAGGTGGAGAGAAACTGCGGCCCCACCAGCAAAGGGTTCTATAAATACTTCAAGCGGTACCAGACCATTGATCTTAAGCAGATCGGCGAAGAACGACACCATCTGGCGCTTGCCGCCCGGGTAACGTAGCGGACTGTATAAGTCTCGTTTAGGGGTCCCTCTTCGAGAACCCGCCGCGCCGTCTGCGGGTGTAGCCGACGAGTGCGGGTCGGTTGGCCCGGAGAGGGACTTGAACAGGGACACACCCTCACTGCGGGTGCTATGACCGTTGATCTCCGTGGTTCGAGTTTCAGCGCTGGCAGTCAAAGTATCCCTCGTATCCTATTTACGAGCTCTCGAAACCCGTCGCAGCCTAGGTCACTGAGTCAGCGCCCACACTGTAGTCACATTAGATGACGCTTTCCACTGATCGTGATCTTCATCTTCTCAGTGTTCCAGCAGCCGCCTCACCTGGTGAATGGCTGACCATGCCACCTTGAAAGGTTGATCGATGCACTGCGGGCCACGGGCGTAGCTGAAGACGTCCGGATGCCTGACCGCCCACCAAGTCGTGCGTCGAAAGGCGACCTTCCTGGCTCCAGTAATCTGCGCACGGGCTTGCCCGTGGATCGGCCAAAGCGGGTTCAGATCGGGCACTTCGGCCCAGCTCTCACTTGGTGGGAGAACCGCAACATGATCAGCGAGTAGATGACGAGCTGCATGGATCTTCGTGGAGTGGTCAGCTCGGGAAGACACCGTGCCCGGTGAACCCGCGCACGTACTCCCAACCCTGTTTCTGCCATCAACCATCGATCCGTCCTCGAGGAGCAGCAGGCCGGTGACGAAGGTCAAGCCTGGCTTCGCGCACACCTTGCTTTCGTGACTTTCCTCACGCGCCGGTCGCCCTGCCTGCACAGCCGGGCTTGCCCGCAGGAACCGGTCTGCTGGGCTCTGCCTGGGTCGATGGCTAGACGGGAAGATCACCCCCACGATTCCCACGCTCGGAATCTTGGCGGCTTCCTGGAGCCGGATGCCCCGGGGGGTTTGGGGCGGAGCTCCGATGCCCAGCATCCGCATGCTGTCCGATTGCTATTGCGCAACGGAGGTCTCGTGTGTCTCCTTGTGACGATGGTCTAAGCCACTCGGGTGGCAGATCCAGACTGGCACGATGCACGATGTGGCTGCGTGAGGTTGCGGTTGCTGTATGCATTGCTGGGCAGCAACCCTCGTCCGATGGCCAGCCCTTGTTATCCGGTGCCAAGTGACCCCGGACCGCAGGGCCGCCAGGCCCGAGGACCGGAAGCCGCGCGGCAGTCCATACACGACACGCAAGGCCGCACCAGCGACGGTCCCTGGCCGTCGGCGAGGCCGCTGGCCTTCCCACCACTTGCGCTAGCCCTACGCCACCCGGCTGCGGGAAGGCGGCGCAGATCCATGCCTTGCTCGGCCACGCCTCCCTGGAGACTACCCCCGCTCCTCCGCACCGGCACCGCCGACCAGGCCGCCGTGGTCGAACACGCGTCTTGGAGCAGTAGTAGCCCGAGAAGCACAGGTCGCGGTGACTTGCGCTGGGCGTCGCCTCCCAATCTGGATGACTCGCGCCGACCCACGGTCCCCCCTCCCGCCCCCCACGCGCGCGCTGAACAGGATCGCCTGGGCAGAAGGTGGCAATCCGTCATGCCATCCCGGGCCAGCGACCGCGACCGCCGAGCAGCTGCGAACCTTCCTGGCCGTGGCTCGGCAACACCGGCTGTTCGCCTTCTTCCATCTCGCGGCCTACACGGGCGCTCGTCGCGGCGAACTG
>PKEX01000030.1 GCA_002919235.1 Clostridia bacterium
CTGGGAGGACATCGACCGGTACCCGGGAATCCTCGCGCACGGCCGCTACCACGTGGTCGTCGGCAACCCGCCGTACATCACGGTCAAGGACAAGGCGCTCAACCTGGCGTACCGCGATCGGTATCCCACCTGCCATATGAAGTACGCGCTGTCCGTGCCGTTCGCGGAGCTGTTCTTCCGGCTCGCGGTATGGGATACCGAGCGGCCCGGTTACGTCGGCCAGATCACCGCGAACTCCTTCATGAAGCGGGAGTTCGGCAAGAAGCTGATCGAGGAGTTCTTCGCGACGAAGGTCGAGCTGACCCACGTCATCGACACCTCAGGCGCGTACATCCCAGGCCACGGCACGCCCACGGTGATCCTGATCGGCAAGAACCGCGATCGGAATCGCCTCGGCACGATTCGCGCTGTGCTTGGGATCCGCGGTGAGCCATCTCAGCCTGAGGATCCACGACTGGGCTTGGTGTGGAGATCGATTAGTGGTCATATCGATCAGCCTGGTACGGAAACCGAATATGTATCCGTTGCCGATTTACCGCGCGAATGGTTCACCGCGCATCCATGGACGCTGGGCGGTGGGGGCAGTGCTCAGCTGCAGACGCTTATTGAGTCGATGGCGCAGGTGAAGCTAGGCGAGCTAGTCGAATCTATAGGAATTACCTGTTTCACGCTGGAAGATGATGTCTACGTTTTTCCGGAACGGTGCCTCGATCGGCGTATGATTCCTAAAGATTTTCGGCGTCCCATGGTGCTTGGTGATGGCCTTCGTGATTGGGGTATTAGTGTAAATGGCTCTATTTCTGTATTTCCTTATGACTTTAATTTTCTTCCTGTGGAAGTTGAAAATGAAAGAGTGCTTTATCTGCATTTTTGGCCCTATAGAACAAATCTTAGTAAAAATATCATGTTCGGGGGGAGGACGAAGGTGGCGGCTGGACTCCGATGGAGTGAATTTGGTCGCCTAACAGTGAACAAGCTACGGACGCCCCTCTCAATTACATTTGCGTTTGTGGCGACGCACAACCACTTCGTGCTTGATCGGGGTGGGAAGGTATTCAATAGATCTGCGCCGGTGATCAAATTGCCCCGCGAGAAAACGGAAGACGAACACCTACGCCTTCTTGGTCTACTCAACTCTTCCACTGCCTGTTTTTGGCTTAAGCAGGTAAGTTATCCGAAGGGCGGTGACCCGATCGGCGATGAGGGCGCGCGGGTCAGCCTTGAGGGGTGGTCAGATCGATACGAGTTCACTGGCACCAAACTGCAGGATTTCCCGATCCCCGAAGGTGCACCACTGGAGCGAGCGCGTCGGCTGGACGCCCTGGCGCAGGAGCTTGCCACGGTGATGCCTCAGCACGTCTGCGCGCGGGGTGTGCCCTCCCGTGAGGCGCTCGCCGAGGCCCGGCGGCGCTACCACGAGATCCGCGCGGAGATGATCGCGGTCCAGGAGGAGCTCGACTGGGAGGTCTACAAGCTCTACGGCATCCTCGACGAGGACCTCACTTACGACGGCGACGACCTGCCCGGCCTGGCCCTCGGGCAGCGGGCGTTCGAGATCGTCCTCGGGCGCAAGGTGCTCGACGGCGAGGTCGAGACGCAGTGGTTCGCCCGGCACGGCTCCACCCCGATCCGCGACATCCCGGCCGAGTGGCCCCAGGCCTACCGCGACCTCGTGCGGCGCCGGATCGAGATGATCGAGAACAAGCCGTTCATCGGCCTCGTCGAGCGCCCTGAGCACAAGCGGCGCTGGGCGGCCGAGCCGTACGAGAAGATGCAGGCCGAGGCGCTGCGCACCTGGCTGCTCGATCGGCTGGAGGACCGGCGCCTGTGGTTCGACGAAGCGGAACACCCCCGGGCGCTGAGCGCGGCCCAGCTCGCCGACCTGGTGCGCACGGACGCCGACTTCCGCCAGGTGCTCGACCTCTACCTGGGCCGCCCCGACTACGACATCACCGCCGAGGTGGCCGCGCTGCTCAAGGACGAGCACGTGCCGTACCTCGCCGCCTACCGCTACACCGAGAGCGGCCTGCGCAAGCGCCAGGACTGGGAGCACGTGTGGGCCCTGCAGCGCCGGGAGGACGCGGGGGAGAAGGTCGAGATTCCGGTGCCGCCCAAGTACGGCCCGAAGGACTTCGCCGCCCAGAGCTACTGGCGGCACCGCGGCAAGCTCGACGTGCCCAAGGAACGTTTCATCGGCTACCCGGGGGCCGAGCGCGACGGTGACCCCACCCCCGTGTACGGCTGGGCCGGCTGGGACCACCTGCAGCAGGCGAAGGCCCTGGCCATCCTCATCATCGAGCGCGGCTACCCCACGGGCGATCCGCGGGTGACCCCGCTGCTCGCCGGGATCGCCGAGCTCGAGCCGTGGCTGCACCAGTGGCACAACCAGTACGACGCCGTCTACGGCGAGCCCCCGGCCGGCTTCTTCACCCGGTGGCTGGAGACCAAGCTCACCGAGCACGGCCTGACCCGTGAGGCGCTCGCCGCGTGGCGCCCCGAGACCAAGCAGCGCGGCCGGCGCGCGAGGAAGGGAGCCTGACCCCGCATGGCGACTCTGCTCAAGGACGTCATCCACATCCCCGAGGAGCTGAGCGCGAACGACTTCGTGCTCAAGCTCAGTGACGGCGTCACCGCGGTCGAGGAGACGCTGGCGAGCTACGTCGTCACCCCGCAGCTCGCTGAGGCGTTCGACGCCGCGCTGTCGTACATCAAAGGCGCGCTGGAGAAGGGCAGGAGCGACGCGGCGTTCCTGCACGGCTCGTTCGGCTCCGGCAAGAGCCACTTCATGTCCGTGCTGCACGCCGTGCTGCAGCACAACCCGCACGCCCGCCGGCTTGACGGGCTCGCCCCGGTCATCGCCAAGCACGACCACTGGCTGTCCGGGCGGCGCATCCTCTGCCTCACCTACCACCTGATCGGGGCGGAGTCGGTGGAGGCGGCCATCCTCGGTGGCTACCTGGAGCAGATCCGCCGGCTCCACCCGGACGCGCCGCTCCCCGAGCTGCACACCACCGACGGCCTGCTCGCCGACGCCGACCGGTTACGCGAGCGGCTCGGCGATGAGGCGTTCTTCGCCGGCCTCGGCGGAGGGGGCGCGCAGCCCGGCTGGGGCACCCTCGCCGCACCGTGGACCGCGGACTCCTACGAGCGGGCCCGGAACGCCCCGATCGGGGACCCCGAACGCGGCCGGCTGGTCTCCGCCCTCGTGAACTCCTACTTCTCCGGTTACGTCCAGACCGGGGCGTACCTGGCGCTGGACCAGGGCCTCGAGGTGGTCAGCGCCCACGCCAAGCAGCTCGGCTACGACTGCGTGGTGCTCTTCCTCGACGAGCTGGTGCTGTGGCTCGCCTCGCGCAGCTCGGATGTGGCGTTCGTCAGCGGCGAGGGCGCCAAGGTGGCCAAGCTCGTCGAGTCGGCGGCCACCCGCCGGGCCGTGCCGCTGGTGTCCTTCGTCGCCCGGCAGCGCGACCTGCGCGACTTCCTCGGCCCGAACGTACCCGGGGCGGAGAAGTACGCGATCGGGGAGACGTTCCGCTGGTGGGAGGATCGGTTCAACAAGATCACTCTGGAGGACCGCAACCTCCCCGTCATCGTCAAGCGGCGGCTGCTGCAGCCCAAGCCGGGTGCCGAAGGCGTGCTGGAGGCCGCGTTCCGCAAGGTGACCCGGGAGCCCAAGATCTGGAACGTTCTGCTGGAGGGCCTGGACGAGTCATCCGACGCCGACGCGTTCGAGCGGACCTACCCCTTCTCCCCGGCGCTGGTCTCCACGATGGTGGCCCTCTCCAGCCTGTTGCAGCGGGAGCGCACCGCCCTGCGCACCATGGCCGAGCTGCTGCGGCGAGGCCGGGATGAGCTGACCGTCGACGACATCATCCCGGTCGGCGATGTCTACGACGTCCTCATGGACTCCGGGGTGGTGCCGCTCACCGACGAGATGAAGCAGCGTTTCGCCAACGCGCGCGCCTTGTACGAGGAGAAGCTGCTGCCGCGGCTCCTCGACCGGCACCGGCTGGCCACTCCGGACCATGCGAAAGGGCTGCCCCGCACCCACCCGTTCGTCACCGACGCCCGCCTGGTGAAGACCGCGCTGCTCGCCGCGCTCGCCCCGAACGTGCCCGCGCTGCGCGCCCTCACCGCGCAGAAGCTGGCCGCGCTCAACCACGGCACGATCGCCACCCCGCTCAAGGGAATGGAGGCGGCCCGGGTGCTGGCGCTCTTCCGCGACCTGGCCGCGTCCGGGGTGAGCGAGATCCACCTGTCCGACGACCCGGCCAACCCGCTGATCAGCATTCAGCTCGCCGGGGTGGACTACGAGCGCGTCCTCGACCGGGTCCGCCACCAGGACAGCAAGGGGGAGCGGCGCCGCCTGCTGCGCGAGCTGGTCTTCGAGTCGCTCGGGGTGACCGGGGCGAAAGCCGAGACCCTCGGCGGCACCTACACCCACTCCTTCGTCTGGCGGGGCACCCGGCGGACGGTGGACATCGTCTACGGCAACATCCGCAACGCCGATGAGCTGCCGAACTCGGCGCTGATGGCCGAAGGAGACCGCTGGAAGATCATCATCGACTTCCCGTTCGATGAGGCCGGGCACGGGCCCAACGATGACATCGCCCGGTTCGAGAACCTCCAGCGCGAGGGCGTGCGCAGCCGGACGGTGGCCTGGGTGCCCCAGTTCCTCACCGAGGCCCGGGAGAACGATCTCGGTGAGCTGGTCTGCCTGCGCTACCTGCTCGCCTCCGACGACCGCTACGAGCAGAACGCGAGCGACCTGTCGGTGCAGGACCGCGCCACCGCGAAGGTGCTGCTGCTCAACCGCAAGAGCACCCTGGAGACCAAGCTCAACCAGGTCATCCAGCAGGCGTACGGCGCGGCCAAGCCCGAGCCTGCCGACATCGACCTCGATCGCGGGCACAGCGCGTACTTCGCCACGCTCGAGCCCGGCCTCGAGCTGGGCGCTCCTGTCGGGGCGCGGCTCGCCGACTGCCTGGAGCACCTGCTCGACCAGATCCTGTCGGCGCAGTACCCGGACCACCCGAACTTCCCCGGAGAGGTGCGCCGCTCCGACCTGACCACGGTGCTGCGCTACCTGGAGCTGGCGGCCGCGGAGGAGTCCGGCCGGATCCCCGTGGATCCCAAGGACCGGGAGGTGCTGCGGAAGGTCGCGAACCCGCTGCAGGTGGGGGAGGCGCTGGAGAACGCCTTCCTGTTCACCCCCGACACCTTCCCCTGGCGCAAGCACCTCATGCAGCGTGCCGCCCAGGAAGGGCTGGACCAGGTGATCAGCGTCGGGAAGCTGATCGAGTGGCTGGACGAGCCCCGGCCGCGCGGCCTGGACGCCGGCACCCGCGGCCTCGTCATCGCCGCGTTCGCGCTCATGGAGGACCGCGAGTGGTACCGCGCCGGGGAACGGGTCCCCATGCCCTCGCCGGAGCGGATCGACGCGAGCTATGAGCTGCGCCTGCCCCGCCTGCCCGACGACCCCACCTGGCGGCGCGCGGTCGGCCGCGCGGCCAGGATCTTCGAGGTGCACGTCACCGGGCTGAAGTCGGCGGCCAACGTCCGCCGGCTCGCCACCGAGGTACGCGACCAGGCCCGGCGGCTGCAGGAGCCGGCGCGCCGGCTCGTCACGGCCCTGGAGTCCCGTCGCGGCGTGCTCGCCCTGCCCGAGGACGGCGGCCGGCTCGCCACCGCCCGGAGCGCCGCCACCCTCGCCGCGACCCTCGCCGCGGAGCCCGACCCGACCACACTCGCCGAGGCACTCGCCAACGCGCCGCTCGCCGCCGGCGAGGAGGTGCTCGGGTACGCGCTGCGGACCGCCGGTGAGGTGCTGAAGGCGCTGGACGACATGGACTGGGGCCTGCTGGACGCGATCGCCTCGATCGGCGACGACCCGCGGGCCGCGGACATCCTCGACCGGCTGCGCGCGGCTGCCGGGAACGACGAGTTCGCTGAGCGTCTCGCCCCGGCACTGGCGCTCGCCCGGCGCACGGCCCAGATGCTCCTGGCGAGCCGCGTCCAGCCGCAGCCCGGACCGGGCACCGGCCCCGAGCAGCCGATCACCAGCGCCACCCTCGGCGCGGCCGCGAGCACCGGCGTGACCGCAACCGCCCAGTACACGGCTCAGGCCATCGACGACCGCGGCGCAGGCGGGCGGATCACCGTGCCCGGGCGGCGGATCGACGAGGCCATCCGCGAGCTGCGTGCCTTCGCCGCGGCGCACCCCGACACGGAGATCACCGTCACCTGGAGCGAGCGGAAGTGACCGAGACCCGGCCCATGGCAACCGACACCGCCTCTCCGGCCACCCCCTCCGGCCCTGGCTTGCGGCTCGCCACGCTGTCCGCGGTGCGGTCGATCGTGGCCCACCAGCTGAAGAAGGGAGGCTCGCGGCGGATCATCGGCATCCACGCCCTGCCCGAGTGGCATGGTGAGCCGTCCTTCACCGTGGAGGACGCCGTGGTGCACGTGCGGCCCTGCCCGTCCGCGCTCGCCGTGCGCGAGGCGCTCACAGAGCACGCGCTCACGAAGCGTGACACCAAGGACTACCTCGTCGTGCTCACCGACGTGGACGACGCCGACCTCGGCGCCGGGGTCCGGGTGCACCTGGCCGGCGGCCGGCTGCACGTGCTCCGCCCCTGGGAGATGGTCAAGGAGGCGTTCAGCGCGCACACCATCGACCCGCTGCTGCTCGACGAGCGGTGGGCGGCCGACGCGCTCATCAACCGGGAACCCGCCGGAGGCTGGCCGCCCGCGCCCGGCGGCGCCCTCACCCGCGACCACGCCCTCGGGAACCTGGCGTCCGCGGTGTTCGGGACCGACCCCGCGGGCCAGCCGTACCTCACCCCGGAGCACCTCGACGCGCCCGGCCTGCTGCTATGGACCCTCGACCCGGTCGCCGTCGCCCGGTTCACCGAGCTGCCCGAGGAGGTCCGCGACGGCCTGACCGGGTGGCTCGGCACCGTCCTCGGGCCGGCCGGCCGGTGGACGCTGCGCGCGGTCACGGCCGGGCACGGCGGGGACGCCGTCCCGCTCGCCCTGGTCGCCGGGCTG
>PKEX01000043.1 GCA_002919235.1 Clostridia bacterium
GCGGCGGGCGGCGGCGCGGAGGCCGCCGACGTCGCCTTGATGCTCTCTCTCCTGGTGCTCTTGCTGCTGGGCCTGCACGCCTTTCGCGCCGCCGTGCAGCTGGCTTCGGGCACGCTGAAGTCGATGGTCAGCTTCATGCAGGCCATGCTGCCGCCGCTGGCCACCATGCTGGCGGCGGCCGGCGGGGTGACCAGCGCCGCCATCTTTCACCCGATCCTCTACGTGACGGTGACGGGCATCGGCACCCTGGTGGACGCGATGCTGGTGCCGGCGGTCTTCGCCTGCGCCGCCCTGTCCGTGGCTGGCGCGGTGAGCCAGGACTTTCCCGTGGGCCGCCTGGAGGGGCTGCTCCGGTCCGCCGTCATGACCGCGCTGGGGCTGTGCTTTATCGCCTTCTTTGCGGTGGTGCAGGTGCGGGGAGCCCTCGCCCCGGTGGCCGACGGCTTTGCGTTCAGGACGGCCAAGTTTCTCACCGGCACCTTCGTGCCGCTGGTAGGGGGGAAGATCGCGGACGCGATGGACGTGATCGTGGGGGGGTCAGTCCTGATCAAGAACGCCCTGGGCGCCTTCGGCATGACCGCCGTCGCGGTGATGACCGCCTTCCCGCTGGTGAAGCTCTTTTCGATCTTCGCCGTGTTCCGGGTGGCCACGGCGCTGGTGGAACCGGTGACCGACCCCAGGCTGGTGCAGGCCATGGCCGGCCTTTCCAACAGCTTGGCCCTGCTGCTAGCGGGGCTGATCACGGCAGCCCTGATGTTCTTCGTCGCCATCACGGTGGTGGTCGGCGTCGGCAACACGGCGGCGGTGATGCGCTAGGAGGTGGTGGCGGGTGTGGTCGCTGGCCGCTTGGATCCAGCACCTGGGGTTTCTGGTCATGTTCGCGGCGCTGAGCCAGATCCTCCTGCCCCGGGGCGAGCTGCGCAACGCCGTCCGGTTGGTGGTGGGCCTGGTGCTGATCGTGGCCGTGGTGGAGCCGGCGGCAGGCTGGATCGCCCGGGGGGATCTCCCGTGGGGCGGGAACGGGTGGAGCTGGGGTGTCGCCGCTCCCGGCGGCGATCCCGCCCAGCGGGGGAGTGAGGTGGCCGCCGCGGCCTTGGCGGAGGTGGAAGCGGCCTGGCGCCGTCAGAGCGAGAGGGAGCTGGCGGCGTTTTTCGCCCTGATCCCGGGGGTAGAAGACGCCGAAGTGGCGCTTTTCGTGGAGGCGGGCAGGGTCTCCGGGGTGGCGGTGACGCTGGTGCCCGAGCCGGGCGAAGACTCGGCGGAAGGCCGGCGGGGTGCGGAGGAGCGGGCGCGCCGGCTCGCGGCGGGGCTCTTGCCCGGCGTGCCGCCGGGGGCGGTGGCGATCGCCTGGAGCGCGGCGCCGGCGGGTGAGAGTGGCGAGTGAAGGACGGTGGCGAGGATGGAGCGTGAGACCTTTAAGGCGTGGCTTTCCCGCTGGCGTGCCCGGGCCGGCGAAGGAGCGGCTGCCGGGGGGCTCGGCCCGCAGGCCAGGGGGATGGCTGTCCTGATCCTCCTGGGAGCACTTCTGATGGTGCTGGGCGGGAGGATGGGAGAGGATGCGGCGGTCCCTTCCGGCGGGCCGCCGCCGGGCGACCGCGCGGTGCCGGCGCTGGCCGATTCCGGCCGCACCGCTGGCCAGCTCGAGCGGGACGTCGCAGCGCTCCTTTCGCAGGTGGCGGGGGCGGGCAGCGTCGAGGTGCTCATCGTCCCGGCCACCAGCGAGGTGCTGGTCTTCGCGGAGGAAGTGACCGAGCGGCGCAGCGTCACCCGGGGCCAGCCCTCCGCAGAGTCAGGGCGCCCTGAATCCGTGGACGAGCAAGTGACCCGCCGCCCAGTGCTCTACCGGAGCCAGGACGGCAGGAGCGAGCAAGCCTTGGTTCGCTACCACCAGCGTCCCCGCATCGCCGGGGTGCTGGTGGCGGCGGAAGGCGCGGGCGATCCGGCCGTTCGCCTCAAGATCCTGGAAGCGGTCGCGACGGCCTTGGACGTTCCCGTGCACCGGGTGCATGTCGTGGAAAAGAGGTAGGTGACGGAGGTGTTCGTGGTGATCGACCGGTCGACGTGGCTGAAAGCGCTTCTGGCGGCGCTCCTGCTGGCGGGTGCCGGCCTCTTCTACCTCTACTCGAGGGCAGAGGAACGGGCAAGCCCGGCCGGTTCCCGCTTGGTCCTGCTGGATCCCATCCGCCTTTCGCCGGAGCGGGAAGAGCCTTCCGGGGACCCGGCCGGGGCGGCTGCGGCGGCCGAGACGGGCGAGGAAACGGCGGTCTCCTCGTCCCCGCCGGTCGTTTCGGAGCGGCGGTCCCCTCCGGCACCGCTCGAGGAGCCCACGGGCGCCGCAGGACCGTACCGGGCCGCCGAGGCCCAGCCGGTGTTGAGCCAGGCGCTCTCCCGCTCCCAGGAGTTTGACCTGGCGCGCATCGCCCGGCTCCAGGCCCGCTCGCGCCGGCGAGAGGAACTGGAGGCGGCGCTGGCCAGGGAGGAGCTTTCGGCTGCGGCCCGGGAAGCGATCCAGCGGGAAATCCTGGCCCTTGCCCGCCGGGACGAAGCGGAGCGCCACGCGGAAAGCCTGCTGGTGGCCAGGGGATTCGCGGACGCCTTGGTGATCATCGGGGAACACGGCGCGGAGGTGGTGGTCGCCGGCGAGGTCGACCGGGAGGAGGCAGGCCGCATCGGCGACCTGGTGGCAAGGGTTTCGGGCGTCTCGTTGGAGCAGGTGGTCATCGTCGACAATGCCCCCGGGCGCGCGGTCCGGTGAGAAGGGAAACGGGACAGGGTAGGCGAAAGGAGTCGCCGTGCCGTGATATGGAAGAACCAGGTCCGCCTGGGGAACGCTAAACGCCGCCTTTCGTGGCGGCGGTCTCGTGCCTGACCGGCGCGGATTACCGCATGGGAAAGGGGACCACCCCATGAAGATCGACCAGATCAAAGAACTGATCGAGATCCTCAACCACACCGACATCGCCGAGCTCTGCGTCGAATCGGAGGGCGTCAAGATATCCATCAAGAAGGGCGCGGCTTTCGTGCCGCCGCCTCAGCCCGTCCAGCCGCCGGCAGCTCCGGCGGCGCCGGCTCCGGCCGAGGCCCCTGCGCCGCAGCCGCCGGCCGCCGAGGCGGAGAAGGCCGACGCCGGGCGGTACGTGACCGTGACCGCTCCCATGGTGGGCACGTTCTACCGGGCGCCTGCTCCCGACGCCGCGCCGTACGTCTCCGTGGGCGACGTCGTGCACGTGGGACAACCCTTGTGCATCATTGAGGCGATGAAGCTGATGAACGAGATCGAGTCAGAGGTAGAGGGGCGCATCGTCGAGATCCTCGTGGAAAACGAGGAGCCCGTGGAGTACGGCCAACCGCTCTTTCTCATCGAACCGCTGTGATCTGCTCGCAGCATTCTCGCACGAACTAGGGGGCTTTCCGGTTGTTTTCGAAAGTGCTGGTTGCCAACAGAGGCGAGATCGCGCTGCGGGTGATCCGCGCCTTGCGCGAGCTCGGGATCAAGTCGGTCGCCATCTACTCGGAGGCCGACCGGGACGCCCTGCACGTGTGGGCGGCCGACGAAGCGTTCTGCGTCGGTCCCGGTCCTTCGGCCCGTTCGTATCTCCATATTCCTAACATTATCAGCAGCGCGGTGCTGGCCGGCGTCGACGCCATCCATCCCGGCTACGGGTACCTGGCGGAGCGGGCGGACTTCGCGGAGATCTGCGAGACGCACGGCATCAAGTTCATCGGTCCGCCGCCCGCGGCCATCGAAAAGATGGGGGACAAGGTGCAGGCCCGGCGCGCCGCGGCCGACGCCGGGGTGCCGGTGATCCCCGGCAGCCTCGATCCCGTGGAGGATGACGACGAGGCGGTGGCCCTGGCCGCGGAGATCGGCTATCCCGTCATGATCAAAGCGGCCGCCGGCGGGGGCGGCAAAGGGATGCGGGTGGCGCGCGACCAGGCGGAGCTCCTCCGGGTGCTGGAGCCTGCGCGAGCCGAGGCGCAGGCGGCCTTCGGCAGCGGTGCGCTCTACATCGAAAAGCTGATTGAAGCGCCGCGCCACGTAGAGATCCAGGTGCTGGCCGACGAGCGGGGAAACATCATCCACCTGGGCGAGCGGGAGTGCTCCGTGCAGCGCCGGCACCAAAAGGTGGTCGAAGAGGCGCCGTCGCCCGCGGTGAGCTCGCGGCTGCGCAAGGCCATGGGCGAAGCGGCCGTCCGGGTGGCCGAGGCGGTGGGGTACACCAACGCCGGCACCGTCGAGTTCCTCCTGGACGCCAAGGGGAACTTCTACTTCTTGGAGATGAACACCCGCATCCAGGTGGAGCATCCTGTGACCGAATGCGTCACCGGCATCGACCTGGTGAAGGCGCAGATCGCCGTCGCAGCGGGCGAGCCCCTGCCGTATTCGCAGCAGAAGGTGCGGATCCACGGCCACGCCATCGAGTGCCGCATCAACGCCGAGGATCCGGCGCGAGGATTCCTGCCGTCGCCGGGCAAGATCCATTATTACCACGCGCCGGGAGGCTTTGGCATCCGGGTGGACTCCGGGGTCGGCGCCGGCTCGACGGTTCCCCCGTACTACGATTCGCTCTTGGCCAAGCTGATCGTCCACGGCACCGACCGGGAGGAGGCCGTCGCCAAAGCCCTGTCCGCCCTGGCGGAGTTTCGCATCGAGGGGGTCGCCACCAACATCGGGTTCCTCCGGGAACTCCTGGCGCACCCCCAGTTCCAGGCGGGCGAGCTTTCGACGGACTTCATCGAGAAGCACATGTCGTAGGGGAAAGGAAGATCCGAGGTGGCCGAAAAGAAGGAACGCACAGAACTGGGCGACATCAGGATCGCCAACGAGGTGGTGGGGATCATCGCCGGCCTCGCGGCGACGGACGTCGAAGGCGTGGCCGGTATGAGCGGCGGCATCGCCGGCGGCATCGCTGAGCTCTTGGGCAGGAAAAATCTCTCAAAGGGAGTCAAGGTGGAAGTCGGGGAGGAGCAGGCGGCCGTCGATCTCTTCGTGGTCGTGGAGTACGGCGTGCGCATCCCTGACGTGGCGTGGCGCATCCAGGAGAACGTCAAGCGAGCCATCGAAAACATGACGGGACTGGAAGTGGTGGAGGTGAACGTCCATATCCAGGGCGTGCACTTCCCCAGCGAGGAGCGGGTCGACGACCCGCGGGTGAAATAGAGCGGGGGATGACTGTGGAGGGAGCTCGCGGCGTCCAGCTCAGTGTGATCGACCGGATTGTCATGAGCCTGGCGGGCCTCGTTCTGGTCGTGCTGGGGATCGATCTCGCGGCCAGTGCCGTAGGGTACCAGGGCCCGGGGAGCCTGGCGCCGCTGTTGGAACGGTGGGGCGGCGGCCTGGCCGAGGGACTGGTCTCGGGGGCGCTGGCCCTTTTCCTGGGAGCGTACGTGCTGGTCTTGTGCGTCCGGCAAGAGGAAGACGAGGGGATCCGCCAGGAGACCGAGATGGGGCACGTGCGGATCTCGCTGCGGGCCATCGAAAACCTGGTCCGGCGGGTGGCGGCGGGCGTGAAAGGGATCAAAGAAGTGGACGTCGCGGTGCATCCCAGTCCCGAAGGGGTGGCGGTCGCCCTGTCGCTGGTCGTCCATCCGGAGGTGCCGATCCCGGTGCTCTCGGAGGACGTGGCGCGGCGGGTGCGGGACCAGGTGCGGGAGACCACCGGGATCGACGTAGGCGATGTGTCGGTCTCGATCCGCAACATCGCCGGCGCGAGCAAGTCCCGCGTCGAGTAGAAGGGGGCGGGTGCGTTGGACGAACGCTTCGTCCAGCTCCTCTCGGACCTTGTCCGGAACCGGGGCAAGGTGCTGGGAATCCTCGTCGGGCTCATCCTGGGCTGGATGGTCATCGAGTACGGCCCCATCAAGGCAGCCTTCGTCGCTCTATGCGTGGTGCTGGGGTACGTCGTGGGCAGCAGCCTTGACCGGGGCGAAAGGTGAGCGCGGGCCCAGCGGCTGCCCCAGTGCTTTTCCTGTTTCGCTGCGATTTCCGACACCGCATCCGACAGAGCGTGGGATCTGGGCCATGAGCAGGAGAGCAGCAAGAGAAGTCGCCCTCAGGGCGCTGTTCCAGGTGGACGTGGGCCGGTCGCGGCCGGAGCGCGCCCTGGAGTACAACGTACAGGAGATGGGCTTGCCCGCGGATGACGTCCCCTTCGCCCGCCGGCTGGTGGAGGGGACGCTGGCCCATATGGACGAGGTCGACCAGCTGATCAAGGAGTACGCTGCCAACTGGTCCATCGACCGGATGGCCAAGACGGACCGGAACATCCTCCGCATGGCCATCTACGAGCTGCTCTACGAAGAAGACGTCCCCGGCAGCGTCACGATCAACGAGGCGGTGGAGCTGGCCAAGACTTACGGGGACGCCGACTCGAGCCGGTTCGTCAACGGCATCCTCGGCGCCGTGCTCAAGAACCGGGTCCCGGCCAAAGTCTCAACTTCCTCGGAACCGTCTTCTGCAGGGCCGCCCCCGGCGGAGCCGCTTTCCGGTGAGCCGTCGCCGTAAGGATCCTCCGGCTCAGCCTGCTTGCGGGCCTCGCGCGATCGCGCGCACCGGCGGCATATTCTCCGCCCGTTCCTCATAGCCGAATACCAGGGTGCAGCCGAGAGGCTCGCTGAGGACGGGAGGGATCGCCATGTGGTGGA
>PKEX01000026.1 GCA_002919235.1 Clostridia bacterium
CAGGCCATCGGCCTCGTCCCCGCTTGAAGGCCGCCCCCGGTGCCCCCTGGCCGCCCACCGCCCGCACCGCCGTGGCGAGGGGCGGCCAGGGCACCGGCTCGGCGTCTTCGGCGATGTGCGCTGATCGCGCACGGCGCCCCGGACGTGGTCGGGACGGCTTTCTGGACGCGTAACTTGTCGTCGGCCCAGTTATCGAGGAAGCCACGCGATCGTGCGGGACGTGCGCCCGCATATGGCGTGGCCGCTGGCATCGAGGGGCCGGGTCGCGTATTCGGTGGGGAGAGACCCTCAGCCCCTGCGCATTCGCACCTGTTCCGCTATGTGACGGGCGGCCCTCTGCGGATCCTCGTGCTCCCAGACGCGAATGACCAGCCAACCTGCGTCGGCGAGGATACGGTCGGTCTCCGCGTCGCGCTCACGATTACGCCGGACCTTCTCCGCCCAGATTTCGGCTTTGGTGGCGGCCTTGGTGTAATGCTCAGGACAGCCGTGCCAGAAGCAGCCGTCGAGGAACACGGCCACCTTGGCCCTGGTGAAGACCATGTCTGCGGTTCGCCGAATCGTGGGATGGGGCGTGCCGACACGCGATAGCGAAGGCCGAGGGCATGTGCGGCGCGCCTCAGGGCGAGCTCGGGTTTGGTGCCCGGGCGCTTGTTCTCCTGCGAACCCTCGGTATGGCCTCGCTGATCGCACCCACCAGGCGAACTGGGCATGGTCTGAGCGTCCATGTACTCATTGCACACGAGAGCAGCGACAACTTTTGGAACGCCACAACTGGTGGCGTGAGCAGGATCCTCAGCCGCTGGTGAGCAGGACCGCAGTAGACATCGACAAGAAAATGTTGCTAACAAAGACTGCCTGAGATTTGCGGACCCTGCATGTGCTGTTGAGCGTCGAGTCCTTGTGTCTCCGAGCAGCACGGATGAGGTCAGGTCAGGGCTGATAACGCTGGGCTTCGCAGGTAGGGGAGCGCGTCCGTGGATGACACACCTGTGCTTGGGCTCCACGACTCATTGGTGACCCGCCAGATGGCCGACCGGGTTCGGGAATGGGAGTCATCTGGCCTGCTGGTGGAGATCGACAAGGTAGCCCCGGAAGAGGTGGCGCATGTCCTAGGGCGCTTCATCGGCCAGGCAGCGACTCGGGTGCTTGCCTTGCGTAAGACCCCCGAAGAGCAGGTTGACCTGGCTAACCAGATCCTGAACTTCCTCGACAACACACAGCTCCTCCAAGAAGGCCCAGAGAAGCTGCTCTCGATCATCAAGGCCGAGCCTGGCGCCAGGCCGCCAGAGCGCCCGTACACCTCGTTGTCCGAGGCGGCGTTGCTCACGAATGCTCGGGAAGACCCGAACCTCGCCCACGAGCTGGCCGCGGAGCTGGCGAGCGCAGACCGGGTTGATCTCCTCTGCGCGTTCGTGAAGTGGTCAGGGCTTCGCGTGCTCGAACCTGCGCTGGCGGAGGTGGCACGTCGCGGCGTTCCGATACGTGTGATCACCACCACGTACATGGGCGCGACGGAGCGGCGAGCCCTAGATCGATTGGTTCGGGAGTTCGGCGCGCAGGTACGTATCAGTTACGAACAGAACTCCACGCGGTTACACGCGAAGGCATGGCTGCTACGCCGGAATACCGGCTTCCATACCGCCTACATTGGGAGCTCTAACCTTTCTCGGGCTGCTCTGCTGGACGGTCTCGAGTGGAACGTCCGGTTGTCGTCCGTCACAACTCCACGGCTGATCGAAAAGTTTGAGGGAATTTTCGACTCGTATTGGAATCGTGCGGATTTCGAGGCGTACGATCCGGACGAGCACGGTGATCGGCTAGGGCAGGCACTGTCACGGGCTAGGGAAGGGAAAAAGCTCTTCGATTTGCCGGCCCTGGTGCCGCATCCCTACCCGCATCAGAAGGAGATGCTGGAGAGCCTCGACCGGGAACGCACGGTCCGTGGCCGGCACCGCAATCTCGTGGTCGCTGCTACTGGAACCGGTAAGACGGTCGTAGCAGCGTTTGATTATCAGCGGCTGCAACAGCGGTTGGGGCGGCAGCCATCCCTGCTCTTCGTGGCGCATCGCAAGGAGATACTTGTGCAGGCGCTCGCGACGTTCCGGCAGGTGCTGGCAGACTCTGAGTTCGGCGAGCTGCACGTCGATAACTACAGATCAGAGCGCTGGCGGCACGTGTTTGCATCAGTGCAGTCCCTGAATAAACAGGGTGTTGAGCGTTTCCACCCCAGTCACTTTGATGTTGTCATAATTGACGAGTTCCATCATGCTCATGCCCGCACCTATCGCACCATTATCGACTACTTCAGGCCAAAGGAACTTCTCGGTCTCACCGCTACTCCAGAGAGGGCCGACGGAGTTAGAGTGCAGGACGAGTTCTTTGACGGCCAAATTGCGGCTGAGCTGCGACTCTGGGACGCGCTGGAGGCCGATCTCCTGTGTCCGTTCCACTATTTCGGTATCAACGATGAAACTGACCTGACCAGTGTCAAATGGTCCCGCGGGTCCTACGACACCGGGGAGCTCGAGGACGTACTAGCGGAGAACACTGCACGCGCTCGACTCGTGTTCAATGCGCTCCGCGATAAGGTCAGCGATATAAGCATGGTTCGAGGTCTGGGCTTCTGTGTGTCAGTGCGTCATGCCCAGTTCATGGCTCAGTTCTTTACGGAAAACGGTCTGCCATCCAAAGCCGTTGACGGATCGACGGAAAACGAGGAAAGAAAGGCGGCGCTAAGGGGGCTCCGCGAGGGAAAGCTCGCGTTCCTTTTTGCTGTCGATCTGTTTAACGAGGGCCTCGACGTTCCCGATGTCAACACGCTCCTTCTGCTCCGGCCCACCCAGAGCGCGACAGTCTTCCTCCAGCAGCTTGGCCGAGGGCTGCGCCGCACCCCGGACAAGGATGTGCTGACTGTCCTCGACTTCGTTGGCCAGCATAGAAAGGAGTATCGTTACGGGGACCGGATCCTATCGTTGACCGGCCTTACGAAGCGAGGGCTCGAGAGGGCTGTAGAACAGAACTTTCCGGTGTTGCCTCCCGGCTGTCAAATCGTCCTGGACCGAGTTACAAAGGAACGACTGCTTTCGGAGCTCAAATACCACATAAGCACCGGGCAACGAACACTTGCTCAGGAAATTCGATCGTACGGCGAAACCTCGCTCATCGAGTACCTCTATAAGAGCGAACGTGGGATAGGTGACATCTATCGCAACAATCACTACTGGACTGAATGGTTGCGTAGGGCAGGCCTGACCGCTGCTACGGCATCGCCAGTAGAAGCCCACCTTGGGCGTCGAATCCGCGCGCTCCTCCACGTTGATGACACGCGGCGTGCCGATTGTTACTCACGGCTTCTTGCCGCAGATGCGCCCGACTATGAGGACCTTCCAGAGGATGAGCAAGCGTTTGCGCGCATGCTGTTCTTCTCGCTGTGGCGCGATGGTGGGAACTTCGCTACTTACCAGGAAGCCCTGCAGCAGCTTCGGTCAGAGAAGACTCTATGCGGCGAGATCAATGAAGTTCTCACTTACTCGGCGAGCTCTCCGAGCTACGTAAGTACGCCTCTGACTGGCGAGCTCGGTCACATACCGCTGGCCGTACATGCTCACTACTCGATGGAGGAGGTTCTCGCAGCACTCGGGTGGGCCCGCTTGGGCGGCTCGGTTCCTGCGACCATGCGCGAAGGTGTTGCCTGGTGTCCAGCTACCCGATGTGATGCCCTGTTTGTGACGTTGCGGAAGAACGAAAAAGAGTTTTCCCCGCAGACCATGTATCGGGACTACGCGTTAGCGCCCAACCTGTTCCATTGGGAGTCGCAAAATCGCACTGGTGAGCGATCACCCACTGGTCTGCGCTATCAGAATCACGAACGCGAGGGGACCTACGTGCTTCTCTTTGTCCGTGAAACTAAAGTCAATGAAAATGGCCATCCGTCACCGTTTCTCTTCCTTGGTCCCGTTCGCTATCGGGAACATCAAGGCGAACGGCCGATGGCCATTACGTGGGAGCTCGTGACAGAGATGCCTACGGAGTTTTACGCGAAGGCTGCTATCGCCGTCTAGCTGACAGGCAGGTACGTTGCAGCACATCCTGCATAGGCTTTGTTCCCCTTTGGTGTGGAGGCGATCAACTCAGCTGTCTGAAGTGGCAGCTGTGCGCATGCGGTGGATAAATTTGCGCCAGTCTGATTGTGTTACTACCAGGGTGGGTCCGGACGGATTTGTCGAGTCGCGGATTGCGATCTGGCCGGAGGGAAGGAGCGCGACTTCGACACAGTTTCCGTTGCCGCTGTAGCTACTCTTACGCCAATTCATTCGCAACGCATCCAGTTGATGAAGGCTCGCCAGTCGCTGCCGTTTACCTCGAGCACGGGCCCTGCCGGATTCTTCGAGTCGCGGATACCGATCCGGTCGGATGGTAGGAGAGCGACCTCGACACAGTTACCGGTGTCACCGCTGTGGCTGCTCCTGCGCCACTGAATCGAGGGCGTACTGTGGCGGTTCCCGGTCGTCGGTTGCGGGCCGGTCACTACTCATCTCCTCCGCGATCATCCCGATCAGTTTCAGCGAATCGGCCACGGGCAGCGCCGATGCGCGTAGGTGTTGGAACGCCAACCTATACCTGTGTACCTCAGTTTCGTTCTCCAGATAAAGACCCCCGAGGAGATTTTCCAGGTAGACGACCTCGGTCACTCCGGTGCCGGTGAATTCGAGGACCTCGAACGGGCCGAAGATGCCCGTTGATGCGCCTGCGGAGAACGGCAGGACTTGGATCGTGAGGTTCGGAAGTTCGGCCAGGGTAAGCAGGTGGCGGAGTTGATGGTGCATGACCGCCGATCCGCCGACGCGCTGGCGAAGCGCGGCTTCGCCGAGAATCACGGATAGGTGCAATGGGTCGGATCGGGTGAGTACGGTCTGCCGAGCCGTTCTGATCTGGACGAACTTCTCGACCTCCTCTCTTCGCTCCCAGATGCGGCTGCCGCCGACCACCGCGAGGGCGTAGTCCCTCGTCTGGAGTAGTCCGGGGATGACCTGGGTCTCGTATGCCCAGATCTCTTTCGAGATCGTTTCCAGGTTGAGGAGGTCGGTGAAGGGCTGGGGGAGGTTGGCGCCGTAGGTGTGCCACCAGCCGCGTTCGCGGATGCTCTTGGCGAGGGCGATGAGGG
>PKEX01000005.1 GCA_002919235.1 Clostridia bacterium
GCCGCCCCAGACCGGAGACGACCATTACCGGCTGCCAGTGCCGCCGGTAGACCCACACCCAGCGCCACCAGGCCAGCAGCCGCCAGCCGACCAACCGCGCGAACGAGGAGCGGTGCAGGGTCGCCCACGCGGTCAGCGCCGAGGTGGTCATGCAGACGGCGGCGACGGTGACATGCCAGCCATACAGCCAGCAGGCCGCGACCGGTGTCGCCGCCACGGCCAGGGCGACCGGGTGCCGCCACACCAGGCGGGCAAGGCCCGCGACGAGCCGGTACAGCCAGATCGCCAGGGTGATGCTGACAGGGGTGTTCATGACGGCCGGGCGGAAGACCACGGCCGTGTCTGGGGTGGTGGAGACGAGGTTGCGGGCCTCGTCGCCAGGCAGTTTCTTGAACATTAAGCTTGGTGTCCTCTCAGCACCGGCGTGTATGAGAGATCCAGGGGCCGCTGGAATGGCAGTTCCAGCGGCCCCGCCTTTTGTCAGGCCGCGCGGTCGGTGACCTGGGCGTGTTCGGCGTGCATGAGCTCGCAGCCAGCCAGGTGCCGCGCCGCAGCGCCGAAGACCTGCCGCACGATGTCGAGGTCCTTGGCGGCGACCGGCCCGCTCCGCGTTGTCGAGACCGTCACATCCGCCTCGTCGGGCTCCAGGGCCAGGTGCGGCCGTCCGGAATCGAGCACCCAGGCACGCGCTCGGATCATGGAGCCGCAGAGCGACATTCGGACACGGGAACGCTCGCCGGGGTCGATCGACATCGAAAGGTACGTGTACGGCTGCTCGGTCACGCCGCGGCCTCCTTGCTGTTCCCTGCCTTGGCATGAGCGCGAGGAGCGCGCATCTCCCGAGCCCGGATGGAGTAGGCGAGCCTTCCGGACCCGTTGACGTACGGAGTCACGGTCAGCCCGTCGAACTCGACCGGCGTGAACGGCACGCCTGCCACCGGGGCTGGTAGCACTGGCTGAGCCGGAGCGAGGATCTTGACGGCTACGGTCTTCTGGGCCGCCTTCAGCGACGGATCGGCGTCCATTACGGCGATCTGCCAGACGAGTTCGCCAGTCTGCTTGTCCCGCGCCTGGACGAAGCGGCCGTTGCTCGACGCCTCGAAATCCTTGACCGGCTCGACCTCACCCACGGCGTAGCAGCCGTACGGGAAGATCTGGTCGAAGCTGATCGGAATGGGTCCCCGAAGAGCCATGGTCACCACCTCTGTTTGTCTAGTCAGCCAACTTGACTGACCAAGTTGCTCTCCATTTAGCACTGAACCCACTTGGCTAGTCAAGTAGCCCAAGTGGGTTCAGGCAGGAAAGTTTGGATTACTTGATCGGGTAGGCATCCTCAAGCTCGTGGCGATCGCCAGGAAGCACCGTCTCCACGACGACCCACGGCTTGCCGGTCGCCTCACGGGCGACGGCGTAGACGGCCAGCAGGGCGGCAGAGGGCTTGACGCCGAGGAGCTTGCACTCCTCCCGAGTGGGGTTGCGGGCGGTCACGTGCTCGACGATGTGGTCCAGCTGGATACCGGCCGCGGCTTCTACGTAGCGCCGCACCCCCTGCTTGAGATCGTCGGTTCCTGTCAGCGGGGTACCTTCGGCCACGTCGGCTGGTACCCAGGTGGAGGAAATCTCAGATGCTTCGTCATCGCGCGTGACGAGGATCTTACGAAGAACGACTGGTGACTTGGGCTCGATGTTGAGGTAGGCCGCGATGCGGTTGGGTGCCGGCACCGGCCCCGCCGATAGCAGCGAGCTTTCGACCTGAGCCTCTTTGCGGTCGAGCAGCTCCCGGCCCATACGAGTCTGCTGCCCGGAGGCGATGGCAGGACGGCCGCGCACGAAACGACCCTTGCCCTGATGGGTGACGATCCATCCCTGATCGCGGAGCACGCCAAGCGCCTTGACCACCGTGGGCCGCGCCATGCCGAACTCCGCCATGAGCTGGTGCTCGCTCGGCAGCGGCGAGCCGGGCGGATACTCACCTGACTCGATGCGCCGTTCAAGCTCGGCGATCAGCTGGGCGTACTTGGGAGGAGTGTATTTGAATGACATCAGGGCTCCGCATACAACATGCTTGTCTAGCCAAGCAGGCTAGCAGCGCAAGCGCGCCATGCGAAGGCCCATGGCCGACAGGAGCCCATTACCCCGTGGGCAGCCGATCACCGCCCTACCGGACCTCAGCCGTCAGCAGGTCGAACCACACCTTCCAGCTATGAGGAACCCTCTGCCAGCCACGGCGGTGGAGGGTACTGCTGGCGCAGTTGCCCATAGCGCTGAGCCACCCGTCGTGCAGCAGTCACAACATCGGAGGCCGGGGCGAAAGCGTAGACCGGCCGCCCGTTGATCGAGATACGACCCGAGCGCCAACGGAACCAGCGGCCGTCGGTCCACACCACCAGGTCGGCCCAGACCGACACCAGCGCCAACCCAAACCCCGCGTGAACCTCGGCGGTCACGCCGTACTTCTCCAGCTCCCGGCGCAGCCGCTCGGCGCACTCAGCGGCGGTGAGGGGCCGGGGACGACGACCTGCCACGAGCCGGTCCGCGTTCACGACGCGACCGCCCTACGGCCTGAGCCCGAGCACTCGAAACACGTGACCGTGGACAGCTGCAGGATCACGCCGTCAAGCCGGTACTCGGCATCCGCCGACGCTCGCCGAACGAGCCGCCATCCCTTCCCCCGGCAGGCCCAGCACCTCTCCGTCTTCGGAACCATGGGGCAAGGGTCGTAATTGCCAGCCGCTTAACCCATCCCGAGCCGATATTCCAAGCGGGCATGCCGATATCCCTTGACGGGTTACCTCCAATCCGGAAGCTTGGAAATGCTCGTGGTCATGCGATGCAAGGGGAAGGACTTATGCCCGCAGACGCGGCGGAACCGGTTTCGATACCGCCCGATCTCTGGGAGCGCCCCGAAATGCTTGACGCTCTACAAAAACGGAATATCGGGCAGGTTTTCCGACTTGTCAGACAATATGCGGGCGTGAGTCAGACTCGCATCGGCATTGCGGTGAATCTCAGCCAGGGCAAGGTCAGCGAGATCATGCGCGGAACCGCCCAGGTCACCGCACTCGAAGTGTTCGAGCGGATAGCCGACGGGCTGCGCATGCCGGACTCGGCCCGACTCGCTCTCGGCCTCGCACCCAGCTCATCCAGCCGTGCCCAGATCATCGGCACCGTCCCATCCCGCCGCGCTATCCCTTCTCGGGATGGGGTCCCAGCGGGACAACTCCTTAGCGTCGAAGGCGTGCTGTTGGGCTCGCGCCGAAGTGACGACCTGTGGGATATCGATCTTCTGACGCTGGCGTGGGTAGTGGGAAGGCTGGATTCTCGGATGGACCGACGTACGATGTTGCTCCTCGCGGTCGGAATGACCGCCGAAACCGCGGCTTCCATGGCGGATCCTTGGGAACGCCTTTCTCGCGCACTGAGAGGGCCGCAGGCGCTCGACGAGGAAACGATTGAACGGCTCGAAGCACGGACCATCGGCTTCCATCGGCTGGAATACGTCCTGCCTGCCCGGGCCATCTACCAGGGCTTGACAACGCACATCAACGAGCTGAGCACCTTGCTTCAGAGCGGGCCGCCGGAGCGCTACCGGCGCCGCCTGGCGGCTACGGCCGGCGAAGCCGCGACGCTGGCATCCTGGATCGCCTGGGACCTCAACCAGCCTGCGCAGGCGGCCTCGTTCGAGCGCGTCGCCGCCCTGGCCGCGAAGGAGAGCGGTCACCACATCATCCAGGCATGCACCTATGCCTACCGTTCGTACGCGGTCGCGGGCCCCGAAGCCGTCGAATACATCCGGCGAGCGCAACAGTTCCTTCCAGCCAAGGGAGACGACGCGACTCGGGCATGGCTGCTGGCCCGCGAAGCCGAAGAACTGGCCGCGCTCGGCGACGGCCATGCCGCCGAGCTGCTGCAGCGAGCCGAGGAAGCCCACACTCGAGCCCGACCCCACCGAGAGCGGGCGTGGACCCGCTTTCTCGACCCCGGACGAATGGCCGCTTTTCAGCTCTCGACCTATGTACGGCTCGGCGATGAGCAGCGCGTGGCAGAGGCCAGCCAAGCCGCCCTCGCGGCTCTCGGTCCGGACGAGGATCAAAAGCGCGTGTCCGTCGTCTACGCCGACATCGCCCAGGCACAGCTTCAGCTCGGCGACGTGACAGAAGGAGTCGCCTACGCCCGCCGTGCCCTCGAAGCCGCCCAGCGCACCGAATCCACCTGGGGCATGCAGCACCTCACGAAGGTGGAGAAGGCCCTTGCGGCCCGGCCCGACAAGGCCGCGCGCGAACTGCTCGGGGACCTTCGTGCTAATCGCCGCGCGCTGGGTCTGTCTCCTGCCTGATCCACTCCAGGTAATCCGGCGTACCTCGCACGATCGGTACTGCCACGACCTGCGGCGCTTCGTAGGAGTGCAGCTCACGTACGCACGCTGCGAGGTCGTCAAAGCGATCAGTGGTCGTCTTCATGAGCAGCAACCATTCCTCTGCCTGGCGTACCTCGCCCTCCCACCAGTAGGTGGAGGAGATTTTGGCGACCACTTGCGCGCACGCGGCCAGGCGCCGGGATACGACCGCACTTGCGATCTGATCGGCCTCCTGCCGATTACTCGTAGTGACGTGAACTTCAACCTCGGTGCTCATAGTTCCCAAGAAGTCCATTCCGACTGAACTGTTCGTTGACAATGGCGCCGACGCCAGCGCCGCCGTATCGACGAAGTGGCCCGCTTGCTCAAGCGCGCTCTGAACTGAGCCACTCCCGGGCCGCATACAACCCGATCAACGTCCCCGACGTCCAGATGTCACCCCGGGCGATCATCTGTGGGATCTCGGCCATCGGGATCCAGCGGATCAGATCCGCCTCGACCTCCCCCGTCGGCTCACCGACGTACTCGGCGCCGCGAGCGAGAAACAGCAGGTGCTCGGCATCCACCAAGCCCGCGATCGGCTGGTAGGTGAGCAGCGGCTCCATCTGCTTGGGCCGGTACCCGGTCTCCTCCTCGACCTCCCGGGCCGCCGTG
>PKEX01000023.1 GCA_002919235.1 Clostridia bacterium
AGCGCACTGCGGTTGATCGTGACTGGGCTTGCCCTGTCGGGCTTGCTGTGGGCTGGGCACGGCGCTTTTGTCCTTGCCGCACCTGCTCCTGGCGTCGAGTGTGAATGTCAACCCAAAAGGGGACCACCGTGCTAACCAAAACGGGACCCACCCAGAGCACCACGCGCGTCATTGGTCCCCTGCCCCCGAGGGGGCAGGGCGTGACAATTCTGACATCAGCCAGCCAACTGCTCACGCCACCGTTGCGTCTCGCGGAATCGGTACGACTCCCCGTTGAAGACCAGGATGTGCGCCCGGTGCGTAATCCGGTCCAGCAGGGCCGTCGTCAGTGCTGCGTCGCCGAACACCTCCTCCCAGCGGGAAAACTCCAGGTTGCTGGTGATGATCAAGCTCCCCGTCTCGTGCCTCTCCGCCACGAACTGGAAGAACAGCGGCGCCCCGGGTCCTAGCCGCAGATACCCCAGCTCGTCGCAGATGACCAGGTCGAACTTGGCCCAGCTCTTCAAATAGCGGTTGAGCTGGACGTCCTGCTGCGCCGCCAGAAGTTCCTGGGCCAGAGTAACGGCCCGAATGAACCGGACCCGGTAGCCCGCCTCGATGGCGGCCATGCCCAGTGCCGTCGCGATGTGTGTCTTGCCGGTGCCGCTGGGCCCCAAGCAGATGACGTTCTCCTTGGCGGCCACAAAACCGGCCTCTGCCAGGTGCAGCACCTTCGCCTTGGGCAGCTGCGGAATGGCGTCGAAATCGAACTCATGCAGCGTCTTGGGCTGCGGGAACTTGGCGGCCCGCAAACGGGCTTCCAGACCCCGCCGGTTCCGCAAGGCCAGCTCCTCCTCCAAGCAGCTCAACAGGAACGCGCTGGGTGCGACGCCCTTCTCCAGCGCCTCCCGGGCCAGCTCCCGGTGGGCGGCCCGCATCCCCGGCAACTTCAGCTGCTTGCACCGCAAGTCGATCAGCTCTTCCAGCACGGCGGTGTTGGAGTTCACGCCCCCACCCCCAGCAATGCGTCGTACCGGCGTGGGTCACCGACGGGCACCGCCGGACCGCGTGGCTCGAGGGCGGACGCCTCGCGGCGGCCGTCGAGCCGATTGAGCAGCAACTGGCGGATGCCTTCGGCGTGGCAGGTGCCTGCCGCCAGCGCTTCTTGGATCGCCTCCTGGACCAGGTCCGGGTCAAACTCCCGGTGGAGCAGCAGGACCTGCACCATTTCCCGGTACCCGCTAGGGTCCTGCTCCATGAGCCGCAGGCGCAAGGTCTGGTAAGGTTCGGGCAGCTGCCGCACCACGGCGGCGTGGGTGACCGCGTAGGGCTTGCGAGCCAGCGCCCCAAGAAAGTGCTCCAAACGCAGCATCGTTTGACCCCGGCCGGCGGCTCGTGGATGCACCGCCACCTGTTTGTCCTGCCAGTAGAGCTCCAGCCGATCCGCATAGACTTCGGCCCGCACCATCTGGCCAACCAAGCGGGTGGGAACCGAGTAGCGGTTGCGCTCGTAGGTCACCAGCGACAGTTTGTTAGCCTGCAGGTAACGAACGACGCACGGTTTGAACATACCGGCAGGCACCGTCCGCAGCCGCTGTTGCTCTTCTTCCCACCGCTCCCGGCGGCGTTCGCGTTCCTGCTCACACCAGGCCAACAGCCGCTCGTTCAGCTCGTCCATGGACTCGACCTCCGGGACCGGCGTGAGGGCGTTGCGGCGCACGTATCCCACCAGGTTCTCCACGCTGCCTTTCTCATGGGCCGCCCCGGGGTTGGCGAACACGCTGTCGAACACGTAGTGGGAACGCAGCGCCACGAAACGTTCGCTCAGTTCCCGGCTCTCGTGCCCCTGCAAGACCTTGCGGACCACCGGCGTGAGGTTGTCGTAGACCACCTTGTCCACCACGCCGCCTAGCCACGCAAACGCCTGCACGTGACCCTCCAGGAACGCCTCCAGCTTTTCATGCAGGCTTGCCCACACAAACGCCACGCCGCTGTAGTGCAGACGCAGGCAGAACAGATGCACCACCGTGGGGACGCCGGCCAGCATCACCTTAGCCTGGCCCCAGTCTACCTGCGCCATCTCCCCGGGGTCGGAGGACAGCACAAAGAACGGCTCCACCACGTCCATCTCCAGCTCCCGCCGGAGCTGCGCCACGACGCGGCGAATGGTCGATTCGGCCCCGTCGTAGCCGTGTTCTTCCCGCAGGCGCTGGTAAATGCGCCGGGCCGTGTGCCGCTGTTTGCGCGGCGCCGTCTGGTCCTCAATCAGCCACTGACGGATCATGTCCCGGTAGGGCCCCACCTTCGGCGCCGGCCGGGGACGGCTCAGCTGGTACTCCCATGGTCCCGAGTTTTGAAGTGCCTTGCGAACCGTCTTACGGGAGTGGTGCAGCTCCGAGGCGATCTTGCGGATGGACCACCCTTTGCGAAAGTACAGATGTCGGATAGACTCAATATCGACCACCTTGAGCATCTCCTCTCCTCCCTGACTCCCAAGTTGCTCCTAGAAGTCAGGGTAATGGATTGGGTGCTCGGGGTGGTCCCCTTTTTGGGGATCACTGCTCGATCAACGGTCCCCTTTTAAGTTAGCATTGTCAACGGCGATTTCAACCTGGCTCTCCCGCAGATTCGGTGCTCTGGAGCCGTCGGTGCGGTGAAGCGGTTCCTGGCCTTTCACGATTGCAAGGCGAGGAACCGCTTCCTCAGAAGTTCTATGCCGGCTCGCCCATACATCTGCCGTTTCAGCAGCTTCAACTTGTTGATGTAGCCTTCAACCGGACCATTGCTCCAGGGTAACGTGAGGGCGTTCATCACCGCATCCAGATCCCGTTCGATGCCCCGGGCAAACCCTCTCAACGGTGCGACGGACGCCCCGCTGGCGCGCTCAAGCCAGGGCTTGAGCTTGTCGGCTCTTCGCTCCGCGAGGATCATCCGGAACTCTTGCAACAAGGTGTACGCCTCACGCACCGCCGGAGACCCTTCCAGCACACCCTCCAGCCAACGCCGCTCGGTGTCTCCAAGCTCCTCCGGCGGCCGGGTAAACCACATGCGCAGCCGTCTTGTCCCGAGCCTGACCCGCACTTGCCCAGCAGCCGGCTTTCCCGGGTCACGCGTCCGCAACGTCGCGACGAAGTCCCTCACCGTCGTTCGCGCGCCTTGGTATCCAAGCCCGCGAATTTCCCGGTACAGCTCGGCGGCGTTATGGCAGCCCTCGTTCCAGCGGCGCACAATGTGCTCAATGAGCGCCACCCGCCGCCGATGACGCTCCCGTTGTTCCGCGTCCTTGCGGGTCTCCCGAGGCGGGGGCGGAACCTGCTGGCTTGGGATCGTCGGGGAGAGCGTTTCCTCCACCACGATGCGGGGCAGGCGGAGACCAGCCAACACCCGCTCGGCGACGTCGCCGAGGTTTTTCAGCAGGTGCCATCGATCCGCGACTTGGATCGCCCGGGGAGCGCCGAGCGCGGCTGCGTCGGTTCAGTCATTGGATCGTTGTCTCTGCCACTCCACCAGCAGGCGCCGCTACATCGATCATCAACTTCCGGGCGACGATGACGATCCATGCAATAACGAAAACAACGTAGATCCTCTCAATCAGCCCCATGATGTGCTCCAAGCCGCCGTAAAAGATGAAGAAAAAGGCCACGTTGAGCGCCGCCAGGGTGATGAGGAGCGGCGCTGTCTTGTTCCAT